>JBFXKO010000022.1:0-66986 GCA_050173715.1 Sedimentibacter sp.
TTGTTTGCCATGCTCTTTTTTACTTATTTTTAAATACTATCAACTTGACTTTACACTTTTTTCTCTCTTTTAATTTTAATTCTTGTTTTTGCTTGTTTTATTCATTTAGTTTCTGAAAGTACTCTTTGATATATTTTATTATACCATCATTAGAGGACTTTTAAACTAAATAATCGGAGTAATTCCAGGCACAGTTCCATATCTTTGCTGCCTGTATACCTCTACAATAGAATTCCATGTTTGTTCATCAGTTATGCCTGTGGGTTCAAGACCCTGCAACCTTTGATATTCTCTGACAGCCTGTTGTGTTGCCTCATCGTAAACTCCTGTTGGTTCAATATGTGGAATGATTGGAATAATCAAAGAAATATATGACAGCATTTCCTGCAGCAAATATATAGAGGGAGCTTCATCTCCAACATTATATACTTCACCCGGCCATCGCAAGGTAGGAAGATAAACAGATTCAGCAGGAAGCGTATCAAGTATACTAAACATGCTTTCTCCCAATGCTTCGTATGTTTCCCTGTCCACCACTCCGGTTGGTTCAATGCCTACAGTTTTTTGGAATTCTATGACAGCTTCTCTTGTACTTTCATCAAAGTATCCTGTGATGGGTACCTGTTCTATGGTTGGATAAAAAGCAGCCATCACATTTAATGCATACTGAATCAATTCAACAGTTGGACGCACATCTCCCTCCAGATAGGTTTCCCTGGTTATTTCAATCAACTGGCTGAGTTGATATCCCCGTGTAGTTAATTCAGCCAATTTGGTAACTGCTATAAAAATATACCTGATCGAATACCAGGTTGCTTCATCAATGACTCCTGTTTCAGGAAGCTTGAATATATTTTGAAATGCTCTGACTGCAGCTTCAGTAGATTCATTAAAATAACCATTAAGCGGGCTTATAACAGGAATTGCAGGATAGTTCTGCCTTATTCTGTCTAAGGCAAGTTGTATTCTTAAAACATCGAAGCCCGAATCACCCAATTGCAACTGTTCGCCGGGGTATGTTTCCTGAATATCAGCGATAGGTGCATCAGAAACTATATTTATATCTTCTCCATAGTAATATCTTAATATTTCTATATGTGTATATCCTTCATTAGCCAGGTCTACAGATCCCCATTGGTGCAATCCGTTACATAGAGAAATACGTCCGTCACAAAAAGTTGCAAATAGAGGTTGGAACTGCCCTTCTCTGACTATGTAATCATTAAAGACTTCATCAGCAATTACACTAATTGTATCAAATATACCCCTGTTGGCAACAAATGCTTGGTCATATTGTGTTGAATTTGTAATATCAAAATCATAGCCTCTTGATCTGTACCATTCAGTATATACTCTGTTCAAGGCAATAGACGTTATAGCAAGAAGATTAGCTCGCAAAGCATTTTCGGGCCATGTTGGATAAAGTTCGCTTGAACCTACATTTTTTATATATTCAAGATATGGAACAGTCACATTTTCTGCTATTTCATCAGGACTTCCCAAATGTACAGTTATATTTGTCGGCACAGTAACTGTGACAATATTTGGAATTACTGTCTGTTGAAATGCTTTTACATTATTTTTTATAGATTTATTAGAAGAATACATGTAAACTCCTCGTTTCTATCTTTGTGAACATAAATAAGAATATAATGGTAATTCTGTTTATTTATTTTCTTTAATTAATATATGCATGGAATTTAACTTTGTTTATATAGAAGGAATCTAAAAAAATCAGCTTAAACTAAATTGTTCAGCTGATTTTTTTATTATTCTAGGATATCCAGTATATGTTTTTTATATTTTATAAAACTTTCGCTTACATTAAAGTCTTTATCTCTGGGCTTTGGCTGTTCTATACATATTTCTTCGTTTATCCTGCCCGGTTTTCCTGACATAATATAAATTCTGTCGGACAAGGTAATGGCCTCATCAATATCATGAGTTATCAAAAGAGTTGCAAGCTTTATTTGTTCCATAACCTTGAGATACCATTGATGCATGTTGCTTTTAGTTATGCTGTCAAGAGCACTGAATGGTTCATCCAGCAAGGCAACCCTGTCAGAAAACAAATATGTTCTAAGAAGAGCAGTTCTCTGTCTCATTCCTCCGGACAGCTGTTTTGGGTACTTGTTTTCAGTGCCTTCAAGTCCAAATTCCTCGAAATATTTTGAGGCAATTTCTCTTGCCCTTTGCTTTTTTTCCCCTCTTATGACTAATGGAAGAGCTACGTTGTCTATTATGGTTTTATATGGCAGCAAGAGGTCCTTTTGAAGCATGTAGCTTACATTGCCTGCCTTGCCAGTTATATTTACCCCGTCCAGCTCCACAGTGCCTGAATCAGGTTTCAGCAAGCCTGATATAACATTGAACAAGGTGGTCTTTCCCACTCCGCTGACCCCCAGCAAACACACTATTTCGCCCTTGTTTAATTCCAATGAAACATCCTCTATCACGCTAGAGCCTTCATATTTTACAGTGATATTTTTTGCAACAAGCTTGGTTTTATTATTATTATTGAGGTAGATATTCATTTGTGAAACCTGTTCCGCTTGGAATTTCTTTCTCAATCAGCTTGTTTTCATAAAGCCATGAATAAAAAGCATCCCATCTGGATTGGTCAATGTATCCCCATTGTTCAACCTCTGCTTTATACTGATCCTTTAACCACTCCTGACTTGCCTTTACTATTTCAGAATCCAGCTCAGGAGCTGCCTCCAATAATATATCTGCAGCTGCTTCAGGATTCTCTATTGAAAATTCATAGCCCTTCTTTAAGGCCTCCAATGTTTTCTTCACTATTTCGGAATTATTTTTTGCATAATCATTGTTCGCTATTAATACAGGGCTGTAAAAATCAAGCTCTGTGCCGTAGTCTCCAAAGTTAAGATAATTAGTTTCCAAGCCTTTAACCTTTGTCGCAATTCCATCCCACGCATAAAAAACCCATACAGAATCCACATCAGTTTGAAGCGCAGTTATTACATCTGTAACAGTGCTTGGGATCATTTCAATTTCTTCAAAATTTCCGCCATCGTCTTCCACTATTTTTCTGATAATAGCCTGTTCAACAGGAATGTCCCATGTAGCATAAGAATGTCCAGCCATCTTTGCAGGTGTATCTATTCCTTTGTCCTTCAAGGAAATAATTCCTGAGGTATTGTGTTGTATTAAAGCAGCAACAACAGATATGGGCATTGGATTGTCAGAAGAAAAATTAGGCGCCAATGCATCCTGGAAACTTATTCCGAATTCAGCTCCACCACCGGCAACCAGCATTTCAGCTCCACCTTCAGGAGGTTGCATAATTTCTACATCAAGCCCTTGTTCAGTGAAATACCCGTTTGCCTGCGCAACGTACAATCCAGTGTGGTTTGTGTTAGGAGTCCAATCCAACACTATGCGGACCTTTTCTTGGCTATTGTCAGCACCATCAGGTATATTTTCAGGTTCACTGCTGCATGCAGTAAATGTCATAATAAGCATTAAAACAACAATTAATAAAGATAATTTTCTTTTCATATTTTAGTCCTTTCTTATTTTATTCTGATTCTTTTTTCTTTCTATCCCAAGGCATGACTGCATCCTTGAGCAATGATACGCAAAACATTAAGAACAAGCTGATTAAAGATATAAAAAATATTACAGCGAACATCTTATCAAAAGAGTAGGATTTGCGCACCCTTGTCATATAAACACCCAGTCCCTTAAAGCCTCCCAGCCATTCTGAAACAACAGCACCTACCACAGAATAAGAAACTGATATCCTTAAACCTGCGAAAAAATGGCTTAAAGCGCTTGGAAGCTTTATGTGAATGAAGCATTGCATCTCATTGGCACCCATGGCCTTCAACAAATTCAAGGCATCACGGTCAACTGAATGAAATCCATCCAAAAGACCGATTGCAATAGGAAAAAAAGTTGTAATTACAATAAGTGTCACCTTGGGCAGCAAACCAAAGCCCAGCCATAACACCAAAAGGGGTGCGATGGCAACCGTGGGAACCGTCTGAGTCAAAACCATCATTGGATAAATGGACTTATAAGCAATTGGGAAATGATCCATTACTACTGCAATTACAAAGCCTAATGCAGTTCCTATAACAAGTCCTAAAAATGCTTCAATCAACGTAGTCTCTGCATGCTCCATCAATAGGGGAAAATCATTTATAAATGCCATGACCACATCAAGTGGTGAGGGCAGCATGAATTTTGGAACAATACCTGTGGCAGACAATAGCTGCCACAGAATTAAAATAAACGATATCGCCAGTACCGGTGAAACCTTATTGATGATGCTTTGTAACTTTTTGGTCAATAGTTAAAACACCACCGTTCGGATTAAAGAAAATTTTAACATACGTTGATACTGAAGGTGCTCCAGCTTTTACAACGATTAACTGACAGTTTTTTACTATATCCATCAATTGCTCATAATCTCCTTCGATTGTAGTTTCAAAGGGACCAACATAATAATTTAAACCTGTGCTCTTAATATAGTCAATAACCTCATCAACTATACGGATTACTTCATCAGTAGAGCCTACATTTGGTAAAACTTGAATTGCTACACTTGCTTCCATTTCTTTTCCTCCACATTCTTTTCATATAATAAAACCTCTCCGGTAATGGAGAGGTATGTATGGACACCTATACATTTCCTACGCCAGCATTACCTGGATCAGGTGTAAAGCAGTTTTTTCTGCCTTAGGGTCAAAACATTATGGTGGTTTTATCTCAGCCTAACTCATTAAGCTCCCCTATCAGGTAAATACTAACACAATGTAGAGAACATGTCAAGGCGTATAAAAAGGCGTATAAAAATTTATTAACATTGGTATACTTAATGTTTTTTAAAGAAATATGTGATATAATGTAAGAGAATTTATGCAAATCATTAAATTTATAAAGGAGTGGAAATGAATATTAGAAATTTGCTTGAAAATTTATTAAATGCAATTAATAAAGCAAACGATTTAAAGAATCAGTACGCAAATCAGGACATGAGCCAAAGACCGACTAAAAAGCGAAGAAGCTTGAAGTGGATATTGATATTGCCCTTAGTTTTTATTGCTATTTCTGCAATAATGTCATCCCAATACACAGTTGAAGAATCAGAGCAAGCAGTGGTAACAACATTGGGAAAAGTAACAAGCGTGGAAACAGCAGGCTTGCATTTCAAGCTGCCATATCCGATACAAAATGTCAACAAGGTAGCTGTGAATAAAACACAAAAGCTGCAGATAGGTTATTCCACAGCCAACGAAGCTGAGGTCAGCAAGAACACAGCTGTTGCAGCAGAAGCTAAAATGATTACAGGAGACTTTAATATTGTCAACATAGATTTCTTTATTGAGTGGAAAATTTCTGATCCTGTAAAATTCCTATACAATTCAGATGATCCTGGACAAATTCTTAAAATGATAGCGCAATCGTCAGCCAGAAGCATAATTGGCTCAAAGGATGTTGACGGTGTTCTTACTACAGAAAAATCAATCATCCAAGCAGAAATTAAAGAAAAAATCATCAATAAGCTATTAAATTATGATTTGGGCGTACAGATACTTGATGTTAAAATCCAAGACAGCGAGCCGCCTACAGCAGATGTCATAAGAGCTTTTAAAGAGGTGGAAACAGCTAAGCAAGAAAAAGAAACCAGAATAAATGAAGCACTTGCTTATAAAAACAAAACACTTCCGGCAGCTGAAAGCCAAGCTGACAAATTAATTAGAGAAGCTGAATCCTACAAGGAATCGAAAATTAATGAAGCAAATGGTGAAGTGGCAAGATTCAATGCAATGTACACTGAATATGCCAAAAACAAAGACATCACCAAAACAAGAATGTATCTGGAAGCAATCGAACAAATACTGCCTGGCGTAACTGTCTATATTGATTCGTCAGAAGGCGGAGTGCAAAAACTTCTGCCTCTAAAGAGCTTTTCAGAACCATCAGCAGCTGAAGGAGGTACAAACTAATGCAGGAAACTAAGAAAAAAAGCAATTTGGGTGTAATATTAAAAATGATATTGTTAATATTGCTGGTTGTAGCATTTGCCAATACAGCATATGTTGTAAAAGAAAATGAATATGCCTATGTAACCAGATTTTCAGCATTTGCTAAATTGCAGGACACTGCAGGTTTGCATTTCAAGGTACCTCTAATAGACAAGGTTGAAAAAATACCTCAGTATAGAATGATGTATGACATTCCTCCATCAGAGGTTTTAACGGGTGACAAAAAAACATTGGTGGTAGACAATTTTGCTGTATGGCAAATAGATGACCCATACACATTTATGAAAACAGTAAGCAGAATCTCTGAAATGGAAAATCGTATAGATGCAGTTGTTTACAATGCAGTGAAAAATACATTGGGAACTATGAATCAATCAGATATAATTAACTCTGACAATAGTTCAATAGATGACGTTAACACAGTAATAACTGATATGGTAAATAATCAGCTAAAAAGTTACGGTATATCAACTGTAGCCGTAGAAATAAAACGCCTTGACCTTCCAAAGGACAATGAAACTGCTGTCTACAACAGAATGATTTCTGAAAGAACACAAATGGCAGAAAGCTACAGAGCAGATGGTAATCTGGAAGCAAGCAAGGTTGTGAACGAAACTGACAAAGAAGTGGGCATACTCTTATCCAAGGCTAAAGCATCCGCTGAGGAGCTGAAGGGTCAGGGAGAAAGCGAGTATATGAAAATTATAGCAGCTGCATACTCCACCGAAGACAGAGTGCAATACTATGAATTCATCAGAAGCTTGGAAGCCTTAAAAACAACAATGCAGGGTGACAAAACAATCATTTTACCTGCCGACAGCTTCATAGTCAAGGTATTAAACGGCAATTAGTACACATAATAAGGATATTGATTCTCATTCTTTATAACTTAATTAAGGCGGACATCGTCCGCCTGTTTTATTGTTTATTCCTCTAAATTAAAGCCTTGCTAGTGCATAGGCTCAATTTCTATTCCAGTAGCCCTTACATCCATTCCATCAATTTCATAATATGTTTTGCAAACACCTTCAAGGTAGTCATCAGGCCCACCAAACGTTCTGGTTGTAACTAATTCATCAATACCATCATTATTATAATCAATTATTTTAGAGTACATATTAGTACCAACATAAAAAACATCTTCATTTTTGGTCTTATATTTTTCCAATCCTTTTTTTGCACTTTCAAAATAATATTCAGATAAATTCTTTGAGTATTCAAATTCAGGAATACTTATATTAACCGTATCATTAAGTAAGATTGTATATATTAATGGTTCATATGCCTTGCTTATATCCCAAATTTTGTGAATAGTTTTATCTTCATAGTAATATATGTCTATATCTTCAGACGAACCAATTTTATTAGTGAATTGTGCAAATGTTACAACAATATTGACAATATTCGTATTCTTTTGCCTAAATAAATCGAATTTCGTTTCTACTAAATCATAATCAATTATATTCCAATATTCTTCAAATACTATAGTCCTACTATCATTTATTAACAGCTCAATGTTATTATTGTATATAAGTTCAATTTTCTCATTTATTTTATCATTATTTAAGTCAGCCTCAGCAGATTGTAGTATAATTTTATCCATAAATTTATAAACATTAGAATTTTCTTCATCTCTGCAGATTAGTGTAGATATCTTTTGCACATCCTCATTAGTTTCATATATGGTGGATTCACTATTCTCAAAATAAAAATAGTTGTATTTGTTAAGATATACTTTTGGTAATCCATCAATTTTTATTATAAAATCAAATTCCTTATTAATTTTAGAATCCAATTTTTTAGATGAATTATTTAATAAATCAGCGATTTTATAAACCAATGCAGGAGATGCATCATAAAACTCATCATTTTCCATACTAATACTCATCTTTGCATTATTGCTAATGACAAAATCACTTTGGATAGTAACTGGAATATCGTCCGTAGCTTCTTCAGGAATAGTTAAATTAGTGCTGATTATATTGTCCTTCAGCTCATCAGCCTTTGTAATATTTGCATTTGTTGGCACTTCGTTATTGTCTTTATCAAAAAAGTTGATTTTTATAGAAGAATAAATAAAGCTCATTAAGGTGATACATAATAATAAGGAAATATATAATTTAAATAACCTTTTATTTGTGAGCTCTATGTATTTAGTTTTCTTAACTACCAAGACTTGGAGTTCTTTTATACTATGAGGTCGGTCATTAGGATTGTTTTCTAAGCATTGAATGATAGCATCCTTAAAATCACTGGATATTCTCAGTTTTTTTAATTCCATGTACTTATTGTTACGAGCATTAGTAGGATTAATTCCAGTCAAAAGATAATACAAAACCAGCCCTAATGAATAAATATCTGTAAAAAAACCAATTTCATTTTTAAGCATTTGTTCAGGAGGAGCAAAACCCGGAGAAAAGCTCCATGTCACATCTTCATCATGCATATTCGACTCAAATATCTTTGCGATACCAAAATCAATTAATACAATTTTATTATTGCTTGTAACCATAATATTTGATGGTTTGAGGTCTCTGAAAATAATCGGTGGTTCATTGGTATGAAGATAATTCAATACATTGCATAGCTGTTTAAAATAATTTAGAACCAACTTTTCAGGCAGTTTGCCTTTCTTCTTAATTATTGTGTCTAAAGTTTCTCCCTCAATAAAGTCCATTACCAAATACCATCTTTTGTATCCTTCAGAGAAAAAATCTATTATTCGTGGCAATGCAGGATGCCTTAATTCTACTAATATTGATGCTTCCTTTTTAAAAGATTCAATAGCTTTATTTAATCGCTCTTCTGGAATACCATCAACAATCATTTCCTTAATGGCTACAATGGAATTATTAAGCTTCAAATCTATTGCCTTATAAACGTATCCCATTCCCCCTTTCCCTATGAGCTCTAATACCTCATATCTATTGTCAAGCATCATCCCTTTATGATATATATTTTCACTAATCTTACTTCCACACTTTACACAAATATTGTTGTTTTCATCATTTTCTTCTCTACAATAAGGACAAGTTATCATAATATGCTCCATTCAATAAGGGCTTTGCCCGTCATTATAATTTTGTTAGTTAGTATTTATTGTATTTTAATTTAACTTCATCTACTCCTATACCTATAAGAATTTCATCTTTATCATTAAGCCTGTAATTCTTATTAGGGTCTAACTTTATTCCATTTACAAAGGTTCCAAATGTACTATTATCATCCAAGATGAAAATATCATTATTCAGCACTTTTACAATACAATGATTTCTGCTGATAGATCTTCCTTCAAATACTAAATCATTTTCTTTTAACCTGCCAATTTTTATGTTATCGCTGATTATTGGATATCTTTCATCCTTGTTTATTAGTAAATAACCTAATGGCATAACCGTTTTATCTTTATTGCCAAGGTCTAAAATAACTTCCTTATCTATTTTACTATTTTCATCAATTAAATGATTTAACTTGTTAAATGTAGGTATCAACAAATCCTTATTGCTATTTTTGAATATGTACCATGTTTTATCTTTAATTTCTTCAATTTTATATTTACTGATTTGTATAGGTATTGTTGAACCTATCTCATCTTTAAAATGGCATACTGCCGTATTATCTGAAATATAATAGTTATCAAGATAAATCATATCAGGGAATATATTCTTTTCCCTAAAGTATCTCAGTGTTTCTAAAACCTTTTTTATTGCATTTACTGTAGAAAGCTTATATGAATCTATGGTATTAATGTTATCAACTAAATCATGAAGAAGAATTGCTCTGTTCTTGCTGCAATCCATTAACTTATCAAAATAAACATCATTATATCTAAAAACTACATAATTACGTTTAAAAAGATCATAAAACCTATCCTTACTATGCTGGTCTTTTAGAAATGTGTGTAGCTTAACTAAAGCATTTAACGTCGTTCCAAACATTAATTTATCATTAAAATCAACTACCCTTGACAAATGCTCTTTATATTGAGTCCCAAAAAGTACATACCCATATATATGCAATAGTTCCTTTAATAAGTTTTCAACTAAAATTAATGAATTTGAACCATAACTTCTTATATCTTCTTTACTATTTGTATATTCTACATTGTTTAATTGACGTTCTATATACTCGATGCTTTTATAAATACCAAATAATTCCATAACGCTACCTCGTTTTATGTTATAAATTAACTTAATTTACTTTATTTTATCAAATTATAGTTTTTTATTCAATGTTTAAACAAAATAAATAAGGAAACATTTATCAAATTCAAAAAATCCTCTAATAAACTTTTTATTATATTAACCGAATAGTATAAACAAAATAAGTTAAGGGAATTATATAAACAAAAGGAGGTATTTTATATGAGCAAAGGAAATGGCAGATTTAGAAAAAATAGCATGGGAAATGGAATGGACAAGTTTCATGGCGCATGCAACGGCATCGATTCAAACAAAAATTCTCAAGATCCTAATGATTACAGTTCGCTCCAAGATGTTCCCGATTCAGATATCAAATCAGGCAACATCAACAGAAGCAATCATGACAAAGGCTTTAAAAGCAAACTAAAATAAAATTTAATTAAACATGTTATAAGGTCTGTGATATAATTAGTATCATAGGCCTTTAATTTAATTTAATTTAAATAACTTTTTCTCATAATTCTTTACATAGTAATACTTACCTGCGTCTTCAATTTTATGGCCTTCCTTTTCCAAGAGCATTTTTTGATTTTCTACTCCTCCCGGAAACTTAACATTAAGAACCCCATTATAATCTACTGTCCTCCAATAAGGCACATTATCAATTTTACCTTCAGCAGCTTCATTTGCCACTATATTCATATAAATTTCAGATGTCAAAGTGTCAATATAATCAGCATTATATTTTTTTACTAGAAAATCTCTTATATCGCCCTTGGTTACTATCTTGCCATTAGGTACCATTTTCATTACTTCAGCATATGAGCTCAAAGGAGCAATCAGCTTCTTGGTTCCCCCAAATTTTTTAACAGCCCTTGGTTTTGTATTTTCTATTATTCTAGGTTCATCCTTATTTATTTCAGTTTTCTTGCCGAATAATTTTCCAAACATGATCCCTCCAGATTTATTATATAATTAACCTATATATAATTTCATTATAAATGTTAACCAGAAAATGTTAACAAACATATTTTATCAAACATAATGTTTATATTCAATAAGTATTATAAAATTACTTCTATCATAAAAGCAGGATTTCTCCTGCTTTTATGATTATTTACCTTTCATTGAATCTAACGCACATCTGCCAAATTCTTTATTAACAGCAGTTATCATTACCTTTAATACAGAATCTGTTTCTTCGATAGCCTCAATATCATATTCATTGTCTTTAAGTGTAATTATTTCTGCCATTCCCTTAATTTTACTGTCTCGCACATAGGTCATCGTCAGATTGTCCTTAGTTAAGCTTTTGCTGTTATCCTTTACCTTAGCATACAAACCTGTATTATACAATGTAAACTCTATTGTTTCTTGAGCCTTGTTTTCTCCTTCATCGGTAACAGCAGTAGCACTTACATAGCAATAAATTGAGGTGCTGTTTTCTTCTAGTTTCTTACCTGTGATTAAAACAGATAGCTCTGCTGAATTGTCACCTGTACTTAATATACCCGGAACAAATATGTCTGGTCTCACTGGAAATGGTATGACATTATAGTTCCAGTTAAAAACTTCGCCATCTTCAATACTCAGTGGTATAGTTACAGTAGCTCCCTTAGTATTGCACAGCGGCGGTAAACTATCACCATTATTGACTATAAAAGAATACGTGTCATCATTTTGTTTTCCGGATTCTTCGGATTCTTCAGATTCTTCTTCAGATTCTTCTTCATTTTCTTCCTCAGCATTATCATTCTCTGAGGCTCCCTCATTCTCTGCTTCCCCTAAATCTAAAATATCACCTGAAGTTCCGCTAACACTGCTTAATGCAACACTGCCCGTTGTAGCTAATGCAACTGATGCAGCCGCTGCTGCAGTAACCTTTACAGGAGTAACAGCTCCACCTTGAGCATCAAACTCTGCATTTAAAATCTGCATTCCATATTCAATTGTTGCAATTCCTATGTCTTCATTATTAAGGTCGTGGTCAGCTGGCTCAAATTTCTTTATTTGTTTTTCTCCATTTATCTCATATATTGCTTGATTATTGTCTGCAACACATTCAATTAATAAATATACCCCATTATCACCATTACCCCTAGAATACATATAAGTATAATCAACTAATTTTCCCTGTACGCTTACAGTTAATTTATTATTCGTCGCTCCGGATCCATCAACTGGTCGTAATGTATACTCACCCTTAAAATTAAATCGTCCTGTGGTTCCATAATCATCTTCAAATAATAGGTTTTCAACATTCATTTCTTCTTTTATAACTTCTGAATAATATACTTTTCCATCATTCAATGTTACTTCCTGACCCAAACCATAGGAATTTCCATTATCCCATTTATATACTGTTACTTCATGAAACATGCGGTATCTGCCATTATCATAATTAATTACATTGAAGCTTGCCTTATTTGAATTATCTAATACTATAGTACCATCAGCATCCACAGCATTACCTGTTATTTCATACCCATCTCCACTGATGCGAGCTTTGATTAAAGGACCTTTATCATCCATTTCAAACATTTCTTCCCTAGTATGCTTGGTACTATCATATACTAATGCAGCATAAGCCAGTGTCACATTTGAAGCTAAACAAATTATTGCAATTGTTAAGCAAAAAAATCTTTTTAACATTTGAACTCTTATTTGTCGTTTCATTTATGCCACCTCAACTTTATCTTTTCGAATATTTTTTAAAAGTCCCATCTCAAATATGCCAACTATTATAACAACACATCCTATAACATATGAAAGTGCGTTATATCCGCTTATTAAGGAAAAAATAACCGTACATGCAAATCCCAGAGCATTTCCGCTAATTAACCTATTCATATTTTCCTTACTTATTTGCTTCTTGTCATATTTCTTCAATATGTAATTTATAACATGAACAATTAAACTTCTTTGTTTCTTCAATTCTTTAAAAAGTGCGATAGCTACTAAAACACAAACACCAGAATTTTGAAAGCTTCCATTTCCGGTAATAAATGGATACAATAAAAAAGACAAGCCAAATCCAACTAAATTATAGCTCCTCTTTATATGATCCTTATCCAATAATTGTGTTATGTTTTTATACTGCGGTATTTTAGACAGTGCTGAACTTTTAAATTGATTAATGGATTTAGTAATGCGTTCCTTTTTATCGCCTTTACTGAACAAAAATGGTCTGATAAGACTGTTCAATATCATAAGCATCAAGGTCTTGCCGATTATTCCTCCAACAAAGCTTCCTCCATCAACACCAATTAACGCACCACTTACATAATTAAACGGAAATAAAAAAATGTTGTTAATCCCATAGGACTTCAGCCAACCTAAAACCAGCCACATAATTCCTATTACTGCTGTAACAATTGCATTTTCCTTTAATGTTTTCTTAAACTTAATAATAAAATCTTTAGTGTTCATACTTCCCCCTCGTTTGTTAGTCATTTAAAAAGTTTAAAATATTAATTAAATTATACCATACCAAACTAATATTGGAAATAATTTTTCATAATTTGACAAATTATTTAATGCAAGAGAAATTTTAACAAGAAAAACTCATCATAAAATTCAATTATTTTTTGACTAACATTAAAAATGCAATTGACAAAGTTAGTCATTTTAGTTACAATGTAGAAAATCGGTTGCGAATAATATAAAAATGAAAGGGATGGTTAAATGCAAAAATTTGAAAATACCCTTGCTTTTGCTAAGGAGTTAGATGAAAAAGATCCTTTAAGAGAATATAAGGATAGATTTTACATCCAAGAAAATATGATTTATATGGACGGAAATTCTTGCGGGCTCTGTTCAAAGGATGCTGAAAAATATGTACTCAAGGCGTTGGAGGATTGGAAGAAGTATGGTATTGATCTGTGGACAGCAAAAGATACCAATTACTTCCTATATCAAGATAAACTTGGCGCAATGTTAGCTCCATTAATTAATGCTGACCCTAAGGAAGTTACTGTTTGTACAAATACAACAATTAACATTCATAAAGCAGTATCAACATTTTATCATCCTAATGATACAAGAAATAAAATTATTATGGATGATTTGAATTTTCCAACTGATAAGTACGCTGTTTATAGCCAAATAAAGCTACACGGCTATAATCCCGAAGAATGTCTTAAAGTTGTGGAAAGTCGTGATGGGCAATATATATATGAAGATGACATCATTGATGCAATGACTGATGATGTATGTATGGTTATTTTGCCATCTGTCTTATATCGAAGCGCACAGCTTGTAGATATGGAAAAAATAGCTAGGGCAGCTCGTGAAAGAGATATTATTGTAGGATTTGACCTTTGTCATTCCATTGGTGCAGTTCCACATGATTTTAAAGCTATTGATTGTGATTTTGCCGTATGGTGCAATTACAAATATATAAGTGGTGGTCCAGGTGCTATTGCCGGTTTATATATTAATAAAAAGCATTTTAAAATGGAGCCAGGAATGGCAGGTTGGCATGGGAACATTAAAGAAACTCAGTTTAACCTTGAGCATAAATTTGAACATGCAGAATATGCAGGTGGTTGGCAAACAGGAACTCAACCAATATTGAGTATGGCACCTATTGAAGGTAGCTTAAAAATGTATGCTGAAGCAGGAATAGAAAAGGTTAGGGAAAAATCTCTGAAAATTACTGCATATATGATGTACTTAATAGATACTAAACTGGAGAAGTATGGATTTAGCGTAGGAAATCCCAGAGAAGATAAAATAAGAGGCGGACACGTTGCTTTGGTGCACAAAGATGCCATAAGAATTACTAAAGCAATGAAGGATAATGACATTATTCCTGATTTTAGATTTCCTAATGTAATCAGACTTGCACCAATTGCCTTATACACCTCATATGAAGATGTATATGAAATGGTGGAAAGAATAATTAAAATCATGGAAAACAAAGAATATGAAAAGTATGATGATAAAAGAGGCATCGTTGCTTAAAATCAATCTAAAAAGACCTGTTATTACAGGTCTTTTTGTATCAAAGATATGTATGAACCCAAATTAACTCGCATACTTGCTTCTCGGGATTATGCCACTTGTGGTTTCTATTGGATTTAAAATGAATAGAGTCACCGGCATATAAAACAAATTCTTTAGTATCATCCAATGTGACCTGCAGTTGTCCTTTTAACAAATATATAAATTCTCCTCCATTGCGATGACTATGTGATATGAAGTCTCCACTGTATGGATTAACAGTAAATCTAACAACCTCAAATGCGCTATTACTGGTATCTATTAATGATTCCATTTTAACGCCATTTAAAACAGATTGTAATAATTTGCCCTCGCCTTTTCTCACAAGCTCATTATCTGCATCACTCTTAATATCGAAGAAAAGAATGGTGCTTTCCCCGTAAAATTTAGCAAGTCTATCTAAAATATCAAATGACACATTTACATTTTCCTGTTCAATTTTGCTTAAATAAGACGGAGATATTCCAACCGCACTGCTTACCTCTTCAAGAGTGTATCCACCCTTTTCACGATAATTCTTTAGTTTTGTATGATAAATATCCTTAAAATATTTTTTATCGTTGCCCTGATACGGAGTATTGTCCTTTAATATCAATTGTTTAATCATAGATATACTCATATTTTGTTCTTTAGAATACTCTTTTATCTTCGTCAGAAATTCAATATCTTCGAAATTAAATACCCTATAGTTATTATCTTTCCGCTTTGGAGTAAAAATGCCTTGTCTTTCCCAATTTCTAATGGTTGCAGGGACAACACCTATCATTTTCGAAACTTCTTTTATATTAAAAAGAATTTGTTTATCTTTAGAGTTATTATCACTTGAATTTTTATTATCACTCATAAATTTTCCCTATCAACATCTTCAGCGGCTGCCGGTTTTCTAAATTCATTTGATTCACATTATTATCAGACATGTCCCCACCCCTTATTGTATTGTATTATAAATTCATTTTATTCAAAACATCCCTCAATATCTTTGCTTCTTCCTTACTGAGAGTTACTCCCTTTCCCATTCTTTCATGCTCAGGAGACCATTCTCTTATATCAATTTTTGGTTCCCTATCATTCCAACTTACCATATTTATTTCTTTAGTCCATCCTCTTGCTGATTCAGATAGAACAGCCAATTCTTCAGTTATTTCATATTTAATATCTGCCATGTTTAACTCCTATTAATTTTTTTCTTAATATTTACCATAAAGCATCATTACTTTTCTTATTATATTATAATCCTTTATCCTATTTTTACGCAATAATAATATTCTGGCTGAAGGTTATAAAAGAAAAAGACGGTTATTTAAGATTAATATCTTAATTAAACCATCTTTCATTTTACATTAGCTTTTATTATTTACACATTAAATACATATTTATCTAATCTTTCAAAGGCTTCAACTACTTTCGACTTTGGCAATGCAAGGTTTAAACGAATTGCATAAGGACGGTTGAAAGGACGTCCGTCCTGCCACATAACGCCAATATCAGTACCTGCCTTGTAAAGCTGCTCAAGAGTCATGTTATGTTCCTTGCAATACTCTTCACAATCCAGATACAACATGTATGTTCCCTGAGGTTTTGCTAATTTAATTCCTTTATAGTTCTTTAGAATGTGATCACTTGCATAATCAACATTTTCAGCAAGTACCTGACGCAGCTCATCTACCCATTCAGCACCCTCAGCCTTGTAAGCACCAATCAAAGCATGGATGGAAAGAACATTTACATCATTGTAGTGTGGCTTGCTGCTTTGTGCCCTTACACGATCACGTAAATACTTGCTGTAAATTATATGATATGATCCAACCAATCCGGCAAGATTAAACGTCTTGCTTGGTGCATATACTGCAATTGTACGATTTCTGGCATCTTCACTCACACTTTGTGTTGGAATATGCTTGTTTCCATACAGTATTATATCACTCCAAATTTCATCGGATATTACTACACAATCGTTATTCTTGTAAATTTCCATGGCCTTTTCTATTTCTTCGCGTTCCCATACGCGTCCGCAAGGATTGTGAGGAGAACAGAATATTGCAACATGAATTTTGTACTGTTTTAACTTAGCATCCATATCTTCATAATCCATACGCCAAATTCCATCTTCATCTTGAATCAGTTGAGTGTGAATTATTTTTCTTCCATTGTTTTCAAGTGACATAGTAAATCCTATATAAGTAGGAGAGTGAAGCAACACACAGTCACCAGGCGCTGAAAAAGCATTAATTGCTGATACAACACATCCAAGAACTCCGTTCTCATAACCAATATGCTCTGCAGTCAAGCCGGTTACATTATTACGGGTTTCATGCCATTTTATAATTGAATCAAAGTATTCTTTCTTTGGCACAAAATAACCAAACATAGGATGCTTTGCACGTTCAATAATTGCTTCCTGAATTGTTGGTACAGTTGGAAAATTCATATCTGCAACCCACATAGGAATTATACTATATCCCTCTTTTGGTGCTTCAGGTCCAAAACCTTGCATCAAATCAACGGCTATGGAATCCATTCCATGACGGTCTACAATACTAGTAAAATCATATTTCATAATAATTCATTCCTCTCAATCTTATATTTTAATTTTCTTTGATATTCACCTAATTTAATTTTATTTGTTTTTTGCTATTTTAATAATTGAGCTAATTTGTCAACATCAGGCATGTTTGTTACCCATGCCAATGTTGCATTCAATGTAGTTGAAAGTGCAAAACCGGCACCGCAAACTGTAAAGAATACAAATGCCCAGCTTGGCATTACTGCCTTTGCAACCAATGCTAACGGTTGATTAGCAACCTCGCTTATCGGCAATACGTTTGCTGCGACGACACTCATGAATGCATAAAGAGCAGAAACAACAAGAGTAGAAACAATTATAACAATAGGAATATCTTTAGTAGGATTTTTAGCTTCTGCACCAAAGTTAATTACTACAGTAGCTCCACCAGCAGCAAATGCAAGCAATGCTCCTGCACCCATTATTCCTCTAACACCATTTGTCATAAAATCAGGACCGCTGAAAATTCCCGGTTGTACATGTCCAAGTCCAAATGCTACGAAAAGCGCTAGACCTGTTCCCATGAGAACAACCATTGCATTTTGAACGAAAGCTGCACCTTGAACTCCCATGAGGTTAAGGATATAGAATACTGTCAGCATTATTATTGCACAAGGCATCAATGGTACTCCAGGTATCAGTGACTGTGCATATTGTGCAAATGAGATAGCATACATAGCTAAAGCTACGTTTGAGAAAATATATGTTATCATAAAAACGCCTGCCCATTTCTGACCTGCGAGAATAGCAACCTGAGTATATTGTCCGCCACGCATACGAACCGTTCCACCTATAATAATAACAGGTATTGCCATGATTATTGTAAATAATGCTGCAACCATAAATGATAGAGGAACTGATTTTCCGGTCATTCCTATTGCAACCCCTGTCAAAGACATGATACCGGCACCGATAATCTGACCAACAGCTATTGACATTAAATCTTTTCTTCCTAAAACTCTTTTTAAATCCTTTGTACCTAAACTTGCATTTGTATTTTCAGCCATAATTAGCCTCCCGAAATAAATTTTTAGTTTAATAATAATTTGTAATAATTGCTAGTACTCCCTAGGTTGTCCTTGAAGACTTAAAAGAATATCGTTTTCAAATTTAATAAACTGCTGCTCTAAATAACATATCACTCCTTTATTTGTAATAATATTCCCGGGTTATGCATTTTTTGTTTAGCTGCTAAACTATTATTGATATAATTATATAAGATTTTATTAAGAAGTCAATAGGTATTTAAAAAAATATTTTTAGTTTTCTTTACAACCATTTATTATTTATATTCATTTAATATTAATATTTTATTGTTTTAGCAACGTTTTTATAGATTTATCTTCTATTTTTATTACTTTATTGTTTAGTTGCTAAACTATTTATAACTGTAGCATCGATCAATTTCATTACATAAAAAAAGATATAAAAAAACAGACATATTGTTTAGCTCATAAACAAAATATCTGTTTTGTCTTTAATCAAATAACTTGGAATACTCTTGAACAACTTTGTAGAACGTATTCAACTCATCAGATGTACAAGTTTTTAACAACTCATATTGTGTTTGAAGGATATCAGCATTATCATACAGTTTATGTGCTGTACTTAATTTTTCTCCATTTTCAGTAGCATATATGTGAATTGTTTTAGCATTGCCTTCTTTTTTTTCTCTACAAATCAATTCCTTATTCTCAAGTTTTTTTATAGTTTGAGAAATAGCTCCCTTTGTTGTTCCCCAATCCTTAGCAAGCTGACTTACTGTAATACCCGGCTGGTCTGCAATTAAGGTTAATATATGTATTTCAACCATGCTCATGTATTCACCGGAGCCGTCATAATCACGAGGTTCATTCATATATTCATAGTAAGAATTTATAAAATGATATAATTTATTTGCACGCGGACTTAGCTGAGCATAAATTTTATCAATTTCAGTTTTGTTATTAAATTCTGGCATTCTAACTCCTTGTTCTTTATTATTAATTAATCAGCAATTACAAGCAAGTTGTCAACCTTGTAATATTAATTCATTTATATAAATCTTATCATAAAAGAAAAGCATTTGCAACAGTTAGGTTCTTATTACTTTAAAAATGCCTAAAAATGTTCCCCATTTTCATAATATTTGTTATGTTCAAGAGAATTAAGATTATTTCTGTAAAAATTTATCAATTCAACTATAAGGGGTTTTATAACCGAAGCACTGCATTCACTAATAGAATACAGTGCTCCAGGCCAATTTTAAATAAATACTATTCTTAATCGTATGTGTCGGTTCTCAAAGGCTGTTTTTCAAGAAAATCCTCAAGCATTGCCAAAGAGATTCCACTAGACATTTATCATGCTGATGAAGCAGCCTGGGTCTATGAACTTCCCAAATCCAGCAATGGATTGAGAACCATACTGGTCAAGTACTGGGAAACAAGGTGAATTAACGTATACCTTGGTTCATAGCACTATTAGGCGGTTATTCTAATATCCCCACTTCTTTGAAGTATTTTTCAGCACCTGAGTGTAGAGGAAGTTTATTCCACCCTGAGAATACGTTTTTATCCAAAGTCATAGATTTTAGACTGTCGCTTGCCTCTTTAAGTTCATTCAGGTTCTCCCATGTAGCCTTGGTAAACTGATATACAAGTTCCGTATCAATGTCTTTATTGGCGATTATGGTAATCGGAGGGGTAACCGTTATTATCTCCTGATCCACCCCTTTATACGATCCTACCGGAATCCGGCTTGGTGCGAGGGAAAAACTCATCGCTTCATTAAACTTATCAGCATTCGGTCCTTCAATTGGCAAAATTGCAATCTTTTTTGTGAGGGCCAATTCAGCAATACCGGGCATCGGAGCATCCGCAATTACTATAATCGCATCCACCTGTCCGTCTTTAAGGGCTTCAATAGACTCCCCTGTAGGTAAGGAAGATATCTTGTAGTCATCAGCTGTTAATCCGTATGCACTTAACAACATTTCTGAAATCTTCCTAGTAGATTGACCGGGAGCACCCAAATTTACCTTTTTGCCTTTCAAATCTTCAATACTATTAATGTTTTTACTGCCATCAACTACCAAATGCAGTGGAGGCATAGAATAATTAAAAACTCCTGTGATATTTGAAAACTTTTCCTGACCAGCTGCAAGGTTATTTGTACTAACCTCAGCAAGAGCTATCGTATTGTCATTTACTAAACCCAAGTTTTCCTCAAATCCTGCCGTGACCTGCGGTGATACTATTAACGCTTCTTGATTTTTGTTTACTACATCACAGAGCACACCACCCAGAATGTAAACACCTGATCCTGACCCTGATGTTCCCAAAGCCCAGTTAACGGCTTTCTCAGTTTGGTCAGCTACCTCTTTACTACCACAGCCAGACAAACTCAGACTCAAAACCAATAGCAGGACTAGAAGAATATTTACTTTTTTAACCATTATAATTCTCCTCTCATTAAATAATTTTATTTGTATCTAAGAACACCTAATTACTAACTTCCCATATCTACTTCAACTTTGTATACTTCCGAAGTCTTTGTTCTTTTTCTATATTGATTGATAAGCACAACTATCAATAATAACAAGCCAATCATATCGCTTGCCAGACCGGTCTTTACCATCAATATTCCTGCTGCAAATAACATAATCCGCTCAAAGATATTTGCTTTTGTTATAAACCATCCTTGAACGCATGCTGCTATTGAAATTGAACCAATACATGCAAATATAAAACTCAAAGCAATATCAAGAGGGGCACCCTCCATAAGCAATTCAGGTCCAAAAATCCACATGAATGGTATAATGAAGGCCGCCAAAGCAAAGCGAGTCGACGTTATACCAGTCTGCAGCCAATTGGCTTGAGCAATTCCTGCCGATACAATCGATACAATACAAACCGGAGGTGTTAATCCGGAAAGGATTGCATAATAGAAGACAAATAAATGAGCCGAGAGTACTGGAACTCCCATTTTTACAATAGAAGGAGCCGCGAACATAGCCATCAATAAATACACAACAGGAGTTGGCATTCCCATACCTAAAATTAAACTGACCACCATGGCCATGATTAAAATAGGAATTAATTGTTGACCTGTCAGTGCCATAGCAATGGTGGAAAATCTCATGCCTAATCCAGTCAGTGTTATAGAACTGATAATAATACCGATGCCGGCACATAGTACCGCGATTTCTACAGCACTATATGCTCCTTTTTCACATACTTCCAGAAAATCTTTGAAATTAAATCTTTTTCCTTTCCTGATATAAGTCACAATAATACAAGAAAAAATTGCCACAGCACCCGCTTTTGTTGCTGTAAAACTTGCAACCATCAATAAATATACTAACACAAAAAGCGGTATAAAAAGATGCCAGGATGATAGTACAACTTCCTTAAATTTTGGCAATTCGTCTTTAGTCATTCCTTGTAACCCCAATTTTGATGCCTCAAAGTGAATAACCGAAAAAATATTAATGTAATATATTGCAGCTGGAATTACTGCCCCCAAAGCGATTTTACCGTAGGGGATACCTGTCATCTCCGCCATAATGAATGCAGCAGCACCCATTACCGGAGGCATCAGTTGACCGCCGCAAGATGCTATTGCCTCTACAGCTCCGGCTACATGACTTTTAAAACCTGTTTTTTTCATTAACGGGATTGTAAATGCTCCCACAGCAACGGCATTTCCTATTGAACTTCCGGTTACCATTCCCATCAAAGAACTCCCTATGATACAAGCTTTTGCCGAACCACCTTTAAACTTACCCACAATTGAAAGGGCAAATTTCATAAAGAAATCGGTGACCCCTGTCTTCCCTAAAAATATTCCAAATAAAATGAATAGATACAAATAGGTTGAAGAAACTGATAAACCTGTTCCAAAAATGCCCTCAGTAGAATATGCCAGAAGGTATAAGAGACGTTCAGCAGAAATACCGGGATGAGCAAACATCCCCGGAAAATATGGTCCCCAAATCATATATGATATAGCGAAAAGCATCATAACAAAAAATACTTTGTTTGATCGACGTGTAGCTTCAAGAACAAAAATGATCATTAATAATCCAATGATAAGATCAATTTGTGTAAGTGGTTCTAAATTACCGATTCTTTCAGCGATGTTATCATAGAAGAATACAACATATCCCACAACTATTAATGAAGCTGTTGCAATAAGCATATCAATGCGAAACCATAATTTTTCATGGGTAGTCTTCTTTTTACCGGGATATATGATAAAGAACAGGAACAGTACTACAGCTAAATGAACCGCGCGGTGTACCACTGCTGTTTTATAAACACCAAAGACTGCGGTACCAAGTTGAAATAGCGATAGACCAATTGCCAAAACTGTGATAAGTTTTTTTACATTGCCTTCCAATACCCTTTTATGTAATTCAACCTCGCCAATATTAATTTGTTGTTTCCTTTTTTTTAAAAACAACTTTATCCTCCTCCTTTCTTAATTAAAAGCTTAGGACTACTTTTTATTCCTCGCCCATGCTTGCTTTAAAAATGCCTTAAGATTTATATTGCAGCCAGTAGCTACACCGCACAGTCCAAAGCACTGGTCATATGGCTGATAATAGGAACCGGCAATACCTCCTTAGTCCTGGAAACCGCCTTCATAAGCTTTTCTATATCAATTCCAGTTTGGATAGTCATTCCTTCAAGCATATTGACCAAATCTTCCGTGGCGATGTTACCTGAAGCTCCCGGAGCAAACGGACATCCTCCCAGACCGCCGACTGATGTTTCAAATTTTGTTGCACCTGCCTGCATCGCGGCTATTACATTGGCTAACCCCATCCCACGCGTATCATGAAAATGAAGCACAGGACTGAGCAAGGGAAATTTTAATTTTAATATATCCAGCAATTCTTCTACCTGTAGCGGATTGGCCGACCCTATAGTATCACCGAGACCAATTTCACTTACGCCGACTGCTAAGCCATATTCGATAATTTTAATGACATTTTCCACCGGTACTTTCCCTGTCCAAGGACAGTTAAAAGTTGTAGGAATGGCAAGCCTGATTTTTGTTCCACCAGCTATTTTACACACCTCACCCAAGCCCTCCAAAGACTGATCTATTGTCTGTTTGGTATTTTCAAAGTTGTGACGCTCGCTGGCAGATATGATGTATGCCACTTCGTCGGCTCCGGCTTCAATGGCATTTCTCACTCCCCTTAAATTGGGAGCTAAAGCGATGAATGTGACATCGCTATATTTATGCTTAAGCGTTGTAATAACCTCGGCAGCATCAGCCATCTGCGGCACCGCCTTTGGGTTTACAAAGGAAGTCGCTTCAATTTTCTTCAAACCACAGGTAATCAACCAATCAATTATTTTCAGTTTGGTTTCAGTTGGAATCCATTCTTTGATATTTTGAAAACCGTCACGTGGCCCTACTTCAGTAATCTCTATTTTTTGGGGAAATTTCATATTATCACCTCCAATACATTCTTGGTAGCTGCATATTTCCGCTTGTTCTTTAGATAATTTACCGCTCCGCCTGATTTAAGCACT
Source organism: Sedimentibacter sp. (assembly GCA_050173715.1). Taxonomy (GTDB): domain Bacteria; phylum Bacillota; class Clostridia; order Tissierellales; family Sedimentibacteraceae; genus Sedimentibacter. The sequence continues at coordinate 24,257 of JBFXKO010000022.1, forward strand.
TGTTTATCATAGTCGGAAGCAACCAGCACTGTTTCAATATCAATGTTTTTATTTACCACCATCACCTTTACCTCGCCCTTATCAACCTGAGCATATATATCATCGATAGCCAAAACATCATTCATTTCAATCTTTTCATAATCTTCCTTATTTTTAAATATCAGTGGCAAAATTCCATAGTTAAACAAGTTTTCTTTATGAATCCTGGCAAAGGATTTGGCAATTACCGCTTCAACACCCAAAAACATCGGTAATAAGGCGGCATGCTCTCGGCTTGAACCCTGTCCATAGTTTTCTCCTCCTACAATCACAGTGTTCTTCAATTGCTTGGCTCGTTCCACGAAGGTCGGATCAGTATAGCAGAATGTATATTCAGCAAACTTTGGAATATTGGCTATGTACTTCAAAATAGCGGATCCCGCCGGAATTATATCATCAGTAGTGATATTATCCCCTAACTTCAGGGCTATCGTTGCCTTAATCGTATCATTCAAAGGACCTCGCTCCGGTAATTTTGTGATATTATTTCCTCGGATTATTTCCACGCTTTTTGGTGCTGACACATCTTCAGGACGAATAATCATGCTATCATCAACAGGATAATCCTTTAGTTCCACTACATCTATTAGCTCACTTATGTTGAAAATATCCCGAGGATCAGTGATTTCTCCGGTAAGTGCAGTAGCCGCTGCCGTTTCAGGACTAACCAAATAAACTGAAGCGTCAATGGTGCCACTACGACCGGAAAAATTCCGGTTAGAAGTTCTAACCGCTACCCCTTTTGCCGGCGGCGCTTGACCGATTCCGACACAGGGACCGCAGGCACATTCGAGAATACGTGCGCCGGAAGCAATCAGATCGACCAATACTCCTTCATCGATAAGTTGCTCCAATACTTGCTTAGATCCTGGTGCAACCGTTAAATCCACTTCTTTGTGCACCTTCCGACCTTTCAGAATTTTGGCCGCTTTTGCTATATCTGAGAACGAGGCATTTGTACAACTACCTATAAAAACGGATCCAACTTTAACCTCACCCACTTCTCTAACTTTGCATACCAAATCGGGCATGTGCGGTTTAGCAACCAGAGGATCAAGCTCGCCCATATTGATCTCGATTACTTTGTCGTATTCAACATCATCATCAGGTAACAATTCAATCCAGTCCTGCTCCCTCCCTTGAGCTTTTAGAAAAGCCCAGGCTACTTCGTCACTCGGGAAAATACCTGCTGTTGCCCCTGTCTCAATGCTCATATTGGTAATCGTTGCCCTTTGAGGCACTGACAATGTTTCGATTCCGTTACCGGTATACTCTATAATATATCCGACCCCGCCCTTAACCGATAATATCCTCATGACTTCCAAAGCAACATCTTTAGCGGACACTCCAGGCTGCAGTTTACCAGTCAATTTTATATTTAATACTTTAGGGGTGGTCATTTTAAACCCGTCACCTAACATTCCCTTTGCAACTGTGAGACCGCCACTGCCGATGGCAAGCATCCCCAAGGCACCAGAGGTAGGGGTGTGACTATCGGCTCCAAGCATAACTTGCCCCGGCTTAGCAAAACGCTGGACATGGAGGAAATGACAAACTCCATTTCCAGGTTTGGAGAAATATACCCCGTAACGCTGGGAGACAGTTCGAAGATACAAATGATCATCGGAAGTTTCAGTTGAAGTTGTCAAAGTATTGTGATCCACATAGAATATTGATGGATTGGCACTAAGTTTGTCCGGTTGCAGACTTTCCATTATTTGTGCGCCCATAACACCTGTTAAATCCGTCCACAAAGTCTGATCCACCTTGATGGTGATCTGTTCATTTGGTAACATGGAGCCTTCCAGCAGGTGACTATTAATAATCTTTTTTGTTATATTTAATTTCATAAGTAATCACTCTCTTTCTTGCATTAGTGTCAAGTAGACACTCCTTTTTTTAATATGCATTTTATAAGCGTGCTTTACGAATATATGCATATCCTTCCATAATGCGTCTTGCAGTTCGGGAAAAACAGACAGAATTGACCATGACTTCTCCATTTTTAGAAACGACATCTGTATATGTTTTAATCACTCCGCTTGGATGTCCTACCCGAACATACCTGGGCTGTTCTACAGAAGCTGTACATTGATTCACAATCGTGCCCGGGATTTGTGATGCTACCGATACGCAGCTTGCAGCTGCACCTGATAACGCTTTATGAATTGTTCCGCTGGCGGTCATTCTGGTAACAAAATCTACCTCCTCAGCGTCAACCAACTTTCCTGTTGAAAAAACCTTGAAAGATTTGGATGATGCTACGGCAATTGTAAAAGGAGTAATGAAGTTTTCTTTTGGTAATCCACAAAGGTCAGAGGCCGCCTGACGGATTTCCTCAAATACCTTTATTTTTTCTTGAGAGATTTCATTTGGCTTTTCAATACCAGTCAGTCCAATATCCTCTGCCCTAAAAAATGCTGATATAGTAGCAATATCCACAATCGATATTTCAATATTACGATTGAGTGAAGGTATAAAAATTTGATCTATTACGTTGTCTGTAGGAAGCAATTTTCCTGTAGAAGAACCTATTGTATACGAATAATCAACTTGAATTTCCGCCCCAGAGCCAGGAACACCGTCTACAATATAATCGCCTTCCACAAGTGGGTGACCGTCTTTCACCGGAACGTTAATTAACATTATTTTATCTGTATTAGTATTATACACTCGAACTGTCGTAATCGGTTCCTTCCAACGCACAAACCCTTCTTCAATTGCATATGGTCCAACCGCACTGGAAATATTACCACAAATGATTTCAGTACTAACTGTACTATCAGCAATTCCTACCTGCAAAAATGTATAATCAACATCTGCATCCGGTCTGGTGGAAGGACCGATAATCGCACATTTACTTGTTAATACTTCAGCTCCTCCCAATCCGTCGATCTGTCTTGCATCTGGGCTGCCAAATAATGCAAGAATAAAATGCTTACGTTCCTCTATATCCCTTGGGACATGATTTTCATTAAGAAATACAGCCCTACTTGTTCCTCCGCGCATAATTGTACAACGGACACAAATCTGTTCACTCATCACATTTCACTCCTTTTTTTGGTAGTGTCAAATTAACACTTTAGATTATCTTCTTTTCTTTATATTCTTTTAATGTAGTGCTCTCTATGCCAAGATGACCGTAAATCTCCTCGTTATGCTCGCCCAGAAGAGGCGCACATTTATTAGGTGTTGTAGGTGTCGCGGACATCTTAATGGGATTGCCTGTAATCGTTATCTTACCGGCAACTGGGTGCTCTACTTCCACAAACATCTGCCGAGCGTCCCTAATATGCTTATCTTCAGCCATTTGCTTTACATCATAAATCGGTGCCGTAGGAATTTGAACCGCCTTGAATGTACTTACACATTCTTCAACCGTCTTGTCGCTACTCCACTTATCAATAATATCCTTCAAGGCATCCGGACTTTCACCAGATTTACGGATAAGGAATTCCTTGAAGCGCGAGTCTTCTGCCAATTCCGGCATACCCATAGCATTGGCTAAAGCTATAAAATGCGGATCTGTCCCGCAAGCAACGACATACTCTCCGTCCTTTGCTGTGAAGGAATCATAAGGATAGGCGTTAAAGTAACGGTTTCCACTCCGACCTGGAATTGATCCGTCTACAAAATAAGATAATGTGTTTGTCAGCATACTGGATACAAGTCCATCTACCAGAGATGTGTCGATATGTTGACCTTCACCGGTTTTGTTGCGATAGTTAAGAGCAGCCAAAATACCAATTATACCATTCATACCGGCAAGTACATCGCCTATGGGTACGCCATACTTTAATGGAATCATCCCTTTCATACCTGTAATACTCATAGCCCCTGACATAGCTTGACCAATTAAGTCATAACCGGGTTCCTGACTATAAGGACCCGTCTGACCGAATCCTGAGATAGAGCAGTAAATAATCCCGCAATTAATTTTCTTTGCCTGCTCGTAGGAAAACCCTAATCTTTCCATAACACCTGGGCGATTATTTTCGATCAACACATCAGTTTCTGCGAGAAGCTTGGCAAAAAGCTCTTTACCTTCCTTAGTTTTTAAATTCAAGGTAATACTTTTCTTGCCACGGTTCATATTCTCAAAATACATGCTTACACCATTAATCTGAGGTACAGCTTTCCTCACAAAATCACCACCCGGAGGATTTTCGACCTTTATTACTTCCGCTCCCATATCCGCAAGGGTCAGTCCACAATAAGGTCCTGCCAAAAATTGCGTCATATCGATAACCTTCAACCCGCGAAGTGATTGTTTTTCCTGATTCATATAATACTCCTCTCTTTGGTTTTTATAATTGCTGCAGCATTATAAATACAATAGTTGCAATTCTCATGCCAACGAGTGAGCCATTCATTTTGCTTAATATATTATTAAATCTTCTAAATAAAAGGTTTCACTCTTGAAAACAATATTTCCAGTAGTGAAACCAATGTTGTCTCATCCTATTGATTTTTACGTATCTTTTTCATCTTTCGCCAAAGTGTTGTCTTACCTATCCCCAAGCTCGCAGCCGCTTCGACCAATGTATCGCTATTGTTCAAGGCTTCTACTATCTTCGCTTCCTCATAATCGCCCATCTGCTGCCTCAAGTCCCCTTCCTTGGACTTTTCTTTCATGTTCTGCAACAATTCGGGCATAACGTTTAACAGTAATTCATATTCACTGCTGACATCCTTATGTACTTCCAGGAAGAAACTTAACCGTTGGACGAAATTTATAAGTTCACGTACATTTCCAGGCCATGGATATCCTTGCAGATAAGGCATCATCTTCTCAAGGGTTGATCCAGCCTGCTGCCTTTTATCCTTGGGCAGAAACTCCTGACAAAGGAGCGGAATATCTTCTTTTCTATCAATTAATGGTGGTATATCGAGCCGCAGTACATTCAACCTATAAAAGAGATCTTCTCTTATTGCTCCATCTGTTAGAAGTTTCTGAGGCAATTTATTGGTAGCTGCTATAACGCGGATATCTATAGGTATTACCCCTTCTCCTCCTACTCGGAAAACCTCCCTCTCCTGGAGGACACGAAGCAATCGTCCCTGAACATCTATCGGCATCGCTTCAATCTCGTCAAGAAAAATTGTCCCGCCATGAGCTAATTCAAAAAGCCCAGCTTTACCTTTGCGCTTGGCTCCAGTAAAAGCGCCTTCGGCATATCCAAATAATTCGCTCTCAAGAAGAGATTCGGGCAAAGCTCCGCAATTCACCGCCACAAACGGACCACCCGCCCTCTTACTTGCTCTGTGAATCCCTTGAGCAAATAATTCCTTTCCCGTACCGGACGGTCCGTAAATAAAGACGGTCAGGTCGGAAAGAGCAAACTTTTTCGCCAATTCTTTCTTCATCTTAATTATATGAGACTTTCCCAAAACATCAGAAAGTGTATATTTCGCAAAAAATCTCCGGTCTATCGCTTCTTTTCTGAGCTGATGCACGGCTTGGATTATATTCGACGTTTCCTGGAAGGTAGCTACAGCCCCGACTATAACCTCTCCTTCGTAAATCGGAACTCTGCTGGTAATAATTCGGACATCCCCAATTGACTGAATTTCATTTATTTGCGCTTGTCCATCCGCCAAAACTTCCTGCAAACGGGTATTGGGAATTACCTCCGTGACTTTCTGACCTAACGCCTCACGAGCGTTAACACCTATAATCCTCTCAGCCGCTCCATTGAAAATATCAATTTTCTCTTCCTCGTCGATGGCGATAATACCTTCGTTGGTACATTCGAGAATGGCTTGCAAACGGCTGGAACGACGATTGACCTCATGGCGAAGTCTTGCCAGCTCCTTCGCCCTAAGCAGTGCATCCCTCACAGTGTCTCGACTAGTATGCAGAAATACATTTGGTATTCCGTATTTTTTAGCATAAAGGATAGACGGACCGCCTCCGATGACACAGTAATCGCCATCGGCTAAATAGGCGATCTGGTTCTCCAGTTCGGCAAAATCCTTTATAACTATTTCTGTAATCGTAACCTCTAGAACGTTTTCAAGCAACCCTAATCCTACTAGTGGCGTTGCCGAAGTGATAACGAGGTTGGAACTGAACTGTTTGGCCTTCTTACAGCACTCGATAAGATCCAATGAACCGGAACTAATTGTAACAACTGGGTAGTCATAATTACGTGCAATCTCCTGTGCCGTTCCGCCTCGGCTGACTATTACATCAATCGAACCTTCTTCAAGTCGCTTTTTGATATTCTGTACATCTCCGAGCCGCCCAGCTTCCCCTATTATGCCCTCAAAAACATCAATATCCAGACAGATTTCCTCTGCAACCGATTGCACCATCAGAGAAATATCCCGATATGGAGATATGCATACAATTCGACTCATCACAACCACCTCCGACATTTATTTATTATTTTGCCTTTTTGCTTAGGCAAGAAACTAATAATTCAAGATTAATAATTTTTTCTTTCTTATTATAATCCTTTGTATTATTTTTACGCAATAACTATATCAATTTTTTCCAAAAACAAAAATTATCTGCTATTTAATAACTTAAACATTTATCTTCACATCCAAGTATTGATTTTATTTACTTGGTATAATATAGTTTAATTACATACTTTTATAACATCATATTTAATATTATAACAAATGAAGAAGGTAGACAATGAGAAATTTGAATGATATAAAAAAGCAAAAACATATTGCATTAATAGCTCACGATGGCAAGAAAATTCAACTTATTAACTGGATTAAAGAAAACAAAGAGCTTCTTTCAAAGCATTTTCTCTGCGGTACAGGAACTACAGCAAGAATGATTATTGAAGAAACATCTCTACCTGTGAGAGCATTTGAAAGTGGTCCTTTAGGTGGAGACCAGCAAATTGGAGCTTCCATTGTAGAAGGTAAAATTGATTTCATGATTTTCTTTTGGGACCCATTGTCATCACAACCCCATGATCCTGATGTAAAGGCACTTTTGAGAATAGCTGTGCTTTATGACATTCCTGTTGCAACAAATGTGTCAACAGCAGATTTTCTATTGAAGTCAAGCTATATGGAAGCTGAATATATAAGAAAAAAAGATAGTCAGGCTGAAAGTAAATAAATCAAATATAGCTCCAAATTTGGAGCTATATTTCATTAATAAATGTGTTAAATAGCTAGGACTAAAATATTATATTTTATTAGATTAGATCCTATATTTTTAGAAATTCTTTTGAATTATATGCATTTCATTTAATTTATTAACAGTATTTATGTGATCAAGTATAGTATATACTGTTTTTTCTATTTCGCTGTTAACTATATAATCAGCCTTTACCACAAAATCAACCCTTTCCTGTACAATCAAGCTATCTGCAATGCTTTTGTCTTCTGAATAAACAGCTATAGAGTGTCCACCGTTAGTTCTAACAAGCTTCATACACGGCACATCTGTTAAACCATCACCCACATATATCATATTTGAAAAAGGAACCCTCTTTTTATTATCTGGTGTAGATTCATTTAATCCTTTGTGCTCAGTAACATCTAAGACACCTTTGTTGATTCTGAATACAAATTGAGTCTTGCTTGTATAATTTACTGCCATTGCAGGCCATATGGGGATATTCTTTTCGTTATAGCAGTATTCAGCAGCATATATTTCCTTGAATTTATCAGCAATTGATGTTCCCTCAATAATTTCCTTTAATCCGGAAGATATAATATAATGTTCGACATCTAAGCCAAGCTTTTCTCCATACTGATTTATTCTATCAAACCAAGTCTCCAGTCCTTCAAATAATTTAACATCTCTTCCCAACTCATTAAAAACATTACGGGTCAACAGCATTCTTCCCTCCGCTTCCTGCAAAATTGTCAACATATATGCAAGAATCTGATCCATGTTGTGATTAACCATATTTAATCTGCTTTTTTCCCAAAAGTCCTCAGAGTTCATTCCTAACCCACTGATGAAGCCATACTCCTGCATATCCTTAGGCGAAAGTGTTTTATCAAAATCATACATTATTGCTACAATTGGTTTTTGGTTCATAATACAGTACGACTTCCTTTCTTATAATAAGAAATATATTGTATTTTATTCATTAGTAAATTTTATCCAATACTATTTTAACAAAGTATGTTAGTATATTCAATAAAATAAAAATATTAGAATATAGAAATAGCAGGATTACTCCTGCTACAAATATCTATAAAAATTCTCTTTAAATTCAAACTAACTTTAATGCATTGTAACTATACGTTAAACACATATTTATCTAATTTTTTTATGAATAATACTTTTGAAACTTACTTTTAGGTTTATCAGGTAAAGTCATTTTAATTTTGCCATTTTCAATTAATGGATTTACATAAGTTTTAATAAAATATGTGGGTGCATCGAATCCAAACTTAGATGCAAGTTCTTCCCTTGAACGAGGGATTATACAATAATCTAATACCTTCTGTTCCATCCCTAAATCCGAATTATCTGCTGCTGACTTTTTATAGAAAATTACTTTAAAAACCCCCCGCCTATCAATAAAAATCGGTTCCGGCATGCCTGCCCTTTTAAGTTCTTTTCTCACAGTAGGAATACCCGAATAACGATTTTCTGTATTAATCATAATTTCTAAAGCTCCGGCAATATATGGATTTCTGGTATCAGCAGATACCTTCCCTAAATCATCCAAAGTAATCCTACCATATAATCCTCCCGGATTCTCAAGTTCTAATCTGTCATCATACATTACTAAACGTACAGGGGATCGATCAGTATGAATGCTATAATCTCTGTGAATAAGAGCATTTAATATGATTTCCCTCACTGCCTTAATAGGATACTCAGGTTTATCAGCACGAACACCATCATCTGTTATTATAGTTTTAACCTTCATATTTCTTCGAACAAATCCCAACACACCTTCTAACATTTGCGGAATGGTTCCTTCAATGCGTTTATTGTCTATAAACCGCTCACCATCCACACCTAATTCACCGATTTCTCTTCCTTGTACTACAATTGCAGTGACACTAAGCTGCGGGAAAAATTCCTGAGGATACTCTCCTAATAACATTAAGCCCGATAATGTAGGATAGCCGTTTTGAATGATTCCCTGCGTTTCAAGCAATCGTTCATCATCTATATTTATCAAATTTGGTTTTTCTCTTCGAAGCTTGATTAAATATTCTGTAACATTATCCTTTAATAGATTATTTAATCCTGCTCTTTCAACAATGCGAAGTTCATCATGAACCCTTCTTTTAAATGCTTCAAAGCTATATATTTCATATTCTGTCATTGGAAGATCTGCATCACCCACACGTATATAAGAACCTCTTATTCTTCCGGCACCTTTATAAAAACAAGGCTTATCATATATATCGCATTCAGAAATTTCCGCACTTACAACCGTTTTATCTTCCATTTTAGCGACAGTAAACAATGGCCTAACTACAGGTTCCATTTGTAAAGACTGTTCAGTTACCTTTTTTTGAAGATCTTGCACATCGTATACTCCTACTACATTGTAATCATCTTCTTCATCAATACCAAAAATAATAATCCCGCCACCAATTTGATTAGAAAAACTTGATAGAGTATCATATAGTTTTGTTGGCGTACCTCCTGCAGCTTTTTTAAGTTCTATATTTTGCTTTTCACATCTATCAGAAGTAATATTTTTTACTAATTGAATTAACTCTTCTTCAAGCATAAAAGCACCTCCTAATATCTACATTATATTATAATGTTTCCAAAATATCAATATTTTATTAAAATCTCTCTAATTTTATTTAAAAGTATTATATTTTATTAAAATTTATATAAATTTATTAAAATATTTTTAATAAAATTTTGAAATAAAAAAGGACATTTTATATTATCTTAAAATTAAAATGTCCTTTATCTTTGATTTCAGATTTTACTTAACGATAAATACTTTAGCAATTCTATATCCTTCATCAAATATTAATATAAAATAAATATTTTCTTTCATATCATTTTTTGGAAGATAGAGAATTCTATCAGAACTTATACTTGATCCTTCATCTTCAAATTCAATGGTGAAATTACCTTCTACATTGTACTTATGAGCATACGGGCGAAAAAAACTTCCATCATTATAAATACTAACCCTGTCAAATATTACTTTAAAAGTTAAAATATTAATACCATCCTTTGAATTAACATCCATAAACTCTCTGATTTCTGATGCCGTAGAATGTACACCACTATATTCTATGATTGCATCCTTCAATACATTTACATCCTTAGTGGATATGACCTCTAAAATACCTTCTTCTAAACTTAAATAGTCATCAAACTCAGGAGCGATCCTTTTATATATGTTTCTTATTTCGATCAGCATCTCGGTTGTTGGCTCGATTATATTTGACAAATGGTGAATTGCTAAAAACCACCTCATATTTTCCATTTACATGACTATATTATCTTTTTCCTGCTGATACTTGTATCAACAAAATACCCTAATGAAATTCCTAAAATATAGGACACTAAATCACTCCATAGAAAACCATACCCTAAAACAAGCCCGCCTAGTGTTGTGCTTCTAATAGCATCAATCCAACTGCTATGATACAATTGGCTTAACTCAATCATTAAGCAAAATAATAACCCATAATACACAGCTTTCTTTTTTGACAAATTTATAAATAACATTCTGATTAAAAAATATATCATCAATGCCCACAATGAATCCCCTAGAAAAAGATCAATTGCATCTGGGATATATGCATTGAATCGTCTTGACAGCAATCCAAGACACATAACTGCAAGCACCATTATTAAGTAAAATAATCTGTTGCATATACTAAGCTTTCTCATAATATTTCCTTGAATTAATAAAATAAATTACTGCACAAAATTAGAAAAAGCAATTGCAATGTGTGCAATTCCAAAGATAGCACTTGGAGTGATTGCAATATAATTATTTAGCCACAAATCAACAAATATAAAATATGCTGCTGTAAAAACAGCTATGCCAACAAGCATCCATGGATTTATTAAAACCCAAGCCTATAATTATTCATATGCAGCTCCAATAAAAGAAAAATTTTAAGTTCATATTTATGCTAACATTAAATGCATTAGAATTAAATCATAGTAATATTTTGCATATTTCATTATATATCCTAAAGGAACTTGAGTCAATTAACGTTTCCCCATAAAATAAGGCTGCCACAAATACAAGTGGTTCGATATAAATCACAAATATAAAACATTTTTCATATGATAATATAACGTCTTTGAAAGAGAGGAGAATTATGTATTCATATGATTATTGTTACTGCATGCAAATGAATAGCTTATACCCCATGTGTGATAAATGCAAAATGTACTCATGTCCTTACTGTACTAATAAGCCAATGTTTAAATCAGATTATTCGAGACAATCCACTAATTATTATGGAAATGTTGAGAATACAAAAATAATGAACTTTGTTTCTAACTTAAATGAAAGGAGTTTTATAGTTCAGGAGGGAAAAATAAGCTATATAGACATAATTAAACTGTGCAATGAAGGTAAAGTTGACTCTGCCTTAGGTAACAATGTAGGTGCTCCATATGCAGTCTGCTTGCTTCCACCGGCACCAAATCAAGATCCATCACAAGGACAGGAGCCTCCAATAGGATATAATCCTTACAACATTCAAAACTACCCGGCTAATATAAATTACATAGCCCCCGGAGTTAACTCCAAGCTTCGTCCTGATGAGGCAATTGTTTTAATTGGAATGACACCACCTCCCGCCTTATATTATTGCTTTCGAAGTTATATTGGATTTGTTGAAAATAAACCAAAAAAAGACTACAGCGAATATATTACTGTTGGTGATGATTATACCGGCTTTTACCATATGATTTTTGCCAGTTTAGGAGATCAGTTAAATAACTATAACCTATGGACTGATAAAACTCCACAAGGTGCGCCCGGAAATCCTTTTAACAGTTCTACAATCATCATTAGTACTGCTGACCAAAACATAAATAATGAAATCCGTGACGCTCTTGGTACAGCAGGGTATAACTCGAACATTATGAATGATGACAACATACCTATGGAGCTGGTTAACATGGGATTGGAAAAAGGAAAGGATACATTTATTTATATGATGAGGTTTGCATTATGGGCACAACAAAATATTGGCACCCAATATCTTAATAATATTGATAAATTCATTAAGGTATTTCGTATCACTCCTAAAACTCCTACAACTAATCTAAACCCATGGCCGGTTCCAACCCTTAAAATAAGAGAAACAGGCATTTCAGAGTATCAAGTTGTTCCTAACTCCAGAAATGATATTAATTATCTTCGAAATGAGATAATAAAAAAATATGGTAGTACAGAGTACGACCATGTGGATCTGGATTTAACTGTTGGTATTCCTGATAATTACAATGCAATATTGAGGGATTTTAATGTTTATGGAGACAATAGAGATGCTGTGTATTTTAAAACAGAAGATTTCCAATTAACAAGCGACGATGATTTTATAATAGTATATGGCGTCAATCATGAACAGACAGGAAAAGCAGTATATTCTAATGCAAGTTTTTATGGGGTAGAGCTTTTTAATGGAGTTGCTGGAGCTTTCAGCACAGTTCAATTCCCTGATTCTGCTGACGAATATTTCCCTGAAGGGTATGAAAACTCCAGATATTATTATGTATATAAAATGGCAAGGAAAGCTGATGAAAATAATGTTGTAATCATACCTTACAGCACAGGAAACCCTCTTGGAAAAGTATACGGAGTTGATAATAATCAAGACGCTCGTATGGTTTTTAGAGTTTATTTAGATAAAATTGCTATGGTTGGTCCATACATTTTTGATGTAATATGGGATCAAGCGATCCTTTTTAAAAAAAAGAAATAGTAGGGGAATAATAGAAAAGTCAAGCCAATTTAATATATAAAAACGTAACCTCTGATATCATCAATGATACCAGAGGTTTTATTTTAATATCCCAAACATAACCTCAAAATACAACCTTACCATTTAGGAATTAAGCAAAGTATTTTTCCGGCAGATGTTGCCTTATGGAATATTTATTTTATGTAATATTTAAAAAGGTCCATAGTTGATCATAACAGCTCCAATAATGAAAATTATTTGTAGAATTACAAATATTCCAAATAAAGGTGTCATAAACTTATACCATTTTTCAATTGGAATTCCCATTAATCCACATTCTGTTGCAACAGCTGTAGGCCAGAACATATTAGAGAAACCATCTCCAAACTGGAATGCCAAAGTTGCGATCTGACGATTAAGACCAATTGAATCAGATAAAGGTACCATGATAGGCATTGATGTTGCTGCCTGTCCTGAACCTGATGGAATAAAAAAGTTAATAAGATTTTGTACAATTACCATGCCTACTGCCGCAAATTTAACTGAGAAATTGGCAAGTACATTAGACATATTAAAAACTATTGTATCTATAATGTTTCCATTTTCCATAACAAGTGTGAGAGACCTTGCAATACCGACAACCAAAGCTCCAAAAACAACTTCTGATACTGACTCTACAAAATTGGAAGCTATTTCACTAAATGAAAAACCTCCAACTAGTCCTACAGCAACCATCATAATAATGAATAATGCCCCAAGTTCACTTAAATACCAACCCAATTGACTAGTTCCATAAACAAGAATACCAATTGTTACTAAGAATAAGAACATTATAAATTTATGTCTTGTATTGAAAGGAAGACTTTCCATTTTTTCACGTGTCATACCTTCAGTTACATTAAATTGCACACCTTTTACTATAGAAAGTTCAGGATTATTCTTTACTTTATTTGCATATCTCATCAAGTACCAAATAGCAGTACCTTCAAAAGCTATAAAACATATAATTCTATAAACAATCCCAGAACCAATTGGAAGTTCAGCAATTCCTTGAGCTATACCTATTGTAAACGGATTCAATGTAGCTGCTGCGAATCCAGTTGCTGTTCCTAAAACAACAGTTGCTCCTCCAACTAATCCATCATAACCTAGTGCAATAGCAATTCCTATAAATGCAGGCAACAATCCATATGTTTCTTCATACATGCCAAATGTTGAACCACAGATGCCAAACATAGCCATAAATACTGGAAAAATCATTTTTTCAGAACCTTTGAATTTCTTGACTAGCGTTCCCATAAAGCCATAAAAAGCGCCAGTTTTAATTAACATAAATACAAATCCATATGCAAAGAAAATAAAGAAAATAATATCGGATGCTTCAACCATACCATCTGCAATACTCATAACCATTTCAAAAGGTGATACTGGCGTTTGTTCAACCCTTGCATAAGAACCTTGAACTACTATGTTTCTCCCAGTTACAGGGTCTTCAATTCTTTCATAAGATCCAGCAGGAATAACATAAGTCAATGCTGTAAGTATGATCAAAATAATTACAATAATAATGTAGGTATGTGGTACTTTAATACTTAACTTCTTCTTTTTCACATTTTCCATTTTCACTTCTCCTCTTTTTTATATTTTTTTAATAAAAAACTTTCTTCACTAAATGCTATCTCAGCAATATAATAGGAAAATAATTTTGTAGCTAAAATCATATTATTATATTTTACTCTTTCATCCACTTCATGGCATAAATCATCTTCATCTGGAAAAACAGGTCCCCAATAAACAGCATTAGGAAGTGCTTTAGCATAAGAAGTTCCATGTCCAAGATTAAAACCGCTAGTCCATTTTGTATTTTCGTTGTAAATTTCCTCCATTAATTTAACAAAAGGTTTATTACTATCAACATATAGAGCATCCATATAGTCAACAATAGAAAAAGTATATTGATATTTTTCTTTATGTAAATTAAATCCTGCTTCAATGTCAGATTTACATATTCCATAGGTTTGCCTAATATTATAGTATAAATCATACTGATCATTCTTTGTTTCTAATAAAGTAAGTGACATCATAGTTTTATGCATATCTTCCCCATTTACATATACATTACCTCTAGCTAGTCCAAAAGGTTTTCCTTCGAAGTCTCCCTTAGCAATTTCATTAATAAACTTAATAACTTTGTAAGCTCCATTGTTTACTAAATCCAATTTCATTAAAAAATCAGCTAATAACCATATTGCATTGACACCCTTTTCAGGAAAACTTGAATGAATTGCTACACCCTTTGATTCAACACGAATGATTTCGTTTTCTTCAACTACAGAAATATTATTTTCAGGATGTTCATGTAAATAACTTTCTAATACTTCCTTTATAACCTCTAAACTTCCTTTTAGAAATGCATGAGCCTCACTAGGAACACTGTTTATAGTTGGTCCACCGTACAATTCAGTAATTTCAATGTTACCCTTTGTCCCAATCTCTTTTTCAAAGCATAGCTTTACATCCGCGTAACCCTTTTCTCTATTTCCAATAGGAAAATCTCCATCTGGAGTAAACGAATAATCTGGGAGCTTGCAATTTGCAACAAATGCATCCATATCAGTCCATTTAACTTCCTCTTGAGTACCAATAATTAACTGAACTTTTTTATGCATAGGCAGCCCAATTTTTTTTACAGCTCGCATTGCATAAAGGCAGTTTAACAAAGGTCCTTTATCGTCGCAACTTCCTCTTCCCCATACAAATCCATTTGCTACAGTTGCTTTATAAGGTGGGTAAGTCCATTCAGATTCATCTCCTGAAGATACAACATCTACATGTGTTAGAATTCCAAGTGTTTCATCCCCTTCACCCATTTCTATTATACCAATTTGGTTATCTAATATGGCCTCAGCTTTAAACCCATATGAATTTGCCTTATCAATACACCAATGCAATGATTTTGTTACTTCGGAAATATCTTCTGATACGCTTGGAATACTCATTAATTCGTCTAAATCTTTAATAAATTCTGATTCATTTTCGATAATAAATTTATCTATTTCTTTTATGTAATTTTTATAAATCATTATGTGCCTCCAACTTGGAAATATTCAATGAAATGTCTGCATAAATTTGAGCAGCAAGTAACATATCATTTATAAAAATATGTTCATGATTTGTATGTGCAGTATGAATGTCTCCTGGACCAAATATAATTGTAGGAATCCCTGATTCACAAAGCAATCCTCCGTCAGACCATGCTGAAAAAAAACCTATATCTGGCTTTTTTTTCAATACTCTTTCAATAGATTTTCCCATACTAATAACAAATTCATCATCCAAATCAATAGTCATAGGCGGATGAACAAAACCATCTGCACAAATATCTCTGTCTTGTGCTACAAACCTATAATTAAACTCAGCATCTTCTTTGTGCATATATGATAATAAGTCTTCAATTTCTCCAACTACATCATTATACTTTTCGCCTGGAATAAATCTTCTGTCAAGTCTTATCATGCAGTCGCCTGGCACAGTGCTAGGTTGTGTTCCACCATGTATATATCCTACATTAATAGTCGCTTCACCTACAATATTGTGTGTACGTGAAAAAATTTTAGGTGCAACATCTCTATTTAATTTTTCGATAAATTTAGTTGCCATATAAATTGCATTTATTCCATCCTTATAAGCTCCACCATGAGCTGATTTCCCGATAAAATAAATATCCATCCATTCAAGCCCCTTATGTCCAACAAAGAGCTTTAAATCACTAGGCTCACCCACAATTGCATAATCAGCATTGATACCATCGCTAATCAGTTTTTTTGTTCCATAGCTGTTAATTTCTTCATCTATTACTCCAGCAAAAATAATATCACCAGAAGTACTTATTCCTGACCGTTTAATTGCTGCCATTGCAAACATCATAGAAACTATAGGACCCTTCATATCGTTTGCCCCTCTTCCAAAGAGCTTCCCGTCAATTATTACTGGTTTATTTGCATTTTCAAAATCGTATGGTGGTACAGTATCAGTATGTCCTGTTAGTAAAATATTTTTGCCCTTGCCGTTTCCTGAAATTTTTGCCATTACATTAAACCGATTATCCCTTACGTGAACAAGTTTTGATTCAATATTTTCTTTCTGAAAAAAATCAAATATATACTTAGCAGTTGCAGTTTCCTGTCCAGGTATCCCTGAATAGCTAGGCAATGCAATCAAGTCTTTGAGCACATTTACCATTTTTTCATTATTAATATAATCCTTTATATTTAAAATTTAGCATCACCCTTTATATGTATAATTTGTACATTTAGATAATTTCGCGCTAATTAAATGGTCAGGATATTAAATTCACTTAATTAGCTAAATTTACGTCTTTTATTTGATTATAACAATATTATATTAATAATGCTATTATCTCAATTGTCATTAATTATCCAATTTTTATACATATTGTACTAACTATAATTATTATTTTATATAATGCTATATTATATTTGTTTATAAATCATTTTTTTAATAAAATTATTATAGTTTTATGAAATATTAAGTCATATAATTTTTGTACATATTGTACAAAAATAGTCTGTAAGATTTTAAGGTCTTACAGACTATTTTGCTTATAAGTATATATATGTTATAAAAAATTAATTATCTTTCATAAATGTTGTAAATAAGTAGGGCTAACTTATATTTCATAATACATCGAAAATTTTCAAAATCAATATTAAAAAGTTGTGAAATTTTATCTAACCTGTATGTCAGCGTATGCCTGTGGATATATAATTCTTTTGCTGTTTCATTCGTATTACAATTGTTATAAAGATAACATTTTAAAGTTTCAAAATAATTTTTTTGATTTTCTTTGTCGTAATTTAAAATATTTTTCAAAACGATATCAGAAAATTTAATCATACTTTTTCGCGCTTCAGCTTCGTCAAGCAAGTTCAGAAGTTCGATATCTTCGATTCGACATACTCCTTTCACCACTGAAATTTTATTCATCTGACGCTGCACTGTTGAAGACTCTTCATATGCTAAACTTAAATTTAATGCAGAATTAATTTTACTACTTATTCCCAAAATATAATTCAAATTATGATGATTTAAAGAAAGTTGATTTATAATTTGCTCTAAACTATGATAAACTTGTTGAAAACTTATTTCATTTGGTTTCGAAAAAAGAATAATTTGGTCTCCTCGAATAAATTCAGAATGAAACTTACAATTATATTTTTCAAGAACACTAATTATTTTTGCTATGCTTTCCTCTATATCAGTTCTCATAATAATGCCATCATACTGGTGACTTATACATAAATTTAGCATATACGATGAGTATTCTTCATCAGGTAAATAAATATTATTTAAATAAAGCTCCTCTGGTTTTGATATGTAGTTTCTTTCCAAGATATCTAATATTATATTGCGAAAAACATTACTATCATGATTACCTTCATTATTCTGAAATTTAATCAACTCTTTGTACAAATTTCTTGTAATCGTTGAAAATGTAATTTTTTTAGGAATATATATAATTGGAAAATCCACTTCATCTGCCTGATCAATCATATGTTGTGGAATTTTTTCAATATAATACCCTGGCTGTACGCCTATACCGCTCAGTCCACGTTCCTTTAACTTATATATTATATTTCGAGAAAAATTAATATCATCAAATTTATATCCGGTTGTTATCAAAAATTCTCCTTTTTCTAAAGAGCTTACAACATCAATAATTTCCATTAAATTAAACCAAGTTATTTCATTATTGATGCCATCTTTTCCGCCTATTAACTGTGCATCTTTAAAAATACTAATTTTAAATAAATCCTTTATTGTCATTCCCATAGTGGATATACCTCCATTCATATTGTAAGATCGGCTAAAGCCTCTTTACTGGGAAAGAGACGGATTTGCACTATTGTATAACCGTATGGAAAGCTATTAATTTTTATTATAGCATAATATGACATAATATGCCATGAAAATGTTTGTATCGCAGTTATGAGTAATAAAGTTTTTTAAATACCATACTAAATTATTAATTATTTCATAAAAACACAACATTAATGACATAAATTTGCCATAAAGTTTCTTTATATTATGACTATAACATAAATCAAATTTATTGGGAGGTCATAAAATGACAAATTTAAAAAAATTAGTAGTACTTGGAGCAGTAGTTTTAGCAGTGGGATCAACATCAGTAATGGCATATGCAGCATCAGCAGCAACACCTGCTGAAATTGCAGCATCAGTAACAGGAAGAACTTTGGAGCAAGTAACTGAAGAAAAATTACAAAATGGTATAACATATGGATCAGTTGCTAAAAATTATGATTCACTTGAAGAATTCCAAAAAGCTATGTTAGAAAGCAAGAAAGCAATTCTTGAAGAAAGAGTTGCAAATGGTTCTTTGACTAGAGAAAAAGCTGATGAAATAATCAAGGCACTGGAAGAAAATCAATTAACTTGTGACGGAACTGGCGAAGCAAGAATTGGTCAGAGCTACGGAGCAGGTTTTGGCGGCATGATGGGTAGAGGTCAAGGTCAAGGAAGAGGCCAGGGCGGAAACGGATTTGGCAATGGTCTTGGACTGAGAGATGGATCTTGCTTAGTACAGGAATAAGGATAATTCAAGCCTTGCAATTTGATTGCAAGGCTATTTTTATATATGCAATAAAAGCGTGTAGTAGGATTACCTTATACACGCTTTCTATATAAAATTTAAATATTATTTAAATACTTTCAAATCTTCATCTGTAAAATTGAATTCTTTATCTCCAGAATCTGCTGTTGGTTTACCAAATGGCATCTGGCCTATTAACTTCCAACTTGATGGTAAATTCCATTCTTTACTTACAGTTCCTTCAACAAGTTCTGTATAATGTTGTAAAGATGCACCATATCCTAAATCTTGCAATGCAGTCCAAACAACTAATTGCATCATTCCGTTTGATTGTTCAGACCATTTTGGGAAGTTTTCTGAATAAGTTGGGAATTGATTTTGAAGACCTTCAACTACATTTCTATCTTCATAATACAATACTGTACCATATCCGCTTTTAAAAGAATTAATTTTATCTTCTGTAGGTTGGAAATTATCTGCAGGAACAATCTTTCTTAAAGTATCCATAGTTATCTCCCAAAATCTATCATGCTGCTGTCCTAAAAGCAATACAGCTCTTGCACTTTGTGAATTGAATGCTGATGGTGTGAACTTTAATGCACGTTCAATAAGCAGTTGTAATCTTTCATCTGACACTATCTGCTCTTTGCTTATTCCATAAAATGTACGTCTTTCCGTAAATGATGTATAAAAATCTTTAGCCATTTTTTAATCTCTCCATTTAAATTTAATATTTTTCATATGATTTACATATTGTTTTTAATTATGCTTGCTTACAAATAATAACTATTTATTTTTTATTTACTTAGTTATTATTTGTTACTAACTATACTTTAATTATACACATTAAAATTTATTTGTCAATACTATTTTTGAATTTTTTTTACATAAAAAAAATCTCCCTATTTTTCAAGGAAGATTCCATTTTATGTTTTATTAACTCCACTTTTCTGCCCACTTTTGTATTTCATCCATGGCAGATTGTAATTCAATACCTTTTTCAGTTAGCTCATATTCAATACGCACCGGAGTTTCTGGATATACTTTTCTTATGATTATACCCTCATTTTCTAACTCCTTAAATCGTTCAGTAAGCATACGAGCGCTCATATTAGGAATAGCTTCAGCTATTTCACCAAATCTCTTTTGACCACTCAATAATGTCCTTATTATTAATCCGGTCCATCTTTTTCCCAGCAATTCAAAAGCATTTTCAAATTTTGGACACATATGATACTTTTCGAAATCCATTTATTCACCACCTTGTATATTATAACTTCAAATATCTATAATAAGCAGTTTTTTAATCTCGTTGTCATTAACTATTCAATATTATTTTATGTTACTTAGTTACTATTTGTTATTAAGTTTATAATATCACATGTGATTTTTTTAGTCAATGATTTGTTCGACTATTAAATCTACTTTTTCCAGACTTAATAATTTCTTCTCCCTCTTTCAAAGCTTCTATAGTTTCTACATTTGGTTGATAGAGCTTTATTTCAAAAGGTATGCTTCCTTGTCTTACTGCCTGTCGTAAAAATACATTAATAGCAGTAGACATATTCATTCCAAGTTCTGAAAATAACTTTTCTGCTTGCTTCTTAAGTTCCGCATCCATTCGTATATTCAAATTAGATGTTTTATTCTCCATTGATAACATCTCCTTTCGCTTCTAGTATATGTATTATAACAAAAAGCTCCACAAAGTAAATACAGCGTCAACATTCTCTGCATTTTTTGAACTTATTATTTTATACAATTATTGTAAATATTTACTATATTTGATATACTTATATTGGAATAATTGGTTATGGGAGGCGTCTATGAAGAAGGAAAACCAAGGAATACAAATAAGTATGAAATCGTTTCTATCATCTGCAATAATTTTATTAGTACTTATGATAGCGTCAGGTATGCTTACAAGGATATTGCCGCCGGGACAATATGACAGAATTATTGTGGAAGGAAGAGAAACAATTGATGTAAATTCTTTTGAATATATAGGAAAACAAAACTACCCATTTTACAGGTGGTTTACGGCTCCTGTTGAGGTTTTATGGAGTGATGATTCTTTAACTGTAATAGTAATAATACTTTTCATTTTATTTATAGGCGGAACATTTACAATACTGGAAAAAAGCGGCATTATAAAATATGCTATGGATAAAATTGTAGGGAAATTTAGCAATAACAAATATCTTCTCATGTCTGTTCTCATATTGTTTTTTATGGCATTCGGGTCCATTTTCGGCATATTTGAAGAGCTGATTGCGCTGGTTCCCATATGTGTTACTCTCAGCTATTCTCTTGGGTGGGATTCCCTAGTCGGGCTTGGCATGAGTGCCTTAGCATCCGGTTTTGGTTTTGCAGCTGCTATTTTTAATCCATTTACGGTAGGAGTAGCACAGGAGTTAGCAGGACTTCCTCCATTTTCGGGTTTTTTGTACAGGATTCTTATTTTTGCAATAATTTATTTTCTACTATTGGCATTTCTTTTAAAGTACGCAAGAAAAATTGAAAAAAATCCTGAACTGTCAATGGTTTATGAAGAGGATAAACTGCAAAAACAAAAATATTATAAATCTGTTAATGCAGAAACAGAAAATCCAAATCTTCCAAAGGCAATCAGAATATTCACGGTCTTTTTAATAATCATTTTATTGTTCATAATGAGTGGCTTTTTTGTTGATTTTCTTTCTGCAATTACACTGCCTGTTGTAGCTGTATTATTTCTTATAGGTGGTTTATTGGCGGGGCATGCAAGCAGGTACAGCAATGGCAGACTTGTTCGTGATTGGATTCAAGGATTGATTGGCATTGCTCCTTCCGTAATATTGATTTTGATGGCCATGAGCGTTAAGGTTATTATTACTAATGGTAAAATAATGGATACAATACTTTATTATGCTTTTAACTCTATTTCCAACTACAGCCCTTATGTTGCAGGATTGCTTTTATATTTACTAGTATTGGTGCTTGAATTTTTTGTAGGTTCAGCTTCTGCTAAGGCATTTCTTGTAATTCCCATTATTATTCCTATAACCGATATGATAGGTATTACCAGGCAGGCAGCAGTTCAGGCATTTTGTTTTGGAGATGGATTCAGCAACATGCTTTTTCCTACCAATGCAGCTCTGATGATTGCATTGGGCTTGACGCCTATCAGTTATTTAAAATGGTTTAAGTGGGTAATAAAATTGCAGCTTGCTGCGTTTGTAATATCGTTAATATTACTTTTTATTGCAATAGGATTCGGGTATGGTCCATATTAACAGAGGAGATATGATGGAAAAAGAATATAATTTAGACAATGCAGTAAAACATTTAAGTGATGCCATTAAAATTAAAACAGTTTCAAATGTTGACTATGAAAAGGTAGAATGGAATGCATTTGATGAATTTTTAGTATTTTTGGAAAATGCATATCCTAATGTTCACAAAACTTGCAGAAGAGAAATTGTAAATAAATATTCACCGGTATATTTATGGGAAGGTAGAAATAAAAATATTAAGCCTATTTTACTTTTAGGTCATTATGACGTTGTACCGGTTGAACAATCTTCTGAAGCATTGTGGAATGAGCCTCCTTTCTCAGGTATTATAAAGGACGACAGTATATGGGGAAGAGGAACATTGGATGATAAGAATCAGGTTATTGCAATAATGGAATCTGTAGAATATTTAATAATCAATGATTTCAAGCCTGAAAGAGATGTATATATTGCTTTTGGATTCGATGAAGAAGTTGGTGGATACAGAGGAGCGAAAAAAATATCGGAGCTATTTCAGGAAAGAAATCTACAGTTTGATTTTGTTATTGATGAGGGTGGCTGCGTAATTAATGATATGATAGATGGATTGAATTGTGCTATAGCAATCATAGGAATTGCAGAAAAGGGTTCTACAAATATAAAAATTACTGTTGAAGGTAAAAGCGGTCATTCATCCATGCCTCCGAAAGACACTTCAGTAGCAATGCTTGCAAAAATTATTTCCAATACAGAAAAAAACCAAATGCCTACAAAACTGACACTTCCAGTTCAGGAACTTTTTGAAAAAATTGCTCCATACATGGGTAATAAAAAGTATATTTTGCAAAATGTGAAGAGTTTGTTTCCATTTATAAATGGAGCTCTTGCGAAAAGTCCAACACTTAATTCATTAATTAGAACAACTATTACCTTTACTAAATTAAGTGGTGGAGATGCATTGAATGTAATTCCCCAGGAAGTGTCTGCTTATGCCAATATGAGAATTCTTCCCGGAGATACTGTTAATGATGCAGTGGAGCATATTAAAAAAGTAAACAACGGTATAGATTTCAAAATTGATTTGCTGAATAAAGAGGAGGCTTCCCAGATATCCATCATAGATACGGAAGGATATAGGACTATATCAAATATTATAAGGGGTATTTTTCCGGAAGTAATCACTGTCCCATATCTTATGGTGGGTGGAACTGATTCTCGAAAGTATTATAATGTATGTAATAATATTTATAGATTTTCAGCTGTATTAATGACAAAGGAAGATAATGATTCAATTCATTCAGTTAATGAAAAAATTACTGTTGAAAATTTTAAGAATATGATCAGGTTTTATATTGAAGTAGCCAATAACCTATGATGTAATGTTAATGATCATCCAAAAAAAATAATATTCTCAATAAAAGAAATGCATGTAATATAAAAAGTTTACATGCATTTTTTAATATATTAGTTAATATTAAATTTCAAACCAATAAAAATAAAATCCTGTCAAAAAAAAGAAGTTCTCCATTTGAAGACCTTCTTTTTTCAATTCACTTTATTCTTTTATTAATCTCTATCTCTGGTAATCTTATATCTTTGCCATTATGTCGTTTTATCTCTTTCATAAATTCATCAAATTCATATTCTGTAATTATATTTTCTCTTAACAGCTCATCAAATACCCAAATTGTTCCCCGAATGCCTATATCTTCATCTGCTGCAGCCTTTCGCAATCTTATATCCCCTGTTAATAATATGAAGCTACGTACTTTTGCTATAGCTAATGCTATTGCATCATATCCAGAAAGTTTTGGGTACCTATTTCGGATATTTATTGCATAGAAAAATTCTTCATCAGTTATTTCTAAGGATATTAGTCCATAGTTTATTAAACTTTTATCTATACCTGGTGGTGTAAGCAACTCGTCATTTAATGCTTCTTTACTTAGATAAAATTCGTGACTTAGCTTAAATGGGAGCTTTAATGCATCAACAATCTGAAAATCAATCCAGATATTTGTATCACTACTTATATCCTCCAGCTACTCCTTGCCACTAAAGTGGCTTAGTTCTTCACTTATCTGTTTATAAGTTACATCTAGTAATTCTGCGCCTCTTTGAACACTAATTTCATCTTCTTCTATGGCTCTATATACTAATTGTTTAAATAAATTAGATGATTCTTTTTCAATTCTAGAAGGTTCGCTTTTCTTCCAACCAAGTTGTGATACTCTTATCATAAATGATTTGTATGCGCTTTCAGATACAATATCTAATTCCTTTGCTCTATATGCTAGACACATCATAGAAATGCCAAACTCTGCTGCAGGTACTTGCATATCACCTTGAATTTTAGATCTTTTTGGACCTAATTCTCTAAGCGCATCCTTTCTCGGAAAAAGAAACGCTCCTGCTATTCCATTAGACATATTCTCACGATTTTTGTCATTTATCTCTTCGCCCCATATAAATGCCATATGAGCTAATTCATGAGATATAGTAAATCTTTGTCTTTCCGGAGTCATGTTTTTATTAACTGCAATATATGGATATCCGTTAACTATACCATTAATCCCGGAAAACTTGTTGTCACAAAAATCAATTAAATATACAAGGATCCCATTATTCTCAAGTATATTAATTAAATTAATAACTGGCCCTTCTAAAGATAACTTAAGCCATTCTCTTAGCCTTCCAGCACATATTTCTAAATCATCTACTAATTGTAAACTATGAATTTTCGGTGACTTCTGTAATACGGTACTACCTAAGAAATTTACAACAGTAAAAAATCGATTGAAATACTCTTCAATACTCTCATGCAATAATTCTTGCTTACTCTTAGTTAGGGTAGCATTTTTTCTAAATTCTCCATGCGCAAATTGTAAATTCTCATCTCTTACCGACATAAAATCTACTACTTTTATATTTAATGCTTCTTCTAACTTGCGTAAAACTTGCATATCTGGAGTACGTTTATCATGTTCGTAATTTGAAATTGCCATATCAGTAACACCTATTCTTTTAGCTAGTTCATTTATGGTCATATTGTTCTTTAGTCTATAATACTTTAAATTTTTGCCAAACATATTATCGCCTCCTCTGTTTATATTATATCAATTTTTTTATAAAAGTAAACACATCTTAATAATTTTTTGCTTAATATATTAAGTATAAGGTATCTCATCCATATATTATTAAAATTAATGTAACAGTCATAATATGCTAGGAAAACATTATAAGTATATAAATTCATGTATTGTAAAAAAATTAAAGGTATCTATGTCAAATAGCTCTTTTTCATTGACTTGAAATAGTAAGAATGTTATACTTTTCATATCCCCCCAATGGGGATATTGAGGAGGATTAAAATGGGCGAAGAACATACCCATCATCATCAAGATACAAAGAAAGTAATTAATAGAATGTCCAGAGTTATTGGTCATATGGAATCAATAAAAAGGATGGTCGAAGATGGCAGAGATTGCAGTGAAATATTAATTCAATTATCAGCTGTAAGAGCAGCAATAAATAATGTTGGAAAAATTGTATTACAAGATCATATTAACAATTGTTTGACGGAAGCGATTGAAGCAGGAGACAAGAAGCCAATAGAAGATTTAAACAATGCAATAAGCAAGTTTTTAAAGTAATATCACAAATTTCATAAAATATTTAGGAGATATATCGAATGAAAACTAAACAAAATATGGCTATTTTCTATGCCATATTAGCGGCATCCTTCTATGCTATTAGCTCCCCTATTTCAAAAATTCTATTAAATAAGATTCCGCCAACTATGATGGCAGGGCTTTTGTATCTTGGAGCTGGTATTGGAATGTCATTAATAGGTTTGTATCGTTACAAAACCGGAAAATTAAAAGAGGAAATGAAATTAACCAAGAAAGAATTACCTTTTACAATTGGTATGGTTGTTCTAGATGTATTAGCCCCAATTTTTCTTATGGTAGGATTAACTAAGACTACTCCTGCCAATGTTTCACTCTTAAACAACTTTGAAATTGTTGCAACATCATTAATTGCACTATTTGTTTTTAAAGAATCTATAAGTAAAAGATTGTGGTTTGCTATTATTTTAATTACAATTTCAAGTATTATACTTACATTTCAAGATGCAAGCAGCTTTTCTTTTTCATTTGGTTCAATATTTATTTTACTTGCATGTATTTCCTGGGGATTTGAAAATAATTGTACAAGAATGTTATCACTAAAAGACCCTTTACAAGTTGTTATTATTAAAGGCTTTGGTTCAGGCTTAACTTCTCTGCTAATCTCTTTTATTATAAAGCAAACATCAAATGATTTAGGGTATATAATAGCTACACTTTTATTAGGGTTTGTTGCTTATGGGTTTAGCGTATATTTATATGTTTATGCACAAAGGGAGCTTGGGGCAGCAAAAACAAGTGCTTATTATGGAATTTCTCCTTTTATTGGTGTAGGACTTTCTTTTATTATATTTTTTGAGATACCTACAATTTCATTTGTTATTGCTTTGTTAATTATGATAGTTGGAACTTACTTTGCATCTACTTAATCAAAAAGCTTTACCATAATAGGGAACAAATTAACATGGTCATCTCACTTCTTAGCCATATACAATCTTACTTCCTGTGGGACAACTATTTTACCATTTTTGCTATTTATATATTCTGCTACAGTTTCTAATATAGCCTTCTTCTTATAATTTTCTAAATCATGAAAATCTGAGATAGAATTAATTAATTTCATAACTTCAATATATAATCTTACCATGGATTTAAGCTCTTCTAATGGAACTAGTTACTGCTTTATCAATTTTATTATTCAAACCAGTATTATAAAATTAAATTTGAATTATGTCATTAATTGGAATATAATGTAAATATAATTAAGCTGTTGGCGTTTTATATGGGATTAAATATTTCCGATTTAGAATCAGGTTTTACAAATATAAAGTTAGGTGAATTATCCGAGAATGTAATTAATTTATTAAATCTTAACCGTGAAAAATGTGATATTATTATGTGGGAAGATAGGTTCAAGTACATACATAAACATATCTGTGATTTTAAAACTCCAGAAAACTTCATTAATTGTGTGGCTAATATACCTGAAGTTATAGCAAATCCCGATTATATAGCTAAGCATCCAACTAAAAAAAGCATCGAATATATAAAAAGATTAGATGAATTATTTATTGTAGTAGTTAGGATAAAATCAACAGGTAATTTAGCTTTTAGAACCGCATACCCATTAACTGAAAAACAATTACAAGATTATATAAAATCAGGTACAGCTATTAAATTATAGAATGACGATATAGTAGTACAATGTGAAATTTTATTGACTTGATTTGAATAAATGATTATAATATTATTACACTAAAGAATAAGTAAGTTATCTGAGGTCGGAACAGGCAGCCGACACGCCATATGGTCTTAAAAGAGATGCAGATTGCCACCTGCCTATAACTTACACTTATAAAAACCTTCCAATTCTAGGAAGGTTTTTATATTTTTTAACACTTCTATGGTTTTAAAAAATATAGAAGTTTTTCTTTAATATATTAATTTATATATTCTGTTCAATACCATTATATATTATTTTAAACCTTTTTTCATTGTATAGTTTTATGATATAGCCTTTTATGCACTCTGCAAAGAATTTTCCGGCAGCTCATCTTTTATTTTTTTAATTGTTTTTTTACTTCTTCCGGCTCATAATCCTTCAAATATATTACGGTCTTGTCCCAATTCCACCTAAAAAAATTAATGTTACTGTCAAAAAGATCCTTAACAATTATCGGTAAAGTCCAAAAATATAAAGGGATTACAAAATTATCATTTCTTAATATCTTTAATTATAGCCAATAAATGTCCTAACTGATCTTCGTTAAGTTTGTTTAATTCAGTAATTAATTCATTAATTTTATTAGGATTTTTAAGACCGTCGTCAAAAAACTCTTTAGGGTGAATGTCAAAGTATTCACATATGTAAAAAAAGCCAGTCATTGATGGAAGGGTTTTCTTGTTCTCTATTTTATTTATATAACTTTCGCTCTGTCCCAGAGATAGACTCATGTCTCTAGCGGATACACCTTTTTGAATTCGTAAAGATGACAATCTTTCATAAAATAAATCGTCATAATTCATAAAATCACCACCTTGTATATGATTATATACCATACAATTCAAATTATACGGATTTTAATTACATGTTTTTATTGACATAAGGAATTGTTGTATATATAATTAAAATATATATAGAATTGAAAGATCTGTTTATGAAGGGAGTTTATTTAATTATGGAGATTAAAACCGAAACATCTAAAACATGTTGTTTCACAGGACATAGACCTCAGAATTTACCTTATTGGTTTAATGAGAATAGCATCCATTACTTAAAGATGAAAAATATTCTTAAAAAGTCAATAATAAGATTAATTAAGAATTATGAAGTTAACCATTTTATTAGCGGTATGGCACTAGGTGTTGATCAATATGCTGCAGAAATTGTTTTAGAACTAATTTGTAATTTTTAAGAATTCATCAATATCATTAACATCGTGACAATGAAGGGGGGATACTCTAACGACTCCCTCTATATCAAATGAATTAAGCATTCTTGCACTCTTTCCAAATGTATCAGAAACAATATTGTTATGTTGAATATTCTCTGCCATTGATATAGTTTTAGAGATATGTATAAACATGGGATGTATTCACATGAATATCTTTCTTCAGATTATCACCCTGATTCAACTATGAATCGGGGTGATAATCTGAATCACCTTACTGTCGTATGTTATTCAGATTATACCGCATTTACAGAACTTTTAATATTGGCATAATGTTTGCAATATCTAATAACATAATCACCCATTAAAAAAAGGAGGTATCATTCGTTAAAATTATTTTCTATTACTTCCGCAGTCTTTTAATGGATATTTATGTAAAAGTAATGCGTCCTGATGTGTCCGATGAAAAAGTTGGTAAATTATCACATCTTGCTACGCGAAAAGGTACATTAGATTAATTGTAATTGCTTTTGAATGAATTTATATTTAAATAAATTAAATAACTAAAAGGAGAAGTATTTAATGTTAGATATTCTAATTAAAAATGGTAAAATTGTTGACGGAACTGGTAATCCTTGGTATATGGCTGATATAGGTATACAAGGTGATAAGATTGTGAAAATAAGACATAATTGCACTGATGAAGCGCAAACTGTTATTGATGCTGAGGGACTTGTTGTTTCTCCAGGATTCATTGATATGCATACTCACTTTGATCTTCGTGTTCTTAAATATCCCGAAGAGGATGCTAAGTTAATGCAAGGAATTATCACTGCAGTTCATGGTCAAGACGGCCTTTCTGTAGCGCCAATTGATGAAGCTAATAAGGTACCTATGATGAAAAGAATTTCCGGACTTTTAGGCACATACCTGGACAAATGGAATTGGAACTCAATGGCTGAATATTTAGATGCTATTGACAGTGTGAAACCTGCTACTAATTCTATGATGCTTGTTCCTCATGGAACTATTAGAGCTATGGCTTTAGGCTGGGAAAACAGACCTGCTACTGCAGATGAATTAGAAAATATGAAATCACTGTTGGCTAAGGCACTTGAAGAAGGAGCATGTGGATTTTCTACAAGTCTAATTTATCCTCCGGGTATGTATGCAGACCGTACAGAGCTATTGGAACTTTGCAAGGTAACCGCGTCATATGGCGGATTCTTTGTAGTGCATATGCGTAATGAAGGTGACTATCTATTAGAATCTATAAAAGAAGTAACGGATATTTGTTTGGAAGCTCAATGTCCTCTTCATATCTCGCATTTAAAATCAAGCGGTAAATCAAATTGGGGCAAATCAAAAGACGCTCTAACTCTTATTGAAGACATGCGCGAAAAAGGACTTGAAGTTACTTTTGACCAGTATCCATACATTGCTGGTAGCACAATGTTCGATGCTGTTATTCCTCCGAGATTCCATACAGGCGGAACTGAAAAACTGTTAGAAAGTCTCAAGAATCCTGCTGTTCGTGAAGAAATCAGACTTATCCAAGATAAGGTTACACCTGAATATTGGGAAAATTGGGTTGATGCATGCGGGTGGGATGGCATATTGATAAATTCTGTAGGATCTGATAAAAATCGTTTTGCTGAAGGAAAGACAATAGGTGAACTATCTAAAGAGTTAAATAAGGCTCCAATAGATGTAGTTTGTGATCTTTTAATTGAAGAAAATGACTCTGTTACAATGACTATATTCTATGGTTGCGAAGATGATGTTAAAGAAATTATAAAAAGTGACTACATGACTATGTGTTCAGATGCCATAGTAGGTGGAAAACCACACCCACGTGCCTATGGAACATGTGCCCGAATCTTAGGTAAATATGTACGCGAAGAAAAAGTAATTAGCTTGCCTCAGGCTGTTAAAAAGATGACTTCCTTGCCGGCACAACGTTTAAGATTGCAAGACAGAGGAATTTTAAGAGAAGGATTAGTTGCTGACATAAATATATTTGACCCAGATACTATTATAGATAAAGGTACTTGGTCAGAGCCTAATCAATACCCTGAAGGAATTAAACATGTGTTTGTATCCGGTCAGTTAGCTGTCAAGGATGGCAAGATGACAGGAGTTCGCACAGGAAAAGTATTGAGACGTAAATAATCTATATCAAATATAAAACCGGAAATGAGACAGTAATGTCTCTCTCTGGTTTTATAATATATACTTTCAATCCAATTCAACAACATTGTCATCAGAAAAACTTTTATTTGTATGTGTTAAACCATATTGTTGCAGCTTCCGCACTACAGTAGCTTGGCTTACTTTAAGAAGTTTTGATAACTTTCTGGTACTGGGTATGGAGCTATACAAATTTTGCAATAGCCTTCGCTCTTCATTTTGCATGTACTCATCCAATGATAAAAATAAGAAGCTACCATTATTTGAAGCCGCACTTTGCAGTATTGTATCAAGCCCTATGGAAGTGCCTGGAGAAGTAATAAGC
The DNA here is from genome assembly GCA_050173715.1 of Sedimentibacter sp. Lineage (GTDB taxonomy): Bacteria > Bacillota > Clostridia > Tissierellales > Sedimentibacteraceae > Sedimentibacter. Next base: position 56,068 of record JBFXKO010000022.1, read on the forward strand.
AAACGCTCAATAGAGTTTTCTAATTCACGTACATTGCCTGGCCAATCATAATCACAAATAAATTGAAATACATCTTCCTTGATTGATTTATTTAATCCGTATTTATCATTAAATTGCTGAATATAGTTATAGGTCAGCTCTAGTATATCTTCTTTTCGCTCACGTAATGGAGGTATTTTAATGGGAACTACATTTATCCTATAAAATAAATCTTCACGAAACTTTCCATTCTTAATTTCTTGTAATAAATCTTTGTTAGTTGCTGCTATGATTCGAGTATCAACTGTAAAAGACTCCGTGCTGCCAACCCGACGCACTTTTTTGTCCTGCAGAACCCTAAGCAAACTGGATTGAGTTTTCAAACTTAAGTCACCTATCTCATCTAAAAACAAGGTTCCTGACTTGGCTGCCTCAAAAAAACCAATTTTGCCGCCTTTTTTTGCATCAGTAAAAGAACCTCCTTCATAGCCAAACAATTCCGATTCAATAAGTTCTTCCGGTATAGCGGCACAATTTATTGCTATAAAAGGATATTGATTTCTATTACTTAGATCATGAATCAGGCGTGCAATAACTTCTTTACCTACACCTGATTCACCTGTTATTAAAACTGTTGCATCAAAAGAAGCAATACGCCCTACCAATTCAATAATATCTGACATAGCCTTGCTTTGATAGCAAATATTATGCATTTTTTCTTTCTGAAGACGAGTAAATTCGGTTTGATAAAATTTTGATTCAATAGTTCGTTCTTGCAACTCTCTTTTAACCTTATTCAGAGAAGTTACATCTCTCAAAAGTGCTACAACATATAGTAATTCTCCTTGTTCATCAAAGACAGGATTGCCAGATATAAGCAATTCGCGTCCGGTCAAGGCTGCCATTTGAATTATACTAGCTGGTTTCTTAGTTCTTAAAACAACTTCCGTGACAGAAAGTGAAGAAATATAGTTATGGCTTACGTAATAATCAACTTCCTTTCCTATAATTTCTTCAGCCTTTATTCCTATCAGTTGCTCATATGCGCTATTAACATAAGAATATATACCTTTATTTGTAATAATAGCAATACCATCAGCTATATAATTCATAATTTCATAAACATTTTCCCCATTGTATAGACAATCTTTACATTTCATAACAATTCACCTCCCTTTTTTTAAACTTACAGTCTTTTATAAAGAAATAAACAAAAACAAGCACCGATGATACTGTACGATGCCTGTCATAACATGCAAATGACTATTTTCATCTTTTCTTTTTACTTTACTGCCGTGCAAGCAACAAAATGTTTATCCGCAATTTCCCTTAATTCAATATCGTTTTTAGTACATTCGTCAGAGCAATAAGGGCATCTTTGGGCGAATCTGCATCCTGGCTTAGGATCAATAGGATTTGAAACCTCACCTGATATTACCTGAATTTTTTTGTTTCTCATAGATATATCAGGAACAGGTATTGCTCTAAGAAGAGCCTTTGTGTAAGGATGTTGAGGATTTTTAAACAACTCTTTTGTTTCTGCTTTCTCAACGCATTGTCCAAGATACATAACCATTATTTCGTCAGAAATATGCTTAACTACTGAAAGATCATGGGTTATAAACATATATGTAAGACCCATTTTATCCTGTAGGTCCATTAGAAGATTAAGTATTTGTGCCTGTATTGAAACATCAAGAGCTGAAACCGGCTCATCACAAACCATAAACTTCGGGTCTAATGATAATGCACGTGCCACACCTATACGTTGTCTTCTTCCTCCATCTAGCTCATGAGGATATGCATTATACAATCTCGGAGCAAGTCCAACAGTTTCCATTAAAAAGTCAACTCTATCCAGTAATTCTTGCTTATTACTAAAGGTTTTATTTACAATCATGGGTTCTGCGATAATATCAGACACTGTAAGACGAGGATTTAAGCTGGAATATGGATCTTGAAATATAATTTGCATATTCTTTCTTATGCGTCTCATTTCCTTTTTATCATAATTGGTTATATCCTCTCCATCATAGATAATCTCTCCGGAAGTCGGTTCAATAAGCTTTAAAATGGTCCTTCCTAAAGTGCTTTTTCCACATCCTGATTCTCCAACAACGCCTAAAGTTTTCCCTTCATAAATCTGTGCAGATACATTATCAACTGCATGTAAAAAAGAATTTTTTACTTTAAAATATTTCTTTAAATTTTTAACATCAATTATAGGAGTTTTATTAGTCTGAGTTAACATTATTCTTCCTCCTTATTTTTAAAAAGATGACAGACTATGCTGTGAGTTCCATCCACATATGCTTCAGGCTGAACTTCCATGCAAATATCCATACATTTTGGACATCTTGGAGAAAACTTACATCCTTTTGGAAGACTTGTGGGATCAGGAGTCAATCCTTCTATAGCCGTAAGCCTGTCCGTATCAACATTAATATTTGGAATTGAACCAAATAATCCCACTGTATAAGGATGTCTGTTTTTTGATGTATATATATCTTCTACTGTACCTGTTTCAATAAATTCTCCAGCATACATTACCGCAACCTTATCGCAAATCTGGACTATTATTCCTAAATCATGAGTTATCATTATCATTGCCATACCAAGTTTCTCTCTAAGATCTGACATCATAGCCAATACTTGAGCTTGTATGGTTACATCGAGAGCAGTGGTAGGTTCATCAGCTATAAGAAGCTCAGGTTTACATGCCAAGGCTATAGCTATTACAACACGCTGTTTCATACCGCCGGAAAACTGGTGAGGATATTCGTTTTTTCTTGAAGCAGGAATTCCAACTAATTCTAATGTTTCATCTACTATTTTATCGATTTCTGATTTTGAAAGCTTATCTTTATTGTGGTAAATCAGAGCTTCTGCTATTTGATCCCCAACAGTTAAAACCGGATTTAAAGAAGTCATCGGATCTTGGAATATCATAGAAATCCTTTCTCCTCGAATCATTTCCCTCATTTCAACTTCGGATATATTTAGCAAATCTTTTCCGCAGAAATCAATGGTTCCCCCTGATACACTGCCAATACCGTCTTGCAAAAGACGCATTAATGCAAGTGCGGTAGTTGTCTTACCAGCTCCTGTTTCACCTACAATTCCTAAAGATTCCCCTTTATTTAATGTAAAACTTATATTATTTACTGCATTAACTAATTCAGTATCAGTTTCATAAATGACTTCCAAATTTTTAACATCAAGCAACTTTTCACTCATAATATCTCTACTCCTTTCTTGTTCTGCATTTCATTTCCGTCAGCTTCTTAATTTTGGATCAAGAGCATCACGTAAACCATCACCAAGTAAATTGAAAGAAAGAGCTGCTAAAATTATTGAGACTCCTGGAAATACGAGCAAGTATGGCGCTATTCTCATATATTCTCTCGCCTCTGAAAGCATGGAACCCCATTCAGGATTAGGAGGCTGTACACCCATACCTATAAAGCTTAGCCCTGATGCTTGAAGAATCATACTGGCAATACTTGTTGTTGTCTGCACTATTATAGGACCTATGGCGTTAGGCAATATATGTTTTAAAATTATCCTTTTGTCAAGAGTACCGCATGCCCTGGCTGCTTCTATAAAATCCATTTCAACCAAAGAAAGAACAACAGATCTGATAAGGCGAACGAATCCAGGAATACTTGATACTGCAATAGCTATGAGTAAATTCATCATGCTTGGACCAAGAGCAGCCACAATTGAAAGTGCAAGAAGAGTGCCGGGAATTGCCGATAACATATCCATGAAACGCATTATAACATTGTCTATCCTTCCACCATAAAAAGCTGCACATGCTCCTAAAATACCACCGAAGAAAAGTGATATACCTGCAGTTACAAATCCTATAGTAAGAGAAGTCCTTGAGCCGTAAACAACTCGGGCGAACAAATCACGTCCATAAGCATCTGTTCCAAAAATATGCTCAGCCGATGGAGGCTGAAGCCTTATTTTTGCATTTTGCAATGTGACATACTCTTCAGGAACTATTAAATTTGCAAATACAGCAGTTACTCCAAATAATATAAGAATAAACAATCCAAGCATGGCACTCTTGTTTTTACGCATTCTTCTCCATGTTTCTTTTATGATACTATTCTTTTTACATTTTACTTTTTCACTCTGTATGTTATTCATTACACTAGAATTCATTTTCCACCTCCATTAACACACATCATTTAGAATATTTTGCTTTTATTCGGGGATCTATAAAAGCATAAAGCAAATCTACTGCTAACATTACAAGGCTAAAGAAAGCTGCTAAAAATATTGTACTTCCAAGAACAATAGGTGTGTCTTTCTGTCGGATACCTTGAACTATTAGAGTTCCTAAACCCGGCATAGAGAAAACCGATTCTGTTATTACAGCACCTCCCAGCAAACCTCCAAAGGAAGTCGCAGTAGTAGTTATTATTGGAAGCAGTGCATTTTTTAAAGCGTGCTTTACTACTATAACATCTTGCGGTACACCCTTAGCTTTCGCTGTTCTAACATAGTCCTGACGAATTGTTTCAAGCATGCTTGAACGTGTCATTCGAAGCTGAATCCCAGCATAAGGGATACCAAGAGTTATCATAGGCAAAATATAATTTTCCCATCCATCTACCCCGCTTGCCGGAAGAAGCCCCAATTTGAGTGCAAATATATATATAAGCATCATTCCAAGCCAAAATGGAGGTATCGCTGCTAAAAGCATAGCTGAAACACGTGACACATTATCTATTAGCGAATATTGCTTTACAGCAGATATTATCCCAAGAGGAACACCAATAAGTGTTGCAGCAAACATACCATTAAATGCAATCCAAATACTTGTTGGAACACGGACAATTATATCATCAAAAACAGGTTTTTGAGTACGATAAGAAATTCCAAAGTCAAGTTTAAATACAGCATTATAAAGATATTCAGCAAACCGTTCAAAAAACGGCCTGTTGATTCCAAGTTCTTCATTTACTTTATCAACTGCTTCCTGTGGAGCAGCTTCTCCTAAAATTATTCTTCCGGGATCGCCAGGAGTAAGCGACATAATAGTGAATATGATCAAAGTTACTCCAAGCAAGACAGGAATAAGCATCACTAACCGTCTAATTACATATCTAAGCATTAAAAAACCTCCCTTAGTTTGATAGTGTCACCAAGACACTTCTATTTATATAAAATCTTCATTTATAGGGTGTAAAACCTCTATAAATGAAAAAAATTTGCCATTCCGTCAACAATTTGCCTTCGATGGCATCTAAACAACTGCAATGCAATGAATCAGACGGTAAAAACTATTTTAATTTTTTCACCGTCCCGGTTCAGAGCATTTTTTATATTATAAAACTATTAGGGGAACTTATTTAATTCCAACTCCATTCATAAATATACCATGGACGTGCAGAAGATAAATGAGGAACAGCATTTAAGTCTTTGTTCCATACATACGGAATTTGTTTATGGAAAATAGGAATAATAGGAGCATCATCAGTTATTATAGATATAGCTTCCTTGTAGTATTCCTTTCTTTCTTCTCTATCAAGAGTCATATCTGCTGCAAGGAAAAGCTCGTCTACTTTAGGATTGCTATACTGTGACATATTTCCTGAATAGATTCCGCTGGTTGTATAATACCTGCTGTCATAAGCAAAATCATTAGTATATCCATGTCCCATATTTGCAATTGTAAAGTTTCCTGCACTTACATCAGAAACTGTTGTTTCAGACATTTGAAGTTCAAGTGTACATCCTATTTCTGCTAAGCTCTGCTGGAATACTTGGGCAATTTTTTCATGATAGCCTCCAATAAGAGTCATCGTTCCTAAATCCAAACCATTAGGATATCCTGCCTCAGCAAGAAGTGCTTTTGCTTTTTCCAAATCATAGTTATATTCCTTTGCATCCGAGAAATCAACTCCAAATGAATTTTCAGCAGCTAACAGTTTAGCAGGAACTGCAAGACCTTCATAAGCAATTGCAATCATTGTCTCCTTGTCGGCAGCATAATTTAAAGCCTGGCGAACAAGTTTGTTATCAAAAGGAGCTTTTGTATTATTCATTACAATGTACGCTGTATGAAGAGTCGGTAAAAGCTTAGTATTAAATTTGCCTGATGCTTCAATATTTGCATAGGAAGATGGATTCATGGCCATTGCAAAATCAAGTTCTCCTGATTCAAATGAAACCATTGCAGTTGTAGCTTCTGTTATTACTTTAAACTTAACATCCTTTATTGATGCAGGTCCAAGTCTATATTCATCAAATCTAGTCATATTTGTTTCTGTATTCATATCAAAGGAAACTAATTTATAAGGGCCTGTTCCGCAAGCTTCTTCTCTAATTAAATCACCTTTTTCAGTACTGAATTTTTCATTCATTATCATTATTTCTGCAGTGTTTGCCAAAAATGATGAATAAACATTTTTAAGCTTAATATTTACAGTATAATCATCTACAGCTTCAACTGTATCTATCATGCTTACATATGTAAGCATACTTGGGCTGTCAATAGCATTTTTATAACTGAATACAACATCATTAGCCTTTAGTTCTTCTCCATTATGAAACTTAACTCCCTCTTCAAGCTTAAATGTATATGTCAAATTATCATCACTAACTGACCATTCTTTTGCAAGACATTCATTAATATTTCCATCATCATCGATGATTGTCAAAGCCTCATACAATTGATTAAATAAATACATGTCAACAAATGTTGTTGATTCATGTGGATTTAGCGTTTTCCAAACTCCTTCAACATAAACTATTACATCGTCACGCTTACCTTCTGACAGTGAATCTGTCGATGTATCAGCAGCCTGCTGTGTGCATCCTGTAACAATCAATAATAAAACCATTACAATACCTAAAAATAATGTAAATTTTTTCATTTCTTCCTCCTTTTATTTTTAATAATCTATAATATCATAGATCTTTTAAATTTGATAACATTTCCCATTTTAATATGGTTATACAAATCTCTTGAAATATCGGCAATGAATTTATCTCCAAATGTTCCTTTAACATTTTTTTTATAAAACTCATCATCAGCCTTATTGCCATTGTAAAAGACTACAATAATATAATCAGCTTCATCAGTGTATACAATTCCCACATCATTAGCTATTCTGTCAAGAGTCCCCGTCTTGTGTGCTATACTGACATTTTCAGGTAACCATCTTGGTATTCTTGTATTAGTCTGGCATGACTTCATAATACCTATCATTTCATCACAGGAATTTGCATCAAGTATTTCCTTGTTATATATTTTGGAAAACAGCTCAACCATATCCTTTGGTGAAGTAACATTATTTTCAATTTGGCAATTTACAAGTATCGGGCATTCCTTTTCTACTTTCTTTTCCTTTATTTTCTCCTGTATAATTTCAGGAGTATCTGATTTTGTTACACCGTACATTCCAAGCAGCAAATCCTTACAAGCAAGGTCAGACTTAGTATTTTTTAAACTCAGCTTATCTATCATCAATTTTACATTAGACTTACCTACCTTGTTAAGCATTACGTCCGAAGCAGTATTGTCACTGATTATCATCATGAGAGTTGCGTAATCCTTATACGACATTTCAATCGGACGAGAAAGCTCTCTTAATACTCCGCTTCCCAATGATATTTGATTTTCTTTGTATGTATATCTTTCATTCAAATCAATTTTATTTTGAATTTTCTGATTAAACAATTCCGTCAAAATCAATACTTTAAATACACTGGCAGCTGGGAACAAATCATCTCCGTTATAGTAAAATTCCTCTTTGGTTTTCAAATTTTTATATCCTACACCTACATGTGCAGTCATTGATTCATTACGAATATGTTTACCGATTAATTCACTAACACTTTCCATCAATAATCTCCTTATCTTATTTTCTCAATACCTTACCTTCTGTAATTTTTGTATATTCTCCATTGCTTATAATCAAGAGACCGTTAATTATTACATAATCAATTCCGCCCGGTTCTTTAAAAGGATCGTTATATACTGCATTATCAATAACTGTATCAGGATTAAATATTACAATATCAGCATCCATTCCACGTTTTATTAATCCTTTATTTTTTATATTTAACCTTGAAGCAGGAAAAGAAGTCATTTTTCTCACAGCATCCTCTAAAGTCAGAGTATGTTCTTCTCTTACATATTTTCCAAGAATTCTTGGAAAAGTTCCGTTTGTTCTGGGGTGGCATTTGGCACCGGGAGCTACAGGTATAGAATCTGAACCAATCATCACGTTCTGATTCTTCATAATATATTTCACATCATCTTCTGACATCATGGCATAGCATGCATTATCAGAACCATTATTTAAAACTATTAAGTCAAGAGCTGCCTCAATCGGATCCTTGCCCATAATACTACTGATTTCTTCAAGAGTTTTTCCTTCATACTCTGGTGTTGAAGGAACATATAGAACCAATACTCCTTTAGCGCCTCCACTTTGATTATAAAAATTCTCCCAATCACCGGTAGCTAAAACTTCCTTTTTTATTTTTTCACGTATTTGTTTATCCTCAAGTCTTTGGATTACTTCTGATATTCCACCTTCCTGAGCCCAAGGAGGAAGTATTGCTCTTAATGTAGTGCTTGCAGATGTATAAGGATATTGGTCAATTGTTATATCAAGTCCGCGTTTTCTTGCATCTTCTATTAGCTTAATTGTTTCTCTTACAAGTCCCCAGTTTTTCTTGCCGCAAACCTTATGATGATGTATCTGGCAGGGTATATTGCTCTTTTCTGCAACGTCGATTAATTCTCTGACAGAATCCAGTAAATTGTCTGACTCATTTCTAAGATGAGAAACATATATACCATCATACTCTTTGAGAACCTTTGCCAGTTCAATGATTTCTTCCGGTTTTGAATATACTCCGGGAGGATATATCAATCCGCTACTCATTCCAAAGGCTCCATCTTCCATTGCTTCTGTAAGAAGCATTTTCATTTCATTTAGCTCTTCAGTGTTTGGTTTCCGATTTTCAAAGCCCATAACATTTAACCTTATGGTACCTTGTCCAACATATGAACCAATATTAGTACCCAAATTCAGCTTTTCTAAAGCACTTAAGTAATCTCCAAAAGAACGCCACTCATAACTTGGGGCAACACCTGCCTTTAAAAAACCCGCATATTTATCAAGCAATTTTATTTTATCCTTTTTAATAGGTGCAGGACTTAAGCCACAAGGCCCAATCATTTGTGTAGTAACTCCCTGCTTAAGCTTTGATTCCATTACAGGATCTCTGAATAAAAGGAAATCTGAATGGCAGTGACAATCAATAAATCCCGGAGATAAAACCTTTCCATCTGCATCGATCACTTGACTGCACTTTCCATCTGTTAAAATATTGCCTATATCACTTATTTTACCATCTTTGATACCTAAATCTCCCCAAAACCACGGATTGCCTGTACCGTCAACAATTTTTGAATTCTTTATGACTAAATCATAAAGCATATATAAGACATCCCTTCGTAAGTTATTTTATTATCTATTTTACTAAAGCTTAGATTTCATAAATCAGTTTCCCATACTTTTGAAAATTAGATTTATTAATCATTTTTTCTGTTCCAATTATATCAGGTACAAATATTCTGCCTTGTTTATCCATTTCTAATTCTATTGTATCGTTGTCTGATCCATACCACCTCTTGCTTGCTTCCACATCAGCTGGATACTTAAACAAATTAAAGCATGCAAGATTTAATATAGGCATTGCCCCTATTCCAGACTCTGGCATTGTACCGCCCCACAACTTGATTCCATTTTCAGATGCTATCTTATATATTTTTAATCCTTCAAGTAATCCCGCTATTCTTTGTATCTTTATATTCCAAATCTTAGATGCCCCTATTTTTACAACCTGAGCTGCTATTTTAGATGACTTAAGCGATTCATCGAAACAAATGGGAGTGCTAACATACTTTGAAAGTTGTAAATGATCCAATATATCATCATGATGCAAAGGTTGTTCATAAAATAAGCAGTTGTACTGATCCATTTCTTTAAAAATATCTTTATGAATTTCTAAATCAAATGAAGAATTAGCATCAACCCATAAAGGAAAATCACCAATCAGTCTTCTTACAGCCTTAACCGGCTCAATGTCCCAGCCTGGTCTAATCTTAAGCTTTATCCTTTGATATCCTTCTTCCATATATTCATTTACCCACTTTAAAAGTGTATTTATATCGTTGTCCTCCGGAATACCCACAGATACGCCTGACTCTATGTATTTTTTTGATTCAAGAAATTCTTTTCTTACTCCCATGTTTCTCAATTTATACTCAATCAAATCTTTTAATAAAATATTATTCTTGTTGCATATTAAATCCCAATAAGCGTTTTCAATACCGGCCTTTGCAAAATTATTTCCTCTTACACCTGCATTTAATATGGAATTAATATCTTCAATAGATTCAATTTTTCTTCCTTTTATTCTGCCAAACAAAAGATCCAAATACAGAGCTTTGACAGATGATATTGTCTCCGAAGAATAATAAGGTTCATCAAAAGGAGCAGATTCTCCATAACCTTTTATACCATTGCTCTCAAGTACAACGATTAACGATCTTCTTGAATACGATACCCCTCCGCTTATCTGAAAAGGTATAATTAAAGGTATTTTTAATTCATAGAGTTTAACGCTTTCAATAACAGCACTTTCATTTATCATATTTTACTCTCCAATCATAATATAATATTGTCTATAAATAAAATACAATTTAGGTCATACGTCCCTATATAGTCCCAAATTAAATAAAAAAAATTCTTAATTTATTAAAACCTAAATAATTATATGATTGTCACCCAAAAACATGGTAATTAATTGGTAAATAAATTTTATTGAACCTTGAAAAGCATAGGCGTAATGATTAAAATAAAGCTGAAATAAATGATGTAAATTTAGTAATTTATCTTGAA
>JBFXKO010000023.1:0-65636 GCA_050173715.1 Sedimentibacter sp.
CCTTGGAGTGTTATATCAAACGAAAGTAGTATATCCTATAGGAATATAAAATCGGACACATTGAACAGGGAAGTAAACATAAACTTCTATAATGTTATTATAAGGTTTTATAAGTTTTACGTAACGGTCAAACGCATGCGTAGAGAAAAGAAGAACCTAAACTTTCTAAAAAAAGCTTTAAAATCAGTATTCTTAAAAAATCGTGTATTTTTCATCCTTTTATTTGGAACTGTGGGTGTAGGAGCAATTGTTAATGTTTGGCCATCCCTGGTGTTAAGACAAATTATTGATGGACCATTAACCTCTGGTGAAGGTGTTTTGTGGAAAATGGCTTTTATCTATTTATTTGCAGTTTTAGCCATAGGGATACTGGATTTTCTAAGAGAGATTAGTGCCACAGTCATAGGGCAAAGGATGCTTTTAGACTTAAGAAAACAAATGCTAGAGCATCTGCAAAAATTGCCTATGAAATACTACTTGAAGGTACCCATTGGTGAAACACTCTCAAAATTTACAGCTGACTTGGATGCTGTAAATACCTTGTTTTCTGCCGGACTTGTCGGTGCTATTGCAGATTTGCTAAAAATACTGGGTTTTTTTGTAACCTTATTTGTACTTTCAATACCACTTGGTTTTATTGCACTTGGAGCGTTGCCAGTCATTTTCCTGCTATCGAATTATTTTCGAAAAAATATATTTGTAAAGCAAAAGGTTGTTAGGAAAAAAGTTTCTGATATTAACACAAACATCCAAGAGATTTATTCCGGGATTAAGGTAATCAAGGTTTTTGGAAAGGAGTCATTATTTTCTGAACAGTTCGAAGAGAAGCTTGAAGCACATCGTATAGCTATGAATGGTAATAGTGTTTATGATGCATGGTTTCCATGTATAATGCAAGTCGTTAGGGCTATTGTTATTTCCTCTGCTATGGTAGTGGGTGCTGCCAATAACGGGACTTCACTCGCATTGGGGTTATCTATAGGTACTTTAGCAGCTGCAGCTGATTTGTTTGTGCGCATGTTTGAACCAATTGAAGCCATTGCATCAGAAATACAAACTATTCAACAGGCTTTTGCAGGACTGGATCGCATTGAAGAATTTTTTGCTGAATCAGTTGAAGAGAATCGAAATACTATAGATGCGATGAGTACATCAATAGATCAATTGACCGACATTGATGTCATTTTAAATCAAGTCATATTTGAGTATACAGACGGAATCAAAGTAATTGACAATGCCTCGCTAGTTATTAAAACAGGTACAAAAGTTGCTATCGCAGGGAGAACAGGTTCTGGAAAGACAACACTGATGTCACTGATTGCAGGACTTTATCCGGTAAAAAGTGGAATGATTACGATAGGTGGTGTTGACCCTTTTAGTCTTCCTGCAACAATGAGACGTCAATTGATTGGGATTGTACCGCAAACGGTTCAATTATTTAATGGATCGATTTTTGATAACATAACCTTAAAAGACAAAAGTATATCGATTGAGCAAGCATGGAAATCTCTTGAAACAGTTGGGCTAGAACAAACGGTGAAACATCTGGAGATGGGTATTCATACAATTATTGGTGAAGGTGAAGCAAAATTATCTTTTGGACAGACACAACTCCTTTCATTAGCTAGAGCTATTGTAACTAACCCACCGCTACTTTTGTTAGATGAGTTGACTTCAGGGTTGGATACATTAACTGAGAAGGCTATTCTAAATGCTATTCGGGATGTAAGTGAAAATCGCACTATTATTACAATCAGTCACAGGTTATCTGGAATTATTGATGCTGAAACTGTTCATATAATGGATGCAGGGCGAATTATGGAAAGTGGGTCCCCTTATGAACTTAGTGAAAAAGAAGGATGGTATGCGATCTTTAAGCGTTTAGAAACACTTGGGTGGAAGGTAAACTAAGATATGGTTGCAAAAGACGGACATGAGTTAAATTAAATGGATATTCATAATAATAGTAGTTTTAAAAGAAAATTTGACTTAACTATCACCTCTTGATTATAATATTAAGAGGTGGTTTTATTATGTTTGTTAATGACAATTAAGAAATGTTGATTGTTCGGGAAGTTACTAAAATGGTTTATGCAATAACAAGGGAGTGAATTATATGGAAATAAAGTCATTATCTGCTCTATATTTTATATATGGCCTTTCATTTTTTGTAATGGGAGTTTTAGCATTAAATCAACAGGGAAATAGAGTTAGCAATATTGCTTTTATAAAATATATTAAGTATTTGGGCTATTTTGGTATTGTTCATGGTATTTCTGAGTGGATGTCAATGATTATATCTATACGGTTTTATCCTGGGTATGAAATTTGGATATATATTTTTAAAATTTTCCTTAAAGCTGTTTCTTCATGCATATTGATGTATTTTGGCTTGAATATAATTGCTAGTGAAGGAAAGTTGAAAAAATACATAAGGTTGTTGCCTATCCTTTTATTTGTAATATGGACAATTGGATTTCAACTGACGTTTATGAAGTTTATCAGTAACTTTTCCTGGCTACCAGTCTACAGTGTTATTACAAGGTATTTTATAGGATTTCCAGCAGATATTCTCACTGCTATTGGTTTGTATAAGCAAGGTAAAAGAATAGATGATGTTTTTATGGGAATTCACACTAAATTTAATCTATTAGCTATATTATTTTTAATCTACAGCCTTTTGTCGGGACTCTTGGTTAGCAAGACTGGTTTTTTCCCAGCCAACATCATTAACAAGGAATTGTTTTTCAATCTATTTGGTTTTCCGGTTGAGGTTGGAAGAACTACACTGGCAATAGGAATTACAATGCTTTTTACTAAAATCATCAGGGTTATAAGCTGGGAGATGGAAGAACAGATACTTAGGATGTCAATGCAACAGGGAATGGAGCAGGAAAGGGCTAAAATGGGAAGAGATCTCCATGATTGTATTATCCAGGAATTGTTTGCCATAGGACTGCAGTTAAACAATTATATGGTGGATGGAGATGACCAGGAAAAACTGTCACAGATTAAAAATATTAGGGACAATATTAATGGGACAATTCTTAAAATCAGAGATTTTATCGGAAATGTTTCAACAAAGGAAATTGAGATGAGTCAGTTGAAGGACTGTTTATTAGAATTGATAGACAGCTTTAAAGTTAATTACTTCCTAAATGTAGATTTTGATTACAATGTCAATATTTTAAGCATTGGCTATCTCTCTTCAGAAAAATTGACACAAGTATACTATATTGTACAAGAGGTTTTAAGTAATATTGTTAAGCATGCAAATGCTACCCTTGCAAAGGTTGAAATCAATTCAAATTTAAGCTCAGTTAAGATAACAGTAGCTGATAATGGAAAGGGGTTTAACCTCAAAGAGATTCATAATTTTAAGGGATACGGAATAAAAACAATAAAGGAAAGAGTAGCTTTAGCTGACGGAACCTTAAAAATAGAAAGTAGCAGCAAAGGAACTAGAATATCCATAGTAATACCATGGGAGGTTTAAGATGAGTAATGATAGTGCGAAGATTATGTTAGTAGAAGATCATGCTGTAGTTAGATTAGGACTAAAGACACTAATTGAAAAAAATACCAATATGATTGTGTGTGCAGAAGCGGAAACACTTCAGGAGGCTTATTTAAGTCTTTCTGAATGTAATCCGGATTTGGTTCTATTGGATATTAAGCTACCTGATGGAAGCGGTATAGGTGGATGTAAGAGAATAAAAAAAATAAGTCCAACAACCAAAGTGATTATTTTAACAGCGTACGCGGAAAATCACATCATTATTGATAGCATTAAAGCAGGTGCTGAGGGTTTTCTTCTTAAAAATGCTAATGGCGATGTTATTATCAGCGCGATTGAAGATGTTATGAATGGAAAGTCTGTTTTGGATAGTTCTATTGCAGACATTATTTTTAAACAAGTTAAAGATACTGACAAAAATGTTGAAGGAAATCTTTCTGTGCAGGATCAGCAGATTTTGGAATATATTTGTCACGGTAAAACTAACCGGGAAATAGGACAGAATTTATTTATTTCGGAAAAAACAGTAAGAAACTATGTCAGCAGAATAATGAAAAAAATCGGAGTTACAAACAGAACAGAAGCGGCTGCATATTGGAGTGGACAAAAGTCACTAAGATAGATGACACTTGTCCTAAATAGGTTACACATGCAAACTACCATATCTAAACATTTTCTGATATGATAATTTTGTAACGAAATCATATCAACTTATCAAATGGAGGTTTTAAATAATGTTTAGAGGAAGGTTTGTTTTACCAGTTATTTTATTAATTTTAATAGGTTTGCTAGCAGGATGTGCAACAGTGCCAAAAACTAGCGAGCAACAACCGCCAGTTCAACAAGAAACCAGTCAACAACAGCCATCAGCTCAAGCAGATACATCTAAGGACTATTCAGGGACATATATTGGCTATGCATGGGGCGGCGAAGCCAAAGGTGTTTCTCTTGCAGACGCTAGCAAAAAGATTCAAACGATACTGGAACTTGATAAGGATGGGACAATTGTCGATGCATCAGTTTTATCTTTTAAAAAGGTTGATGGTTACTGGGTGCTAAGACAAAGTGGAAATGCAACCATTGAGGTAGATTTTAATGTAGAACCTACCAGGGCAATACCAAATGTTTTTAAGGAATACACACCAGGAAATTCAATGTTTGACGTAAGAACAGGTTCGGAAGATTTGATGTCTATTTATGTTGCGGCAGTTGACTCAGATGGAACTACTGCAGTACTGTTGGCTTGTCCCGTAACAAGATATTTATTTGAAATGAAATTTGAACCTGGCTTTGATTTCGAAACTACAGTTGGAGAGATTACTATTGACAGCGGCAGACTGGTACCAACCACACTAACTGAAGATGGAGGAATTTCAATTGGTGATTGGTCAGAATTATACGGAAAAAGCATACTCAACATGACTCCATTTTCACATGTATTAACTGCTAGGGGACCACTTGAGGGAATAAGTGATTCATCAACAGTTAAGGAATTATTAGAAAAAATGGGTGTTTCATTTAGTAGTTCAAAACCAGAACCTATGGATCCAGTATACGGCTACACATCAAATGGTGGTTGGGAAGGAAACTACTCTAAGATTAGTGAATTTTTAATAGGTAAAAATGCACTTGAAATGACTTCTCTTGTAGATTGGTCAATTGAAAGATATTCTAAAGGAATAAACAAAGATAATTTCTTCGGCATAGATGTTGCGTCTGGAGCTACTAAGACAGTACAAAACTCATATGATACCATTGCCGGAGCTACTGTAAGAATGTCTAGAGAAAGTACTTCTTACCAAAGAGCTTTGGTAAAGGCAGGCATACTTGAAGAGTCTGAAGTTATAAAGGGAAGATATTAAAACTAAATATTTACTTTTAATAAGTGTCTCGAAATTACCATGACCACCGGCTCAGCCGGTGGTTTATTGTATATACAATCATAAGTAGAGTCGCACGGGTGCCAGTAACCGTGAAAATTTTGAAACAAATAATTAAATTTATCGTCTAATAATATACGAGGAGTAATAACATTGAATTGGGAATTGAAAAAGATTAAAGAATTAAATGTAATTCTGCGGAATTTTAGAGTGGAGTTTTTTGGTTCATTAATTTTACGAAAATTTTACAAAACGTGCATTGACATATGAGCATATAATCATATACAATTACAATGTAAATATTAAGAATATAAAAATAATAGGAGACCAACTATGAACAATAAACCTAAAGTAGCATTTATATGCGTTCATAATTCATGCAGAAGTCAAATGGCAGAGGCGCTGGGTAAGCACCTTGCAAGTGATGTTTTTGAAAGTTATTCTGCAGGAACAGAAACTAAGCCACAAATAAATCAAGATGCAGTAAGGTTAATGAAACAGATTTATAATATTGATATGGAAAAAACTCAATATTCTAAATTAATAACTGAGCTTCCTGAAATAGACATAAAGATAACCATGGGTTGCAATGCTATTTGTCCATTTGTTGACAGCAAGTACGAAGAGGACTGGGGATTAGATGACCCAACAGGTAAAAGTGATGAAGAATTTAAAATTGTTATTGAAGAAATTGAGAAAAAAGTAAGAGAGCTTGCTCATAAGATAAAAGAAGGAAATTTATTTTAATAAATTAGTTTAATAAATGCAAATGCTCATAGAATAATTGAAAAATGTGGAGGGTTATATGAAAAAAATACAAATATTTAAACCAGCTATGTGCTGTTCTACAGGCGTATGCGGTTGTGACGGTGATTGTTAGGAGGAAATAATGATAGATATTTTAAAAGCATTGGCAGATGAAACAAGATTAAGAATAATTTCTCAAATATTAAAATCTGAAATGTGTGTCTGCGAAATGGAACAATGCTTGGGACTAACTCAGTCCAATGCTTCAAGACATTTGAATATACTTAAAAAAGCAAAAATTTTAGACAGCTATAAAGACGCACAATGGACATATTACAAAATAAGCGAAGAATTTATAAATGAAAATAAGGAATTATATGATTATTTGAAAATGAAAATCAGTACACTTACCAGTTATGCAGATGATTGTTCTAAACATGAAAACTGCAAGCTGCAGAATTTATGCAATAAATAAAAGGAGAATATCATGAGTGAAAAAAGTACATCCGGAATAGGATTTTATGAAAAATATTTGTCTGTATGGGTTGCGCTATGTATGGCAGCAGGTGTATTAATTGGAAAGTTTATGCCTGCAATACCTGAGTTTTTTGGCAGATTTGAATATGCCAACATTTCAATACCAACAGCAATATTAATTTGGGTAATGATTTATCCAATGATGATGAAAGTTGATTTTCAAAGTATTAAAAATGTAGGTAAAAATCCTAAGGGATTATATGTTACATGGATTACAAACTGGCTTATAAAGCCGTTCACAATGTATGCCATAGCATCATTTTTCTTGTTTGTAGTATTTAAAAATTTTATTACACCAGATCTTGCAACAGAATATTTAGCAGGTGCAGTGCTATTGGGTGCAGCTCCATGTACAGCCATGGTGTTTGTATGGAGTACATTAACAAAAGGAGATCCTGCATATACGGTAGTACAGGTTGCAACTAATGATTTAATTATATTGGTGGCATTTATTCCAATAGTGAAGTTTTTATTAGGCGTTAGCAATGTTTCAGTACCATGGGATACATTAGTTTTATCTGTTGTACTTTTTGTAGTTATACCTTTAACAGGCGGGATATTATCAAGAATGAATGTAATTAAGAAAAAGGGCCTGGAGTATTTTGAAAATGAGTTTCTGCCTAAATTTGACGGAGCTACTACAGCTGGATTATTGCTAATGCTTGTATTGTTATTCTCATTCCAAGGAGAAACTATTTTAAATAATCCTTTGCATATTTTATTAATTGCAATCCCACTTACAATACAAACAGTATTAATATTCTTTATAGCATATTTAGCATGCAAATGGCTTAAATTACCTTATAATATATCTGCACCTGCAGGTATGATAGGAGCCTCCAATTTTTTTGAGCTAGCGGTTGCAGTTGCAATAGCTTTATTTGGTATGGATTCACCTGCTGCTTTGGCTACTACAGTTGGGGTATTAACCGAGGTTCCTACAATGTTGTTCCTAGTGCTTATTGCAAACAAAACAACACACTGGTTTCCAGCATCAAAATCTAATTAAAACAATGTGATAATATTCATATTTAGATATATGTATATTACAATAATTAAGTAAAATTAAGGAGACAAATAATTAATGGAAATATTTGATCCACAAAATATAAAGTTGACAAAATATTTATTTTATACTGGCAAAGGCGGTGTAGGCAAAACATCTACGGCCTGTGCTACTGCTTTAACATTAGACAGTAAGATTACTAATTTATGTGATGAGGTGTATGTTTGCCTCATCAGGTATATTTATTAGTTTGAGTGCCAAAAAAAATATTGTTAATGTTAATAAGTCTTTAAAACGTCAATAGAGGTATATATTCCTTTGTTGGCGTTTTTATTGTTCAAATTTAAGTAGTAATTATGATAAACAATTATAATAAGTGTTCATATAATATAATAGTTGACAATAGAAACCAATGTGAATATAATAATAGTTGACGAAAGACACTAATTTACGTGGGAAGGAGGATGTAATGAATAATAACATATCTGCTGTTTATAATTTAATTCAAGATTTATCATGGTATTTTGGCAATCAGGGTTTTAGCGGAAATTGCTGTGAGGATTTATCATTGATTGAATTTATGGCACTTAAAAGGGCAAATGAAAATAAAAGCATAACTATTCTATCAATTGGCAATGAGCTGAATATTACTAAAAGCGGTGCAAGCAAAATTGTAAATAGATTAGAAAAGAAGGGCTATATTATGCGTGTGAAGTCACCTTTAGATGGTCGAGTTTGTTGCCTTAGAATTACTGAAAAAGGTAAATCTGTTATTGGAAAAATTGAGGAGAAATATATCGGATATATAGAAAATATGCTTAAGGATATTGGTTCTGAAACTTTGGACAATATAAAAACATCATTGGAGATTTTGGTAAATTTAGTACATAAGCAAGGATTTATATAATACAATTAAAATTAGGGGGCATGTTAATTGAACACTTTTATTGAAACAATTAAGTATTTTTTATTTATAATGGCGGAACTGTCCTGGTTGTAGCATTAATAGGTTTACCGCTGTATATACGTGTAGAATCTGCAATTCCGATAGTCTTGCATTAATGGATAAGGGTGCAAGCATTGGAGCTGGAATAGCTATTCCTGAGTTGACCATGCTGGCAAGTATATTTAAGAAAAAAATAATTATTGCTTTTATAGCTATAGTATTTATTTCAGCAGTTTTGTCAGGACTGATATTTAATATATTAATATAGTTTATTAAATAAGATATAATTTGTGTAAAAATTTGCTATTCAAGGGGCATAATCCTTGCAAGTGATATATGATAAGGGAGATTTATTATGGATATTGAAAAAGGAAAAAAAGGATTACTAGGACGTATTACGGGAATTAACAAAAAGAAAAGTTCGTGCTGTTGCAACATCGAACTTGAGGAAATTCCTGAAGAAAATGACACTTCATGTTATTCAGGTTCAGCAGGATGCTGTGGAAGCAAAGAAGAGACAAAAGTTGAGAGAAAACAAATTGTAATTGATTTCCTATTTCTGGACTTGAGCGTTTGTACACGATGTCAGGGGACAGAAAGTAGCTTGGATGAGGCGTTGAAGGATGTATCCAACGTTCTTGAAGCAACCGGAACAGATGTAATGATAAACAAAGTCAATGTAAACACTGAAGAACTAGCAGTTAAATATAAATTTCTTACTTCACCTACAATTCGTGTAAATGGACGTGATATTCAAATGGAGTACAAAGAAAGTTTGTGTGAATCATGCGGAGATTTGTGCGGTGATAAAGTTGACTGCAGAGTTTGGGTATATCAGGGAAATGAATACAATGAGCCTCCTAAAGCCATGATTATAGAAGGAATTCTCAAGTCAGTTTATGGTGGAGACTTAAGTGAAAATATAGAAGAACCGGAATATGTTATGCCAGAAAATCTCGTACATTTCTACAGTGTTATGAAAGAAAAAAAGTAAGAATTTTATGTCAGAATATAATAGCGGTTTGAAAAATATTAAAGTTATAAAAATGGCATCTAATTGATGCTGTTTTTTATAACTATGATATCATTGATAAAGTTTTTCCAAATCAACTATAGATTTTTTCCTAATAGCATCTAATGAATTAATATATGACTCCTTTGTAGTCATTGTTCTTTTTCCATTACAATTTGAAATAATTTAAGTATAGTGTTATAATTTAAATAATATATTATATTTATTTAAAATAAAGTCAGTTGAAAACCGAGGAGAATCATGGAAGAAAAGGATTTTGAAGAGAATTATAAAGTTATGAAAGCTCTGTCTGATATTAATAGAATGAAGATACTAAACATTTTAACTAACGGAGAAATGTGTGCGTGTAAGATATTGGAAGAATTCAACATAAAGCAACCTACTTTATCACATCACATGAAAGTATTGACTGAATGCGGTCTTGTAATTTCAAAAAAAGAAGGAAAATGGATGCATTATAAGTTAAATGTTGAAAAAATAGAATGTTTTCAAAAATTTATTACTAATTTAACGTCCATAAAGTAGTATCAGGTGGGGGGCATAATGTAAAATAAAGAAGAGGTTTAATACCCCTTCACTTATTGTGCATACAACAAGGTTACTTGAACACATCAGCAATCTTTGATTACGTTGGCTAATTGATCTTTTCAAGAATTTTTTCTATATCTTGTGGTTTTAATACTTTTCCATATGAAACTACTTTTTCGTCAATTACTAATGCCGGAGTTTGCATAACGCCATATGATACAATGTCCTTCATGTCTTGAACCTTAACTATTTCTGCTTCGATACCTGTTGTTTTAAGGGCAGCTTCTGTATTTTCCTTTAAAGCAACGCAATTTTTGCATCCTGAACCTAAAATTTTAATTATCATTTTAATTCTCCCTTTTGTTTTAAAATTTATACAAACATATACCCGAAGGCATTAAATGTATATCCGATTATTATGATACCTATTGTAACTAAACCAAAGAAAGTCCATAAAAGTTTTGGCTTGACAACTTGCTTTAACATTATCATTGAAGGTAAAGACAAGGCTGTAACTCCCATCATGAATGAAAGTGCTGTTCCAAGCCCTACACCTTTAGCTACCAAAGCTTCTGCAATTGGCAATGTTCCGAATATGTCAGCATACATTGGCACACCTACTAATGTTGCTATAAGTACTGAATACCATTTATCCTGACCAAGTATTGCACTTATAACAGATTCAGGTATCCAGTTGTGTATAGCTGCACCAATTCCCACGCCTATTAAAACATATGGCCATACTTTTTTGATTATTGATTGTACCTGTTCTTTTCCGAAAATTATTCTGTCCTTTACTACCAATTCTTCCTGTTCAATATCTACTGATTTGTTTCCGTAAACAAAAGGTTCAACATAATCTTCAAGATGCAACTTGCTGATTATAGTTCCACCAGTAACTGCCAGTAATAGTCCAACTACAACATATGCTATTGCAATTTTCCAGTTGAAAATACTTGCGAGTAATAGAACTGATGCTAAATCAACTAATGGTGAAGAAATTAAAAATGAAAATGTAACGCCCAAAGGTAGTCCTGCACTTGTGAATCCTATAAACAATGGAATAGAAGAGCATGAACAAAACGGTGTTACAGTACCAAGCAATGCACCTAGGATATTACCTGATATACCATTGAATCTTCCTAATATCTTTTTTGTTCTTTCAGGAGGAAAGTAGCTTTGTATATATGAAATTATAAAAATTAATACTGACAAAAGTATGAATATTTTTATAACATCATATATGAAAAAGTGAATACTTCCACCAATTCTTTCTTGGACACTTAGTCCAAAAACATTTTCTACTAAAAGCTTTATTAAATTGGAAAGCCACTCCATTTTAAGTAATTGGTTATTTAACCATTGAAATATAAACAATTTAGTTCTCCTTTAATATTATTATGATATAGTACTCATGTTTTCATCTATGGTATCAATGAACTTTCTCAAATTCTCAAGGGATTCTTTGTCAATGGAGTATTTGGTCATACTTCCATCTTTACGGCTTATTACTAAACCACTTTCACATAAAGTTTTCATATGATAAGACAATGTAGGTTGTGTAATGTTAAACTCTTCTAAAATTTTACATGCACAAAGTTCATCGTGAGAAAGCATCTTAAATATTTTTACTCTTGTTTCATCTGAAAGAGCTTTCATATAAAATGCGTAATTTTTATAATCATTTTTCAAATTTAACACCTCTTTTATTATTCTAACTCATAGACAACTATCTATATATACATTATATTCTTCATATAGATAATTGTCAATATGCTTGTAAAAAATATTTTTAATATTGATTTCTTCAATGGATTAATTAACATGTCAAAATTATTACACAAGCATAATAAAATATATTGACACATATCTATGTATAAACTATAATACTATATATAGATGATTGTCAATGCATAATATAAAAATAAGTTAAATTTTTAACTAAAGGAAGTGGTTTGGTGGTTAATAGTACTATTAATATATTAAAAAATATAATAATTTAAAATATTATGGAGGTTTTGAAAATGGAAGAACAGGAACGTTATGGATTTATAATGTGCGTTTGCACTGGAAAGTGCCCAGGGTTTCAAGCTATGGATATTTGGGATTTTATTAATCAGGTAAGAGTTGAATTACCGGTAGAATACGGTTTTATCCATCCTCAGCTTTGTGAGGAGGATGGTGATAGATTCCTTGCTGATTTCTTAAAATCAAACAGAAAGTTAATTATTGGTGCGTGTGCTCCAAACATGCAGAAAAAAATGTTCAAGCAGGCATTTAAGGATGCAGGGCTTGATATTGAAAAGGATGCAGTAATGCTGGATATAAGAGACATGACCAATGAAAAAGCATTTGATGTTGTTAAAACTGCACTTGAAAAATTAGGTTTTGAAGGAGATGAAGAATAATGAGCGAAACCACGTTTATGGGCGTTCCTAGAGAAAAAATTGACTGGAGTCCAAGAATTGATTTTGAAAAATGCAATTACTGTATGGAATGCGTCAAGTTTTGCCCTCATAATGTGTTTGAAGTAAATGAAAATGAAACTCAGAAGTTTACTGTAAAAAACCTTGAAAACTGTGTTGTTTTTTGCCGTGCTTGCGGAAAAACATGCGGCTTGGATGCCATAGAATTTCCGGATAAAAATGCAACAACAAAAATGATTAAAGTAATAAGGAAGGAGATGGAAAGCAATGAGTAAGTCGTATGCAATTCTTCCGTGCAATGGTCTTGATAAATGTGCAGGATGCATAACAAAAGAAGTGGCAATAAAACTTGCTGAAAATACCGACAGTGAAATTATATGTCCTGTCTTATACAGAGTAGCAGATGCAAGATATAGCAAAATTGCAGCAGAAAAGCCATTACTTGTTTTAGATGGATGTGCGACAAGATGTGCAAGCAAGCTCGCTTCCGAAAAAGGATTGAAGATTTCAGAGAAAGTGAATATTACTGAAGAGGCGAAAGCAAATAACATTACACTAGGAAGCAGTTTAAAGCTTGGAGCCGCTGAAGAAGATTTTGTAAAAAATATAGTTGATAAATTGAGCAAAGAAGAAGAAAAAACAGAAACCAGTTCAACGGATATGTTTCCTGTAGATTTAGAATACGAAACGTATCAAAAAGATAAATTCATATTCAAAGTTCCAAAAGAAGGATTTTATTTCAATGAAAATGACAGCTGGGTTTATGTAGTTGGAAACAAGGCAAGGGTTGGAGTGACTGATTATGTGCAGCATAGCCTGTCTGATATAATGTTTTTCACTCCACCGTCAATAGGAAACGATGTAAGCCAATTTGATGAAGTTGGCACTATAGAATCAGGAAAAGCTGTATATGAGGTTGTAAGTCCTGTAAGTGGAAAAATTACTGCAGTAAATGACATATTGTCTCAAAAAACTGAACTGATTAATGAAAGTCCATATGAGCAGGGATGGATTGCAGAAATAGAATTGTCTGATTTTGAAAGCGACAAAGATTTTATTTGTAAGTTTGATGAATATTTTGAAATATTAAAGAAGAAGGTCGATGAATTCCATGTCTAAAATAAAAGTGATACCATGCAGCGGAATTGGTAAGGTATATGGTTTAATGGCAAGAGAAGCCATGTTGAAAGTAAGCGGAGAACTATTACCTGAAGAAACAGAAACAGTCTGTCTAGCTCATATTGTGACAGGAGAAGATGATGCAACAAAAAAAGTTGAAGGCTTTACATGCGTGACTATGGACGGATGTCCTAAAATGTGTGCTGCAAAGAATGTGGCTTTTGTAGGCGGAAACGTAGTAAAGGAGTTTAGATCTATAGATGCCATGAAGGAGCACAGAGGGATTGATGCAGGAACTGCAACTTTCTTAACAGATGATGGCTGGAAAATAGTTGATGAACTTGCCGATATGGTTAAAAATGAAATATGTGAAATCATAGGGGAGGCGAAATAAAATGAACAAATCAAAAGTTGGTGTTTTGTCCTGCAGTGGCGAAGAGTGCCTTGGCGGAACAATCTCTAGACTTGCAACAAGAAAAGTAATGGAAGAATTAAGAGAAGGAAAGGTAGTTTCGCTTTGTCTCCCTCTATATGTTGCCGGCGGCCAAGAAGAAAGATTTTTTGCAAAGGCGTTTCCTGTTATAGCAGTAGAAGGTTGCGATAAATGCTGTGCAAAAAAGGCTACAGAAAAATACAGCGGTGATGTAGCTGATTTGGTAGTTGTTTCGGATATAATAGGTGAAGAAGCAGCTTTGGATAAGATTGTTTCAACAAGATATCTGTCACAAGAACATTTTGACATGGTGGATAAGATAGCTGAAGATATATGTCAAAAGGTAGATAAAATTCTATTAAAATAAAAAATGGAGGTTTTTATGAATATTAAGATTCAACCTGAGATTTTACAAGAATTGAAAGATGCACTTATTAAAGAAGAAAAAACTGCAGTCAGATTTGAAATGGTGGATTTTGGCTGAAGCGGTCCAATTTTTGACATCAAGTTTGATGATATAAAAGAAGAAGATGTTTTAGAAGAAATTGCCGGTGTTAAATTTGTTATTGAAGGTGATCTTGAGACGGGACTTGCAAATCCTGAAATAATAAAGATTGGAAGCAAGATCACAATCAAGAGAAATTCATGTGGATGTTAACCAAAAATCAAAGAAGAGTGTTTTAAAAAACAATCTTCTTTGAACTTATTAAATAATAAAATTTATATTTAGGGGAAATATAATATGTCTGCCTTATATATGTTTTATTTATGATTTTAAAAACTGTAAAATACAAATTCAATGGCTATTTCACCATTAAGGAGGCGGTTATGGGTATTTTTGATTATTTTGCAGAAACTTATCAATTCAAAAGTAAAAGTGTAACAGAAGAATATAAATTAACAGCTGATTCAAATGGAAATATTATTGTTCTGGACGAACTGAAAAAAAAGCTTGGTTTAAAAGATGGATCAGAACTAAGAGTAGTTGTTCATAAAGATAGAATCGAACTGTATCCTAATATTCACAGCCTTTCAAAAGTATATATAGAACCAACAACATTATGTAATTTAATGTGTCAAACATGTGTAAGAAATACATGGAATGAAACCATGGGCGAAATGAGTATTGATACTTTTGACAAGCTTGTGGAACAATTGAAGGAATTTAATGAGCTACAAACTGTAATGTTTGGTGGATTTGGAGAGCCTACTTTTCACAAAAATATTTTATATATGATCGGAAAGATAAAATCTATTGGCATTAATGTTGAAATGATAACAAATGGAACGCTTCTTGATGAAGAGATGATTAAAGGGTTGTTCCAAAACAGATTGGATACTCTATGGGTATCAATTGACGGTGCTGAAGAAAATATTTTTGAAAATGTCAGAAAAGGTGCAAACTACAACAATGTCATTGAAAATCTCCAATTGATAAAATCATTGAATAAAAAAAGCGAACATAAAATCAAGGTTGGAATTGCTTTTGTTGTAATGAAAGAAAATGTTAACAGTTTGGGTAGCTTACACAAGCTTGCCAGCAGAATAGGTGCTAGCAAGATTTCTGTAAGCAACGTTCTTCCATACAGCAATGAAATGGTAGATCAAATGTTGTGCAATTTTGTAGCAACATCGTATGAATCGAAAAGTTTACCACCTTTAGCAATCAGTCTACCTTTAATTGATTTAAACAAATATACACAGGAACCTTTATTTAATTTATTAAGATACAATTATAATATTTCTGTAATGAACAATCAGATTGGAACAGAAACATCAAAGTGCAAATTTATAAAAGAAAGGTGTACATTTATCAGATGGGATGGCATGGTTTGTCCGTGCATGGGGCTGCTACACTCTAACAGCACACATACATATATCAGCACTCCATATTCCAAAAGAAAAGTGACGTCTTATACATTGGGCAATATAAACAAACAAAATCTTAAAAATATATGGAATTCTGAAGAGTACAAAAAATTCAGAAATAAGGTTGATGATTTTGATTTTTCGCCTTGCTATACATGTGCAAGCTGTGAGTTTCATGAAGAAAATAAGGAAGATTGTTTTGGTAATACATTTCCAACTTGTGGTGGCTGCTTATGGGGACAGGGCATAATACAATGCCCGTGATAGTATAAAATACAAAAAAGTTCAATGATGTTTTTATGGAGGAAACATTATGAAAAAAATACTTGTTCCAATTGATGGCTCCAATGCGTCGCTTATAGCAGCAGAGAAAGCTGTAGAACTAGCTAGACAAAATAATAGTGAAATTAGGTTTATTTCCGTAGTTGAAGTCATGGGAGCAATTCGATACGGAGAAGACGGAATCGGCTATGCGATTGACTATACAAATATAAATAGAAAATTAATAAAAGAACAAACAAATATATTAGATAAAGCTATTGATAGGTTTTATAGTTCAAGTGTCTCATTTGAAAAAAAGATATTAATAGGTAAGCCTAAAGATAGTTAAAAACTTTCCTTTTCCTTAAACAGGTATTCAAAAAGCATGTAAAATATAATGAAATACAAAATGAAAACTTTAACTACCTTTGTATTTTTAATTAAAATCAAACTGGCAGCAGAAAATTATATATTAGTTATATTTACGCAAATTATTAAACTTTTTACTTAAAAAAATGACTTCTGCTCGGCAGAAATCATTTTTTTTGTTTTTTAATGTCCTTGACAGGGGACATTGCTGCTCCTCGTAGCTATCGAGGGATAATATCTAAATGATTTCTTATTTAGATAAAAATTCTATGCTAATGCTACATTTAATAATTCTACCATTTTTTTGGCAGTATCTGCTGTAACACCTGCACAACGTGATTTTCTTTCAGGAGAACCATGTTCATAGCCAGTTTCCTCCATCCATTTACCTACTGAATCTGAGCAAAGGATAGAGTCTGCAACAGTTGTTGCTAGATTTAAATTCTCTGGCTGATACATAGGAAATGCTGTCTCCTTATACCAATTTTCTAGCTCTACTAATATTTTTTTGGAAGTGTCAGCATCACATACTGTTCCAATACAAGCTGCTGCTGCTCCTAGCGAGCCACATAATGATGCTTGTTGGAATCCTGAACCATAATTAACGAATGTTGCTACTGGGATTTGGTTGAATGGATATCCAACTTCATCTGCTAATACACCGAAGAACCCTTCGGCTATACCGGCACCTCATCCACCCTTTTCTTTATAACCTTGAAATGCTCTTTGTTCTACTACTGCTGGATCTAATTTCTTGTATGGAAATGGATGTTGTGGAGCTTGTGTAGTATCTACAGCTGCTGCTGGTTCAGTTGTAGCACAACCTGTAAGTAAACCACCTAATGATCCTACTGCAACTACACTTGCTGCTGTGTATCCCATTCCCTTAAGAAAATCCTTTCTTGATAATTGTTTGTTTTCTGACATTTTAACCTCCCCTAATCATAATAATAAAATATATGTAATACTAGATAACTATATCATATAATTATATATTTATCAATATAAATATGCTTATTTAATCTTAAAAACGTTGATCTCTAAAATAAAATTAAGGAAATTTGCTTTATAAACTAATATAATTAATTAATATTTAATTTTAACAAATATAAAGTATTTTACTGTTGAAAAAATAGTTATATATATAACAATTAGAATTGAAAATATAACAATAAATAAATGTTAAATTATTATCCCATTAACACTAATTATCTTTTAATTATTAATTGACTATTATAGAAAATTGCAATATACTATGTACATAAGGACTATATGCATTGAGAATATAGATTAATTAATGAACGGAGTGAAGTTTTGTTAGAAGAACAGGGTTTATTTTGTAATAATAAACATCACAAAATGGAAAGATTTTTGGAGGTTTGTTTGCTTCTGCTTTTATATGATGATGTTGGTTATGGTTACGGTCTTATTGAACAATTGGTGTCTTATGGATTTTCTGAAGACGAGCTCAATGTGAGTACATTGTATCGAACACTCAGAAAAATGGAAAAGGAATTGTTAGTGGTATCATTTTGGGAAGAAGGTGGGCTAGGGCCCAAAAGAAGGGTATATGAGATTACTGTAGACGGTAAAAAAGAATTAGATCAATGGATAAAAATTTTGAAGGTAAGAAAAGCTCGGATTGAAAAACTGGTTGGCAGGTATGAGACATTTATTAAAAAGAATGTAGATTTTGATTGACAAAATAGTGTGTTAATAAGGTTTTAGATTTTGCGGTTTTGATAATTCTAAATATCTGTAAAATGATGGTGTAATTAGGCAGAATGGTATAAGAAAATATTAAAAGGAGTGATAAAAAATGAAAATATTTGATTTAATGGAATTAGAAGCTGAAGGTTACGAAAATAGAAATGTAAATGTATTTTTCAAAAATGATTTATTTAAAACACGAATTATTGTTCTTGAAGCAGGCGGAAAGATTCCAGAGTGTAAAATGGAATCCTTTGTAATGTTTTATGTAGTAAACGGAGAAGTGTTGATAAAGAAAAATGATGAGTCTTCTATACTAAGGGAAAATCAATTGTTCATTACTGAGCCTGCATTGCTGTCAATGGAAACTACTTCAGGTGCAAGGCTTATGGGTATTCAAATAAAAGGTTAACAGTATATACGTCTTACATAAAGAGGATAGCAAGTAATAAAAACACAAAAATCATTTAGAATGTATTAATAAAAAATAAATTATATATTAGATAATAATTAATTAGGAGGATGCTTTTATGTCGACAATTGCTTTATATGTAATTGCAATTTTAGCATTAATTGCTTCGTTTATTAAAAGTAAAGAGAATACAAAACTTGTATTGAAAAAAGCGTGGAAATCTTTTGAAAATATTTTACCCCAGTTTCTTACGATATTAGTTATCATAGGTATAATGTTGGCTATATTATCTCCAGAACAAATTTCGCATATGATTGGGAATGAATCAGGCTGGGTTGGTGTTTTAATGGCTTCAATTATTGGTGCAATTACACTTATTCCTGGTTTTGTAGCTTTTCCTCTTGCAGCAGCACTGCTAAAAGGTGGAGCTGGTTATATGCAAATTGCAGCATTTATTTCAACACTTATGATGGTAGGAATTGTAACTATGCCTGTTGAGATTAAATATTTTGGAAAAAAAGCAACTATAATAAGAAATACAGAAGCATTTGTATTCTCTTTGACAGTAGCATATGTGATAGGGGTGTTCATGTGATGAATAAAAATAAGGATATTCTAAAGAGATATAAATTTTTTATATTACTTGCATTAATAAATATCATACTACTTATATTTAATCCTGATATAGGAAATAAATCAATTCAAATAACAAAGAGCAATGCTCTTGAGATGCTATCAATTTTGCCGCCAATTTTTGTGTTGCTTGGGATCTTGGATGTTTGGGTTAAGAAAGAAACAATGATAAAGTACATGGGTGACAATTCAGGTGCAGTTGGTGTACTGATTGCATTTTTCTTAGGTTCAGCAGCAGCTGGACCGTTATATGCTGCATTTCCTGTAGCGGTAGTGCTTCTTAAAAAGGGTAGTAAACTATCAAATGTTCTAATTATGATTGGAGCCTGGTCTACCACTAAGATTCCAATGTTATTGTTCGAGGCTTCATCTATGGGAGTGAAATTTATGATTATAAGGTTTATCTTAGATTTGTTTGGTATTGCAATAATTGCTTATTCTACAGAAAAATTGCTGTCAAAAGAAGAGAAAAAAGAAATATATGCAAAGGCTTATGAGATAGAATGATTTTTTGTAAAATGAATTTACCAACTAGAGTGTTATGATGATGAAAGGATTAAGAAATAAAATTAAAATAGGCTAATTGTAATTGATTAGCCTATTTTAATGATGCATAGTTCTTTGCCATTTTTCTATTTAATTAAATTTTTACTTATTTACTTAAATATTCATAAATTTTTTACTTCTTTTCTATATACAATTTTAGTTAATACATAAGCGATTAATATAATTCCTAGTATATCAATCCAAATCAAGTTATTGCTTCAAAGAGAAACATTGAAATTTTAGTAGTTGAGCATGCTCCTATAAATATAAGTATGTTTGAGAATTTAAACTTTAATAATATTAAATACATTGAATATATTTTACATAAAGTTTACACAATTCTTACCTGCTTGATATTGACGTATCAGCATATCATTATATATAATTCAAACATGAAGTTGATGAACATTATGTTCAAAAAAATTATAAATAAAACTAAGGAGCAATAAAATGAAGTTATTTAAATCAAAAATATCAATGTTATTTATGTTGTTAATGCTTACGATGTTTGCATTAATTGGTTGCAGCAGCGATTCAAACAATGAACAACCAGCACAAAATGAAGCAACACAAAACAAACCAGTTGAGGAAGAAACAAAATTAGCTGGAGAAATCAAAATTGATGGTTCTTCAACAGTATTCCCTATAACAGAAGCAGTTGCTGAAGAATTTTCTATAGAAAATCCTGGCGTAAAAGTTCCTGTAGGAGTATCAGGTACAGGTGGAGGATTCGAGAAATTCATAGCAAAAGAAACAGATATTAACGATGCATCCAGACCAATCAAGGAAAAAGAAGCTACAGCAGCTAAAGATGCAGGTGTAGAGTTTGTTGAATTAAAAGTGGCTTTTGACGGATTATCAGTACTAGTTAATCCAGAAAACAATTGGGTTGACAGTCTTACAGTAGAAGAATTGACAAAAATTTGGGCTCCTGATAGCACAGTAAAAACTTGGAGCGATGTAAGACCTGAATGGCCAAACGAAGAAATTAAATTCTATGCACCTGGAACAGACTCAGGAACATTTGATTACTTTACTGAAGAAATAAATGGTGAAAGTGGGGCTATAAGACCTGATTTTACAGGTAGTGAAGATGATAATGTATTAGTACAAGGTATTGCCGGAGATAAGAATGCATTAGGATTCTTTGGATATGCATACTATGAAGGAAACAAAGACAAGCTTAAAATTGTTCCTATAGATAATGGAAATGGTCCTGTTACACCAACTTTTGAAACAATAAAAGACGGAAGTTATTCACCACTTTCAAGACCGCTGTTTATATATGTAAGTAAGGAATCTTTAAAGAAAGCAGAAGTAAAAGAATTCATAACATTTTATTTAGAAATTGCAAAAGATATTACACAGGATGTTGGATATGTAGCTCTTCCAGATGAAGAATACACAAAAGGTTTAGATTTATTAAAATAAGGTTAACAAACATTTTTATTGTTTTCATTTAATTAGAGACGCACTCCTTTAATAAAGCGTCTCTTTCTCCATTAAAAACATTTAGATATAAATGTTTTTAATGGTTAATGAAAAATAGCTTAAATAAATTATTATGAGGAGTTACTATGAAAAAATATAAATCAAAAAAATTTAAATTTAATGAATTTCTAATTGAAAAGTTGTTGTTAATATTTGCTGGTATAACTATTTTAACTACTACAGCAATAATATATACTTTGTTTAAAGAATCTTTTGCATTTTTTAAAGAAGTATCAATAATTGAATTTTTTACAAGCACTAAATGGACACCTACACTTAGACCTCAAAATTTCGGAGTATTGCCATTGCTTACAGGCACATTGATGATTGCAGTTGGAGCAAGTATAATATCCCTTCCTTTAGGATTAGGAAGTGCAATATATCTTAGTGAATATGCACCCAAAAAAGCACGTAAAATCATTAAACCGATCTTAGAGATTTTGGCGGGAATACCTTCTATTGTTTATGGGTATTTTGCACTAAATTTTATTACTCCATTATTGCGAACTATACTTCCACAAACGCAAGTTTTCAATGCAGCAAGTGCCAGTATTGCCGTTGGAATAATGACTTTACCCATGGTTGCATCATTATGTGAGGATACTATGATGGCTGTACCTGATTCAATACGTCAAGGTGCATATGCTTTAGGTTCAACCAGAATGGAGGTAGCTACAAAGGTTATTGTACCTGCCACTATATCAAGTACAGCAGCTGCTTTCCTACTTGCAATTTCTCGCGCTATTGGCGAAACAATGATTGTTGCAATAGCTGCTGGTCAAAGTCCAATATTAACATTAAATCCACTTGAAAGCATTCAAACAATGACTGGATTTATGGCGAATATAAGTATGGGTGACATTCAATATGGAACAATAGAATACAATACAGTATTTGCAGTTGGAGCATTGTTGTTTGTTATCACATTTATTATGAATTTAATTGCTAAAGTAGTAATTAATAAAAGAAAGGAGCAATATTGATGGATGTTAGTTTAGAAAATAAAATTGATATAGATAAAAATTTAAATAAACAATTAAATACAAGAAAGCTTAAAAACACAATCTTTCATTTATTATTGTTATTGACTATTGCATTCTCAATCATTATGTTAGCATTGTTGCTATTACAAGTATTAAGTACAGGGCTAAAATATCTTGATTGGGATTTCATTACCAGCATGCCGTCTAGATTTCCTGAAAAAGCTGGAATCTTATCTGCTTTAGTTGGAAGCATATGGACTATAGGCTTAACAGCATTAATATCATTACCTTTAGGTGTGGGGACAGCAATTTATCTTGAAGAGTACATTAATAAAAGTACTTTATTTAATAAAATTTTGCTTATAAATATTTCAAATTTGTCAGGGGTTCCTTCAATAGTTTATGGTATGTTAGGCTTGGCAGTATTTGTGAGATTGCTTGAATTTGAAAGAAGTATATTATCTGGAGCATTAACAATGGCATTGCTTATTTTACCTACTATTATTGTATCTTCGCAAGAAGCAATAAAAGGCGTTCCAAACAGTTTGAAGGAAGGTTCCTATGCACTTGGAATGACAAAGTGGCAGACAATAACAGGAGTTGTTTTACCATATTCTTTACCAGGTATTCTTACAGGATCAATATTAGCAATATCAAGAGCAATGGGGGAGGCAGCACCATTAATTATGGTAGGGGCGGCGGGGTTTATAGGGTTTTTACCAGAAGGACCAATGGACTCTTTTACAGTATTGCCTATACAAATTTATAATTGGACATCAAGACCACAAGCAGAATTTCAGAATATTGCAGCAGCAGGAATTATTGTCTTAATGGTATTATTGTTGTCGGCAAATGCTGTAGCTATAATATTAAGAAATAAATATCAAAACAGAATGGATTAATTAAGGTGAAAAGCATGAATATTACGATGAGAGTAGAGAATTTGAACTTCTATTATGGAAATGTTCAAGCACTGAAAAATATAAACATGGATTTAGAAGAAAAGAAAATAACAGCGTTAATAGGCCCTTCCGGGTGCGGTAAATCTACCTTTATCAGAACACTGAATAGAATGAATGATTTAATTGATGGTACAAGGGCAGAAGGTAAAATTATATTTAATGGACAGAATATTTTAAGTGATGATATAGATATTGCTGAGTTAAGGAAAAAAATCGGTATGGTTTTTCAAAAACCTAATCCGTTCCCAAAATCAATTTATGAAAATGTAATTTATGGTCCTAAAAGACATGAAAAATTAAAAAAATCTCAACTAGATGAAATTGTTGAAGAGAGCTTGACTAAGGCTGCACTTTGGAATGAAGTTAAGGATAAACTTAATAAGTCTGGTTTTGAATTATCAGGTGGTCAGCAGCAGAGACTGTGTATAGCAAGATGCTTAGCAATGCAGCCAGAGGTAATATTAATGGATGAGCCTACATCAGCATTAGATCCTATCGCAACATTGAAAATAGAAGAACTTTTAACTGATCTAAAGAAAGATTATACAGTTGTTATTGTAACTCATTCCATGGGGCAGGCAACAAGGATATCTGATAATACTGGATTTTTCTTAAACGGTGAATTAATAGAATTTAAAGACACTTTAAATTTATTCTCAAATCCTACTGACAGAAGAACAAGTGATTATATAACAGGAAGGTTTGGTTAATATTCAAAAAAACTGCAAATTATAAAGTTGTTGAAAGTATTGGTTTTGTGGTATAGAATATAACATAATATTATGATAAGTAATTATGTAATATGTTAATTCTAAAGGAGTGAATTTACGTGGAAGTACAAATTAATAATGAAGATATTACGAGATTAAAGTTAATAAGCAAATTTTTTAAAGGTTTTGCAGATTATAGCAGGCTTTGTATTTTTGAAAGTTTAATGGATGGGGAAAAAACTGTAACTGAAATTACAGAATATACTGGTTTTAGCCAATCAAAGATTTCCAATCATCTTAAATGTTTAAGAGAAAGTGATCTTGTGGATACAACGCAAGATGGAAAGTATATATATTACAAAATTAAAGATGAAAAAATTAAGTCGATTTTATCAATTGCAAAAGATATATTAAAAGATTCATCAGAAGAAAAATATAATTGTATGAAATATTAAAATATCAATTTGGAGTGATTTCATATGGCGACAAAACTTATCTTTATTTCTGATATTCATGGAAATATTGAAGCCTTAAAAAGCATAATTAAAGATATAAAAGATAAGCAAATTAGCTTGGAAAATATTTATTGCCTTGGTGATTTAGTTGGTTATGGACCAAGGCCTAATGAGGTAATAGAATTAATAAGACAATACAACATAAAAACTATTTTAGGAAATTATGATGAAGCAGTTGGATTTTATTTGCCAACTTGTGGTTGCAATATAGATACACCAAATGACAAAATAAAAACTCAAAATTCTCTAAGTTGGACAGGACAGCATACATTAGAAAACAATAAGGAATTTTTAAGAGACTTAGAAGAGCAAATAACACTGGAAATTAATGGTTATGGGTTATTATTAACTCATGCCAGCCCTTATTCCATAAATGATTATGTTTATGAAAACAATACAGAAAAACAAGAGGAAATAGCAGAGAATTTAGAAGAAGATATAATTGTTTTTGGACATACACACTATCCATATTATAAAAAAATAAATGATAAACTGTTCATTAATGCAGGCAGTGTAGGCAGACCAAAGGACGGAGACAACAGAGCTTGTTATTGTATCGTTGAAATCGGGGCAGTTGTTAATATACAATTTGTTAGAGTTCCATATGATGTTGAAAAGGTAGCCAAGGAAATTGAAAAATCTGAATTGCTTGATGAATTTGCAGAGATGCTCAGAAGTGGTAAAGAACTAAAAGATATATAAAGAAGAAGGGAATGATAAGATGATTAAAGTGTTATTTATTTGTGTTCATAATTCAGCACGAAGTCAAATGGCGGAAGCATTTTTAAATCAATTAGGTAAAGGTAAATTTATCGCTGAAAGTGCCGGGTTAGGGTTTGGAATACTTTGAAAATGAATTTTTACCTAAATTTGATGGTGTAACAACTGCCGGATTATTGTTAATGCTTGTATTATTATTCTCATTCCAGGTGGAAACTATATTGGACTAGATATGACAGATAAAATGTTAAATTTAGCCAATAAAAATAAAGAAAAAATGGGTGTATTAAACGTAGAGTTTTTAAATGGTTATAGGTTATAAATAAAAGGAGCAAAATTTGCTCCTTTTAAAATGAATAAAACCGTACCCAAATGGTATAATTAGTTTATTGTTTTATTGAGTTAAAATATACTTCCGCAGTACATGAAACAAAACTACCTTCAGCAAATAATATATCTTTCTTCATTTTAATTTGAACTTGATTCAAAATTTTAATTAATTCAACTCTTTCGTTTTCATCTACTGTAAATTCAATTCCATACTCATTAAAATTATTATACTCATCTATCCATAGAGGATGTCCATATACCTTAAATTCTTTATTTAATAAATTAATTTTAAATAACAAAGTAATTTCACTATCAATAGGTAACTTAATATTTGATGCGAAACATAATCCCCCTGGTCCTAAATTTTTAATTAAAACCTTGTTATTACCTACATTCACATTTTTACCTTTTAAATTTATAACAGTCATATCAGATTCTAACAATTTATGAAAACTAATTCTAAAAAATTTACGTCTATCTTCAGGCTTCATTACTGAAGTATTATTTGCTATTGTTGGTTTACACTTTCCTTTAGCCAGCATAGAATCGAAATATTTTAATGGTAATGGCTTACTGTATATAAATCCCTGTCCGGAATAACAGTTCAGTCCTCTTAAATAAGTTAATTGTTCCCAATTTTCAATTCCTTCGGTTACCAACTTAATATTAAGCTCCTTAGCCATATTAATTATTGTTTTAATTATTATGCTACTTGTTTTGTCTTTTACAACTTTATCTATAAAGGATTTATCTATTTTTAAAATATCGATATTAAAAGAGTTTAGATATACTAATGATGAATATCCAGTACCAAAATCATCAAGAGCTATTTGAATACCATAAGATTGAATTTTTCTAATGTCAGAAGTAACCTTTTCAACCTTATTTATTAATATGCTTTCTGTTATTTCCATTATAAGAAAATGTGGGTTTAACATAAACTCATCTATTATACTCTTTATATTTTCTACAAAATCATTTTCAAAAAATTGAATACTAGATAAATTAACAGAAACTTTTATACTTGGTCTTTTATTTTCAATCCATTTTTTATAATTACGGCATACCTCTTTTAATATCCATTTTCCAATTTCAATTATTGCGCCTGATTCTTCTGCTAAAGGTATAAATTCATCTGGAGATAATATTCCCCACTCTGGATGTTCCCATCTAATTAATGCTTCGGTTGCTATTATTTCATTAGTTTTAAGATTTACTATAGGCTGATAATATACTTTTAATTGATTGTTTTCAATTGCTTTATGCAAATCATTCCTTATTACAAATTCCTTATAATATTGTATATCCAACCCTGAAGAGAAAAATTTGTATTTGTTTTTACCATCTTTTATAGCCCTAAGCAAAGCTATATTTGAGTTTTTTGCGATTGAAATTGAATTTTCAGAATCATCAGGATAAACGCAAATACCAATATTAATAGATAAACTTATTTCAAACTTGTCTATGATAAACTGTTGTTTGAATATATCTATTAATCCTTTTGCTATATTTTCATATCCCTCAGTAGTTCTAAGTCCATGAACTATAATAGCAAGCTTGTATTCAGAAATTCTACTTATGAAAATGAAACTTCCCAAGAACTCTTTCAACCTTTTAACTACATCTATGAATAAATGATTTTCATATTCGTACCATATTGTTTCATCACTATTCTTAAAACCATCAATTTCTAACATCATTAATGCAAATTTAGTGCTTGTATCTTTCGCATATTCACATTGCAATCTTAATTTCTTTTTAAAATAAATTTTATTAGGTAGATCTGTTAATTCATCATGTGTTGATATATGAGCCATTCTTTTTTCCATAGCTACCCTTTGAGTTATGCTTCTAAAATTAATAACAATTCCTTGTATTGCTGGTTCGCATAATGAATTTTTCATAATAACTTCAAGATATATTTTTTCTCCTGTCTTGCTTATAAGTATAATGTCATCTTGAACCTTTTTAATGGGCTCGCTAATAACTAACTCTATCATTTTAGATAACGTTTGCTTTTCTTTGCCTTCATAAAAATCTAATATATTTTTACCTATTCTTTCTTCAACCTTATATCCAATGACATTTTCTACTGCTTCACTTATATATTTTATTGTTCCATCAGGTTCAATAATTTCAAAAACATCACTTGATTCTTGAACTAAGACCTGAAATCTTTTACTATATTCTATTAATTCATTTTGCTTTTTTTCAACCTCTATTTGCAATTTCTTCTGTTCTGTTATATCCTGAGTAGTTCCATAAATGCAAGATGGATTTCCATTTTTATCGATCTTATTATACTCCATCATAGAAAAGAGATTTCTTATAGAACCATCAGTTCTTTTGATTCGAAATTCCTTATCAATAAGATTAGGTTTTTGAGAATTTTGGGAATTCATAAAAATATTTTGTAAAAAGTCTTTATCATCAGGATGTACATGTTTTAAGAATTCTTCATAATTACCATTATATTTATCTGTAGATATTCCAAATATCTTACAATGCTCTTCAGAACAATAAAATTTTCCATTTATAAAGTCAATTTTCCAGCTTCCAATATGAGATAATTCTTGTGCAACTGCTAAATTTTTATGCATTTCTACTAATTTATTTTCCAGTAGTTTATTTTCAGTTATATCTTGTATAGTACCGATGATTCCTATAATGCAATGATTTATATCAAAAATTGGTTCGCCTTTTGAAATAACATATTTATCAGTACCATCAGGTTGCGGGATACGGTATTCGTGTTTATATGCTTTACCTTCCAACCCTTTCTTAATATCATCATGAAACTTTAGTTGATCCTCCGCATGTACTAAACTTATTAAATTATTTAAGCTTTTGTCAAATTTAGTAGGATCAATATTAAATATATAATAAACTTCATCCGACCAAAAATTTATATCTTTTATAGCATCATATTTCCAACTGCCTACTCCGCAAACTCTTTGAGCTTTATTTAGATCTTCACCAATTTCTTTCAAATTGTTTTCAACAATCTTTTGTATCGTTATATCATGAATTACACCAACCATTTTAATAGGTTTTTTATTCTCATCATATATTGCCGTAGTTTTTTCATGTACGTACTTTGTAGTTCCATTAGGTGTAATAATACGATATTCTATATCATATTCGACTCCATTTAATTCTTCTTGTTTTGTTTTCTTATAATCTTCTAAGTCGTCAGGGTGTACTAATAAATAATATTTATCTTCATTTCCATCAAAATTATCTGTGCTACATTCTAAGATATTGTATACCTCATCAGAAAAATAAATTTCATTGTTTAGCAAATCACGTGTCCAACTCCCAATGCTTACCATGTGCTGACTTACTTTGAAGTTTTCATCTTTTATAGCTATAATATTATCATTTTTTTTTGAGTTCTTTTTATATTTTTCTAAAAAAGACATGCATTCCTCCTATTTTATTCAATATTTGATGAAGAAATATCGATTTTAATTTAATGTTACAATATTCGACAAATTTCGTCAAGCTTTATGGACAAAGATATTAAATCTGAAATAATATTACTTTCATTTTATTTATTTAAATATTTTCTTCTTTAAAACAAACGGACTAACTGAGATTTCTGTAGATAACACTTGCAATCATCACGACCATAATGACTGCAGCCACTAAATAATACTGCTCCTCTTATTAAAACTGTAAAAATTCAGTTTATCATAAGAGGAGCATATAAATATTCATAATCACAATCACTGCTCATTTATAGACGACCCACTAAAAAGGTGGGTTTTTTTATTATTATGATTATCATAAAAATATAATAGGAAAGCAAGTTTTTAATACTCCTTTTTCAAAAAAGTCGAAATATAGCGAAAATACTTGTATTATGCAAAAATATATAATATACTATTTTTACCATTACTAAAATTTGATGAATTTAGAAAAAAATATAACTAATAACCTTTGCTTATGATTAAAAACCATTTAATTTAATGGAGGCAACAATGAACACAACTGCTGGTAAGTTGCGTAATACTATAAAGAGTATTAAATTAAATAAAATAACATTGGCGTTTATAATTTTTTTGATTATAAGTGCAACTTTTATAAATAGTGTATGGGTTAAATCGGTTAAAACCAGAGAAGAAAAAGCAATACAATTGGCAGAAACCTTTGAAACGGCACTACAAAAAAGCTTAATCACTAAACTTGATGCAAATATAAGCGATCTGGACAAATTCGAGTACAAGGAAATTAAAAACAACCTGATAAAACTTGTAAAAAAAAATTCTGAAATTCGATTTGCATATATATTAGTTGAAAAAGAAGGTAAAATTCTAATTTCAGTAGATTCGGAAGAGGAAAATTCCAAGGATTATTCCCCACCAGGACAGGAATATACTGAAGTAAGCAGTGAGATTATTAAAACAATTAACAGCGGGCAATCAACAATAATAAACTCTCTTACTGACAGATGGGGTTCATGGGTCAGTATTCTTGTGCCAATGAAAAACATAGATACAGGAGAAACTATAGCTGTTTTCGGAATAGATTATCCTGCAGAGGATTGGAATGACCAAGCAATATTACGAACATTGCAGATATCTGGAGTTATGCTTTGCTTGCTAATCATTTTAGTAATGCTTAATATTGCATATTATCAATATTTACAAATTAACAATGAAAAGACGAAGCTGTTGATTATGGATGGTAAATTGCAAAAAAGCGAAAGTTTATTCAAAGCTATATTTGATCAAGCGTCTGTAGGGATTGCCATTGGATATAACGATAGATATAATATTGCGTATGAAAATGACATGATAAACATTAATTCAATGTTCGAAAATATAACCGGTAGAACAAAAGAAGAACTGAAAACAACCAAGTGGCCTGAAATAACTCATCCTGATGACTTGATTGCTGATATGGAGATGTTTGAGAAGTTTAAATCTGGAGAAATAGATGGATATGTATTAGAAAAACGTTATATCAAGCCTGATAATACTGAAATATGGATTAACAAGAAAATTTCTTCTTTAAAAATTAACAATTTTGAAGATTATAATCACCTTTGCATAATCGAAGATATTTCTGAGCGAAAGGAAAAAGAAGCACAGATACAATACATGATTGATCATGATTATATGACAAATCTCTATAATCGAAAGCATTTTGAAGAGTTAATGGCTGACATAGAAAATAGTTGTTGTGTTCCAGTATCAATAATTTCTGTAGATATAAACGGACTAAGAATGATTAATGATGCATTTGGTTATTCAGAAGGAGACAATCTCATAGTCAAGGCATCAGAAATACTCAAAGAAAGCATAAGACCGAATGATTTTCTTTCAAGAACAGGCGGAGATGAATTTGTATTAATGCTACTAAATACAAATAATGAAGAAGCTCATGAAATAATAAGAAATATTGAAAATAAATGCTTGCATTACAATAATATAAATAAAACCAAATTGTACGAAATTAATTTTTCCATGGGGTGTGCAACAAAAGAAAATAGTGATGATATATCAATATTTAATGCAGTAAAAACAGCTGATGAAGATTTGAGAAATAATATGTTACTAAACCGCAAAAGTTCTCACAGTAACATAATAACTTCAATGCTGGCTACAGTATATGAAAAAAGCCAGGAAACAGAGGAGCATGCAATAAGGCTTAAATATATATCAAGAAAAATAGGAGAAATACTCAAGCTGTCCAATAAAAGTATTTCAGAACTGGAGCTTTTGGCAATGCTTCATGATATCGGAAAGGTAGGTATTGATGAACGAGTTCTTAATAAGGATTCAGACTTAAATAGCGAAGAATGGGCTATGATGAAAAAACACCCTGAAATCGGATACAGAATCGCAAAGTCATCGATTGATCTGGAACCTATAGCAGATTATATACTATGCCATCATGAGCGATGGGACGGCAATGGGTACCCAAGAGGATTAAAGGGTGAGGAAATACCTCTTCTTTCTCGAATAATTGCTGTAGCAGATGCATATGATGCTATGACTCAAGACAGAGTCTACCGCAAAGCGTTGACAAAGGAGCAGGCAATAAATGAAATACAAAAAAATGCCGGAAAGCAGTTTGATTGGGACATTGCCCAAAGCTTCATAGAAAATGTAAATAACTTTATTGATTAAATAATAAATATGCTCCACTTTCAGCAGACAGCGTCTGTTAAAAGTGGAGTATATTTTTATGGTAAATATTAATTATTCTTTAATTCTGTCCATATTTGGTCATAAAGTACGGTTGTTTAGTACGGTTGTTTCGCCTAAGTCTCTTAGGTGCTCACCATTTTTCATAACATCTGAATCAGGATAAATAACTTTATTTTTACATTATTACTTTTTTAATAGAATTATTTGGTAAATAGTATGACATTTATAATAATTCTGATATAATGTAATATATAATATTAAGAACAATAATCCCATAATGGAGAATATCTTTTTAAGGAGAATGTTATGCAATATTCAATTGAAGATGCAGAAAATGCTTTAAACGAGGAATTACGATATTTAAAACTTTTATCAAGACAATTTCCTTCAATAGCATCCTGTTGTACAGAAATTATTAATTTACAGGCAATATTAAATCTTCCTAAAGGAACTGAACATTTTTTATCTGACATTCATGGAGAATATGAATCCTTCAACCATGTGTTGAAAAATGGGTCAGGAAACATAAAACGCAAAATTACAGAGGTTTTTGGGGAAATAATGAGCGAGAAGGATATTAAAAGCCTTGCAACTCTCATATATTATCCTGAGCAGAAGCTTGAAATCATTCATAAGCAGGAAGATAATATTGATGAATGGTACAAAATTACTATTTACAGACTAATAGAGGTAAGCAGAAAAGCCGCCTTCAAATACACGCGCATGAAGGTTAGAAAAGCGCTGCCTACGGAATTTGCATACATAATTGAAGAACTTATGCATAAAGGTCATGAGGAAATTGACAAGGAAGAATACTACAGCTCCATTATTAATTCCATCATCAAGATTGGCAGAGCAGATGAATTTATTATTGCAATGTCAAAGCTTATACAAAGGCTGGTCATTGACAGACTGCACATAGTGGGAGATATTTTCGACAGAGGACCAGGCTCTGACCAGGTAATGGAGACATTAATAAACTATCATTCTGTGGATATTCAGTGGGGAAATCATGATGCACTGTGGATGGGAGCAGCTGCAGGCAGCGAAGCATGCATAGCAACAGTGCTGAGAATTTGCACCAGATATGCAAATCTGGATACAATTGAAGATGGCTATGGAATCAATTTGCTGCCACTTGCTACATTTGCAATACAGTTTTACGGCGATGATGAATGCATACAGTTTAAACCTAAGGTTGAGGATGGCATTGTTTTAAGCGACATGGATTTAAAACTCATTGCTAAAATGCACAAAGCAATTTCTATCATACAATTTAAACTGGAAGGCGAAATAATACAAAGGCGCCCTCATTACAACATGGAAGACAG
The DNA here is from genome assembly GCA_050173715.1 of Sedimentibacter sp. Lineage (GTDB taxonomy): Bacteria > Bacillota > Clostridia > Tissierellales > Sedimentibacteraceae > Sedimentibacter. The sequence goes on from JBFXKO010000023.1 coordinate 33,173, forward strand.
GCTTTTGTTAAATAAAATCAACTATGAGGAGGGAACTATTGATTGGTATGGCAATTTATACAAGCTCAATGACACAAATTTCCCAACTGTAGATCCAAATAATCCTTATGAGTTGACTAAAGAGGAAAGAGAAGTAATAGATAAGTTAAAATTTTCTTTCCTAAACAGTGAAAAGCTTCAAAAGCATATTAGATTCTTGTTGTCAAACGGCAGCATGTATTTAAAAATAAATTCCAATTTGCTTTATCATGGATGCATTCCTGTCAATGAGGACGGTACATTCAAAAAAGTTAAAATAGGTTCTTCGGGGAAAGAATACCGCGGAAAAGAATATTTTGACAGACTGGAAATTTTGGTAAGAGAAGGATATTTCCATAAAAATAATCCTGAAGGAAAGCAATATGGCATGGATATGACATGGTATTTATGGACCGGCCCTGATTCTCCTTTGTTCGGAAAAGACAAGATGACCACCTTTGAAAGATATTTCATTGATGACAAGGAAACTCACAAAGAAATAAAAAATCCATATTTTAAATTAGAAGACAGTGAGGAAATGTGCAATTTAATATTTGAAGAATTTGGATTGCATCCGGAAACCTCGCACATAATCAACGGGCATGTGCCTGTTAAAAGCAAAAATGGAGAAAGCCCAATCAAGGCAAATGGAAAGCTTATAGTTATCGACGGGGGTTTTTCAAGAGCATATCAAGGCACAACTGGAATTGCAGGCTACACGCTCATATATAATTCCTACGGTCTTATATTGGTATCACATGACCCATTTGAGTCTACTCAAAAAGCTATTGAAGAAGAAAAAGACATACATTCAACAACTATAGTTTTGGAAAAGGAACTTGAAAGAAAAAGAGTGGGCGATACCGACAACGGCGAGGAGTTAAAGGAACAAATCAAAGATTTGCAAATGCTTTTAGATGCATATCGAATAGGATTAATAAAAGAGCAAATTTAATATTATTTTTTAGACTAATCATAAAGACATTTAATTATTCATACCTTATAAAAAGACAATAAAGGTTTGGTGATTACATGTCTTCTTTTTATATAAGTGTCATACAAAACTTTTTAATTGCATTTGGTGTGGTTATTGGAGCAAGTTTATTTTCGGGGTTAGGAGCAATATTGACAAATCAGCCGCCCTACAGGGTGATGGTTGAAGTTGCAAATTCCATAAAAATATGGGCAATAGCAGCGTCTCTGGGAGGAACATTTTCATCCTTCACGGTTATTGAAAAGGGTATATTTGAAGGGGATATTAGAACATTGATAAAACAAGCTCTGTTTATTTTAATATCCTTGACCGGAGCAAACATGGGATATGAATTTATTAGGCTTCTTCAAAGGTGCAGTATAATATGGGGAAGATAAAAAAAATAGTATATCCTTTCATCATTTGTTTTGCAACCGGACTGTTGTGGGGAGTAATAATTGGCGCCATATCAATAAGTATGCTTGTCAGTACCAGAATGGATTCATTTTATGAAAGAATTGCGGTATTGGAAAACACAATTACGGACAAGGATGAAAAGCTTGCAAAGCTTGAAAAATCAATCAATAATTCTAACATTGTCTTGAAGGATATAGTAGTAGTGTTGGAGTTTGAAAATTTCAGTCAGGAGAAGTATGACCAGATAGACAGTTTAGAAATCGAAAAATCAATTAAAGAAAAATTGAGATCATCTCTGGGAAAGGAAGTTAAAAGCCTCGATGCAGAAATACTTCAACAGGTAATAGACAAAAGAATTTTAAAATTTGACGATTCTGAATATCAATTGACAGTAAACAAGCTGGTTTTGACAGACATATTGAAATTATGGGTGAAGGTTTCTGCATTTGAAGTTGAATCATAGATAGCATTCAGTAACCCCTTGCCCCGTGTGGCTTCATTGTTGAAAAAATTCATATAAAGCATGCAAATTAATATTTCATTGCAGAATGATAGCTTGAATATTTTTAATTAACTTAATTTATTTTGCTGTAAAAATAACAGTTAAAAAATTTATTCATTGGAAAATTGATTTAAGTATCAAAAAAAAGTTTCAGGTTAAAATAAGATTACTTAAAGAAATAAAAGTGGATAAAAGAATTTTTTAAGACATAGAACATCACACATAGAACATTTTTATAGCTACACACATAGAACAAAAAAACCACATAACACTTATATTTCTGCAATAAAGGTTGATAGGAGATTTATATGACAGAAAATAAAATGAAAAGCACAAAAAACAACAAAAAATCAGATGGAAAGTTTCGCTCCAAGCACATAACGCATGACCCGCAGGCAGAAAGCGCAAGGGCTGTATTTGGTTTGAAGGATGACAATTATCAGGATAGAATTGATCATCAAAATGAAAGGTAAATAATCTATTTTCATAAAGACTTCTATTGCTCAATAGAAGTTTTTTATTTGAAATCATATTTGATTATATAGTAGAAATTTATAAAATTATGCAGAAATTGGACAATAGGTATCTTTTACTTTTGTAATAAACAATTGAAAATGTTTCGATATTCATATATAATTTAATATATAATACGGAAGAGGATTTTAACCATTTGGTTTATAAAAGGAGAAGATTATGTCAAGGTCAGAGTTTTACTATGACTCGTCAGACGGTATAACAACAATACATGCAATAAAATGGATTCCCGACAATGAAATAAAGGCTGTGCTGCAAATTTCTCACGGCATGTTAGAGCACATGGAGCGATATGATGACTTTGCAGCATATATGGCTGAACAGGGAATATTGACTGTTGGGAATGATCACCTGGGACATGGCAGTTCAATTATAAGTGAAGAAAAAAGAGGATATTTTCATGAATATGACGGAAATAGAGCTTTGCTTGATGATATGCATACATTGTTGGACATTGTAAAGGATGAATATGAGGATGTACCTTATTTTATTCTTGGACACAGCATGGGCTCATTTCTGACAAGGCAATTTGTAACTGAGTATGGAAACGAATTTGACGGTGCAATAATTTCGGGAACCGGTCAACAGTCACTTGGTCTTATTAAATTTGGAATATTTGTTACGAAGCTTATTGCTTCCTTTAAGGGATGGAATTATAGAAGTAAATTTGTAGATTTTTTAGCAGTGGGAATGAATAATAACAAATTTAAACCCGCCAGAACAAAATTTGATTGGCTTACAAGAGATGATGACATAGTTGACAATTATATTGCAGATTCAAGAATTCAATTTATTTTTACATTAAATGGATTTTATAATTTGTTTAGCGGAATTCTAAAGATGAATGAACAAGAAAGGCTAGAACGTATACCTAAAGAATTTCCAATGATATTTTTATCCGGTGATATGGATTCGGTCGGAAATTTTGGCAAGGATGTTGAAAAAACCTTCAACCTATATAAAAATTTAGGTATGAAGAATATTTCAATGAAGCTGTACAAAGGTGACAGGCATGAAATATTAAACGAATTAGACCGAGAGCAGATTTATGAAGATATATTGCTGTGGATTTCAGAGCTTATTATTGAAGATGAATTAATATAAATAAATTTTTAATTAATGTATTTCCGTATTTTAGTTTTATGCAAGAAAATTAGTTTGATGAAAAAAATATCAGAAATATGAAATAAATATCACAATTTACCTATTGCCATTAACTGTGAATTATATTATAATTAAGCAAACGTTATTTTACGTTTGCTAATATATTATAAAACGGAGGGAAAACATGGAAGCAATTGCAAAACTCGTTTCAACCATTGATGGATGGCTATGGGGATGGCCGCTTGTTATTATTCTTTTTGGAACTCATTTATTCTTAACATTCCGTCTAAAGTTCATCCAAAGGTACATCGGCAAAGCAATTAAGTTATCAATAACAAAAGATGATTTTGCAACAGGTGACGTAAGCCAGTTTAGTGCTCTTACTACTGCATTGGCAGCAACAATCGGAACAGGTAACATAGTAGGTGTGGCAACAGCTATAGCTCTTGGTGGTCCTGGTGCTGTATTCTGGTGCTGGATGACAGGTGTTTTCGGTATAGCAACAAAATATGCTGAATCACTTTTGGCAGTTAAATACAGAGTTAAAACAGCTGACGGCACAATGGCCGGCGGACCTATGTATGTATTAGAGTATGGTATGAAGAACAAACCTTTAGCATATGCATTCGCATTCTTCGGAAGTGTTGCAGCATTTGGTATAGGAAATACTGTACAGGCTAACTCAATTTCTAACATGATGGCTAACCAATTTGGTACTCCTACATGGATTACAGGTATTCTATTAGCAGTTTTGACAGGCATTGTTATCATCGGTGGTGTTAAGAGAATAGCAAGTGTATGCGATAAGTTAGTTCCGTTCATGGCTGTATTCTATGTATTAGGATGTTTATTGATTTTAGTTATGACATTCCAAACTATTCCGGCAACTATAGGTTTAATCATTTCTTCTGCATTTACAGGTCAAGCAGCAGTTGGTGGTTTTGTTGGATCAACTATATTAATGACTGCTAGATATGGAGTTGCAAGAGGATTGTTCTCAAATGAATCCGGTTTAGGTTCTGCTCCAATAGTAGCAGCAGCAGCTCAAACTAGAAACCCTGTTAGACAAGCGCTAGTTGCATCAACAGGAACTTTCTGGGATACAGTTATTGTATGTGCTATTACTGGTATTACAATAGTTAACTCTGGCGTTTGGAATTCGGGATTAAACGGTGGAGACTTAACAAATGCAGCATTTAATCTGATTCCTGTTATAGGACCTATAGTTTTAACAATTGGTTTGTTGACATTCGTATTCTCAACAATTCTTGGTTGGTCATACTATGGTGAAAAATGTGTTGAATACTTATTCCATTCAAAGAAAGCTATATTACCGTACAGAGTTATTTACACAATATCAGTATTCTTCGGAGCGGTTATGTCTTTAGCATTTGTTTGGGACTTAGCAGATTTATTCAACGGATTAATGGCTCTTCCAAACTTAGTTTCTTTGATAGCGTTGTCAGGTGTAATAGTAGCCGAAACAAAGAAATACTTGTGGAATGACAATCTTGATGAAATAAATCAAGAAGAAATGGTAGAAGTTGATTTATAAAATAAAATTAATAAATATCAATAAGACCACACATAAGTAGGTGGTCTTATTTGTTATTTAAAGAGAATTATTATTGCGAAAATGTATCATTAAGTATAATATTATTATATAATAGTAATTGAGGTGACAGTATGCTTAATGAAAATGATTTAATTTTTATGAAGGAACACTTAAGTTTTTGGGATAAACTTGATGATAAGGAAAAAAACCTTGTTATAAACAATACAAATAGGGTCAATTATACTAAAGGCGAAATTCTCCACAGTGCAGACAGTGAATGCATTGGACTCATACTCATACAAAAAGGCGGACTTCGAGTATACATATTGTCAGAGGATGGCAGAGAGGTTACATTGTATAGACTTGCAGAAGGAGATTCATGTGTTTTATCGGCTTCTTGCATTTTAAACAATATAACCTTTGATGTTGTAATAGATGCTGAAACCTATACGGAGGTATTGCTTTTAAACATAGGTGCCTACAGCATATTAAACAACAATAACATTTATGTAGAAAATTTTTCATATAAAAATACTGTAGACAGATTTTCAGATGTAATGTGGGCTATTGAGCAAATATTGTTTATGAGCTTCGACAAAAGGCTTGCAACGTTTTTAATTGATGAGACAGCAAAGACAAAGTCATCAGAAATAAATCTCACACATGAACAAATTGCTAAGTATTTAGGAAGTGCAAGAGAGGTTGTTTCAAGAATGCTTAAAAGTTTTGAATCGCAAGGAATCTTAAAGCTATCACGAGGTTCCATAAGCATTATTGATAAAGATAAGCTTAAAGAGCTTTTAATCTGAGAATAGGAATTATTTCAATAAAAAAATCGTCTCAATTGAGACGATCTTTATTTATTGCCATGCTCTGCCGCAGCCTCTGCCCTGACCAAGTCCCTGGCCTCTGCCGCCATTGCCAAATCCGTATCCCATCATGCCGCCATATCCGCCAGTTCCATTACCGTTGCAGTATTCTTGTCTTTCAAGAATGTTTGTGTAAATTTCATCAGCTTCTTCTTGTGTAAGAGTGCCATCTGCAACTTTTTCATCTAAAAATGCTTTTTTACTATTTAGCATTTCTTCATTAAATTCTTCCCATAATCCTTCATCATAAGCAATTTGACCGTATGTCTTATCTGATTCAAATTTTTCTTCTGTTACCTCTTCAACTGATTTTCCTGTTAAATTAGCCACTATTTCAGCTGGAGTGCTGACCCCTGTAAATGCAAATGCTGTCAATGATGTAGCTGCAAGAACAACTACTGCCAATCCAATAATCAAAACTTTTTTAAACATTTTTTACCTCCATAAATTTTATTTGTTTTCTATATATAAAATATAAAAAAAAGATGTGGCAAAATTATGTCTTTTGTTTAAAAAAAATATGAAATTTTATTTTGTGAGAACATATTTTAAACACACATTTATTTTATTATGGTATAATTAAAAAAACTTAAGAGGTGAATTTTATGCCAATAATGTTAATTGCTGATGATAATAGACAAATAACTTCGATTTTAGGCGAATATGCAAAAAGTGAAGAATATGAAGTAAAAATAGCTTATGATGGAAAAGCAACTTTAGAAGCATTTAATAAATATAGTCCGGACATTGTGTTGCTTGATGTTATGATGCCACTTATGGATGGATTTGAAGTGTGCCGAGAAATACGCAAAACTTCAAATGTGCCCATTATCATGATCACTGCCAGGGGAGAGGACTTTGAAAGAATAATGGGACTGGATATCGGTGCAGATGATTATATTGTGAAGCCATTTTCACCTGGTGAGGTAATGGCAAGGGTCAGAGCTATAATGCGACGGTTAATGTCCGAAGATAAAAAAAACAATCAAGTATTTTCTTTTGATAATTTACAAATAAATATGGATGACTACATAGTTGCAATAAATGGGAAAAATGTCTCTTTGACAAAAAAAGAAACGGAAATTTTATGGACTCTTGCTACAAACAGAAATAAGGTATTTACCAGAGATAATTTGCTTAACAGCTTGTGGGGATATGATTATTATGGGGATAACAGAACCGTTGATTCACATATTAAAAGACTTCGTTCAAAGCTTGATGAAATTGAACATGAAAATTGGGAAATTAAAACTATATGGGGTGTCGGTTACAAGTTTGAGGTAAAAAATGAAAAATAAAATTGCGGTGAAACTAACAACATATTTTTCTGCAGCCCTTCTAATTTTTTCTCTTGTTATTGGCTTTGTGTTTTTGAGTTTATTTAAAAACAATGCTATAAACTTGCATAAAAGAGAGTTGGAAAACCGTGCATTATCAATTGCAGAAACAATTTCAGAACTGACGGAAGGCACAGGATTAAATTTTAGCATGCCTACCAGAATGATGGGAATGGGCGGTATGATGAATATGCAGGGAGGTCTAGGTTCTTATTTAAGAAACTTAGATGACATTGCTATGTCTGATGCATGGATATTAGATGAAAATCTGAATTTGTTAACCACAGGTACCATGGCTCATATGCAATACAGCTATTCAGATTTACCTGATGATGCCGATGTTTTGGTTAAGGATGTGTTTAGAGGGGATACTACCTTTAGTCAGGGATTTAGTGAATTGTTAGATACACCAACAATAACTGTTGGTACACCAATTAAGTCAGGAAATGAAATAATTGGTGCATTGCTTATACATTCTCCAGTTAAAGGAATTGATGATGCAGTAGACAACGGCTACAAAATATTGCTGTTAAGCATGATGGTTGCGCTGATTTTATCATTTGTATTATCTGTGTTATTTGCAGTGACATTTACGAAGCCATTAAAAAAGATGAAGAATACAGCTGCATTGCTGGCAGAAGGCAATTATAACACAAAAACCGGAGTCGTGCAAAATGATGAAATAGGTGAGCTTGCAAAAACATTAGACATATTAAGTCAAAGACTTGATGAGGCAAGCCACGAAAGTGAAAAATTGCAAAAGCAAAGACAAGATTTCATAACAAATATATCCCATGAGCTGAGGACGCCTGTTACAGTAATCAGAGGTTCACTTGAGGCAATTTGTGATGGAATAATCAAGGAGCCTGAACAAGTAAAGGACTATCACAAGCAGATGCTTATCGAAAGCAAAAGCTTGGAAAGGCTTGTAAATGATCTGCTGGAATTATCAAGACTTCAAAATGCAGATTTCAAAATTGAAATGCAGCAAATTAATCTTTGTGACGTGCTGAAGGATGCATTTAGAAGCGCAGCTAATATTGCAAAGCTTAAAAACATAGAAATAGAATATGCTCAAGATAGGGATGTATTTTTAATTGAAGGTGATTACGGTAGGCTTCGTCAAATGTTTTTAATTGTAATTGACAATGCAGTCAAATTTTCATATGAAAACAGCAAAATAAATATATCCTTAAATAACAGCATCGTAACCATCAAGGATCAAGGAATTGGAATTTCCAAAGAAGATCTTCCGTATATATTTGACAGATATTACAGAGTGAAATCAGTTGAAAATAAAACAGGCACCGGTCTTGGGCTCACCATTGCAAATCAAATTGCATTGAGGCACAACTTTAAAATCTCTGTAGTCAGTGAACAAAATGTAGGAACAAGTTTTATATTTAATTTTAGCAACTAAGTAGAGTAAAATAATATATAAAATGAAAGGTTAACAACAGTATGCTGACTAAAATAAACAATAAAAATAATGAAGAACTTTCAATATTGGGATTCGGATGCATGAGGCTTCCTTCTGATGAATCAAAATCAATAAATTTAATCCATGAAGCCATTGAAAAGGGCGTAAATTATTTTGACACAGCCTACATATATCAGGCAGGAAAAAATGAAAGCTTACTTGGCAAGGCATTAACGGGAGGGTATCGTGAAAGAGTTAAGATAGCTACAAAGCTACCTCCGTATATGGTTAATAATCTGAATTCGGCTAAAAAAATTTTTTCAACTCAACTTTCAAGATTGCAGACTGAATATATAGATTACTATTTGCTTCACATGCTTACTGATAAAGCAATGTTTGATAAAATGGTGTCTTTAGGTGTATTGGACTGGATGGAGGAAGAAAAAAGGAAAGGTACAATTAAGAATATTGGCTTTTCTTTTCACGGAAGCAAATTGGATTTTGAATTGATAGTAAAAGCATATGATTGGAATTTCTGTCAAATACAATATAATTATTTAGATGAAAATAATCAGGCAACAAAGTCCGGTTTAGAGCTTGCCGGTCAATTGGGGATACCTGTTATAATAATGGAGCCTTTAAGGGGTGGAAAGCTTGTAAACAATTTACCTACAAAAGTTATTAGAGCTTTTAAAAATTATGATGCAGAGAGATCGCCGGCAGAATGGGCTTTAAGATGGATTTGGAATCACAAGGAAGTAAATGTAATATTATCAGGCATGAACAGCCAAGAGCAACTACAAGAAAATATAAAAACAGCAACCGATGCAAAACCAAATTCACTTTCTAACGAGGAGCTTGAAATATTTGAACAAGTAAAAATGATTATGGCAGAAAAAACAAAGGTGCCTTGCACAGCATGTGGCTACTGTATGCCATGCCCACATGGAGTAGATATTCCAGGTTGTTTTTCAAATTATAACGATAAATATTTATTAAATGATAAAATGTACAAATGGAAGTACATACAAACATTGGGAGGATTTTCAGCTAAGCCTGCATTTGCATCACAGTGCAAGGAATGCGGAAAATGTGAAATTCACTGTCCTCAAAAGATAGAAATTAGAAAACAATTAAAAACGGTCAAGAAAGAAATGGAAGGCGTACTATTTAAACCAGTGATAAAAGTAGCAAGAGAAATATTAAAAATAAAATAAATAAATTCAGGGGACAGACATTCATGGTTTGTCCCTTTAATTTACATAATTAAATTAAAATAAATTCGAACATTTGTTTGACAGCAAGAAACACATATGCTAAAATTTAAATAAATATATTGATTGTGGTGGATTATGAATGATAATTTATTTGATAAATTAAGAATTTTATCTGATGCGGCTAAATATGATGTATCCTGTGTTTCCAGCGGAGTTGAAAGAAAAAACAACACTGTTGGCGGCATAGGAAATGCATCGGCTGCCGGAATCTGCCATACGTGGTCAGCTGATGGCAGATGTATTTCACTTTTGAAAATACTGCTAACAAATGACTGCATTTATGACTGCAGCTATTGTTTAAACAGAGTTACCAATCCCATAGAAAGAGCTACCTTTACACCTGATGAGGTTGCTGAGCTCACAATACAGTTTTACAGAAGAAATTACATAGAGGGTTTGTTCCTAAGCTCTGCTGTTGATAAAAGCCCTGACCATACTATGGAGAATATTTACAAGGTACTCGAATTATTGAGATATAAATATAACTTTTGGGGCTATGTCCATGTGAAGGTTATTCCTGGTGCAAATTCCATGCTAATTCAAAAAACAGGTATGCTTGCCGATAGAATGAGTGTAAACATAGAGCTCCCAACAAGGGAAAGCCTTAAAATTCTTGCGCCACAGAAAAAAATAGAAAACATTATTAATCCTATGGCATTGATTAATAATGAAATATCCAGGACTATTGAAGATAAAAAACATTTTACTAACACACCACGATTTGTTCCTGGAGGACAATCAACTCAGATGATTATAGGAGCAACTCCTGACAGCGACAAAACAATACTAAATATGTCTCAAAATCTCTATGACAGATTTAATATGAAACGTGTATTTTTTTCAGCATATATTCCTGTTATTTCATCGCCAAATTTACCGGCTATAAGCACCATGCCACCTTTGTTGAGAGAGCATAGACTTTATCAGGCAGACTGGCTAATGCGGTTTTATTATTTTCATTCAGAGGAGTTGTTCACAGAAATTGAGCCAAATCTTGATTTAGAATTTGATCCTAAAATGATGTATGCTTTGAGAAATATCAGCAAATTTCCTGTTGAAATCAACAAGGCATCCTATGAAGAGCTTTTAAGAATTCCAGGGCTTGGAGTGACTAGTGCACAAAGAATCATAAGAGAAAGAAAGAATGCGGAGCTCTCATATGATTCATTAAAGAGGATGAAAACAGTTTTAAAAAGAGCTAAGTATTTTATTACTGTTAAGGGAAAATACTATGGAAATGTTAAATTTGAGCCTAATGTTATAAAAGAAGAATTGAGACAAAAAGAAGCTGAAAAACAACTTTCTATTTTTGAATTTTTGTAAACAACTATGTTAGAGGTTATTATGGATTATTTATATGATGGAACTTTTGAAGGGTTGATGACTTGTATCTACTATCATTATAAAAATAGAGAAGCAACAGGGATTTATGATGCTGCAAGCTATCAGCAGAGCATTTTAAGCAATTATAGCACAATAGAATCAGATGTAGAAAAAGCACAGATTGTTTCTGATGCAATAAATAAAAAAATTTCAAGAGAAGCATACATAGATGTGTATTATTGTTATTTGTCTTGTGCAAAAAACAAAGAAAATATTATTTTGGATTTTTTGATATTTGCATTTAAATATGGTAAGAATACAATGAATTTTTACAGTCACGAAAAGGTGCTGCCTGTTAATGAACTTTCTTTGAAGGTTGGGAAGGAGGTTCATAAATTTCTTGGAATACTGAGGTTTTCTGATATAGGCGGTGTTTTGTATTCCAAATTTTCTTCAGACAATGATATACTCATATTGATGATTGAACATTTTGCCGACAGATATAAGTTTGAAAAATTCATCATATACGATGAAAAAAGAAACAAGGCATGTGTTTATTCGGATAATTGCTGGGAAATAAAAGAAAACCTAATGTTAGAAAATATTGAGTTTTCACAAGATGAAAAAAATATTCAAAGATTGTGGAAACAATATTTCAATGATTTAGCCATAAAGGAAAGAACAAATCCTAAACTGCAGTTTCAGTTTGTTCCTGCAAGATACAGAAAAAATATGGCAGAGTTCAAGTGAATATAAAAATTATATAAAAACAAAGTGAAACATAAATGAAACGAAGAGAAACAAAAAGCTAACATTATGAAACAAAGGCCAAATTTCATTGCTAGCTTTTTATTTTGCATAAAAAAGTCAAAAGTTTATTTTTTAATGGAAATTCAACATTGCAATTTTATTTTATATTTTTTTAAAAAGATTGGCACGGTAATTGCTTTAATTATGTTGTACTGATTTGTACTTAAGTTTTTAAAAAGTATTAAAACAAAAAAACTAAGAGAAATAATCAATTTCTCAAAAAAACGGAGGAAAGAATGGGCGAATTTAAAGTTAGAAAAATTGGCTTTATAGTTGGTATTTTAGTGATGATTCTGTTACTTGTTATGCCGACACCAGAAGGTTTAACAGAAATAGGCCAAAAAGTTTTAGCGGTATCATCTTTAATGATTATTTTCTGGATGACAGAAGCAATTTCAATTCCAGCAACAGCACTTTTACCAATATTGTTATTCCCTTTGGTTGGAATAACAGGAGCAAAAGGACAAAATGATATTCAATTATTTAAAGGATACTCATATCAAACAGTATTCTTGGTTTTAGGTGTTGGTTTCCTTGCGACAGCAATGGTTAAATGGGGCTTGCACAAAAGAATTTCATTGTGGATAGTAATGAAGGTTGGGAAAAAACCTAAGAATATTGTTTTAGGATTTATAATAGGTACAGCTTTCGTATCTATGTGGATGTCAAACACAACAGCAACAGCTATGATGTTACCGGTTGCTATGTCTATTATTGCAACAATGGACAAACAAATTTCCGGCGGATTCAAAAAAGCCATGGTATTATCAATTCCATATGCAGCAACATTAGGTGGACTTGGAACATTAATAGGAACAACAACAACTCCTACAGGAACAAGTATCATTGCTGAGACAATAGGTGTTGAATTAGGATTTACACAATGGTTTATGATAGGATTGCCATTTGTGATAGTAATGCTTCCATTGGCATGGCTCTGGATGGTTAAATTCTACAAGGTTGATAAATTAGATGAAATAAATGTTGATGTTATCAAACACGAATATGCTGCTTTAGGAAAAATGAACAAAGGTGAAAGAATTACTGCAGTAATATTCGTATGTGCAATTTTAGCGTGGGTTACAAGCGGAGTTTGGAAACCTCTTATACCATTTGCAACAGATGAAACAATAGCAATGGCTATAGCTATAGCATTCCTAGTAATTCCTGTAGACTATAAAAAAGGCGAATATGTATTAAGCGGCAAAGAAGCATTTACAGACGCTCCTTGGACAACAATGATACTATTAGGCGGTTCTATGGTAATGGGTAATGCTATCACTGATGCAGGAGTTGCTCAGTGGGTAGCTGGTGCTCTTGGCGGATTAGCTGGATTGTCTCCTATAGTAATCATTATGTTGGTAGGTATAGTAACAGCATTCATCACAGAAGTTACAACAAATGCAGTTGTTGTTGCATCCTTCTTACCGGTACTTCCTGGTATAGCAAATGCAATAGGAATGGACCCATTACAATTAATGTTGGTAGCAATGGTTGCAGCAAACTTCGGTTTCATGCTCCCTCCAGCAACGCCTCCAAATGCAATTGCTTACAGTACAGGCGCATTTGAAATATCTGACTTGATGAAGGCAGGATTGGGATTAAAAATTATATGTTTAGTAGTATTCCCGGTAATAATGTACTTGGTAGTATTCGGTATATTTGGAATCGGCGCTTAATTAAAGTGTAAAAAAAAATGAGTAGATAATTTTTCCCGAAATTATCTACTCAACATTTAATAATCAAACAATTTATTTAAATTAAATTATACATTAAATAATTAAAAATATCAATTAAAATATTTATATAGGAGTAAAAAAATGAACAAAGGAATATTAGACGGCATAGTAGTGCTTGACCTTACAAGAGTATTGGCAGGACCATATTGCGGAATGCTTTTAGCTGATATGGGAGCAACTGTATATAAAATAGAACAACCTAAAAAGGGTGATGATTCAAGAGCGTTCGGACCTTTTATCAACGGCGAAAGCTGCTATTATATGAATTTAAACAGAAGTAAAATAGGTGTTACATTAAATTTAAAAACTCCTGAAGGAAAAGAAGTTTTTAAAGAAATGGTTAAAAAAGCAGATGTGGTTATTGAAAACTACAGACCAGGAACAATGGAAAAATTAGGCTTAGGTTACGAAACATTGAAAGAAATCAACCCTGGAATTGTTTATGGAGCAGTAAGTGGTTTTGGTCACTACGGACCATACAGCCAAAGAGCAGGCTATGATATAATTGGTCAAGCAATGGGCGGATTAATGAGCACATCTGGCTGGCCTGGAGGAGGACCAACAAGAACAGGTACTGCAATGGGAGACGTATTAGGTGGCTTAGGTTGTACAATAGGTGTTTTAGCAGCAGTAGTTAATAAAATTAAAACAGGCGAAGGACAAAAAGTTGACGTTGCATTAGTTGACTCAGTAGTATCATCACTTGAAATAATCAATCAAATTTATCTTGCAACAGGAAGAATTCCAGAAAGAATAGGAAACAGATACGAATCAGCATATCCATACGATTCATTCAAAGCAAATGACGGCGATGTAATCATAGCATGCGGCAATCAAAAATTATACACACTTTTAACAGAAGTTATGAAACAGCCTGAATTGTTGACAGATGAAAGATTCTTGACAAATCCATTAAGAGTACAAAATCACGCAGCATTAAAACCAATTATTGAAGCATGGACATCACAATATACAGTTGATGAAATAGTTGACAGTTTATTGGCAGTTGGAGTACCTTCATCACCAATCAATACAATTGACAGAGTTGTAAAAGACCCACACATTGCCGGAGCAAGAGAAATGTTTGTTGAAGTTGAACATCCTGTAGCAGGAAAAACTACTTTAACAGGAGATCACATTAAATTCAGCGACAAAAAAGCTGGCGTAAGAAATCCTGCACCGACTTTAGGACAGGATAACTTTGAAGTTTACGGAAAGCTTTTAGGATTAAGCGAAGAAACAATTAAAGAATATATTGAAAAAGGTGTATTCTAATTAATAATAGGGAGTATATTATGAATAAAATACAAATAGTGGAAGTAGGCCCTAGAGACGGGTTTCAAAATCTTAAGGATTATATACCTGTAGAACAAAAGTTAAAGGTAATAGAAGATTTAATAGGTGCAGGAGTTAAACATATACAGCACACATCCTTCGTAAGCCCTAAAGCAATACCACAGCTAAAGGATGCAAAGGAATTAACAACAATATTATTGGAAAAATATCCTGATTATGATTTCTTTGCATTAGTTCCAAATCTTTATGGTGCAAGAAGCGCTTATGAGCTAGGCTTAAGAAAGGTTTCTTATGTAGTTTCTTTAAGCGTAAGCCACAACAAAGCAAACATAAACAGAACACATGATGAATCATTGGCAGAATTAAAAACAATAATGGACACTTACAAGGACTTAAATGTCTGTGTAGATGTAGCAACAACATTTGGATGCCCATTTGAAGGTAAATATTCAACTGATACTGTTCTAAAATTCATTGACAGAATTGCAAACATGGGTGTAAAGGAAATGTCTCTTGCAGATACAATCGGAGTGGCAAATCCAAAACAGGTTAGAGAAATAGTAACAGCTGCAGTTAAGGAATTCCCACATATTGAGTTTCAGGTTCATATTCATGACACAAGAAATATGGGAATGGTAAATACATTGGCAGCTATAGAATCAGGAATAGCAAAAGCACAATCTACTCTTGGCGGATTAGGAGGATGCCCATTTGCTCCAGGAGCATCGGGAAATACAGCAACTGAAGATTTGGCATACATGTTAAATGATATGGGCTATGAAACAGGCATTGATGTTGACAAGCTCATTGAAGCAGCAAAATATGAGAAAAGCATTATAACAGGAAATTTCAGTGGTCACCTTATGAACATTCAAAAAGGACAACAATGTATTAATTAAAAATAATAATTACAATAAGCGGATATTTTCAGTAATAGAAAATATTCGCTATTTTTTGATAGATTTGGTTTTATGTTGGACTAATTAATGTTAATATATTATAATAAGTAATTATAATTACTTTAATTTAAGTACTCTTGTTTGTAATATAAGGATTTTAAAATTAAAGAATTAGAAGGGAAGTTCATAAATTGATTCAAGTAGAAAAGGCTAATTCAAAGCATAACAAGAAGGTTACAGAAATATCCCTAATAGCTCCGACTATTCAATTAGCTCAAAGAACAATGAAAATAATTGAGCATAGAAAAGAAAATATCAATGTCTTTGTGCCCATAGCAAAGGAAGATGCTCTCAGTGATGCATTGAGTATTGCCAGAAATCTGGTAGATGAAGGGGCGATGGTATTAATAAGCAGAAAGGGTACGGCTGCTGCAATCAATGCTGCAAAATTAAATGTACCTGTTGTAGCAATTGATGTCTTGATTTCTGATTATATTGAACCTATTGAGATTGCAAAAAATGTGAAGGGAACAATAGCATTTTTCTCATATGAGCAAGTAACCGAGGACGTTAAAAGCATTTGCAGCATGCTGAATATGGATGCTAAATACTATACATTTAAAACCGATAAGGACTGTGAAAGTATTGTTAAACAAGCTTTAATGGATAAAGCAGTTCTTGGCATTGGCGGAGTTATGACGCAAAAATATGCAGACAAATATAAATTAAGACATATAACAATAGAAAATTCAGAAACGACTATTAGTAACGCTATTGATACTGCAAAGCAAATTTTAGAAATACAAAAGGAAGAACTTAAAAAACAAAATGAATTAAAAATACAGCTTGAACGATATAAGGCAGTGCTTAATTTCACTCATGATGCAATTATTGCTGTTGATGAAAAGGGCACCATAGATGTTATTAACCCAATTGCTGAAAATATTGCAAAGGTAAGTCCCGGGTATGCTGTTGGCAAAAATATAAAACATGTTATCAGAAATACTGATATGTTAGGCATACTTGACTCCAAAGAAAAAGACTTAAATCAGCTTATGGATATAAATGGAACCTTGGTTTCCACAAATAGAATACCAATAGTTGTCAATGATGAGGTTAAGGGAGTTGTTGCAACATTTCAAGATGTCAAGGTAATCCAAGAAAACGAAAACAAAATAAGAAGAAGCCTTCATGAAAAGGGATTGTTTGCAAAATATAATTTTGAGGATATTAAGGGAGAATCGCAAGAGCTAAAAAGCACAATATCGATTGCAAGAAGCTATGCTTCATCAGATTCTACAATCTTAATTCGTGGTGAAACGGGAACAGGAAAGGAGTTATTTGCTCAAAGCATTCATAATCAAAGCAACAGAAAGGACGGACCCTTTGTGGCTATAAATTGTGCATCTCTTTCATCTAATCTTTTGGAATCTGAATTATTTGGTTATGTGGAAGGAGCGTTCACAGGAGCAGTCAAAGGCGGAAAAATGGGTCTTTTTGAATTGGCTCACAGAGGCACCATATTTTTAGATGAAATCGGAGAAATACCAATTGAAATTCAGGCACAGCTTTTGAGAGTTTTGCAGGAAAAGGAAATTCGAAAGGTTGGTTCAACCGTAAGAATGCCGGTTGACGTAAGAGTTATTACTGCAACAAACAGAGATTTAATTGCTGCCATCAAGGCTAAAACCTTTAGAGAAGACTTGTATTATAGAATAGGTGTACTTAATTTATATTTACCCCCTTTAAGGGAAAGAAGTGGGGACATAATTCTTTTAAGTACTTATTTCTTTGAAAAGAATTTAGGTGATAATTATGTTGATTATTTAGATAAATTTTATGAAATAATGAACAAGGTTGAAAATTATAAGTGGTATGGAAATATAAGAGAGCTGCAGAATTTTGTGGAGAGAATTTGCGTTTTATTAAAATACCATGGAAATTCATATAATTTCAATCAATTAATAGAAGACCATTTAATCAAGAATGAAAAAGACGAAAAATTAAATCATGAAAAAAATAACAACATTTCAATTGAATCAAGTACCATTAATTTGGACAGCAGCTTGAACAACTGGGAAGCTGATAAAATTATGAATGCTTTGAAGCGCAATGACCTGTCTATTCATAAGGCAGCTGAAGAATTGGGAATGAGCAGGACTACACTGTGGAGAAAAATGAAAAAATATAATTTGAATGTATAATAGAAAATAGGGCTGTTACATTTGTTATTATTCGTGTCATTCTGAGAGCTTTAGCTCGAAGAATCTCATATTTTAACAGATAAGATCCTTCGCTGACGGCGGATGCCTAAATATGCTTAATGCAACAGCCCCATTTATTTAAGTTTTCTTATTTTTATTCTTTATAAATCTTTTGGCATTTTTTATGCCTCCGAATCCTTTAAACATATCTTCGATTTTTTTATCTTCAATTTGTCTGGAAGTTAAACCGTCATATTTGTTTTCCTTTTTTAATTTAAAGTAACTGGCTAATCTTTCTTCTGAAAGTTCTCCTTTTCCTACGGCTTCTTTTACTGCACAGCCGGGTTCCTTTGTGTGAGAGCAATCGTTGAAACGACATTGTTCTGATAGCTCATCGATATCTGCAAATGCTTTGGATAAATCTGCGCTTTCAATTCCAAGCTCTCTCATTCCTGGAGTATCTATTACAATTCCTCCTGAAGGCAAGGTGATTAGCTCTCTTTTGGTTGTTGTATGCCTTCCTTTGTCATCATTTCTTAATCCCTGTGTTTCAAATAAATTTTCACCTGCTAATTTATTAATAAGTGTGGTTTTTCCTACGCCGGATGAGCCTATGAAGGCAACAGTCTTCCCATATTCTATATATTTGTTAACCGATAAAAATCCATCTTCTAGCATACTTGAAGTTACAATTATATCAACACCTAACGCAACTGTTTCAAGTTCAGACATAATTTTTTCTAAGTTGTTGCATATATCTGATTTTGTAAGGACTACAACAGGAGATGCACTGCTGTCCCAAGCAACACTGATGTATCGTTCAAGTCTTCTTAAGTTAAAATCATTGTTTAAGGACATGCATATAAAGACAGTATCGATATTTGCAGCAACAACCTGATTGTTGTTTGATGTGCCTGCAGCTTTTCTGATAAATGCGCTTTTTCTTGTTAACACATGTTGAATGATTGCATTGCCTTCTACATTTTCTTCAATCATTACAAAATCTCCAACAGCAGGATAATCAGATAAATTTACTGTGTTGAAACGAAACTTGCCTGAAACTTGTGCTCTTTTTTCACCGTTTTCAGTTACAACTTTATATAAATCTCTATCTTGGGAAGTTATTCTTCCTATATTCATTTTTTCATACAATTTGGACTCATTAATGAACCTTTCGCTAAGCCCGTAGCTTTTCATGTCAATTTTAATCAATTTACCCTCCTAAATTAAATCTATGGAGGTATATGACTATAAATTATATACCTCCGCTTTTGCTGTTCTATTTATAAATATATCATAAATCATAATACAACACTCCCTTCGAATAGTTTAAATATATAATCTGTCACTATATATGTAAAAATATTCTACAATAGAATATTAATAAATTCAATAAAAATTATTGATCAGTATACATAAAAACTGCATCTTATCATATTGTTTAATTTAGTTTAAATAATTTCTTATTTATGCTATAATAAATTAAAATATAAATTAGGAGCATTAACTTGAATACGGAAAATTTTAAGTTCTTTCAACATACTGAGTGCGAGTTTTTTCCATGCCATAAAACATCGGATAAAGAAAACTTTAATTGCCTTTTTTGCTATTGTCCATTGTATATGTTGAAAGAAGAGTGTGATGGCAATTTTATAAAAAATCACGGCATTAAGGATTGCACAAATTGTCTTGTTCCACATTCAAAAGGAAGCTATGAAAGAATTATGTCAAAGATGAAGGAAGTCGTAAAGAAAGGCAGTGATTTTTAAATTAATATCAATCAGGTTTTGAAATGTTTAATAAAGGTAAAATTACATATGATATTAAAAAGTGCGGTGATAATATGAATGATCTAAGATTTAAAACCTTTGCAGTTACAAATGAAATTGACTTAAATAAAATAGCTGTAGAATGCAGCATTAAGAAAAAATATACCTGGGAGGAGCCTCTGATACTACGAGACAGCGTTCTTGAAAGAATATTAGGAGAAAAGGCCGAGGAGAGCGAAAAAATATTGGTTTTTTCTTTTGGCAGCATAGTCTTTATCAATTCCAAAATTGAGCATGCTGAAATATTTATGAAGTATCTTAAAAAAATAAAACCGGAAATAGATATTGAACATTATAATAGGTTCCAAGATGACTATGCCATTCATTTAACTGAAGGAGAAGAAATTGATTTTACCGATAAGTATGTTGAAATTCCAAGCCGTGAATTGTTTTATACTGAACTTGTTTCAATAGTGATAGCAAAATCCGTAGCTCTTGAACGTATAGAAGAGCAACTTGGAAAGATTCTTGATAATATTGAAAGCAAAATTGACAATCTTGAAAAGGGAAAATTAAATGTAGGCAATAAGGAGCTTGCAAAGACGACCTCCAAAATAGTACGACATGAATACAATACAATTGCATACGTAATGATTCTTGACAAGCCTGACATCACGTGGGTGAATAGCGACGCTGCTTATTTTTATGAAAAAATGTCAGAATTTTTTGAATTGAATGACAGATATGAGGTAATAAAGAGCAAGACTGAAATATTGAAAAGTATTGTTGACGGACTTGCTGACATAAGCAGTTCAATACGCGGCTTGAAGTTAGAATGGATTGTAATAATACTGATTGTAATAGAAGTAGTTCTAATGTTTTTAGATTTATTTAAATAGAGGATGCTATGAATATAATAATGTTTAATGCATTTAAAGTTGCAACAAGGTTACCCCTTGCACAAGTTGCTTCATATTTTAACTTAAAAAAGGATGCTGGCTGGAAGGAATACATTAAAATAGGCAGTGATGAAATCGAAAAATTGCTGATGTATGGCTCCAGCAACAAATCAGTTTATTTATATAAATATGGATGCATAACCTTTGTGAATTTCAAATATCACGAAATTCAATACTTTTTAGAATATTTAAATAAAATTTATGTGGAGCTGGACAATAAACTTATTTCCAAATTTAATGAAACCCATGTTATGGCTGTTGATAAAGAAGGATGGGTAAGATTATGGGAAGATTCTGAAGAAATGTATCAGTTCAATGATGATTTAATTGATATTGCTGCAACCGTATTGGCAAAATCTACGGAGCTTTCTAAAATTGAAACTGAGCTTAGCCGTGTGCTAGACGAATCAGAAAAACTGATTAATTATTTGAACATTGGAAGATTGAGAGCTAATTCACAAAAAGTAATATCTATAATAGCCCAGTGCACAAGGTTTAAATACAGAAGCATTGAAAGTGTCAGGCTGCTTGACAGACCTCCGGAGTTTAACAAAACTATTGAAGTCAGGAAAATATTTGATGACTTGAGCACATTTTTTGAATTAAACGACAGATATATAACCATGCAGAGTAGGACAGATGTACTAGATTCGATTACCGCGGAATATTTCGAATACAAAAGCATCCAATCAGAACGAAGGCTGTTAATGTTTGAAATATTGCTCCTGGCAATATTCCCACTCATGCATTTTATTTAATATAGCAAACTTAATTTTAACAAAATTGGAAGGAGAAGCTCCTTCCTATTCTGTTTTATTTTATATATTGATTAAAACCAAAAAAACGTTTATTTGTCATTCCGAATAAAGTGAGGAATCTCTAAACTGTTCAAATTATGAGATTTTTCGCTAACGCTCAGAATGACAAATCAAAGAAATCACACTTAGTGGGTTACAACCATATACTTATTTTAATAATATAGAATATCAAAAGATGCAATGGGTAGGCTGCATAAAATAATATTTGTATGATTTTATTCTTTGGTCCTAGCTCATTATTATAAAAATACATGGGGATAAGAGCAAGCAAAGAAAATTGTTGTAGCAGGGAGGATGCAAAATTTGCTACAAGCATGGTAAAGCCTACAATTTTAAATCTTTTGAGTTTGTCATAGCTTCTTGTAAAATATAACACCAGTATGTAGATAATTCCAATGATGTTGTAATCAACAGATAAAATAACTGCCAATAAGCAAGCTGCAATTATTACAGCAGATTTGTCAAAATTGTATTTTTTATCTTTGTTATCAATGAGGTAGACAGCAACCAATCCGATAAATAATGTAAAAAATATATTTTGATGAACAAATCCAATTTTCTCATAAAATGCTAAGTCAAAGGGCACTTCAGATATTATGGCAAATATTAAAAGGCGTTTAGCATAACTTTTTACATTGCTTGTATGAAAGTATCCTTCAATCAGCAAAAAGCAGTAAATGGGAAAAGCAAGACGACCGACGATTCTGAATGCTAAAATATCACTTTGAAAAATTGCGCCATAATGATCGATTATCATTGTTGATAGAGCTATTATTTTTAAAACTAGTACATTCATTTATTTTCTCCGTTAATATTCAATAAGTCTTTGCACTTAAGTGGCACACGCCGCCTATGGAGCGGCGGACATTTAATTTAGTTATATTTAATTATATAATGAAATTAATCGGTATACAAGTATTTCCGAGGCAATATGCTTTGCCCTTAGGTGGCACCCGCTGCCTATAGAGGCGGTGACATTTAATTTAGTTTTAATTGCATAATGGTTGACAGTAAGGTAAAATGTGATTATATTGCTGATAATACGATAGAGAGGTTTTTATGATTAAAGAATTTGAAGGAAAACTACCCCAAATAGATGAAAAGACTTACATAGCAGAAGGAGCTCAGCTGGTGGGCAATGTAATTATGGAAGAATACAGCAGTGTGTGGCACAATGTAGTTGCAAGGGCTGACATAAATACTATTAAAATAGGTAGATATACAAATATTCAGGATAACGCAGTGCTTCATGTTGAAGATAAAAAATCAACAATCATAGGGGATTACGTGACTGTAGGTCATGGAGCAATACTTCACGGTTGTCAGGTAGAGGATCATTGCTTGATAGGAATGGGCTCCATTGTTTTAAATGGTGCAATAATAGGAAGAGGAAGCATTGTTGCAGCAGGGGCAGTGGTAAAGGAAAATGATGTTATCCCTCCGTTTTCTCTTGTAGTGGGAGTCCCGGGCAAGGTTGTCAAAACACTTCCTGAAAATTTAGAACGCACTCACGCACAAGCAGTTAAATATAAGACTCTGTGGACAAAAAGATATGGTTACATGCCGGAGGCAGGCGGAGAGGTTTATGGAGGAGAACAAATAGTATAAGACAAAAAATTGCAGTCCATAGGACTGCAATTTTTTGTTTGATTATCAAATTAGAGGTTCTTATTATTTATGCTAACATTTTAAGTATTGAAGCTTTTGGTCTTACTCCAACCATTGTTTTAACAATTTTACCTTCCTTCATTACTGCCAATGTAGGTATGCTCATTACATCAAAAGCTGCTGCAAGCTCTGGCTGCTCATCTATATTTATTTTTCCAACTTTTATATTTGTCTCTTCTTTAGCAATTTCATCTACTACAGGTGAAATCATTTTGCAAGGCATACACCATGCTGCCCAAAAGTCTAAAAGTACCGGTTTTTCAGATTTTAAAACTTCTTCTTCAAAATTTGATTTTGTTATTTTTATAGTATTCATATCTCAATCTCCTTATTATTTATTATGTTTTGATTATACCATTTTAAAAAGATAGAACAGTGATTAAGTCACCTTTAAATTAATTATTTATTATTTTTCAATTAATGGAAATACTATCATTATATTAAGTTAATTTACGGAGGTTAATGTGAAGGAATTATTTTTAAAAACAGAAAATGGACTGCAAAAAATTGATGAAAAATTAATTGAAAAATATGATTTGTGTGAAGGCAAAATAGCACCATTTAGCAGATATTGGGTTGTTGATAAGAACGGAAGTATGGGAATCAATAATCCTGATGATGATACATCAAGCCCAGGCATAGATGAGATGCCTGCAGGAGAAGGGGTAGAGAATGATGAAATTGTTGAATTCTCAGATACAGGTGCTATTTTTTCACAGTCAGAAATTATAGATTTTTCTCATGGCACTGATTCGGAATAAAAAATAATCTCCTGATGTTAAAGTATTCAGGAGGTCATTACTTTATAGTTTAAATTTAAAACAAAATAGCTTTCTATGACTTTATTATTCATAGAAAGCTATTCTAAAAATTAGATTAAAATACTATAGAGTATAATACGAGATTAATAGTTGCATTGCCCTTGTGCAATAGCACTTAATTCAGGCTTAACTACTCTCAATGCATCAAACTCGCCTTCGAAATCTTTGCCTTCAACCAACATTATATATTCACAGCAAGCTGAACATGGTTTATCGCAGTAAGTTACAGTAAAAGATTCACTTATTTCTACTTCTAATTCATCAATACTGTTTTCAATGCCAATTTCCTTTAAATATCTCCAGGTTTGAATGCACTCTTTGTCTCCATCGCATATTCTTAACAATTTAAACAACAAGTCCACTTCAACTTCATGTTCATCGCCATCTTCATCTTCAGCTTCAAAGACTACAAGACTTGAAAATTCAATTTTTACTAAAGGCTTAACCATGCAAGATGTGTCTACTTTCACTCTATCTAAAACAAAGCTTTGATCATCTTCAACTTCACCATCATCAATTTCAAATATTGCATCCTGCGGTTTGAATCCACATTCCAAAAATATGGTTTTTTGTTTAGGACATTCTTTAAAATATGAATCATCATATTTATCATCATATTTATATTTTTCTCTGCCATTAATACGAATATTAGGGCAATCTCTTTTTTCTTCCATTACTTTCACTCCATTTTAATTATCGAGAATTATCTTCTCGCTTTATATTATGAGGCTTATCCAATAATGTTAACAAATAAAGAAAAAAAGGTCGAATACTTGTTTAACAGGTTTACTTTAGAGGTGCAAATTTTTACTGCCAGTTTTGCAACGATTTTTATACAAGAATGCCTTGTGCCAATATATATGCTGTGAATTTTATTATGTGTACAAACTCAAATAAAATATTAAATATATATTGACAATTGACTAGCTGTTCAACTATAATTGATTTATCGATTGAACAACTATTCAACTAAAGGAGGTGATTAATTGGCTAATGAAGAAATATTTTGCGATTGTGATGTGATTCACGCAGAGGTTGTAAATACAGTAAAACAAAAAATGCCAAAGGAAGATGACTTATATGAATTGTCAGATTTTTTCAAAATTTTAGGGGATTCAACGAGAGTTAAGATAATTTGGGCACTTGATGAAAATGAAATGTGCGTATGTGATATAGCCGTATTGTTGAACATGACAAAATCAGCAATATCTCACCAGTTGAAAACATTGAAGCAAGCAAATCTGGTGAAATTCAGACGAGAGGGCAAGGTTGTTTATTATTCGCTGAAGGATGATCACGTAAAGGACATTTTTGAAAAAGGTATTGAACATATTAAGGAAAAATATATACAATAATAAATTAAATGATTTGGAGGAAATCAATGAAAAAGAAATTTATATTAGAGGGTTTGAACTGTGCAAATTGTTTAACAAAAATTG
This sequence comes from Sedimentibacter sp., assembly GCA_050173715.1. Lineage (GTDB taxonomy): Bacteria > Bacillota > Clostridia > Tissierellales > Sedimentibacteraceae > Sedimentibacter. The sequence continues at coordinate 58,924 of JBFXKO010000023.1, forward strand.
AAAGAGAAATTAACGGTCTTGACGGTGTTGAAAGCGCTTCAATCAATTTGATGACTACTAAGATGGTTATTGAAGGCGATGAGGATAAAATGCCGGAAATAATAAAATCTGCAGAAAAAATTGTAAACAAGTATGAACCAGATGTAGTATTCAAGAAGGCATAACAAGGAGCTTATAATGAACAAATTAATTTTAAGACTCATAGTAAGTGCTGTATTTTTTGTTTTTGCATTAATTATAAAAACAGAATGGATAAATTTAATATTATTTATAATAAGCTTTATATTAGCTGGAGGAGACGTAGTCAAAAGAGCATTAAGAAATATTTTTAGAGGAAATGTTTTTGATGAAAACTTTTTGATGTCTATTGCCTCCATTGGTGCTTTCATCATAGGAGAAGCACCTGAAGGCGTTGCAGTTATGTTATTTTACCAGGTAGGGGAAGCCTTTCAGGATTATGCTGTTGGGCAGTCCAGAAAATCTATCACTAGCTTAATGGACATCAGACCTGATTATGCAAATGTAAAGATTGGTGATGAGCTTGTTAAAAAGGATCCTGATGAAGTTAAAGTTGGAGACATAATAGTTGTAAAGGCAGGAGAAAGAATACCACTTGACGGCAAGGTAATTGAAGGAACATCAATGGTTGACACATCGGCACTTACCGGCGAATCAGTTCCAAGAGAAATTTTTGTTGGAAGCGACTTATTGAGCGGTTGCATAAACATAAATGGTGTTATAACAGCACAGGTAACAAAGGAATATGAAGAATCTACTGTGAGCAAAATACTTGATTTAGTTGAAAATGCCAGCAGCAAAAAATCAAAATCTGAAAAGTTTATCACAAGGTTTGCAAGATACTATACTCCTATAGTTGTTATAATAGCTGCAATTCTTGCTGTTATACCTCCCATGATTATTGAAGGGGAAACATTTAGTGAATGGATATACAGAGCATTGTCATTTCTTGTAGTGTCCTGCCCTTGTGCACTGGTTATATCTGTACCCTTAAGCTTTTTCGGAGGTATAGGGGGAGCATCAAAAAAAGGCATATTGGTTAAGGGAAGCAATTATCTTGAAGCTTTGGCACAAACCGAGATTGTGGTGTTTGACAAAACTGGTACATTGACCAAGGGAGTTTTCAACGTACAGGAAATACATGCAGAGGGTATTTCTGAAAAAGAGCTGTTGAAACTCACTGCCTATGCAGAAAGCTATTCAAATCATCCGATTTCCGTTTCATTAAAGCATGCCTTCAGGGATGAAATTGACAATGATAAAATTTCTAAGGTAGAAGAAATATCAGGTCAAGGAGTTTCTGCAGCCATTGAAGGAAGAAAGGTTCTTGCAGGAAACACTAAGCTTATGAAAGAAAATAATATTTCATATTATGATGGTGATCTTGTGGGCACAGTTGTGCATGTGGCAGTTGATAACACATATGTGGGTTATATTTTAATTGCTGATGAAATTAAAGATGATGCATTAAATACAATCAAACGATTAAAACAAACAAACATAAAGCAGGTTGTAATGCTTACGGGGGATACCAAAGCAACTGGAGAGAAGGTTGCTTCAAAGCTAGGTCTAGACAAGGTATATACAGAGCTTCTTCCTGGAGATAAGGTGGAAAAGGTTGAAGAATTAATTGCACATAAGACTGCAAATGGTAAGCTTGCCTTTGTAGGAGACGGAATCAACGACGCTCCTGTATTGGCAAGAGCTGATATAGGGATAGCGATGGGTGGCTTAGGATCTGATGCTGCTATAGAAGCTGCAGATATAGTCATCATGACTGATGAGCCATCAAAAATAGCAACTGCAATTCAAATTTCAAAGAAAACCTTAAAGATAGCATATCAAAATATAATATTTGCAATTGCTGTTAAAGCAATCATTCTTGCATTAAGTGCAGCAGGATATGCCACTATGTGGGCAGCAGTATTTGCAGACGTAGGTGTTGCAATAATAGCAATATTAAACTCCTTTAGGGCTCTTAATGTAAAAAACATTGAATAAAGATTTAACTCATGAAACATGACAAAGAAAAAATATTAACCATAAGTTGACTAATTTTTTAAAACAGTATAATATATTGTCTATAAATACTTTGAATTTTATCCAAAGTACACCAAAAGAAAAAAACCTTATTGCTACAAGAATTAGAGAAATTGCAATGACTAAGCTTGCAATTCCATTAAATTGTGAGAATGAACTCGAAAGATTATTTGAGGATACTCCTTTTTCATTGCCATTTTAGTAGGGAAGCATGGAATATTCAATTAGTTAATATAATAAACACGTAATTTATTTTAATGTTGGAGCAATAATATGAATCAAGTTGAAAATTACTGGAAAAGTCAATATGAAGAACTAAAAAAACAATATGATGAACTTGAAATGGTAATGAACCTAGCAGTAGATCAAATAACAATAACAGATGGAAATGGAGTTTTTTATAAAATTAATAAATCTTGCATGAAATATTTTGGAGTAGGAGAAGAAGAGATTTTAGGAAAATCAGCCTTTGAGTTGGAAGAAAAAGGGTTTTTCGATTTATCCTCTACTGCTGAGGTAATTCGAAGAAAGCAAAAGGTGAGATTCATACAAAGAACAAAAACAAACAGAATTATTCTTGTCACCGGTTTTCCTATTTTTGATGATAAGGGTGACATAGTAAAAGTAATAAACATTTCAAATGATATAACTGAGCAAAAATCCTTGGAGCAGCAGTTGAATGAAACTGATGCAACCCTTCAATGGTATAAAAACGAAGCTGAGATCAGAACTAAAAAAAATAATAATATACCAACTGAAAGCAAAAAAATGGAATACATTATGGAATTGCTTCATACCTTTGCGTACAAAGATATACCCATATTGCTTTTAGGAAGTACTGGTGTAGGTAAAAATTATATTGCTAGCTACATACACAGTATCAGCCAAAGAAACAAGGAACCGTTTATTAGTATAAACTGTGGCACAATTCCTGAGCAGCTAATGGAGTCTGAGCTGTTTGGATATGAAAAAGGTTCATTTACGGGAGCATTAAGTAATGGTAAGGAAGGATTATTGCATATAGCCGGAAATGGTACAATATTTCTAGATGAAATTGCTGAACTTCCTATTGGACTGCAGGTTAAACTATTAACAGTCTTAGATGAAAAAAAATTCAGGAAAATAGGCGGTCATGAAGAAATAGAACTAAAAGCCAGAGTAATTGCCGCAACAAACAAGGACCTGAAACAATGTGTAAAAAACGGTACCTTTAGAGAGGACTTATATTACAGAATCAATATTCTTCCTATAAGAATTCCAGATTTAGCTGAAAGAAAAGAAGATATTCCAAGCTTAATTGATTGTTTCATAAAAATGAACAATGAAAAATATGAATTTAACAAGAAAATTTCTCCAAGCGCTTATGAGGTATTGCTGTTATATAAATATCCAGGTAATGTAAGAGAGTTAAAGAATATAATTGAAAGATTAGTAATTATGAGTAAGGATTCAGAAATTACTGCAGAAGATGTAAATAAAATTATCAAAATTAAAAATTCATTCCTTGAAGAAAAGGTGAAAACAGGCATTGAAATAGTCCCATTAAAGGAAGGCGTTGCTAATTTTGAAAAATCTTTGCTTATAGAAGTTGCAAAAAAATATAAAAGCACGAGAGAGCAAGCTAGAGTTCTTGGCATTGATCAATCTACCATTGTAAAAAAACGTCAAAAGTATTCATTAGAGTGATGAAATTCGTCATAGTTGATGATTTTTTTCATCACTTTTCAAAATCTCAGAAATAAAATATACATTAAAAAGGGTATAAATCAGTAATTTATTGAACTGATTTATACTTTTTTTGTTGGCACATTTATTGCTATTATTATAGAAAACTTAATACTAAGCCTAGGGAGGATTACAGTGAACATAAATGAAAATAGAATTGCCAGATATTTTAATTACATATGCAGTCAATCTTCAACAGAATTGGGGTGCACAAGACTTTCTTATAGTAATGAAGATTTATTGGCAAGACAATTCATTATAGATGAATTAAACCAAATAGGGGCAGATGTTAAGATAGATTCTGTTGGAAACATAAGAGCGGTATACAATCCTGATAAACTTAATACAAAAAGTCTTCTTATTGGATCTCATATTGATACAGTTCCAAACGGTGGCAGGTATGACGGATTGACAGGTTCAGTTTGCAGTTTAGAGGTTCTTAAGGTATTATACGAAAATAATGTTAAGCTAAAGCACCCTGTTGAATTAGTTATATTTTCAGAAGAAGAGGGATCCAATTTTGGAGTTACAATGATTGGCAGCAAGTATATGGCTAAAAAAATACAGCTTGATGATTTGAGGAATTTGTATAACGATGATGGTAAGACTGCATATGACTATATTCTAGGAAAAGGATTTCAATTTAATCCTGAAAAAGATTGCTTTGTAGAAGGAAAATATGAATTAGGAATGATTGAGCTTCATGTAGAACAAGGAGGCATCTTGGACAAGAGGGGTTTAAGTCTTGGAATAGTCCAAGCTATCGCTGGAATGAATACACTTCAGGTTACAGTCAAGGGTAAATCAAATCACGCTGGTACTACACCAATGAATTTTAGAAAGGACTCATTGCTAGCTGCAAGTGAAATGATATATAAGCTATCTAATATTGTAGCCTGTTATGAAACTGCCGTTATAACTGTTGGAAAGATAAACGTTTTTCCAAATGCTTCAAATGTAATTGCTGCAGAAACGGTTTTTAATATAGATATTCGAGATGTAATTCAAGAGAGTATTGACAAAATAAGTGAGGATGCTAAAACACTCTGCATGAAGATATCTCACAGTAATGGAGTAGATACAACAATTAAGCTAATAGGATCATCGAAGGTGGTTTACATGGATGATATATTGGTTGAAACAATAGAAAGGCAAGCAAATAAGCATTCTCTTTCCAATATAAGAATGAATAGCGGTGCTGTTCATGATAATGCAATGCTTAATGGAATTATTCCCACTGCAATGATATTTGTACCAAGTATTGATGGAATTAGCCATAGCCCTTATGAAGATACTAAATTCACCGATATCATAGCAGGCGCAGAACTTTTATTGCATACAGTTGTAGAATTAGTTTCTTAATGCAGAAATGCATTTAGATATATGTGTAACGATAAAATTTAAAACCGAAGGAGAGAAATAATGAAAGAGTATTTAAATGTAGCAAACTCACCACTTTTGTGGGCAAGTGCGATTCCTATAGCACTTTTGGTAGTAATTCAGGCAATCATATTTTCTAAAAAAGCTTTAGATAGCGCACCATTAATTGGTTTAAGTAAAGAGGATGCACACAAAGCATTCAAGATAGGAGCAATATCATCTATAGGACCTGCAATGGGTGTTTTCGTAGTAATGCTTGGACTTATGGCAGTAATAGGAGGACCTCTAGCATGGATGAGATTGTCTATTATCGGTGCTGCACCAACAGAGTTGGCAGCGGCTGGTATGGCAGCAAAGGCATTGGGTAAAGAATTGACAAGCCCAGATTACGGCATGATTGAATTTGCAAATGCAACATGGGTTATGGGACTTAACGGTTCAGCATGGTTGTTATCAACTGCATTGTTTTCACATAAAATTGAAGGATTAAATCATAAAATTTCTGGCGGAGACCCGAAAAAAGTAGGAATATTGATGATATCTGCTATGTGTGGAGCTTTTGCATACCTATTTGGTAATGAACTTAAAAAGGCATTAAATCCTGCTACTGCACCATTTGCAGTTTCTGGTATAGGTGCGGCTGTAGCTATGTATTTTTTGGAAAAGCTTGCAAAGAAATATCCAAAACTTGGTGAGTACAATCTTGGAATAGCAATGATTGTAGGCATGATATGTGCAGTAGTATATAAAAGAATAGTTGCTTAAGGAGAGAATAAGATGAGTAAAGAAAATTTAACATACGAGCAAAGCTTTACAAACCCTATAATTAAATACGGAAGATTAACAAACTTAATAGGTGTGCTTCTAAGCTTTGTGCCAGCATTTGTATTATTATTTGTATATGATATATTCCCAGGTGTAAATAATATACTTTCAGGATGGGTACTGATAGCATCTATATATGGAATATATGCTATTGTTGAACCAGTATCATACTTTCCTATCTTAGGTTTACCAGGAACATATATGTCCTTTTTGGCAGGCAATATAGGCAACATGCGTGTTCCTTGTTCAGCAATTGCTCAGGAAGCTGTAGGTGTAACTCCTGGAACAAAAAAAGCTGAACTCGTATCAACATTAGGTATCGCTGGCTCAATTATTACAAACATGATTGTAGTTACAATAGCAGCAGTTGGTGGAGCAGCTTTAATGAATGCATTCCCGCCAATAGTTATTGAAGCATTTACTTATGTGTCACCTGCAATTTTTGGTGCAATATTCTCACTATATGCATCAAAGAAAATAAAATATGGTGCTTTTGCATTAGTAGTGGTAGGAATTATGCTTTTAGGTATTAAAGTATTGCCTACTTATGTAATGATACCTGTAGCAGTATTTAGTACAGTATTCTTTGCATTCAAGACTCACGACATGGAAGCTGAAAAAAATAAGTGATTACAAAATAATAGAAAATCTTCCAAATGAATCACCATAAGAATCTTTTCTTTTCTTTTATAAATATTAATATAATTTATGAGTAAGATTTATTC
>JBFXKO010000024.1:0-65538 GCA_050173715.1 Sedimentibacter sp.
GCTTGTTTGCCATGCTCTTTTTTACTTATTTTTAAATACTATCAACTTGACTTTACACTTTTTTCTCTCTTTTAATTTTAATTCTTGTTTTTGCTTGTTTTATTCATTTAGTTTCTGAAAGTACTCACTATTTTAATAACGAATATTATTATGAGTTAAATTTCTTCCATTAAAGAAATAATTTCATCATATGTATATTTTTCATTGACTCCCTGTTTTAAAAAATTATTAACATTGTCAATTTTACTTATAGCTTCATCTAATTTTAAGTTTGTGCCTTTTTTGTATGCTCCGATAGAAATTAAATCGTAATTTGCGTAATATATTGATAAAATATCTCTTATTTTCTTGGCATTGTCATTGTGAGTCTCGGTTGCTATATCATTCATTAATCTTGATATGCTGGCATTTATGTCTATTGCAGGGTAATGATTAGAATTTGCCAGCTTTCTTGTTAATACTATATGTCCGTCAACAATACCTCTAACAGTGTCTGATATGGGCTCATTTGTATCGTCACCTTCAACCAATACTGTGTAAATTCCTGTTATGGATCCACCCTGAAAATTTCCGCTTCTTTCCAAAAGCTTTGGGAGTTCAGCATATATTGAAGGGGTGTATCCTCTTGATACCGGCGGCTCCCCGGTAGCTAGTCCAATTTCTCTTTGTGCCATTGCAAATCTCGTCAAGGAATCCATCATTAAAAGAACATCCTTGCCTTTATCCTTGAAATATTCTGCGATGGTAGTGGCAACTAATGCACATTTCATTCGAAGCATTGCAGGCTGGTCTGAGGTTGCTATAACCAATACTGAACGCTTCAATCCTTCCTCGCCCAAATCCTTTTCAATAAATTCCCTTACTTCTCTTCCTCTTTCGCCTACAAGAGCAATAACATTTATGTCAGCCTTTACATTTTTAGCTACCATTCCAAGCAAGGTGCTTTTACCAACACCACTTCCTGCAAATATTCCCATACGCTGACCTTTACCAATGGTCAACAAACCATCTATGGCTTTTACACCAAAGCTTAGGGTTGAATCTATTCTAGGTCTTGATAATGGATTTATATAATTGCTGTCTACATAGCAATATTCATCACTTGAGAATTCTTCTTCGTCATCAATTGGCTGACCAGTTGCATCCACTATTCTGCCTATTAAAAAATCTCCCACAGGAATTTTTAATTTATTCTTGGTTGACTTAACAATATTGCCAAGTCCAATGCCTTTTATATCCTCATATGGCATCAAAAGCACTCTTCCATCATTGAAGCCAACCACCTCCGCGCGTATCTTTCTTTCCGGTATGTCTGCTTCAATTTCGCACACCTCTCCGATTTTATACTTGCTCCCTGTAGCTTCAATCATCATACCTGATATTCTTTTTACTTTTCCTATGTATGTACAAAAATCTTCTTTTGCTAATGCATCTTGAATATTTTTAAATCCATCGTCAAACTGCATTTTTACTTAGTACCATCTCTTTAAAATTTTTTAACTGTGTGTCAATGCTTGCATCAACAATACTATCAGGTGTTTCCACAATTGCGCTGCCTTGAATTAAATCCTCTGACACTTGGAATTTTACATCCTTAGATATTTTGTTCAATTCACTTATTAAGTCTTTGTCAGCTTGAACAGAAATTATATCATCCTTGCTTGAAATGAATATTTTAATCCATTCAACGTTTCTGTAATCCTTGATTACATTTTTTATTATTCCTGATATTAAATTGTCCTTTGCTTCAATTTTATGTCTTAATATTTTTTCTGCAATTTCAATTGCCAAATTGCTTAAGCCTATTTCATACTTGGTAATTATGCTTTCCTTTTCTTCTTCTATTTTTTCCAGCATTTCTGCCAATTCTTTAAGCTTGTTCTCATTTATTGCCTGAAGTTTTTCTGATACGCTTATTTTGCCTGTTTCATACCCTTCAGCATAGCCTTTGTTTTTGCCAACCTCCATGCCTGCATTGTAACCTTCTTCATAGCCTCTTTTCTTGCATTCAGCTATATCCTTTTGAGCATTTCGTTTAGCGCTATTTATTATTTTTAAAGCCTCTTCATTTGCTTCCTTTAAAATTATTTCTCTTTGATTGTATATTTCATACAAGTCTTCTCTTGGAGTACTTATACCATGTGGTTCAGGCTGCTCTAGTTTTTTCACAGCATTAGTTTGAATGATGCTTTTGTTGTCCAAAACCACATATTTTGATTTGATTATATTAGACAATAATATCATCCTTTCCGCTTTTAGCTATAATTAGTTCTCCTTCTTCTTCTAGGCGTCTGATTACAGAAACAATTCTTTGTTGTGCTTCTTCCACATCTCTCAAACGTACATTGTGAGTATATTCCAATTCTGATTTGATAGTTTCACCCATTTTGGTTGACATATTGGCAAACAGCACATCTGATACTTCCTTGTTTGACCCTTTGATTGCATAAACCAAATCCTTTGAGTCAACCTCACGAAGAAATCTTTGAATGCTCATTGCATCCATAGTTACAATATCTTCAAATACAAACATTCTCATTCTGATTTCATCAGCAAGTTTTGCATCCTTCTTATTAAGTTCATCAAATATATATTTTTCATTGCCTCTATCCATATTGTTCATGACATCAGCTACGTAGTTAACTCCGCCTATTTCTGTAAAGTCCACTGATACAATTGAATTGAATTTCTTCTCTAACTCCTGCTCTACATATTTGACAATTTCAGGTGATGTTCGATCCATCTTTGCAATCCTTTCCACCACATCAATACGCCTTTCCTTTGGAAGATCAGCTATTACAGCTGATGCTTGGTCTGCTCTGGCATAGGACAATATAAGCGCAATTGTCTGAGGATGTTCATTTTGTATAATAGCTAAAAGATTCTTATAGTCAGCTTTTCTTATAAATTCAAATGATTTGGTTCTAAGTGTCTTTGTTACTCTTTCCAATAAACTGGTGGCAGTTTGTGAACCAAATGCCTTTTCCAAAACATTTTTTGCATACTCTAATCCACCTTCTGTTATAACTTTTTGTGTAAGACACAAATCATAAAAATCTTTAAGTGTATTCTCCATAATCGAAGGATTTAAATGCTGCAGTCTCGAAATTTCATATGTAAGCTGTTCTACTTCATCTTCCTTGAGATATTTGTATATTTTAGATGCATCGTCTGCTCCGAGGGAAATAATAATTGCAGCAGCTTTTTGCTTTCCTGATAATTTAGTTTCTGCCATTAAATATCATCCCCCTTAAGCCATGTTCTTATAAGTTGTGCTGCTATTTCAGGATTAGCAGTTGTGAAATCCTTAAGCTGTTTTTTAATAACCTGCTCTGGTGTTTCCTGTACTTTAATTTCGTCTTGAATATCATTCCATGAGAAATCATTGGTAACTGCTGCTTCTGATGCTTTAGTTGCAGCATTATTTAATGCTTTCTTCTTTTTCTTCTTTCTTAAAATTAACGCCATAATAAAGGAAATAATAGCTATTGCAGCTAAGGCAATTCCTCCATATATAAGTATGTCTTTTAACTGTATTGCATCTTCAACCTGAGGGTCTGTTGTTATAACCGGTAATGCCGGTGAATCAGGATCAAAAAATTTCATGTTGTGAAGAGCAATATCTTCAGTGCTTATTCCTGCAGAAAAAGCAATCAATTCCTTAGTTTGCTGAAGCTCTTCATCCCTCATGCTTGCTTTGTTAATTACAACAGCAACAGTAAGTTCTTCTATATTCCCGGGATTATGCTCAATTTGTTCCTTTAATTGACTTACTAAATAATTAATAGAGTTTGAATCCTTGAAATATATATTTTCTCCTTCTATAACAACTCCCGGATAAGTAGGTACTTCAGCATTTGTTTCTGAACCTGCCACTCCTCCCACAGTTTCTCCTGGACCGGTAATTTCTCTGTCATTGTTAGTTTCGCTTGGAACACCAAGGTTAGTCTCTTCATCAGGTAAGTATTGTAGCATTTCACTTATTTTCTTATCAAAATTAATAGTGCTTTTTACTGAAACCTTTATATTTTCAGGTCCATATATTTTTGCTAGAAATTCTGCAACCTCTTTTTCCGTTTCTTTTTCGAATTCTTTTTCTATTTCAAGCTTTAGTTTAATAGTATTTGTTTGTTTAAGTTCATTGCTTACAACGAGGCTATTTCCTGCAGTATCTATTATTGCTACATTTTCTTCCTTTAACCCTTCTACGCTTTTAACGATTAGCTGCATAATTCCGCTGCTTTGCGATGTTGATAATGCATAACCGTTAACAAGATTTATCTTTACTGATGCAGAAGATTCTTCCTTATCTGTTTCCCATGCAAAATTATCATCCTTTGGTATATTGATTGTTATAATTGCTTCTTCTACTCCATCAATTGTTTCGATGGAATCCTGCAATCTTTCTTGTAATTGGAAAACTTCATATTGTTTTTTTTCATAATCGGTTGTCATGAAGTCGATGTTTTGGGTAAACACATCATAATTTGTTCCTGTGCGAGGATGTCCCGCCTGTGCCAGCTGCATTCTAAGAGTGCTTTCCTGTTCCTTTGGAATAAGAATACTTCCATCATTTTCATATTTATAATCCACATTGTTTTCTTGAAGCTGTTGCATTACTTCTCTTGTTTCTTCCTCATCTATATCATTAAAAAGAACCACATAATTCTCTTTATTTAGAATAATAGTTGTAATAAGTGCAACTGATACTAATCCGGTTAGTCCTCCGATTATTAACTTCTTTTTCTTAGCATCAATTTTTCCCCAAAATTCAACTGTATTTTTCCAAAAGTTCTTAAATTGCTCTGCCATTTATAGCTCCTAAATTGTACATTGAGATACTGCTATACCCCCATGCGCATTATTTCATTGTAAGCATCTAAAGCTTTATTTCTAAGCTGTATTAACAAATCTAAGGAAACTTCAGCTTTTTGAGTATTAATCATTAAATTATGCAAGTCGTCGCTTTCTCCAACACCTAGTTTGTATATGTCTTCATCCACTTTTGCTTCCGCTTCAACATAGTTGTCAAGTGCATTGTCAAATAAGGATTTAAATGATAATTCAGTTTTATTTTTATTGCTTGTTTTATGTAATTCATTTGCTTGATTTAGTCCTTGAATAGACTTTATTGGTTCAATAAACATTATTACCTCCCGATTTCCAGAGCCTTAATTGCCATTTGTTTAGTGGTGTTCAGTGCTGTTATGTTTGCTTGATAGGCTCTGTAAGCTTCCATCATATCCACGGTTTCTTTTAAAGAATCTACATTAGGCATGCTTACATATCCATTTTCATCGGCATCAGGATGTTCAGGGTCATACACCAATTTAAATTCCGTTTGATCCTCAACTATTTCTGTTACTTCAACACCGCCTGATTCATAATCATTTATGTTTTTAATCAACATATCCTTGAATTCAGAGGTTGATGAAAGAACAACCATTTTTCTTCGGTATGGTTCACCATTTTCTGTCCTTGTTGTGTCAATGTTAGCTATATTTTCTGATATAACATCCATTCTTAACCTTTGCGCAGTAAGACCGGATCCACTAATATTAAGAGATTGTAAAAAAGACATATATACCTCCGTTTATTATTTTTTGCCTTCAGATATGGCTGATCTAAGTTTTGAAAAATAGGAATTTATTTCTGTCACAGTATACATATATTGAAGCTGTGTTTTTGCAAGTTCAAGGTTTTCTTTTTCTAAATCCACGTTATTGCCATCAAGTCTCAAGGAAAGGTTATCATTTTCTTTAATTGAAATATTGCTGGATTTAATTTGTTCATTTATTTCAGATGTATTTTTTTCAGTTAAGTTTTCCAAATTTGTTTTTAATAAGTTTTCGAAATCCACAAATTTGCTTTTATATCCGGGTGTTGAATAATTTGCTATGTTTTCCATGGTGATTTGTTGTCTTAACCAAAGCCCATCTAGACTCTTGTTAAGCAAGTTTAAATTAGTACTTTCTATAATCTTCATTTATTCCCCCTATTAAAAATTAGTAAAAAAATATAATTTATTTGCAGGTTCACAGTTGCACAATAAATTATATATATAATTCTAGATTCATCTAAATATATAAATGTATAATTGGCAACTGGCAACCATAGATCTCTCCTTAGGTCCTATAGCTTTGTGGTCACTGCCTTTCGACAGATTTACTATTTTCAATTTTTAATATTTTATTAATTTTTTAACTTAAGGCTATTATATGCGAAAAAATGACATTATGCAAGCTTTTTTGACACCTGCATATTATGAATATTACTTGCTCATTTTTCATATTTATAAAATTTATTGCTAAATATATATACTCATTTAATACATTCACAGCACACATATTCCTCTATTTTATCATTTTATACAATAAAACAAAGCCATAAATATGTATATATATTCGTGGCTTAGATTTCAAAAAATAAAAAAATATACAAAAACACCCAAATAAAGATAAAAAAATTTTTTTATCTTTATTTGGTTAGTTTGATTTTTTTAACTGATCTATTATATTGTTCAAGGTAATTTTATTTATTTTTTCTGATGCGTCTATATTAAATTCGCAGGTTTCTGCCAATTCCTTTCGTGTTATTTTTACTTCCTTGGGAGCATTGATGGCTATCTTTACCTTGTCTTGAGAAATCTCTGATATGATAATTTCAATGTCATCTCCAATAAGTATTGATTCTGATACTTTTCTCTTTATAACTAACATTTTTTCTCCTCCTCAGCTACTATGATATTGTATCTGAGTGGATAAGAATTCTGAAGTATCACCTGCTTTGCATTTCTGGTAATAGAATTGATTGCAATTGGGCTTTTTAAATTAACCACTGAATCCTTTATGTTTTCTTTTATAATTGCAATAACCAAGTACTTAAGTTCTGTTTCATGTTCTGCTTCTAATTCTTTTAAATCTTCTTCGCTTATATTAGGTTCATATGTTCTGAAAATTGCATAAGGGTCTATAAGTACAAATGATAATTCCGCGTTGTCAAGAGACTGAAGAAACATTACATCATCCATGGGATCATCCTTTAATATTACAAAGCTCTTGAAATTTTCAAACCCGTACATGCCTGTGGTGAAATTTATTATGTCATTTTCATCAACTAATATCTCACCAAAATCTCTGGTGTTAATTTTTTTCTTAAGCAAACGTATCTATCTCCTTATAATTAGGATTCGCACTTGGCGGCACAAAAATTGGGGTTCCTTTATAATTAATTTCAACTCTGGGATACTCTTTAATTATAAATTCTATGTTTCCAGGTATGAAATTAATTTGAGGTCTTTCTATATTCCAATCAAAATCCAGCTTATCCATTTCAAAGTTCATTGATATTCCGCCAATATCCCATGAAATATCCGGACCTGTCGCTGGAATAAAACCAAGGTTAAAATCCACATCACTGAAAAATTTCTTCATTGCTATTTCGGGAATAGGATTGTCCATTATATTTATATCCAGCATAAGGTTTCCGTCCTTAGCATAGGTTGCAGTTGCTTCATAAGCTGCCTGGATACCTTTTTTTGCAAAATCCTCTACGGAACGCATGGCACTTTTTATTCCTGCGGAATATCTTGCCTCAACAGTGTCAATGTTTAACCTTGTGGGCTTCATCTCCATCTGAAGTTTGCCCTTGTCTCTTGTTAATTCAAAGGTAGCATTAGTGTTTGCTATTTCATAACTTGCCTTATTAATTTTAAATTCTATTGACATTGGAATTGTTTTAATTTCTATTAGCGGTTCTATCATAACAACACTCCTTACTATTTCATAAAGTCTATAAAACTGTTTTGAAGTATTTTGTTACCCATGGATAATGCTGCATTGTAGGAATATTCCTGCATTGTAAAGTCCACTATAGCCTCTGCCGGGTCTACATATTCCACATCTAGGATTTTTTCATTTAAATTAAATTGATTATCTTCATTCCTGAGTTTAATAAATTCAAGATAATTTGTTTTAGCTCCTATATCTGTTATGTTAACAAGGACTTGTTTTTTCTGTTCTTCAAACTTATCTATGTAGGGTTCTATATTCTCCAAAGAAAAGTTTGGATCTTTTAATTCATTTTTTATTGCTCCAATTAATGTATATAAATTGTTTGGAATACCGTTTGTCTCTCCATAACCCATAAATTTAATGCCTGACATAGACATATTAAATACTGTATCTTCATTCAAATCGCTGTCAGAATCAAATGTCATGCCCAATCCAAGATCAATGTTTATGGTTTCTTTTGCTAATTTATCAAAATCTGCATTATTTGCTGAGTTATTAACATCCAGACCTTTAAATAGTAAATTCCCGTCATTATCCAAAGTAAAAGGAATTTCTGATTTGCTTGTACCGCCAAAAACATATCTATCTTCAAATTTAGCATTTAAAGAAGTAAGTATTGATTGTTGTAAATTTTCAAGTTCTTTGGCAACTATTTCTCTGTCCTCGGAACCCATTGTTCCATTAATACCTTTTAAATATGAGGTATAAACTTTTTCTACATTATTGCTTATTTCAGTTAAATTTGTTTCAGCAGTAGTCAAAAAAGAATCAGCATCACTTAAATTTGTATCATATATTTCAGTCGTCCTATATTCTCTTCTAAGTTTGTAAGCTTTAATGGCAGATACAGGATCTTCTGAACCTTTAAAAAACTTCTTCCCGGTTGATACCTTTTCATTTAAATAATTCATTTCATTTGCTGATTTATTTAAATTTCTTATATATTTATTAGACATCATGTTTGTGGTAATTCTCATAATTGCACCCCTATACTCCCATTCTGTTGATTAATGTATCCAACATTTCATCTAACGTGGTCATCAATCTTGCAGCTGCATTGTAGGATTTGCTGTACTGTAGTAAATTAACCCCTTCTTCATTTAAATCAACTGAAGACATGCTGCTTCTGGCATAATCAATTTGATACTGTGATTCTGAAAATGTGTCATAGGATTTTTGTACATTATCTACTTGAAGATTTAAGCTTGTTGTTGTAAAGGACAAAAATTCCTGAAAGGTTCCATTAAATAATGTTGTTGTTCCACCTATAAAATCATGGTCTCCTTGACCTGCTTGGAACTTGGAAATCATTCTTAAAATATTGTCGGTAGCACCTGTGCTGTCACCAGTTTTTTCTTTAATAGTATTTGTTATATATGAATCTGTTTCACTTGCCCATGAATCATGTATTTTTATATTTCCTGCTGTAATATCTCCACCACCTCTTGCATCAAAAAGTGGTTTTTCATCCCAACTTGTAACTTTTCCATCTGTATCATATGTCTTTGGAACCCTGTTTACTTCATTCATAACAAGAGCAAATTTATTAGCTAAAGAATCTAGCATGTTTTGGTAGTACTGTACTCCTTTAACCTTTGAGTATGGATCTGTCGAAGGCGCAAATTCACCGTTGCCGTTTAAAAATTTCAAATATCCTTCTATTTGACCGCCCTTAATACTTGATGATATGTCAGTAATAATAGTTACAATATTACCATCACCATCTATACTTGGTACTTCTGCTTTAATTATGGTTTTATCTCCATCCTCATCCACGCTTAAGTTAAAGTTATTTTCTCTGTTTACAAGATTAATTTCAGGACTACTGATGTCTCTAAGTTTTATAACTATTTCATCTATTGTTTTATTACCGCCTATATTAAGTGGCACTACATCAACTTCTATATCAAGATAATTAGATAATTCATCTATAAGCATATTTCTTTCATCGTTTAATTCCAATGCAGGATTTCCGCTTATGTTATCTGCCTTAATTTGATTGTTTAGTTTTGCTATATTTTCTGTGATTTGATTTATTTTAACTATTGCACCATTTTCTAAGTAGCTCAGCTGTTGATTATTAATAGTATCAATTTGTTCTGAATAATCATTGAACATTTGTGTAAGCATTTGTGCAGATGTTCTTACTACTCCTTCCAACACAGGGTCAGAAGGACTTGATGTCAGCGAATGAAGCTGTTCTATTAAATCAGAAAATTGCGCATCTAAACCATCTTTAGATATTTCATCAAGAACGGATTCCAAATCGCTTAGTGCTTCTAATTGAACATATTCACTGCCTGCCTTGCTTGCTTCCATTCTATATCTTAAATCGAGAAAGGAATCTCTGAACTGACTTACGCCATTTGCCTCAACACCTTGTCCTATAATTACTCCAGATGGATTTAGTTTAATGTTACTTGCGTTAAATGATACTGAATTTATATCAAGGCGTTGCCTAGTGTAACCTTCTGTATTAATATTTGATATATTTTGGCCAACAATATCCATTACATTTTGATTTACTTTTAATGCGCTTGTGGCTGTCTTATATCCTAAAAAAGTTGATCTAAGCATATACTTCTCCTTGATAATATTATTTATATTTTTTTCGAAAGTATCAAGCTTTTAGTTTTGATTGATGTCTGGTTATTTGAATATGTATTTTCTTTTTCACCCAATTGTTCTAAAGTTTTGTCAATCCTATGCATTCTCACTTCTATCAGTGTCTTGCATAAACTACTAATTTTCTTAACCTCAGCAATCACTTTGCTTAATTCTTCATATTTTTCTTTAAGTTTTAAATTTTCTTTTGTGTCAGTTTCTATAATTTCCTTGAGAGACTTGTTCTTATAACCCATAGCATCAACAATCTTTTCCCTTTGTTGTTCAATACCTCTCATTTTTAAATAAAATGCCTGTTCCTTTGATACAATATCATCTAAAACCTCAATATCATTTTTAATGACTGTATCGTATTTTTTATACTCTAATTCCAAAAAGTTCTTGTATAATTCAGCACTTTCTCCCAATAATTCTAATAACCTATCCATGTTATCCTCTTATTTTAAAAGTTTGTTTACAACTTCTTCCACATCAATGCTGTATGTTTTGTTGTTTATGCTCTCTTTAATTCTGTTTATTTTCTCAGTATTGGATTCTTGATTGATCTTTTCAACAACATTCTTTTTTATTGATTCCAGAGTAGGTTCTTCCTTCTGTGTTTTGTTACCTTTAATTTCGATAACATCGTAGTTTTTAGCTTTAACATGCTCTTCGTTTTTAATTGGTTTTGTGCTTCCTTTATAATTCATATAATTACTTATATTTTGAATTTTCATATTAATTACCCCTATCTACATATATACTCGACACTTAATGAAAAAAATTTATGCCAAATTCATAATTTTTTCTTCATCTATGATTAGAAGTACATCTTCATTTTTATTTCCTTTAGCTACACCTTTTACAAAGCCTTCTCTGCACATCTTTTTTATTTCCTCAGTTTCCTCAAAAGGTGTGATGCTTTCAACTGACAATACTTCATCCACAATAAGACCTGCAAATGAATTTTCTTTTTCTAAAACCACAACCATCTTATTTTCATTTGTGATTAAATTGTTTGATGCATCAATATTAAGTAGCTCCTTTAAATCAATCAGCGGAACAACATTGCCTCTTAAATGTATGAGACCCGTAATATAATCTTTAACATTAGGCACAAAAGTAATTTCATCAGGTTTGATAACTATGGAAGTTATCATTTTGCTGCTCAATGTATACAAATTATTGTTTAATTTAAATATTAACCACGGAAAATCAATTTCCTCTAAAATTTCTTCTGTATCATAGTTCATTTTATACTCCTTATATAGCAGTGTTTGCTGCAGCTTTTAATTCAAATTTTTCTACTAAATCCTTTAACAAGCTTGATTGTCCACTAAGCTCTTCGCTGGCCGCCGCACTTTCTTCTGCTGTAGCAGAGTTGGTTTGTACAACTGCAGATATTTGTTCAACCCCTAACGTTACCTGCATTATTGATTCAGCCTGTTTATTTGATGCCTCTGAAATTTCATTTATCAGCTTCACTGATTCTCTTATGCCATGAACCATTGAATCGATTGATGATTTTGTTTCATCTGCAATCTTTGTGCCCTTCTCTACAGATTTAATTGAATTTTCAATGAGGAAGGCTGTACTTTTTGCCGCTTCAGCACTTTTTGATGCAAGATTTCTTACTTCATCCGCAACAACAGCAAATCCCTTGCCGGCTGAACCTGCTCTTGCAGCTTCAACTGCTGCATTCAAGGCCAAAATATTTGTCTGGAATGCTATATCATCAATTGCCTTAATTATTTTTGATATTTCATTTGTAGATTTTTTTATGTCATACATGGCGGTGGTCATTAATTCAACCTGCCTGCTGTTTTCTTCTACTCCATTAGCTGCATTTTGAGTTATTTTGCTTACATTATTTGAATTATTAGCGTTATGTTTTATTTGCTCTGATATTTCATTGATAGTTGCAGATAGCTCTTCTATTGAGCTAGCCTGCTCGGCTGTACCCTGTGACAAGGCTTGAGCTCCTCCTGATACCTGACTTGCTCCACTAGAAACCTGTTCCGCTGCTTCATCTAATTTACTCAGCGTTTCATTGAAGGATAATAATATTTTTTCAACAGAGCCCTTTATTGGTGCAAAGCCACCTATAAATTCCATTTCAATAGATGTTGTTAAATTACCATTTGACATTTCATTCAACACTCTGTCTATTTCTCCAACATAAAGCTTCAATGTTTCTAATGTATTACTGATTGTCTTTGTTGCTTCTCCCAATTCATCGTTTGATGAATATTTAACTTCATAGTCTAAGTTCCCACTGCTTATGGCATTTGCTGCTTCTGTTATTTCCCTTATGGGTTTTACAATGCTTTTAACCACAGCTGCAGCTAATACCAATGCTACTATAATGCTGACTACAAAAATAATCGATAATATAATTACTAAATTTTTACTTGCATCATTTGAGTCTTTTACAAAACTTGTAGCAACAATATCTAAATTCTTGCTTACTTCATCCATTGTGTTATTTATTTTATCTAATACAGGCATCAAGTCTTCATTCAAAATTCCTAAAGCCTGCATATTTCTGCTTTCATTTAATAATTCTACCAGCTCATTGCTTATTTCTGATGCAGTAGCTAAATCCTTATCTAATTGTTCTACTACAATCGGGTATGCTTCTAAATCTATTCTTAACTGCGTAAAGTATTCATTTACAGCTTCAATATTTTCCGTGATTTCTGAAGTATATTCCTTAACCAATGATCTGCTGGATGTAGTTGTAGATTTATAAATTGCCTTTTCAACCTTAGCTATAGCCAGCTTTGTTTTCCAGGATAATACTTCAACTTTATAACAATCATCATAAAAGCGGTTAACATCTGATGCAACATTGTTAATATTAAAAAGTGTAATTCCCATAGATATAGCAAATAGCACAAGCATTATTGCAAAACACATTATTAATCTAGGCGCTATTTTAATATTTGTTATAGAAATCTTCCTTTTTGCAGCACCTGCTTTAACCTTTGTTTTTGTTTTTCTTTTTATGATTTTCATTGCCGCCCCCTGTAATTTGTTAATCGATATTTGTAATAAATTCTAATTCCTTTTCATTTAAAACTTTTTTCAAATCTATTAACAAAACAATATTATTATTTAATTTAGCTATTCCGGTTATATAAGTATTGACATAGTCTGCACCCATTTTAGGAGGCTTTGAAATGTTATCATTGTATATGTTTGTCACTTCGTTTACAGAATCAACAATAAAGCCTATATAAGAACCGTTTATATTTGTAACTATAATGCAGGTTCTTTCATTGTATTCAATTTCTTCTTTTTTAAGTCGCAATCTGACATCAATGATTGGAATAATAATTCCTCTTAAATTAATTACTCCCTTTGCGTAGGAAGGGAATTCAGGAACGGCTGTAATTTCTTGCATTCCTATTATTTGGACAACTTCAGATATTAAAATTCCAAACAGCTGATTATCCGTATAAAAAGTAAGATACTTGTCTTTTAACGTATCTTCATCTAAATCGCTGTACATTACATTAACCTTATCCTGCATAAAATCACCTCATAATATTATTTCATATTATGATATCGACAAGATTAAGTAAAATTTTAGCACAATTTAAAATTAATTATTAATGTCTTGGGTTTTTTCTTACTATAAGGACTGCTTTAATAACCTCTATGGTAATTTCATTGCCAATATTCTGCAATTCATGTATTTTTTGTTTTATATCATTCTTGGTAGCCACTATATACATTGGCTTAAGGTTATTTAATGCTATTGCTACAATATCTTCCTTACAGCGGTCGCATCTGCAGCAGTTCATCTTTTTAAGAGCTGCATCAAGCTTGATGAGAACAAGCTTTTCAGTAACATTATATAAAATCACTTCATTCTTTTCTTCTTTAATTAAATTTAATTCTTTATTTTGAAATATTGAGGTTTCTTTTGGACTTTTCTTTTCAACAATGTCTGCAATTTGTTCATTTGTTTCTTTTGGTGCCTGTTCTGTTTCCTTCTTTAAATTTGTAGGCATTATTTTTTTGTACATTGATTCTCTGTCAAAAGTCTTTTTTATCTTTGCCATTTTATAACCCTCTTTCAATAAGCTCTTCAACTAACTCCATATAATCCTGCGCTGCTGCATTTTTTGGCGAGTAATTATAAATATCCTGTTGATTAGTTTGTGCCTCCATTATGGCTACGCTGGACCTTATGGTAGAATTAAAAATGCTGGTATTCAGCTCTTTTGCAATTAATTCAGCCGTACCCTTTATTTCTCTGCTCAATATAGTTCTTTTGTTATACTTTGTTAGCACTATTCCTTCAACCTTTAAATTTTGATTGCAGTATTTTCTTACTCTGTCAATAGTTTCAGAAAGCTGTGCAATTCCCTGCAGGCTGAATATATCAGTTAGCATCGGAATAATTATATAGTCAGAAGCTGTAAATGCATTAACTGTCAATATGCTCAATGCCGGAGGAGTATCAATAAAAATATAATCATATTTATCTTTTACTGAACTTAAGGACTCCTTTAACAAAAATTCTCTTCCTGTCTGTGTAAATTCCAACTCAATACCGCTTAAAAGAATGTTGGATGAAATAATATCGAAGGAAGGCATTTTTTGAATAGAAAATGATGTCTTTGCCTCACCCTTTAATATTTCATAAATTGTAGGGCAATCTTCTGTTTCAGCCCCCGAACTAAAACTTAAATTAGACTGTGGATCTAAATCTACACATAAAACCCTGTATCCCTTTAATTTGAAACCTGCTGCAACAGCTCCAGTGGTAGTAGTCTTGCCTACTCCACCTTTTTGATTTGATATAGAAATTACTTTAGCCATTTATTTAGACTCCTTAAAAATACGTTTTCGACAATGTTATTTAAATTGTAACAAATAAATCATACTTTAACAATAAAAAAAGATTAAAAACCTTTATAGATTTTTAATCTTTCTCATTTCTATTATTAATGCTTCTAATACTGCACCGCCAATGGCCCTTGCCTTATCAGAAATTGTGTAACAATTATCCAGCTCTTCTAATCTCGGGTCAACATCCCCTATCTTAAATCCTTTTGTTACATAGGTTCCTTCTCTTATTAAGCCTCTCACTATACCATCGATTTTTGAATTGATGCTTTGACCATTGACATATCCTATTACATCACCGCTTTTTACCACATCACCGATTTTATGCTCTAAAGTAATTGTTCCTTCTTCCGGTGATAACAGCACTCTTTCAATTGTATAACCCTCAATATTGCCGGGTTTTCCTGTATTCGGCTCGGCAGAGCCTTCAAAAATTAATCTTCCCAGGTCATGTCCCCGATTGCTTTCTATTACCACATTTACATCCTTGCCTGCTTCAAATCCCGGTCCGATTGCTATGGTAATAGGTGCAATATCCTTATGCATACCAGTGTTCTTTTTAGCAATTATTGCATCAACAACTGCAATTGGTTTAAATTTGTCTATGTATTCTCCCTTAGAATCAACTAATACCGGAACATAATCATTAGCCCAGGCATGATATACTTCCACTATATTTTTTGCTAAGACTGAGGTTATTCCTTCTATTTCCATTTTACCCAAGTAAACTGCTTCTGAAAAACATACGGGTCTTCTTATTGGTGTAGGGGCTTCTATTTCTAACACCAATACTCTGAAACCTGTTCTGTGCAATTTTTGTATAATGCCTGATGCAATGTCACCGCCGCCTTTTACTATTACTGCCTCTCCATTCATTTAATCACCTTCCTCTACACAAACTCTCCTGTAATCCTCCATGGTATCTATGTCAATTAATTCATCTTTTGACTGTATGTTAACCCTTATTAATTTGTCTTCATTGTCTTTTATTATTATTTTGCCACCTGTGTCTCCTGATAGCTTTAACAGCTGGTTTTTATAAATTGCTGGAAATATTGCAGGACTACCACAAATTCCGTTATAGCAAGGAACTGTTATATTATTTGGATTTTTTTCAAATGTGTTTACAAGCTCTTTTATTGTTTCTTCAGAAATAAATGGTTGGTCAGCTGTAAAAAACATGTAGCCTTCTGCATCACTCAAGTTAAGTATTCCAAGCCTTATTGATTGGCTTTGACCTAAGTAAGATTTATCATTTAAAACAGTTTTAAACCCCATCTCTATAGATTTCTTCAATATATCATGATCCTTAGCTACAACAATTACCTCATTGAAGCATTTTGAGCTGTTAATTTTCTCAAAAATATATTGATAAATACATTTTTCTTTAATTTTCATTTTAAGCTTATCTTGATTCATCCTTATAGATGATCCAGCAGCCATTATGATTGCGCTAACACTCATAATATACCCCTTTTTTTAATGAGCCATAACATATTTTAAACTTTAATGATTCATTTATTATAAATTCATTGAGGTATTTTGATAATTCTGTTGCAGCAGCAATCTCTTCTTCAGTATCTGACTTATTTAAAAACAAATACAAGCTTCCCGTGGAATTCTTGAATATCCCGTCTTTATGAGAGCAAATTTTACCTATTGCCTCAAAATTAATATATTCGCTGTTGCCTGTCAATATGTTAAATTCATCAAAGCCGTATATAAATTCTTTGTTTATCTTTTTATTGATTAAATTTACAGGCATTACACCAATGGTCTTTGTTGTTTTGTTTAAAACAGGTGGCTCATGATTTTTCCACCCCTTAAGGGGCATTCCTTTTGAGCCGTCCGCTTCCAATAAAATAATATCAAAATCCGGAATCAACAAATCTAAATCATTATCATCAATTCCTAATAGTTTTCTTTTTGTATCATCTATATCTTTTGAAACAACCGTTATGCCTGATGAATTCTCTTTTCTTTTGCTCAAATAGGTGTTTATATTTAAATATAAATGATCATAATCATTTTCTGCTGGCTTTAAAATTTTAGCGCTTGTGCTTACTAAAAGTCTGCATTCATTTTTTAATTCTTCAGCCAGCATAAACAATAATGATGTCTTGCCTCCGCTGCCCACTATTGAAACAACATCACCTTTTTTGATGTTGAATATTTCCGTTAAAGTTTTCATATTATCACCAAATCAATTTTACCATCATTTAGCGCAAATGTCATCCTTTTCAGGATGACATTTATGTCTTTATTTTTTATATGTTGTATTTTCTAAAGGCAATTTATATCTAAACTTCCCATCCTTCTTATAATAAGCATTTTGTAAAGCTGGTGCACCGGGAATAACAACTATCTCACCAAGTCCCTTAGCACCAAATGCAACACTGTTTAGATCATTCTTTTCTATTAAATGCACTTCAATTGGCGGCATTTGAGTTGACTTGAATAGACCTAAAGTCCCAAATTTAGCCTGGGGTACGCCATTTTTAAGAGGAAAATCTTCTGTTAGACCGTAACCGAGTGACATTGCTGCTCCGCCTTCGATCTGACCTCTTGCAGCAACAGGATTAATTGCCCTTCCAACATCATGAGCTGCCACTACCCTTACCAATTTGCCTTCTTTGTCTATAACTACAAGCTGTGTAGCATAGCCATATGCTATGTGGCTTACTGGATTTTGTTTGGGAGAACCTAATGGGTCAGTTTTAAAATCAAATTCGCCCTTATATATTTTCCCTTCTAACTCTTCTAATGTATTGCCGTTGTCTAAATCAGCCTTTAATTTTAATGCAGCCACCCTTGCAGCTTCACCGGTAAATACAGTCTGTCTTGATGCAGTAGTTGTTCCTGCATTCGGCGAATGCATTGTATCAGGATGTTCTACAATTACCTTATCTCTCAGCAATCCTGTAGTTTCACAAACCACCTGGAATATAACCGTCTGAACGCCTTGACCTATTGCTCCTGCTGATGAATATGCATGAACCTTTCCATCGGTAATTTGTAAATTGCAGCGTCCCGGGTCAGGTACTGCTACGCCAAGACCTGCATTCTTCATAGCAGATGCTATTCCAACATAATAATCCGGACTTGCTTCATACTTATCAAAAGCTTCTTTTACAGCTTCCAATGTTTCTGCCATGCCTGTTCCATCATCTGCAATCTGACCATTTGGCAGTGATTGACCTGGTCTTATGGCATTTTTATATCTCATTTCCCAGCCTGAGATACCAACTTTTTCAGCAAGCTGGTTTATTAAACATTCTATTGCAAATGCGGACTGTGTAACACCAAACCCTCTGAATGCTCCTGCCGGAGGATTGTTTGTATAATATGCATTACCTTCTATATCAACATTCTGATAGTTGTATGGTCCGCCTGCATGAGTACATGCTCTTTGAAGAACCGGTCCTCCAAGAGATCCATAAGCTCCTGTATCAGAAGTAATTCTTGCTTGCATCCCCTTAAGTATCCCATTTCCATCACAGCCTAATTTAGCGTAAATTTTCATTGCATGGCGTTTAGGGTGATAATTTATGCTTTCCTGTCTGCTGAAGTAAACTTTTACAGGGCGTTTTAGCAAATATGCACAAAGAGCAGCTTGATGTTGAACGCTCATATCTTCCTTGCCGCCAAAACCTCCTCCAACAACAGCGCTTTGAATTCTTACCCTTTCCTTTGGTATTCCAATATATAATGCTATTTCTTCATATTCATCATAAATACCCTGACCTCCTGTAATGACCTTTATGCCGTCATCTCCGTCAGGCATGGCAACTGCTGTTTCAGGTTCTAAGAATGCATGTTCAGTAGGAGGCATTTCAAAAATGCCCTCAACAACATATTTTGATTCCTTCAAAGCCTTTTCTGAATTACCTCTTTTTACCTCTTGATGTGAAAACAAGTTGTTTTCAGGTATTATATTTTTACCAAACATCATGAAGCCTTCACTGTGAATTTGGTGAGCACCAGGAGCTGCTGCTTGTTCAGCAGTGGTAATTGGTTCTAATTCTTCATATGCAACCTTTACTGCCTTAACAGCAGCTTCAGCTTGCTCTTTAGTTTCTGCAACAACTATTGCTACAGAATCTCCTATGCATTTTGTTTGTTCACCTATGTCAATCATTCCAGGCCAGTCATGAGCAAGGTGACCTATATATCTTTTTCCCGGAATGTCCTTAGCTGTATATACAGCAACAACTCCAGGCATTTCAAGAGCTTCCTTTTTATTTATTGATAATACCTTTGCTCTTGCATATTTACTAAAAACATTTTTGCCGTATAACATGCCATCTAACTGATAATCATCAGCATACTTAGCTATTCCCAAAGCTTTTACTTTAGCATCAATTCTAAGTATATCTTGACCTACTCTTACTTTAGCTTCTTCTTCAGGTATTGCATCTTTTTCTCTAAAGATTTTTGCTGCTAACAAAATAGCTTCTTCAATTCTTGCATAACCGGTACATCTGCATATATTCCCCTTTATTGCTTTTTTAACGTCATCTTTTGTTGGATCATTATTAACATCAATAAGAGCCTTAGCGCTTATTATCATTCCAGGTATGCAAAAACCGCACTGAACTGCTCCAACCTTAGCAAATGCATAGCTGTATACTTCCTTTTCATTGTCAGACAGCCCTTCAACCGTAACTATGTTTTTGCCGACAAACTTAGAAACCTTCATAACACAGGATTTAACAACCTTACCATCTACAAGTATTGAACAAGCTCCACAAGCTCCTTCATTGCATCCGTTCTTTACTGATGTTAAATGCAAATCCTCTCTTAGAAAATTCATAAGACTTTTATCTTGATTTACTTCATGAACCTGTCCATTTATATTTAAAGAATACATTAGTCTTCCTTTCTCTTTCTTTTTATAAATTCACCGTCACCTTTTGCAGCAAATAATTCACCGTTTTTTATTAAGATGTTGCCCCTTTGAATGACCGTTTCTATAATATATTCAGCTTCATATCCCTCATATGCTGAATAATCAGCTGCACCATGCATATTATTTTGTGAAATAATATTTTTTTCTTTTTTCACAATAACAATGTCTGCTTCAGATCCAATATTTAAAGAGCCTTTTTTAGGATACAAGCCAAAAATCTTAGCCGGATTAGAACAAAGCTTTTCAATCAGCTTGTTTATGGAAAGTCCCCTTTTTAATCCTTCAGTCAATATAATAGCAATTCTTTCTTCAACGCCAGGGGCTCCACCGGGAGCAACTCTGAAATCATCTCTGCCCATTAGTTTCTGTTCTAAATAAAACGGGCAATGATCCGTTGCAATTACATCAATAATGTCATTTTCAATACCGCTCCACAATGATTCCACATCTTCCTTTTTTCTTAAAGGAGGAGCCATGATATATTTTAATCCTTCATAATTTTCTTTGTTATAACAATCATCTGTAAGAGTTAAATACTGCGTACATGTTTCACAGTAAATATTTTTTACTCCTCTATTTCTTGCTGCTTTAATTTCATCAAGACCTTTTTTTGTTGAAACATGCACAAAATATAAATGAGGATATCCTGCAATCTCACTTAAGTAAATCATTCTGTTTATTGCTTCTGCCTCTGACGAATCTGGTCTTGATAATGCATGATAAATAGGCTCTGTTTTTCTTTGATTTCCAAAATAGGATCTTAAATACTGAATTGTTCCATGATTTTCTGCATGGACAGCAATTACTACCCCTAGTTCTTTAGCTTTAATTAGCACCCTCAATATTTCTTCGTCATTTAGCATATTGTCATATGTCATATATATTTTAAAGCTTTGTATTCCTTCATCGACAAGCTCATTCATTTCATTCAAAATGTTTTCATCAACATGTTGAATAACCCCATGAAAGCTATAATCTGTAATCGTCTTCCCTATTGCAAGCTTATGGTATTCTTCTATTTCATAGTGAAGACTGCAGCCCTTAGGTCCAAAGGAAATATGATCTACAATAGTAGTTGTTCCTCCATATGCTGCAGCTAAAGTTCCTGTGTAAAAATCATCAATTGCTCTGTATTTTCCTAAATCCAAATCCATGTGTGTATGAACATCCACACCGCCTGGTAAAATTAAATTTTCATTTGCATCAATTATTTCATAATTATTTTCATTGTTTAAATTTGTTCCTATTTGCTTAATTAATCCGTTTCCAATTAATATGTTAGATTTGAAGCTTTCTTCACAATTATTTATAATACCGTTTTTTATAATTAAATTCAAAGCAGCCTCCTAATTTTTAAATCAAAGAATCCCTACCCATCGCGCAATCAGAGATTGCTGATGGGTATTTGGGAATTTTTGTTTATTTTTTGTTTTTCTCAATAGCTTCTCTTTCAGCTTTTTCTTCTGCTATTGTTTTCTTAGGCAATATCATGTTTAAGATAAATACTACAACAGTAGCAAGAACTACAGGTGAGCTTGCAAATACCATTGTGAACCAGTCTGGAAGATACAGTGAATTGTTTACTGTTGGATTATTATTTTTCATTAAACTTCCTCCTGATTTTATTACATGTTGAATTTATTAAATCTATACATGTATAAAAATATTTAAATTAATCTTATTCATATTACATTAAAGACCAAATTTGTTTAACTCTTTCTCTTGATTCAGCCAAAATTTTTTTTGTATCTGTTGTTTGGATTTTCCTGTTTTTCATAACAAACTTACCATTTATTACAGTGTCATTCACTTGCCTTCCTGACATTCCAAACAATACATGACCAAACCAATTATTTTCATTCATCGGTGTCAAAGGGTCATAGTCTATGGTAATTATATCTGCATATGCACCCTTGCTCAACTTTCCCAAATCCTTATTAAAATATTTGCTAAGTATCTTAGGATTATTATCAAACTGCATTATTTTTGTTTCTGCAAATCCAACTGTTGGATCACACAAATGATGGCTTTGTAGGATATTAGCTACTTTCATTGATTCAAACATGTCATTGGTATATGCATCAGTTCCAAGACCAACTTTTATGCCTTGGTTAAGCATTGAAACGACTGGAGGACATCCCACAGCATTGTTCATGTTTGACTCTGGATTGTGAACCACGCTAGTATTTGTTTCCTTCAATATTTCAATTTCTCGTTGGTTTGTGTGGACGCCATGGACTGCAATTGTATGTTCGCCTAATATACCAAAATCATGTAGTCTTTCAACAACTCTTCTTCCATACTTCTTCAAGGAATCATATTGATCCTCAATTCCCTCTGCCACATGCACATGATAACCGTCATACAAGCCCTCCATAGCTTCCTTCACCTTGTACATTGTTTCATTTGATAATGTAAAGGATGCATGCAGGCCAAACAATGCTTTAATCATATCATCGTCATTTTTTTGACATTCCTTGATAAAGTTAATGTTTTCTTCTATTTCCTTCAATGCTATATCTTTTCCGTCTCTGTCAGATACTTCATAGCAAAGTGAAGTTCTAACACCTAATTCCTTGGCTGCATCTCTTATTGCAAACAAGCTTCCTGTGACGGAATTAGGTCCAGAATGGTGGTCAATCAATGTTGTAACACCATTTTGAATGGATTCAATATAAGTAGTTAAGGCATTGAGCCTTACATCCTCTAATGTAAGCTTTCTGTCAAGACTCCACCATAAATTTTCAAGAACAGTGAAAAAGTCTGTTGTAGGCTTTGAAACAGACATCCCTCTTGCATAAGCACTGTAAATATGGCTGTGAGCACATATCATGCCTGGCATTATCACTCTGTTTTTAACATCTACAAATTCTTCCTGTGGATATTTGCTTTTAATATCTTCAAGGTTTCCTATATCTTCAATTACATTATCATTTATGAATAAAGCACCGTTTTCAAAAAATGTGTTAAAAGAATCATTAGTAATAACCTTACCATTGCCTATAATCATTTTTTGCTCCTTTTATTTAGAAACTATGAATGTATCCAAGTTCCCGTCTTGCCTGCTAAACCTTCAGCTGCCTTTTCCAAGGATGTAATAAGGGCTTTCCTTCCAGGCTTAGAAGTAGCAAAACTCATTGCAGCCTTTACCTTTGGAAGCATAGAGCCTTCTGCAAATTCCTTGTCAGCAATGTATTTTTCAGCTTGTTCAATAGATAAGTCAGCTAACCATTCTTGTTCTGGTTTTCCAAATTTAATAGCCACCTTTTCAACAGCTGTCAAAACTACAAAGCTGTCTGCATCAATAAGCTGTGCCATGAGAGAGCTTGCAAAGTCCTTATCTATAACTGCTCCTGCTCCCTTTAAATGGTTGCTCTGTACAATGACAGGAATTCCTCCACCGCCGCATGCAATAACTACCTGATTTGCTTTTAATAATGCTTCAACAGTTTCAATTTCAACTATGTCCTGCGGCTTTGGAGAAGCAACAACTCTTCTGTATCCACGACCTGAATCTTCAACAACTACCATTCCTCTTGTTCTTGCAGCTTCAGCTTCCTGTTCTGTCATGAAAGGGCCGATTGGTTTTGTAGGTCTTTCAAATGCAGGATCTTTTTCATCTACTACAACCTGAGTTATTATGGAAGTTACAGATTTTTTTATTCCTCTGTTTAAATATTCTTCGCGCAAAGCATTTTGCAGGTCATATCCAATATATGCCTGGCTCATTGCTACGCACATTGATAAAGGCATGAATGGAAATTTTGGATCTACTTTTCCGTATTCAGTAAAAGCATTGTTAATCATTCCTACCTGTGGACCGTTTCCATGTGCTATTACTACATCATATCCTGCTTCAGTTAAATCTGCAATTGCTTTTGCAGTATGTTTAACAGCTTCCATTTGTTCTGTTAATGTGCTGCCAAGGGCGTTTCCACCCAATGCTATAACTATTTTCTTGTTCATATTTTTCCCCTCTAAATTTATATTTTTGTCATTCTGAGACATATCGAAGAATCTCTAACTTGAGATCCCTCGCTGCCGCTCAGGATGACAATAAATAATTTTTTACAATCTAATTGTTTATTGTAATAAATACGGATATTCTTTTATCACTGTTTCAAGAATTTTTTCAATAGGTTTTTTGTCATTATTTGAATTGTCTATATTATAAATATACTCATTTTTATCTTCGTCTCTCAACTGGAATTTATCTTCTTCCAATTTTAAAATTCCTGCATTTTCAGAATTTTGAAACTCACCCTTGTCTGCAAATAATGTTACCTTTTTTAAGTATGGGAATCCGCCTCTTGTACAGAATGTATGGCAGTTGTCGCATTCATTGCATCTGTTTTCTATGTGAACTATTTGATATGCTGCGTCAAATCTGTCATCATAAACTCTCATGTTTGCACGGTTTGGGCAAACGTCAACACATATACCACAATTAATCTTAAAGCAGTCATAGGTAGGCAATGTATCTTCTAAGTATCTTCCGTCGCCCTTGTTTTTATAGTTAGAATCATTCTTTGCATTTTCTGCCAATTCCTTTATAGCTTCAACATCAAGTTTTTCAAACTTAATGCTTTCAGAAGCAACTTTATCTAATAATGATTTTAAATTTTTATATCCGCTGGGTTTTAATAAAAGCGTTGAAACGGTCAATGGTGCTATACCTGTTTTAAGTACTTTTTCAACATTATTTTTATCGATTCCGCCTGATAATGATATATGAATATCTCCATTTAAAGCTTCCGCAAACATTTTAGAAACACCCATAACTATTGGGTACAACGGTTTGCCGGACAAGTACATACTTTCGCCAGGAAGAATATTTCTTGAGTTATATACTGGTAATGTGTTTGTTAACTTAATTCCTACAAACACTCTGTTTTCTTTTCCAAGTCTTTTCAATTCATTGACAATGTCAACAGCCATTTCAAATTTCAAGTCATGATCAAAATCTTCTTTCCTGATAACTATATCATTATACCCTAAGTTATCGAGAATTTCTCTAACTTTTTCGTATCCAAGTAATGTTGGATTGCATTTAATAAATGTATTTATATTTTTATTTGTAACTAAATGTTTGGCTATATCTAATATTTCCTCAGCCTTTGCTCCATGCATTGTTGACAATGTTACTGTATTAGTTATCTTGGAGGAAATGTTTTCAATATCTTCAATCTTGAATTTTTTAAACTTATTTATATTGTCTTTTAATACATTGATGCATTCTATAAATATATCTGTTTCTTTGGCCTCCTTTAAGTTGTCTATAAAATCAGATATTTTTTTAGATTGTATTCCCTCAAGGTTATACCCTACACTAATGTTGAACACAAAATCCTTTATATCAGATAATCCTAATTCAACTGCAATTACCTGCAATAGTACCGAACCCTTTATATATTCATTTGCAGCTTCTTCAACAGTAAGCTCTGTTGACCATTCAACATTATAGCCTACATTTTTAACGTCAATGCATGGTTTTTCAATCATTGACTGCATTTGTTTGCCATCTATAATCTGCACTGTCTTTAATTCAAAAAATCTGGCACCTGTCAAGTATGCAGATAATAAATTTTGAGCTAACTGAGTATGGGGTCCTGCTGCCGGACCTATGGGATATCTTAAATATTCGTTGTTAAAAGACATTTTAAGATTATCATTTATTTCAGTAAAAAAATCTTTTTTATCTATTTCTAATATTTTTCCTTTAGTATAATAATCCTGTAAGCAATCATTAATAAGATACTCAAATGATAAACTTTTCATTACATCACTCATATCAATCGCCTTTCTAAAGAAACAAGACCAGGACGGATTTTAAGCCCCGTCCTTTGTCTGTTATTTATTTGTTTTCTGTATATATTGTTGGAAGCGCTGCGTATACTGCTGCGCATTTAACTAAATCTTCTTTCCAAGTTTTTTCATTTGGTGCATGTGCCTGTGCTTCTGCGCCAGGTCCAAATCCAATTACAGGAATGCCGTTACGTCCCATGATAGAAACGCCGTTTGTTGAGAATGTCCATTTGTCTGTAAGTGGTCTAGCCTTTCTCATTGCATCAGCTTCAGGTGAACCGCTTCTTGTTGTTCCGTAAAGTCCTTTGTAAGCTTTTTCCATTGCTTTAGTTACATCATGATCTTCTGGAATTACCCAAGTTGGGAAGTAGCACTCAATTGGATATACTAAACCAGTGTAGCTTGGTCTATCATAATCATACATGCTAACTGTAGCACCATATTTTCTAACAGCTGGTAGTGCACGAATTTCATCTAAGCAGCTTTCCCAAGTTTCACCTGCAGTCATACGACGGTCTAATGAAATTGAGCATGAATCTGCAACTGCACAACGGCTTGGTGAAGTAAAGAATATTTGGGAAGTTGTAACAGTACCACGACCCAAGAATTCTGCTTCCTTATATTGTGGATTGTATTTTTCATCCAACATTTTTACTAAGCCTTTTATTTCCTTGTCATCAGCTGCATTATTTTCATTAAGATCTCTTATATTTAGCAATATTTCTGCCATTTTGTAAATAGCATTGTCTCCTCTTTCTGGAGCTGAACCGTGGCATGAAACACCTTGAACGTCAACGCGGATTTCCATACGACCTCTTTGTCCTCTGTAAATACCGCCATCAGTTGGTTCAGTTGAAACAACAAATTCTGGTCTTATTTTGTCTTCTTTAATAATATATTGCCAACAAAGTCCATCACAATCTTCTTCTTGAACAGAACCTACAACTAATGCTGTATATTTTTCATTTAACAAACCTAAGTCCTTCATTACTTTTGCACCATAAACAGATGATACAATACCTCCTAATTGGTCAGATGTTCCTCGACCGCCTATTTCAGTTTCTGATTCATATCCTGCATATGGGTCAAACTGCCAGTTAGCTCTGTTTCCTATACCAACTGTATCTATATGAGCATCAAAACCTATTAATGTCTTTCCTGTTCCCATATATCCAAGAACGTTGCCTTGTGGATCTATTTCAACCTTATCAAAGCCTACAGCCTTCATTTCTTCAGCTATACGTTCAACAACGCCTTTTTCTTCACAGCTTTCTCCAGGTATAGAAACTAAATCTCTTAAAAATTTAGTCATAGCTGCTTCATATCCTTGTGCTGCTTCTTTTATTTTATTAAAATCCAAATTAGCCATTTCTTCCTCCAAAGTTTATCTTTCTAATCTTGCTTTATTTTTGTCAACTAAATTTTGTAATGTTTCTTCTGGGTTTTTAATTTTCTGCATGAAAATCATTGCTGCAATTATATATGGTTTAAAGCTTGCTTCTTTGTAAAGAGGAATTCTGTATCTGTCAAATACGGAAGCATCAACTTCACCAGTCTTGCAGCTTACTCCTGTAATATCAGCTGGCAAGCAGTGTAAATATAGAGCTTTTCCGTTTTTGGTTGTTTTCATTAATTCTTCTGTACAAGCCCAATCAGTATGTTCAGCATTTTGTTTTAATAACTCTTTTTCTAATGCTTTTATTCCTTCTGTATCTCCTTCTCCATAAAGATTAGTTCTCTTTTCCATAGCTGCAAAAGGAGCCCAGCTCTTTGGATATACTATATCAGCATCTTTGAATGCTTCTGCCATAGAATTTGTTTTTGAGAATGATCCACCGTATTGCTCAGCATTCTTTCTAGCAACTTCTTCTACTTCAGGCATTACCTCATATCCTTCCGGATGTGCAAGAACTACGTCCATACCAAATCTTGTCAACAAGCCAATAATGCCTTGAGGAACTGATAATGGTTTGCCGTATGATGGAGAATATGCCCAAGTCATAGCAACTTTCTTACCCTTTAGGTTTTCAATTCCGCCAAATTCATTTATTAAATGTAAAGCATCAGCCATTGTTTGAGTTGGGTGGTCAATGTCACATTGTAAGTTAACAATTGTTGGTCTTTGCTCTAATACACCGTCTTTAAATCCTTCTTCAACATATTCAGCAACTGCTTTCTGATATGTGTGTCCTTTACCAATGTACATGTCATCTCGAATACCTATTACGTCAGCCATAAATGAAATCATGTTAGATGTTTCTTTTACTGTCTCACCATGAGCAATTTGTGACTTTCCTTCATCTAAATCTTGAATTTCTAATCCTAACAAGTTACAAGCTGATGCAAATGAAAATCTAGTTCTTGTTGAATTATCTCTGAATAATGAAATTCCTAAACCTGAATCAAATACCTTAGGGCTGATGTTATTTTCTCTTAAATATCTAAGTGTTTCTGCTACTGTGAATATTGCTTCTAGTTCTTCCTGTGTTTTATCCCATGTTAAGAAAAAGTCATTTTGATAAAGATTTTTGTAGTCTAATTTTTTTAATTTTTCCATTAATTCATTGAAATTCTTGTTCATTTTTTTCTCCTTTAAAATTTATTATTTTATTTATATTTATTTATAATTGATTTTATTTATTTGGATATAATCCATTCCAAACTATGTCTCTGTAACCTTCAAAATAAGTGTCACCTTCAGTGCTGAATAACAATACTACTGAGTTTTCATCAAGCTTTAATGCTTCTTTAATATCCTTTAACTCTTCTCTAGTCATAACCTGAGAAACAACTCCCATAGTCGCTGCTCCACTTTCACCTGATATTACTCTTTCATCTCCCTTGAGAGGGTTGCCTAGAACTCTCATACCATGTGCAGCTACATCATCTGGCACTGATAAGAAGTTTTCAACATTTGCATTAAGAACTGGCCATCCAATTGTAATAGGTTCACCACATGCAAGACCAGCCATTATAGTATTCATTTCACCTGTAACAGGATGAAGTTTATTATCATCAGCCTTAGCAGTTTTATATAAGCATGCCGCTTTGTCAGGTTCAACTGTAGTAATTATTGGCTTATTGTCAGCGTAAATTGAACTGAAGAATCCAGTAGCAGCTGAAGCTAATGAACCTACTCCTGCTTGAAGGAATATGTGTGTTGGCTTAATGTTCTTCTCCTCCAATTTTAAATATGATTCATACGCCATTGTCATATAACCTTGCATAATCCATCTTGGAAGCTGTTCATATCCTGGCCATGCTGTATCCTGTACCATTACATAACCATTTTGCTGGGCTAAATCATTACAAAATCTAACTGTATCATCATAGTTCCATTCTGTTATTTCACATTTTGCACCATGCGCTCTGATTTTATCACGTCTTTCAAGCGCACTGCCCTTTGGCATGTAGACAATTGCCTTTTGTTTAAGTTGTTCAGCTGTCCAAGCAATTCCTCTTCCATGGTTTCCATCTGTTGCTGTGATAAATGTTATGTCCCCTAATTCTTTTTTCACTTCATCAGAAATCAATGTTTTGTATGGAAGATCATCTATGTCTTTTCCTAATTTATTAGCAATATATTGGCCGATTGTAAAGCTGCCGCCAAGAACTTTAAATGCATTTAATCCGAATCTATAAGATTCATCTTTAATAAATACATCCTTTAATCCGAGATAACTTGCTAATTCCTTTAATTCAACAAGCGATGTTTCAGTGTATTGATCGAAACTTGAATGAAATTTAATAACTTTCTTAGCAACATTTTCGCTCAAGAAACTCAAGTCGGTCTTTTTTCTCTTTGAAATGTCGTTTTGTACTAAATCATATTTAACAGTCATTTTTAATACCTTTCTACTAAATAATTTTATACTATAAATATAGCAAAATTCATGCCAATTTTTTTGAACATTTTAATTCTATTTTAATAGTTTTATTTAACTTTAAAAAATCATTCCTTCAATTTTAACATGTACAAGTTTTCAATTATTTTGATACTTATTTCTAAATCTTTGTTTTTTCATCTTTTATCATTTTGATAAATATTATCAGATTGATAATTTGAATTGTATTATAAATTTACATAGTTTAGGTTTTTTATTATTAGATTGAAAACCCTGAATTTTAATACTTTTGTCTAAATATATTACAACGATAAAAGTCTGCAAAAACATTTCTTCATAAATTTACATAAGTGTAAGTCAAAAGAAATATTATCATTTTGATAATATTTCTTTTAATGATCAGTACATATGATTAAAAAAATATTTTTTGTTTATTGTATATACAGCATAAAAAAAGGCTAAACAATAGTTAGCCCTTTAGGATAAATTTAAAATTTGTGTATTTTACAGACTTAAAGTTTATGCGTAGTCTGCTGTCCCACTGGTTTGCAATACAAAAAACTTTTGATTTATGACTATCGCAAGGTTTTTGTATAAATGTTTATTGTTCAGTTAAATCCAATGTTTCAGTCTTAGGTGGCACTAGGAATGAAAATAATACAAATGCTATCAATGCACATACAAGACCTGGTATTACTGATTGCTGTTCCCAGCCAAAAAATGTTAATCCCGGTATGAGTTTTTTCTCAAATATCATTGAAACAACACTTCCTACAATTAAAGCTGCAACTGAACCTGTTGGTGAAGATTTTTTCCAGTAGTGACCAAATACATATGGGAAGAAAGCTCCAGCTGCTCTCAGAGTAAATGAGAACATCAACAAATCAATAATGCTTGTTGCAGACATTGCTACTACAAGGCTGAATACTCCAACTATAATCATAACTATTCTAGTTACTTTCATAATTTCTTCATCGTTTGCATCTGGTTTAATATATTGCTTGTAAATGTCGTTGCTGAAAATTGAACCAGCTCCCAATAAGTCAGAATCGGCACTTGACATAGTTGCTGATATTATACCGCTAAACAACAAGCCTACAATAATTGGAGGCATTGTCAAAGTTGCTAAAACAGGTAACGAATAACGTGCACCTTGGGCTAATATAGTTTCTGAAGAAACCATACCAGTGTTAACTAGAGCTAAAGTTATAATACCTAGGATAGTTGGTATAAATGCATAAATTCCATTGATGATAGCTGCCAATACAGATCCTTGCATAGCTGCTTTTCCGTCTCTAGCGGAGTAATATCTGGAAACTGCTTCCTGCCCAACCGTAAAAGTAGAAATATACATTATTATCAATGCTATTATTGCTTTCCATCCGCCAATACCTGAGAACAAATTCATTGTTTCAGGAGGAATATTATTAATTACATTATCCCATCCACCTATAAAATTCAAGGAAAATGGTATTGCTACAGCCATACCCACTACAATGAGTCCAACTTGAACAAAGTCAGTTATAGCAACACTCCACATTCCTCCCATTACAGCATAAATAGTAACAATTATGGCAACTGTAATTAAAGATGTCTGCCAGCTAAGACCCATCATAACTGACAAAATAGTGGCAGAAGCCATAAACTGTCCTGCTGTTAATCCGATTAGAGGAAGAAGCATTGTTATAGATGTGAACAATCCAGATGCCTTACCATATCTTCTTCTAAAATACTCTGGAACTGTTTTTACTTCACTGGCTCTGAACTTCGGAGCTAAAAAAGTTAGAATTACAAAAGCAATTCCCATTGCTAAAACGTACCAAGCAGCACTCAATCCCCATTGGGCAGAACCTAAATTACTTGCTTTTTCAACAACTCCTAAAGAACTTCCACCTCCAATTTCAGTTGCAGCCAAAGTGCCTGCCATCAAAATAGGACCCATATTTCTGCCCGCAACCATAAAATCTGTTGATGATGTTATTCTTTTTGAAGACCAGTATCCAATACCTAACATACCTATCATGTAAAGAATAACTACTATTACTACTGTTATTTGCATAAAACACACCTCTTTCTTTCATTTTTTTATTATTACTAATGTATGTACCCTCTATTAAATTCTCATCTTTTTCAATGTAATTATATAGAGTATATTTCGATATTCTAAATTGCAAACAACCTACCATATATTCTAACAAGCAAAAACCTTGCCAAATTTTTATTATAATTTGCATAACGTTTTCAATTTTTCAAGATGTTATAAATAATAGATTGTTGAAATTCAAACATTATCAGTTGATAATTCTCAATTTACTTATAAGTTTTTTCTTTAATATTATCAAATTGATAAATATTATCACTTTGATAAATTAAGAAAATCGTTTTAGATATGGCTATTGTTTTAACAAATTATAGTCAATTTTATCATTTTGATAATTTTTGGCATAAAATTACCCCTGTTTATTATTAACAACAGGAGTAATCTCAATTTTTTAATAATTGTAATATTTTATTAATTATTGTAATTTTCTATATAATGTTGCGATTCCAATGCCTAATGCATTTGCAGCATCGATTTTACCCTCTGTTGTATTTCCGTAATATTCTATTGCCTTTTGAATTTCTTCTTGCTCTATATCTTTTAGTGTTCTGATTTTATCCTTTTTCATATTTCTGTTGTATCCTTTTTTCTTTATATTGATTGGAAGAGCATTGTCATTTATAACACCGTATTCCATCATGTTAACCATGAATTCAACCGTGTTCTCCAACTCTCGCACATTACCGTACCAGGGGTAGTCCAATAGTTTTTTCATTGTTTCTTCTTCAATTTTCACGAAGTTTTTACCAAACATTTTTCTGTAATAATGTATGAAGTAATATACCAAGTCACTTATGTCGTCTTTTCTCTCCCTTAATGAAGGAATTTCTATAGGAATAACATTTAGTCTGTAATATAAATCCTCACGAAATTTATTTTCATTTATCATTTGTCTTAAATCCTTGTTTGTAGCGGCAATTATTCTCACGTCCAGCGGAATAACCTGATTTGAGCCAATTCTTATTACCTTTTTATCCTGTATCACCCTCAATAATTTTGATTGTAGGTATATTGGCATATCGCCTATTTCATCCAAAAAAATTACTCCATTATTAGCCAACTCAAACTTACCTATTTTGCCATTAGGGTCTGCTCCTGTAAATGCTCCTTTAACATATCCAAATAATTCACTTTCTAATAGCGGTTCAGGTATTGCTGCACAATTTATGGCTACAAACCTGTTTTTTCTTCTGTCAGAATTCTGCCAAATGGCCGTAGCAACAACTTCCTTACCACTGCCACTTTCTCCGGTAATCAAGACCGTTGAGAAAGAGTTTGCCACCTTTTTTATTTCTTCTTTAAGTTCAATTATTTTCTTGCTGCTGCCAATTATTTTTTCAGTATCGAGTGCATTAACAGTAGAAGTCATTGCATAAATGTTTGACTGAACCTTGCTTAAGTCTCTAAACAAAATAACTTGTTTATACATTGGGTTTTCCGAAACATCGTATATGTCTCCGATAACGGTATTTACATTATCTCCAATTCTTACCCTATACTCTTTGCTGTTATTTACTGTATCGCCGGTTGCTTCTATGTAAATTTTTTCATTATTTATTACTCTTGTGATTCCAAGTTGTTTTTTAGCACTTAAATTTATTGTATCCACATTTCCTTCATTATTTATAATGATGGCTCCCTCATCCATGCTTCGTGTAATTAATTTAAGCATATTTATAATGGATTCTTTATTTTTTTCCTCTACATCCTCAAAGGCCTTTGTTGCTATAAAATCAGCTATTTGAGCAAGGAATTCCAAGTAGTTATCCAAATTATCCTGTATTATTTTCTTAGATTCCTCATTGGCACAGGCCATTCCAATTACTCCGATAATCTCGCCCCTCATATTTATGGGCATAGATATTTCAAAAGTTTCATGGCATTGATCTTTAATGCCGCAATCTTTGCATCTTTCATCTTTGCCAGGCTCGCGCACTATTTGCCTTTCTCCTGTTATAATTGCATACTTATATACATGAGAATTTTCAGATACATCTTGATTAATTCCATCACTGAATATACCGGTACCGGCAACCCTTATTAACTTTGCATCAACAACCTCTACATCAATCCTTGCTATTTCCGCAGTTATCTTTGCATATTTTTGAACAGTGTCTGCAATATTAGACAAATTGTACATAAACTTCACCTAGCTATTTTAAATTTTAATTTTTGATATTATATCATATAATATGCTAAGTTAAAAGAAAAACATACTTTATAAGGCTTAGCATAGCAAAAGACATAAAAAAGAAGCTTTTCAATAATTCACAATTAATGAAAAGCTTCTAATGTTAGCAAAATGTTAGCAAACACATTTTGTAAGTATTTTCAACCAGGTGTTTCAAATGGTTTGACGATTTATTACATCATTCCGCCCATTCCGCCGCCCATTGGTGGCATTGCTGGTTCATCCTTTTTTGGTTCATCAGCAACTGCTGCTTCTGTTGTCAACAACATAGCAGCTACAGATGCTGCATTTTGAAGAGCTGATCTTGTTACTTTAGTTGGGTCAACTATACCAGCTTCAATCATGTTTACATATTTTTCATTTAAAGCGTCGAAACCAATTCCTTTTTCACTGTTTTTCAATTTTTCAACTATTACAGAGCCTTCTAATCCTGCGTTTGCAGCTATTTGTCTAACTGGCTCTTCCAATGCTTTTTCGATTATTTTAGCACCTGTCTTAGCATCTCCTGTTAAGCCTTCTGCAACCTTTGCAACTGCTACAGCTGTTGCCAACAATGCAACACCACCGCCTGATACCAAGCCTTCTTCAACTGCTGCTCTTGTTGCATTTAAAGCATCTTCAATTCTTAATTTCTTTTCTTTCATTTCAGTTTCAGTAGCTGCACCAACATTGATAACTGCAACTCCGCCTGTTAATTTTGCTAATCTTTCCTGTAATTTTTCTTTGTCAAATTCTGAAGTAGTATCTTCCCATTGAGCTTTAATTTGTTTTACTCTGTTGGAAATTTCTTCTTGAGAACCTGCTCCATGAACTATTATGGTGTTTTCTTTGTCTATTTTAACTGTCCCTGCATTACCCAGCATATCTAAAGTTGTATCCTTTAATTCATAACCTAATTCTTCAGTTACTACCTGTCCGCCGGTAAGAATTGCAATGTCTTTTAACATTTCTTTTCTTCTGTCACCAAAGCCTGGAGCCTTTACTGCAACACAATTAAATGTTCCTCTTAATTTGTTTAATACTAAAGTAGCTAATGCTTCGCCTTCTATGTCTTCTGCTATGATGACAAGTGATCTACCTGTTTGAACTATTTGTTCTAATACAGGTAAAATTTCTTGAATATTAGAAATTTTCTTGTCAGTAATTAAGATATATGGATTTTCCATTACAGCTTCCATTTTTTCTGTGTTAGTTACCATATATGCTGATAAGTATCCTCTGTCAAACTGCATACCTTCAACTACAGTAAGTTCTGTTCCCATAGTCTTTGATTCTTCTACAGTTATAACTCCGTCTTTTCCTACTTTATCCATAGCATCAGCTATTAATTTTCCTATTTCTTCATCTCCAGCTGAAATTGAAGCTATTTGTGCTATTTCTTCTGAAGTTTCAACCTTTTTAGTTGCATTTTTAAGCTCAGCAACAGAAGCTTCCACTGCAGCTTGAATGCCTCTTTTAAGTATCATTGGGTTAGCTCCGGCAGCTACGTTCTTTAAGCCTTCTCTTATGATTGCTTGTGCTAACAATGTTGCTGTAGTTGTTCCATCACCTGCTATATCATTTGTTTTAGTTGCAACTTCTTTTACTAATTGAGCTCCCATATTTTCATAAGGGTCTGATAATTCTATTTCTCTTGCTATAGTAACACCGTCGTTTGTTATAACAGGTGAACCAAATGATTTTTGTAATACTACATTTCTTCCCTTAGGTCCTAATGTTATTTTAACTGTATCTGCTAACGCATTAACGCCTCTTTCCATTGCACGGCGTGCATCTTCATCAAATTTGATTATTTTTGCCATTTTCTTTACCTCTCTTTTATTTTTTATTCAATAACTGCTAAAACATCAGATAATTTGATAATAATTAATTCTTCACCATCAACCTTAACTTCTGTTCCTGCAAATTTAGAGAAAATTACCTTATCTCCAACTTTTATTTCATCTTTTTTCTTTTCATCAGAAGTAATTCCAGCTCCAACTGCAATAACTTCTGCTACTTGAGGTTTTTCCTTAGCAGTGCCTGGCAATACAATGCCACTTTTAGTTTTTTCTTCTGCCTCTACCATTTTAATTACTACTCTTTCGCCTAATGGTTTTACTGTCATATTTAATTCCTCCTATTTTATTTAATGAAATTATTTATCAAGGTTGTTGTTAGCACTCATCGCTCTAGAGTGCTAACACTTACAATTTATATAATACCTATTACTAGAATTGTTTTCAAGTGCCATTTTATTCAATTTTATCGTAATTTTTGAAATTATTTCGATTATTCAATTTAAATCTCAATTTTGCTTTCATTATCTCTCTTTTTCATCCTCACATATTATTATAAGTATGATATAATTTAAACACTATATTAAAGGATGATTTAAATGGCTCTTGAAAAACCTAAAATAAACTATAATTCTATTTCAAAAGAAAACATACTCTTTACAAAAGGCAATCCATTTTCAATTAAAATTCAATTAATAAAAAGATATCCCATACACTGGCATGAAGATGTTGTTGAAATACTGCTGCCTATTAAAGGTACCATAGACGTTATTGCTAGCCATGAGCGTGTATTAGTAAAAGAAGGAGACTTCATTTTTATAAATAACAATTCCTTTCATTCCATACAAAGCTCAAATGAAGCAATTGTTGCTGTTTTTCATATAGATTTGGATTTCTATATGAAAAAATATGAATATATAAAATATATGTACTTTAGAACCAACATGTATTCAGAAATATATAATAAAATTGAAAGCGATAACTATGATTATCTGAGAAGAGAATCTAAAACATTGTTTAAAAGCAAGCTAATGGGAATTTTAATAGATACATTTTTCAATTATGAATTATCCGATAAAATTGCATGGCTTTATGAAGAGCAAATAGTAGAATCCATGATAAATGAATTTAACTGGCTCCAGTTTTTAAGCCCAGAAAACATGAAACAAAATAATCTGGACAGATACTACAGAATTGTAAAATATATGCAAGAACATATTAATGAAAAAATAATGCTTGACGATATTACATCCTTCATACATATATCTCGTAATTATTTCTCACATTTTTGGAAAAACATCAGCAATTTTGGTTTTGTAGAAAGAGTTAATTTTGAAAAAGTTGTAAAATCTGAATTGTCATTGCTCACAACTGATAAAAATATTGCTTCAATTTCAGAAGAACTTGGATTTTCAGACGTCAAATATTATTACAGTCATTTTAAAAAATGGTACGGCTGCACTCCTTTAAATCACAGAAAGCGCTGTTTTTCATTTATGAAAAAAGAAATGATGCATAAAACTTTGTCAAGCGGCGAAACAACAAAAATACTTGATGAATATATTTCCAATCATTCGGTATCTCCTTTTAAAAACCTTAAATTAGAGGGAGAAAAATATCCAATTATTGAACAGCTTTTTTCTATTGACAATGAACACTTCTCTGAAAATAATATGAACATACTGTTAGACTTATTTAAATACATAAAAATTGAAAATGATGAAATTAAAATAGACAAATATGTCATATACCAATTAATATTGCTCACATGTGCTAAAAATTTAAATCTTACTGTTAAAATTGATTGCACCAATGCTGATGAATCATGGTACATTGACGTAATCAATAACTTTTTTAAGTTCAGCTTATTCCATTTTGGCAACAATATAATGGAAAAGTGGGATTATTTTATTAAATATAATGAAAATGTTTC
Source organism: Sedimentibacter sp. (assembly GCA_050173715.1). Taxonomy (GTDB): domain Bacteria; phylum Bacillota; class Clostridia; order Tissierellales; family Sedimentibacteraceae; genus Sedimentibacter. The sequence continues at coordinate 37,820 of JBFXKO010000024.1, forward strand.
ATTGAATCATATTAATAAAATTCAAAATATAATACAAAGTAGTATTACAAATGCATCTTTTAAATTTTATTTAGAAATTTAATGCCAATATTGACGTTTTTCATTTTGCTAATAAACATCTTTGTCAATTGTATAAAAAGATTGTTCGTTATATAATTAACGAAAGAAAGACGAAATAAAATTTTAAGAGGTGCAAAATGCTGAATGTAATGAAAGGGTGGGAATTCAGAAAAACCCACGAACCCTTAATACTTGTAGAAAAAGAAATACCTAAAGCTAAACCAGGATATGTTGTTCTTGAAGTTAAAAATTGTGGTTTATGTCACACTGATGTAAGTACATTAGAAGATCCAGGTTGGATGAGTATACTTGGAAAGGTTCCATGCATACTTGGTCATGAAATTTCCGGTGTTATTACAGAAGTTGGTGAAGGTGTCAAAGGATTTAAGACTGGAGACCGTGTTGCTGTATGTCCTATGGCAGGCAAGGATGGCACTGGAGCCGGGAACGGGCGTGATGGCGGCTATGCTACACACACAACTGCTCCGGAAGAAATGTTAATTCATATACCTGAGGAGGTAGATTTTGTACAAGCTGCTGCTGCAACAGATGCAGGCATGACTTCTCATCACGCTGTAGTTGGAAGAGGCGGAGTTAAAGAAGGAATGAAGGTTGGAATCATAGGTATAGGCGGTCTTGGAACCCTTGGCAATCAAATAGCTGCCCAAAAAGGCGCTAAGGTTTTTGTTGCATCGCGAAAAGCCGAAGCTCGTGAAAAAGCTCTTAAACAAGGTGCTTTTAAAGCTGCTGAAAACATAATGGATTTTAAAAATGAAGGACTTGAAGTTATAATTGACTTTGCAGGTTCAGGAAAAACAACAGCTGATGCCTTAGAAGCAGTAGGACCAGGTGGTAAAGTCGTAGTAGTTGGTATGTCTAAATTAGAAAGCACCATAAACACAGGCAGCCTTATACTTAAGGAAGTAAGTGTCTTAGGTTCAGTTGGAGGAACGCCACAAGACATAGAAGATGTACTTGAAATGATGAAACAAGGCAAGCTGAGAATTGATGCTCACGAAACAACCTTTGAAAAAGTACCGGAAGGACTTGAACTTCTAAAAGAAGGAAAAGTTACCGGAAGACTTGTTATGAGTAATAAATAATAAAAAATTTAAAATTTATGATGTTTTTTACTTCGTTATATAGTATAATTTAATTATCAATAGTATAACACATTTCTATTTATTATAATATATTAGGAGGAATAAAATGTCTCTTGTTACATCCAAGGAAATGTTTAAAAAGGCATATGAAGGTCATTATGCTGTAGGCGCTTTCAACGTAAACAACATGGAAATTATCCAAGGAATCGTTGATGCAGCTAAGCAGGAAAATGCTCCATTGATTCTGCAGGTTTCTGCAGGAGCTAGAAAGTATGCCAACCCAATTTACTTAAGAAAGCTTGTTGAAGCTGCCATAGAAGATACAGGCTTAGATATTTGTCTTCATCTAGATCATGGCGAGGATTTTGAAATCTGCAAGCAATGTGTGGATGATGGCTTTACTTCAGTTATGGTTGACGGATCAAAATATCCTTTTGAAGAAAACATCGCTCTTACTAAAAAAGTTGTGGAATATGCTCACAGCAAAGGTGTAGTAGTTGAAGCAGAACTTGGAAAATTAGCAGGTGTTGAGGATGCTATAAAAGTAAACACAAAAGATGCTACATACACAGATCCTGACCAAGCAGCAGAATTTGTTGCAAAAACCGGTGTTGATTCTCTTGCTATAGCTATAGGAACAAGCCATGGAGCTTATAAGTTCAAAGGTGACCCAAGTCTTGATTTTGAAAGACTTGAAAAAATTGAAAAGCTTCTGCCTGGCTTCCCGTTAGTACTTCACGGCTCTTCATCTGTCCCTAAAGAATTTGTAGATTTGTGCAATAAATATGGCGGCCAAATACCAGGAGCAGCAGGAGTCCCAGAAGAAATGCTAAGAAGAGCTTCTCAAATGGGAGTTTGTAAAATAAATATTGATACTGACCTAAGACTTGCATTGACAGCTTGCATCAGACAATTATTTGTTGAAAAGCCATCTGAATTTGACCCAAGAAAATACTTAGGACCAGGAAGAACTGCAATAAAGGACATGGTTGCTCACAAAATGAGAGACGTTCTTGGATGCAGCAACAAAAGATAATTTTAAGAAATTCTGGGGAAATTCTGGGGACGGACCTTTGAGTGATAATTCCATCACTCAAAGGTCCGTCCCCAGAATTCTGCTTATGCGTCCATTTTATATGTTAACCAATCCTTGTGCACATTTACTCTGCTAAATGCATCCTCTAGAAGCTTTTCACTTTTAACAATTGCTTTTTCAAGAATTCCATTGCAGAATTCACCTTTACAATCATAACCTGAAAAAGACATGCTTACTCTATTGTTATCAATGTCTTCGATTGTCATTTTAAATATTACCTTTTCTCCTACCATTGTAGGATGTAAATGATTGGACTGAAAGTTTGTAACAACAGTCAAATAATCAGAAGGTATAAATTTCTTCAGCATATTCCACGATATTTCTATTACAGTTGCCAACAATGCAGGTGTCGACATCAGGCTTTCAATTTGTACAGATTTCGTTATATATGAATCTGCAGGGGTTATAACTTTTTCATATGTTGTTGATAAGCCAACATGAATTTTATTAGTAATCATAAAACCTCCTAGTAATATTGCTTTATTAGAATTTTATCAGATTCATAAATAAAATACAATAAAAATATTTCGACATTCAAACTATTCGTATCAGAAACTTTTTTCGATTATAATAAAAGAAAAAGCCGATTTTCATCAGCTTTAAATTTTAGGCTCATTCATATACGTTGAAACATAATTTTTATCAACTGTTACAACTGCATAATAATTTTCATTCTTTAATTGTATTTCTTTTTCGATAGTTTTAACTAACTCGCTTGATTTAACTTCATAACCAACAGGGACAACTACATCAAATATTAAGTTTGTGTGGGTCTCTCCCTTTACAACTCTAAAATCATGCATAGATAGCTTATCATCTATTTCTTTAATTATTTTGCCCGTCGTACATCTAAGCTGGTTTATTTCATTGTCATTTGTAATGATTGGATCTAAATGTATTACTAAGTTTATATTTAAATCTCTTGCAAAATCTCTTTCAATATTGTCAATCATATCATGAGATTTCAGTATATCTTCCTTGGCATCAACTTCTGCATGTACAGTTGCAAAGTATCTGTTAGGTCCGTAATTGTGAACCACAAGGTCATGGATATTAATTATTCCTTCATAGGATAAAACTTTATGTTCTATCATATCAATGAAATCAGAATCAGGCATTTCACCTAGCAGCGGATTTAAAATATCCTTCAATATTGAATATCCTGAATATAAAATAAACAAGGCAACCAATACTCCCATGTAACCGTCTATTTCAAATCCTGTAAATTTAGCAATAAAAACAGACACCAAGACTGCTGCAGTTGCTATGACATCATTTCTTGAATCCATTGCAGTTGCCTTCATTGTAGAGGATGAAATTTTATCTGCAAGCTTCGAGTTAAAATAACTTAACCACAGTTTTATAACAATAGATATAGATAATACTAAGACCATAATCCAAGAAAAAATCGTTGCTTCTGGGTTTCTTATTTTATCTACAGAGGACTTAATGAGCTCAACTCCTAAAAGTAATATAATTACTCCCACTGCAAGTCCTGTTAAATATTCTATTCTTGCATGACCAAAGGGATGGTCTTTATCGGCAGGCTTGCCTGAAATTTTAAATCCTATGAAAGTAACAACCGAAGAACCTGTATCAGATAAATTGTTAACACCATCAGCAGTTATGGAAATACTGTTAAATATTGTTCCAATAACAATTTTGCTGACACTCAATATAATATTAGCTATAATGCCAACTACACTTCCCAGTTTTCCGTATGCTTCTCTGACATATGGGTCTCTTACATTTTCATAATCCTTTATGAAGCTTTTAATTATAAAATTAATCATTATGCTCCCCTTTACATATTAAACTTATCTAATTCCTGATACAACTTTTCTATATATTCCTTAAGCTGATTATATTCATTATATTTACTATTATATTCATGTAAATCCCATTCATCAGAGTTAGTATTTAATATTTTTTCAAGTTCTATAATTTTATTTTCTGTTTCTAAAATTTTATTTTCAATATTGGCCAAATCCCGTTTGGTCTTTTCCTTAGCCCTTTGCCCTTCTTTTTGCTTAAAAAACACTTCCTTGTTTTGGGAAACAGACTTTTCCCTTTTTTCTTCAATATTTAATTTACTTTCTAAGACTCTTTGTTTTTCCTGCCTATACCCTTCATAATCAAATTCATACATTTTAAACTGTTTATTTTCTATTTCACCTATACAGGTAGCAATCTTATTAACGAAGTATCTATCATGAGAAGCAAAAAGCAGAGTTCCTTCGTAATTAATAAGGCTTTCCTCCAAGACTTCCCTGGACTCAATATCCAAATGATTAGTAGGCTCATCAAGTATAAGGGTATTTACATTTTCATAAATGAGCATACCAAGCTTAAGCCTTGATTTTTCTCCTCCTGACAATGTGCTTATGTACTTGTAAACATCATCACCGGTAAATAGAATTTTAGCCAGCTCTTTTCTTGCCTCGCTTAAAGAAATTCCGTAATTATATGAAAAATAATCTACTATTGAAACATCTTCCTTGTCAAAGCTTACTTCCTGAGGAAGATAACCTATTTTAACATTGGAGCCAATTTTCACTTCACCTGAATCAGTGTTTATTTCATTTAATATTATTTTTAATATAGTTGACTTACCTGTTCCATTTTCTCCTAATATGCACATACTGTCATTATAGAACAAAGTAAAATTTACATCCTCAAATAGCTTATTTGAATCAAATGATTTTTTTAAGTTAGTTACTTTTATTACCTCTTTGCCTGTTCTTTCAACTGAATTTATATGAAAATTCGCAACCTTTTTATCTACGATGGGTTTGTTTATCCTATCAATTTTTTCAAGTCTTTTTTCCAGCTCCTTGGCCCTTTTATACATTTTGTCGCTGTCACGCATTTCGCCCCATATGCGATATCTTTGAATTTGCTCTTCCATTTTTTTAATTTTTCTTTGTTGATTTTCATATTCCTTCATAGCCTGCAGAAATCTAAGTTCTTTTTCAGTAACATATTTAGAATAACTTCCATAGTAAATTTCTGCACAATCAGGCTCTAATTCTATGATTTTATTAACTACCCTGTCAAGGAAATATCTGTCGTGAGAAACCATTAATAAAGTTCCGTTATATGTATTCAAATATTCTTCAAGCCACTCCACAGACTTAATATCTAAATGGTTTGATGGCTCATCAAGAAGCAATAGCTCCGGTTCCTCTAAAAGTATTTTTCCGAGAATCACTCTAGTTTTTTCTCCGCCACTAAGCATGTTGAATTGTCTTTTTTGCATGTCCTCACAGATTTCAAGACCCTGCAAAATTTTGTTCAGTCTTTCCTTGATATTATAGCCACCCGCTATTTCATATGTATCATGCAATGAGCTGTATTTATTTATTGCAGCATGAAGCTTATCATCTTTTAATTTATCAAATGATTTTTCTAGTTGTTCCATTTGAAGCTTAATTTCATTTAAATTAAAGAAGGCTTCATTTAATACATCCAGTACAGTGTTTTCATCATCATAGCTTGGTATTTGCTCTAGGTAACCAATTGTCAGCCCCTTTCGCTTATTTACCATACCGCTTTGATAATTTTCATAACCTGCAAGAATTTTAATGAGCGTGCTCTTTCCTGTTCCGTTACGACTGATTAAGCCTATCCTATCCTTTGTCTTAACATCAAACGTTACATTTTCAAATATTTTATCAACACCAAATGCTTTGGTTAAATTGCTTACTCCTATTTCAATCATATTATCCTCTCACAATAAAAAAACCTGTAGGACATACTACCGTCCCACAGGTAAGCCCTGCTGCCTTTTGGCCCAGCCCCATGAACATTAGTTCATCGCCTGCTCAGTTTGTACTGTAGAATTTGCGTATAAATACGTTTTGCAGTGCAAATTATTTGTTTTATTTTACCAAATGATACTATAAAGTTATGTTTTTGTCAATGGCGAAAAATTTTAAGTTTCCCCATTTTTAATTTTTAAAAACTTTTATAACATATAGGTAAGCATTTTTGCATTTTTTATTGATAAATCAATAAATATTAAGAATTTGTGTTTAGATTTTTATATATTTTCAAATACTGTGGATAACTTTTTTTAAATCTTATGATTTAAAAAACTTAAACTTTAAATAATGGGGAAACTCAAACGCAGAATTTCTTGTTAAGATTGAATAAATTTGTTAAAATACGATTTAATGAAACCTTATATTGGCATAAATTGAAGAAGTTTATTGAGTGAAAATATAAATTATGTTATATTAAAATAGAAGTTTATGAAAATTGTTATAATGTGGTTAAAACATGGACAACTAGTCAAAATCTGCACAAAAGGGTTTTAGTCGATTAAGGAATGTATTAATAAATCTAATTATTTAACCGTACCTAAATTGTGTACTATTAAGGGGTCGCTTCAGATCGTCCCTTGCCCAAGGAGGCTATTATGAGCTATTACAAAGAAGATAATATTACGGTTGTTAAAAATGAATGGAACAAGATGATTAGTGGACAGCCGGTAGATAAGAATAATTTATCTCCAATGGTTTTTGAATCATGGCAGCGAAGTCTACAGGCAGGGGTTGACCCCATATGCACTAACTTAAGCTTGAAAATTGTTAATAATTGTGATATGCTGAAAATAAAAAGGAGAACTTTATGATTGCTATATCACAAATAATTCCATTACTAACAGACGGATATGAAAAAAAGTGTTATGATTTAGGCATAATTCAACGGCAACGTATGATAAAAAACCCTGCTGATTTAATGCTTTTATGCCTATTTCATCTAATAAACGGTACAACATTAATAGAGACTAGCGAAGTTGCTCGACTTTTAAAAATTGGAGAATTTAGTGATGTTGCATTTATGAAAAAGTTTGAAAAATGTACAGAATGGTTTAAGTGGATTTCTGAAAGCTTAATAAAAGATGCTGTTTCGGATTTTCAAAAGCCTGTATTTTTAGAAGATTATAGAGTTACTGCTGTTGATGCCTCTGATGTAATCGAAAAAGGCAGAAGCGGTCAAACGTTCAGGTTACATTATAGTATTGACATTTTTAATATGAATAGTGTCTCTCATAAAATTACAACTCAAGAGGTTGGAGAAACATTATTAAATTTCAAATTAAATAAAGGCGATTTAGTAATTGGTGACCGTGCCTATGGTACAATTAATGGCATTAGTCATTGCATTAAAAATGAAGCTGATTACATTCTTCGTTTAAGAACTAATTGTTTTAAGATATTTGATGAGAACAGAAAAGAAATAGATATGCTCTCTAAATTAGTTGTGTTAGACTATGAAAAAAGTATTGACTTTTTAGGATTTGTTAAAAACAATGATAAAACATTTCTCCCTGTGAGAGTTTGCGCAAAGAAAAAATCAAAAGAAGCTTGCGAAAATGCTTTAAAGAAATTAAAACGTAGAGCCAGTAAAAAGCAAAATGTATTATATGATAAAACAATACAATTCAACGAATATATTGTACTTATTACTTCTTTATCAAAGAGTATAACTACATATGATGTACTTGAAACATATCGTTATCGATGGCAGGTAGAGTGTTATTTCAAGCGATTGAAATCAATCATGAATTTTGGTGATCTACCAAAGAAACGTGAACAATCATCATTATCATGGCTTAATGGCAAAATTATGGTTGCTCTTATGATTGAAATATTTATGTCTAAAGGCTTTTTTTCCCCTGAAGAAGTGCTTGATTACAAGCCGTAGTATTTGGAGGGAGACAAAAATAGTTAATCTTATTTTACAAACAAACATAATTTCTTTAGAGTATATGTTCGAGGAATTCAATAATATATCTCAAAATTTATATGTTGAAAAACGCAAAGGAAAGATAAGACTTCAATTAGCAGATTATCTTCCCTAAGTTAGTGCATATGGGGCTCTGCCCCAAACCCTGAGGTTATCCCTAAGTATTTGTTATCCCGAATTATTATATTTATTATCATATTAATAGATAATTCGCGAATTTTCAATAGAAATTTCGGGATAATAAATTTATCATAAATCAATGGTTTTTACAAAAAATACCTTAAAATAGCGGAAATATTCCGACTTATATTTGGAGGTATTAAGTATGAAAGAAATTAAGTTAACTGAGCTTATAGTTGAAACTAAAACAGCCGTAAGTTCCCTTAAATTGAAAGAAGCAACATTAAAAAACGGTTATAATCCTGGATTTAATGAAATTATTCAGTATTATGAAAATGAGAAAAACGAAATATTTTCATTGGATTTAGCAGAACAATTTATGACAAACGTGCAACAAAGATATGATTTAAAAATGATATCATACAGTAAGTATAGAATTATACGAAAAGTTGTAACTTTACTAAAAGAAGTATATGAAACTGAAAAACTCGAATGGAAATACCTACCTAAATGCACAATAGATAATAAAATAAATCCATATTTCTTATCTTTTTTAACTTTATATGTTAACGATAAAAGAAAAGAAGGATTTTACAGTGAAGGTACAATTAATGTGTATAAATCGACAATCCTTCAATTTCTAAGATATTTAGAATTAAAAGAATATAAGGATTTCTCAAACTTGACAGCAAAAGAAGTCAGTATTTTTATTCCATATATTTCAGATAGATATCAATCGAGTATGAAATTGCTAATTTCTGCATTACGCTCTTTTGCAAACTTTTTAATGGATAAGCATTTAATTAATTTTGATATGCATTCAGCATTATATATAAAAGCTGCAAAGAGAAAGAGAATAATTCAGGGTTTTACACAAAACGAAGCAGATGCAATATTAAGAGCTGTAGAATTTGAAAAATACTTTGCTAAAAGAGATTATGCTATATTAATGTTAGCAAAAAAGACAGGGTTACGTTCAATTGATATTGTAAATCTACAATTTAATAATATTGATTGGAGAAACAATAGAATTAATATCATGCAAAAAAAGACAGCGAAGTCATTGGTGTTGCCGTTAGATATTGAAGTTGGAAATGCTATAGCAGAATATATTTTACATGGTAGACCTTCATCTGAATCAAATTATATATTTCTTAGAGCTATATCACCATACAATAAACTAAGTGACAACCGCTCTATTTATCACATTATTAACAAATATATGGATAAGGCAGGAATAAGTCATAAGCGTGGTGAATGCAAAGGGTTCCATAGTTTCAGAAGATTAAGAGGAACAAGTTTGCTTGAAGCTGAAGTTCCGTTAACAACTATTAGTCAAATTTTAGGACAAAGAGATCCAATGTCAGCAAAACCATATCTGTCTTTAAACAATGAGAAATTAAGAGCCTGTGCACTTGAGATGAATGGTATAGGAATAAAGAAGGGGGTATTATGTAATGAATGATACCTTACATAGCTTTTTTAAAGAAAATATTGAAGATTTAATTAATCAAAAACATGCATTTGGCTATCCATATACAACAAGTAGTCATCACTTAATTAATTTTGATCGTTTCTGCTATGCAAATTATCCGCAGGAAAAAGTTTTGTCTAAAGAGATTGTATTAAAATGGACGCAGCTTCATGATAGCGAACATGAGAATGGAAGAAAAAGAAGAATATCCGCACTACGTGAACTTGCAAAGTTTATGAATCGTAACGGGATAGAAGCATATATCTTACCTAATGATTGGATTGGAAAAGAAAAACAATATGTACCACATATTTTCACAAGGGAGGAATTGACTGCCTTTTTTGCAGCAGCTGATAGTTTTGAGTACAATAAACTGTGCCCTGCTCGTCATCTTGTTATACCCGTCATTTTTAGGGTAATTTATTGTTGCGGGCTTCGTCCGGGGGAAGCACTAAATCTAAAGATTGAAAATGTTTATTTAGATAAAGGACAGATAACAGTTCTGGAATCAAAAGGTCATAAAAGTCGTCATGTAATGCTTTCGGAATCTGTCTTAAATCTATGCAGAAAGTATCGTGAGAAGTCGCAGTATATTTTTCCTAATAGCGAGTACTTTTTCCCCAATCATCAGGGAAATTCGTATTCAATATCCCGTTTAGATGATCTGTTTTGGAAATGTTGGAATATTGCAGATATTAAAAATTCTACTGTTCCTTCACCAAGACCATATGATTTTCGTCATACTTTTACAACTGAATGTATAAATCAGTGGATGAAGGAAGGAAAAGATTTAAATGCATGGTTGCCTTATTTAAGTTCTTATCTCGGTCATGAACATTACTCGAGTACACTTTACTACTTTCATTTGGTGCCTGAATTCTTTCCTAATATGGCGAAGATGAATGTTGAAATTCCATCTGATTTAATTTCTAAGGTGAGAATATGAAAACACATGACGATGATTTTTTTAAATATATTAAAGATTTTTTAACCATTTATCTCCCTAAGCAAAAATGTTATAGTTCTAAAACTATTGAGTCTTACAAAACTGCTATTAACTTACTACTAGACTTTCTAAAGGATGAAAAGGGCGTTTCTACTTTAAATATTTCTTTTGAACATATGAACTATACTATGATATTAGAATTTCTCGAATGGCTACAGGATTTTCGCAACTGCAGCACCTCGACAAGAAATCAGAGATTAATGGCCTTAAAATCCTTTTTTAAATATGCCGCAACCATTAATCCGATTTATATTTCAATTCAATTGGAAGTTAGTAAAGTTCCTGTTAAAAAGGCACCAGAAAAGGTAGTAGAATATTTGTCTGAAGCTGAATTAAAAACACTTTTAGAACAACCAGATACAACTACTCTTCGTGGAATTAGAGATAGTTTTTTTATGATATTGATGTATGATATTGCAGCTCGTAACCAGGAGGTATTAGATTTAAAAATATGTGATATTGTTTTTGATTCAAGACCTATGGTGTATATTTTAGGAAAAGGTTCAAAAATGAGAGTTGTTCCTATCTCAAAAAATACAGCTGAATATGGTTTATATTATCTTTCTAAACTTCATCCGATTGAAACACGCAAAAATGATGACTATGTTTTTTATACTGCTATACATGGACAAAGACATCCAATGTCACCTGATAATTCAGAAAGTTTTATTAAGAAGTATGGAGAAGCTGCACAAAAAGTTTGTCCAGCTATACCAAATCGTGTACATCCTCATCAACTCCGTCATTCACGGGCAATGCATTTGTACAGGAATGGCATGCCGCTTCCGCTGTTACAACAATTCTTAGGTCATGCTGATATGCAAACAACTTTAATTTATGCATACGCAGATACAGAGATGAAAAGAGAAGCAATTGAAAAGGCTGATAAGAAATCAAATATGAAATTACCTCAAGAAGCTATTTGGAAAAATGATGATGAAATGATAAGAAAATTGTGTGGATTAAAGTAACTTTGGTTGTTATCCTGAAGTTTTTTAAAAACTTGTGTTCATTTACAGAAAATATTAAACTTTCGGGATAACAAATTCTTAGGGATAACCTTAGAAATCCTGAATTCGGGATTTCTGGGGTTTATTACGCCGGCTTTACCGGTGATTAAAAAAATCGGGCAATCTAATTTGACTGCCCAATCATCGTATAAAAGCACAGCAAGCGTTTAGGTCGCACCTCTGCGTAGCCTATTTTTATGCTGTATCTACATTATTACCATTTGAAAATTTTTTAAACCAAAAATCCATTTACACGAAATATGGTACACTCCCCAAAATCTCCCTGAATTGTTATGATGCAATTGGGGAGATTTTTTTACCTGCGCTTACCTAATATTACTCAAACAAATATAGCAAATCACCATATCCTTTGTCTTCCATTTCTTCTTTTGGAATAAAATCCAATGAAGCACTGTTGATACAGTATCTTAATCCTCCTAATTCCTTAGAGTCGTCATTAAAAACATGCCCTAAATGAAAATCGCTGTTTGTGGTTCTTACTTCTATTCTATACATGCCGTAACTTAAATCCTCTATTCCTTCAACTACCTCTGAATCAATGGGCTTAGAAAAACTTGGCCATTCACATCCGGATTCCAATTTGTCCTTAGATGTAAACAAAGGCTCTCCCGAAGTAATATCCACATATATACCATCTTCAAAATTATCGTAATACTCATTATCAAAAGGAGGTTCCGTATCATTGTTTTAGAACTTTAGTTATCAAGTTAGTGAGAAATGACTAAATTCTATGACATATTAATTATTTTAATAAATTTAACACATGCGTAAATATTTCTGATGAAATTTTAATACATTCATGTATTTCGTAATCATCGATTATTATAGGATCATCAGCTGGATATCTAGTTTCAATATAATACTGATTTAAAAAACCACAATCTTTTATGAATTGTTTAAATGATGAATCAATTGACTCGCACAGTTTACATAGGTAAATTAAGCTATGAGTACTTATAATACCTTTTCCTTTTGCTATCAAAAATGATTTTAAAGATTTTTCTACACATTGTTGACAGTGAAAAGCAACCAAATCATTGCCACATTCGTGTTCAAATAAGATGTTAGCTGCATTCAAATCTCTTTCTGCATTGTTTATCCAATCTAAATATCTTAGTGTATCAACCATATAAGCATACCCCCGACTTATTTATTATATAAGCAAATGATGATATGTCATTAATATTTCTTTCCCACTCTTCATTAGTATAGATTATTATGTCAAATGGAATATCACAATCGATTTCAGTATAAATGTTTGTTGTTAATGCTCTTTTATCCCCTGTATCTTTAATGATGCATAAATCAATATCGCTATTTTTACTATATATTCCTTTTGCAATTGATCCAAACAAAATAATTTTTGTTGGTATAAATTTATTTATAATTTCCTCAGTGATTTTACTAACAGAATAATTCATGCTAACTATCATGAAATCATCATCCTTTATGTTTTATTAATCATATGACAAGTCATATAGTAAGAGTTTTGAAAAAATTATAGCATTCAACACACTAAATTGCAAGAACATATATTTTAAGTTTCCCCATTTTTAATTTTTAAAAACTTATGAAGCCACTAATTTGAAGTAGTTGAAGATATCAAATTGTTGTGATTTAATGTTTTTAGGTATAAAGCTTTGTTGGTGATGAATTAATTATAACAATAGGTAAGCATTTTTGCATTTTTTATTGATAAATCAATAAATCTTAAGAATTTGTGTCTAGATTTTTATATATTTCCAAATACTGTGGATAACTTTTTTTAAATCTTATGATTTAAAAAACTTGAACTTAAATAATGGGGAAACTCAAACGCAAAAATACCCCTTGTGGTGTATTAATTTTTTGTTTTATCTTCCTTTTTATCTTCCCTAGATTCCTTATTTTTTTCTAGTTCTTCTTTTTTGTATTTTTCTATTTCTTTCATTATGTCCTGAACTGGTTCATCAAGCCAATCTTTAAATTCATCTTCATTAAATTTATGTCCAGCATTTACTGCACTTATCTGAAGCTGTTCCACTAAGTTTCTTTTTCCAGGTGTGACTCCAAGCTCTTTTGCCTCATCTACATCATCTTGGCTGACTTCGATTACTTCTACTGCAAATTTGCCTTTTTCTGCTTTCCTTTTTTCTTTTACTTCTTCTTTATCTTTATTATCTTCTTCAAAAGCTTCTTTTGCCTCTTTTTCAGCTGATTTTTCTGCTTCTTTTATTTCTTTATCAGTTTTATCCTTTTTATCTTCTTTATCTACTTTATCTACTTTATTTACTTTATCTTCATCGTTTTTATCATTTTTATTTTCTTTTTCTTCTTTTTCTTCTTTTTCTTCTTTTTCCTTTTCATCTTCTTCAAATTTTTCCGGTTCTTCTATTTCTTCTATTTCTTCTATTTCTTTTGGTTCTTCTTTTTTTTCTGATTTTTCAATTTGTTTTATTTCTTTTTTATCTTCTTTCTCTTTTTCTATATTATCATCTGTAAATGTTACTTCCTCTTCAACTGTTGCCTTTAAGGATGCAGAAAGTTCATCAGTTTTTTCCTGATTTTTGCTTGAAGTCGCAACAACCACACTACCTTCTTTTCCTTCAATTATATAGCCTTGATCCTTCAATTCAACCAAGACGTTTTTTACAGCTTCTTTGATTTCCTTATTTTTAAGTTCAGCAATGTCGATTTTTTCAACAACCTTTTCTCCATCAGTATTAACAGCTCTTACTTCCAATACACGGTCAAATCTGTTTATTGAAAATTCAAATGATGGATTAATATCAAGACTTACATATGAATAAGGAGTGAGGTATGCCCATGCCGGTGTTACAAGCAGCATCAAAGAAGCGGCTATAGAAGACGCTAATCTTATATATTTACCATTATTTTTTAACATTATTTCCTGTCCAATGACATAATTTTTATTTTTCACTTTTGATATTCTGCCATCTTCAGACAAGATTGCTGCTACATTGTCTTTAATTTCAACTATTACTGCTTTCATTTTTCTAACTCCTCATGTATATAGCCCATATAGCCTACAAGATACGGATAATCACCAGACATTATCTCCACTGCTGCTACTATATATTTTCGATGACGCTCCAATAATTTGCGGGGTACCCTTGTGCTTTTTTCAATCAAATTTAATGGTAATTGCCTTTTAATTTTCATTTCACTAATAAGTATAGGATTTTTAATCATGAAAGCCACAGCTTTGGCGCATGATTTTTTTGTTTTCCCTGCCTTAGGAGAGCAATCAGCCAAATCCATAAATGTAAATCCATAATCAGAAAAAACTTCATTTATAAGATATATCTCCATTTTTAAAGAGTTGTCTCCTTCTGCTGAAACCTTTTTGGCTATTTCTGACTGCAATGAATAATCTTCCTCTTCCTCAGTTTCAGATTCAAAAAGTGACGGTTTTACCAATATTTCAGGGGCATATCTTGACTTGCTTCTTATGTAATCAATAATTCGACGCCTTATGACTAATTCAGCAAAATTTATAAAACTTCCTTTTTCTGAAGAATAACTTTTTACTGCTTCTGTAAAAGCAGCTAATGCAACCGACCATTCATCATCACTTTTGGAAATATAGCCACGGGCTGCCGCAGATGCACATTTCAATATAAAATTTTCATACTTAGTAATAAGTATGTTCATTGAATTTTCATCATTCTTAGCATTAACTGCCATTATATCTATTTCGCCCACATTTCCACCTCTTAATACAATTACATTATATTATAGCACCTGAATTTTTTTATTACAATATAGTTATATTTCCAATTCACAATAAAAAACGAGATATAAATCCCGTTTTGTATAAATTATTTTTAATTTTCTTTATAGTTCTTGTCGTGTATTATTTTTAATCCTTTGAATAAGAGCTGAGGATCATATACATCTATCATATCTGTTTCTTCATATATGATTCTTCCCAAGCCTCCGGTTGCCACAACCTTCATTTTATCTATTTTCATTTCTTCTTTAACTTTTTTAATTATATATTCAACCTGTCCGATATAACCATAGACTAAGCCTGCCTGTATACTGGTTATGGTGTTTTTAGCAAGTATTGAATCCGGTTTTTTAATTTCAACACTTGGCAGCTGTGCAGTTCTTTGCCACAAGGCATCAGCCGTAATTTGAATTCCAGGAGAAGTTATTCCATACTTGAATTCACCCTTCTCACTTACAACATCATAGGTTGTTGCCGTTCCAAAATCAATTACTAATAACGGACCGCCAAACATGTCATATGCAGCCACAAGACCCACTATTCTATCCGCTCCTACTTCACGGGGATTATCTGTAGATATGGTTATTCCTGTTTTAATTCCAGGACCTACAATTATAGGTTCTATATTAAAATATTTTCTCAATGCATTTTCAAATGAATGCATTACATTTGGAACTACTGATGATACAATTGCACTTTTTATTTTATTTTTGTCTATACTGCTGTGCTCCAATAAATTTAATATAAAAATTCCATATTCATCAGAGGTTTTTTCGCTTCTTGTTACCATTCTCCAGTTTCCTATGATGTCATTTCCTTTATAAACACCAATAACTATGTTTGAGTTGCCAATATCAACAACTAATACCATATTTCCATCCTACCTTTTAATTTTATCATATACATTAACTACTACTGCAGTACCTATGCCTGCTACAGAACTTTCTATCAATGCGCTTGTTGAAATTAAAAATATTGCAAATGCTGCAAATGTAGTTCCAATTCCAAATTCTGTGCTTAGTTTTACAATTTCATCACTGTATACAACATAAAGCATCAAAATTACAAGCATAGTATTTGTAAGTGCGCCTGATACACCAGCAATTAACAAGGCTGTAGATTTAGATTTTATCAATTTCTTAAACAAATTATAAATATAGTATGGAACTACACCGATAAAAATCCTAGGTAAAATTGCAACCAAGGGATTTAAGAAAAGATAATCCAGTGGAGATGCAGGAGCCAAAAGTGCTCTCAAAAGTGTTACAAGACCTGCAAGAAATCCCATTAACGCTCCTGTTTTTGGACCATGAATTATTGAAGTTATAATGGTTGGCAGAAAAATCAAAAGAGCCATGGATGCAGAAGTTGTGGGTATTGCTGTCAAGGCAACAAATACGATGGTAAGTGATAGCATAACTCCTAAAAAGGTGAGTTTGCTTGTTTTAGTAAATGTGTTCATTAATATCCTCCTGTTCTCGTTCTGTTAAACAGATACAAGACAAATTTGAAGGTATTATATCACTATTTTTTTAATATGTAAATAATTTTATTCTTTGCTGAGCTCATCAATAGGTTTTGTAGTAACTTGGCTTCTATCTAAGTCTAAAAGTTTAATTGCTCTTTCTAAATCTTCCTCTTTTGACATTTCTATTTCTAAATAAGGTTTTGAGTAAGTGTCTTCATCCCATGTGTCTATTTCAAATATTATATTATCATAGGAATAAGATCTTCTGTGTTTATACCCCGGTCTTTTTTGTTTATATCCCAACAATTCTATAATCTTTGCAGCATTTTCCCAATCAGATATTTCAGTTTCTGTTTCTTCATTGACCCTTAAGGTATTTCTTTTTAAACTTCTCTTAAATGTCAATGTATTTTTTGTTTCGCCATTTAAAAGATTTTTTGTTACCCTTATTCTTAAATATCCGTTATGTGTCCTTTTAAGATACCCATCTACCGTATCAAACCTGTAATTAATTTGGTTTTCATCCTTGATTAGTCTTGCTCCAATATTAATAAGTTTTTTTTCAATTTCATCCTTATCAATATTGAGCACTTTTACTTCCCTTTCCTTCATTTTTGCCTCCAAGGTATCATTTTTAATATTATATCATAAATTTAATAAATTTACATATTAATTACAAAAAATAGTTAATTATATTAAATCTTGTGATATAATTAATCATATTTTATAGAGGTGATATTTTGGAAATTAACACTAACACTCTGTTAAAGGTTATTAAACTTTCTGCACAGATAATACTTGAAAACGGAGGAGAAACATACAGAGCAGAAGAAACCATTAAATTCATATGCAAGTCATATGATATTAAGGAAATAGATGCAATTGCCACCCCAACTGGCTTTTATGCCACAGTATCTATAAATGGAGATGACAATCACACAATAGTAAAAAGAATTAAAAAAAGGTCAATTAACCTTCAGAAAATAAATGATGTCAACAACATTTCAAGACAAATAACTTCAAATTCAATGACACTTGATGAAGCTTTAATACAATTGGAGGAAATAAAAAATAACGGAGCTTCGCAATATAAATATTTATTGCTTTATTCCGGTATTTCATCAGCATTTTTTACAGTTCTATTCGGCGGTGGAGCATTTGAGTTCATTGTGGCACTTATAACCGGAATATTGATTTCAGTAATATCTAAAAATTTTGAAGATCTAAATTCATACCAATTTTTTTCAAGCATCATATCTGGTGCTGTAATTGCATTTATTGCAGTAGCTGTAACTACATATTCGAAAATAGGCAATTATAATTATATTATTGTAGGAAGCATAATGCCCTTGCTTCCCGGTCTTGCCATGACAAATGCAATTCGTGATACCATTAGAGGTGATTTAATCTCCGGCATTGCAAGAGCAGCAGAAGTTCTTCTTGTGGCTTCATCATTGGCAGCAGGAGCAGGTGCTGTTATATATACCGCTTATTCAATAGGAATTTTAGGAATGTAGGTGAATCATGAATTATATATTAGAAATACTTTATTGCTTTACAGCAACATACTTTTTTGCAATGTTAATGAATGCCCCTAAAAAAACATTGGTTCTTTCTTCTATTATTGCATCCTTTGGCTACTTGGTTTATGAATTCTTCATTATTAAAAATATGCCTTTATTAGGATTTTTTCTCGGAACCACATTTATTGCATCCTTTGGAGAGATATTCGCCAGAAAATTTAAAATGCCTGCCACAATATTTATATTTCCGGCAGTTATTCCAATAGTGCCAGGAATAGGTCTTTATAATACCATTCTGGCATTTGTGCAAGAGGATATTTTTCTAGCTCTTGAAACAGGCGTCAACACCATTTTAAATATCAGCTGCATGGCAATTGCTATGGCCCTAGTCAGCCTGCTGGCTCTTAAAATCAAGTTTAAAAAATCAAATTAATAAAACTTATAATAATTAGTGTTTAAAATCATATATTATTGGGTATAGAATTTTATGTTGAATAATAATTTTAGGAGGATAATATGTGTAAAACAAAATTTTATGTGTGTGAAACTTGCGGTAATTTAGTAAGCTTAATAAGAGAAGGTGGCGGAACTTTAGTTTGCTGCGGAAAAGAAATGAAAGAGTTAGTTCCAAACACAGTTGATGCTGCTGTTGAAAAACACGTTCCAGTAGTTGAAGTTGATGGAAATAAAGTAACCGTTACAGTAGGAAGCGTTATTCACCCAATGACTGAAGAGCACTGGATTGAGTATATTTATCTTGTAACAAAAGAAGGCTTCCAAAGAAAATGCTTAGAACCAGGCGCTGAGCCAAAAGCAGTATTCGCATTAAGCGATGGCGACGAAGTTGTTGCTGCTTATGAGCACTGCAATCTTCACGGATTGTGGAAAAAAGAAGTATAAAAACATATAATAAAGGATTTGAATTTTGCAGATTCAAATCCTTATTTGTTTTTATTAGGATATTGTTGCTCCGTCCGGAATGTCTTCTAATGTTGAAAGCATTGTTAATTTTTTCCCTTTTTCTGCAGTTAAAAGCATTCCTCTGGATTCAATACCTCTTAGGGTTACAGGCTTTAAATTATAAACCATTACAACCTTCTTGCCAACTAAGTCCTCAGGGTTATAGTATTTTGCAATTCCTGAAACTACCTGTCTTGTTTCATCGCCAACCTTCAGCTGAAATACCAGAAGCTTATCAGCATTTGGATGTCTTTCTGCCTTGACAACCTCTGCAACTCTTAAATCCAGTTTGTCAAAATCATCAATAGTTACCAGTCCGTCCTCTGCTTCTTTTGCTTCCTCTTTTGCAGGCTCAGTTTTTACTTCCTTTGTTTCTTTTACTTCAGCAGTTAGCTTTGCTTCATTGATTTTGTTTATTTCTTCTATTTTTTTAGCTACATCAATTCTTGCAAACAAAATTTCAGGAGTTCCTACCTTTTCCTCTGGTACCATTCCGTTAAATGTTTCTAGTGATTCCCAATCCTTCTTATCAGTATTTAACTGCTTCAATATTTGCTGTGCTGTTTCAGGAAGGAAAGGCTCCAATAATACTGCAGCTATTCTAATTGATTCAAGCAAGTTGTATAATACTGTTCCAAGTCTTGCTTTTTTGCTTTCGTCTTTGCCTAAGACCCATGGTTGAGTTTCATCTATATATTTGTTGCTTCTTCTAAGAAGTGTAAATATTTCATCTATGGCATCTGAAACCTTCAATTCATCCATTTTCTTTTCTACCCTTGCAGGTGTTTCAATGGCAAGCTTTATGAGTTCATCATCAATTGCTTCCTTTTCAGCTTGTGGTAGTATAGTTCCGTCAAAGTATTTGTTTGTCATGGTAATAGTTCTGTTAACCAAATTTCCAAGTATATTTGCCAAATCTGAGTTGATTCTTTCTATTAACAATTCATATGTCAATGTACCGTCATTAGCAAATGGTATTTCGTGAAGCACAAAGTATCTCACTGCATCCACACCAAACAAATCAACCAAATCATCGGCGTAAATAACATTGCCCTTTGATTTGCTCATTTTTCCTTCGCCAACCAACAGCCATGGGTGTCCGAATACCTGCTTAGGTAACTCTACATCTAATGCCATCAATAAAATTGGCCAGTAAATGGTGTGGAACCTTAAAATATCCTTGCCTATTAAGTGAACATCTGCTGGCCAGTATTTTTTATAAAGCTCTCCGTGATTTCCATTAGGGTCATATCCAAGGAATGTAATATAGTTGCTCAATGCATCTATCCAAACATAGACAACATGACCTTCATCAAATGTTACAGGAATGCCCCAGTCAAAGGATGTTCTTGATACACAAAGATCCTGCAAACCAGGTTTTATAAAATTATTAACCATTTCATTTTTACGTGATTCCGGCTGAATAAATTGAGGATTTTCCTCAATATGCTTCATCAGTCTGTCTGCATACTTGCTCATTTTAAAGAAATATGCCTCTTCTCTTGCCATGTGAACTTCTCTGCCGCAGTCAGGACATTTACCATCAACAAGCTGAGATTCAGTGAAGAATGCTTCATCAGGTGTGCAGTACCATCCTTCATAATATCCTTTGTAAATGTCTCCCTGGTCGTAGAGTTTTTTGAATATTTTCTGAACTATTTTTACGTGTTCAGGGTCTGTGGTTCTGACAAACTTGTCATAGCTGGTGTTCATCAAATCCCATATGCGTTTTATTTCTCCTGCTACTTCATCAACAAATTGTTGCGGAGTCTTACCTGCATCCTTGGCTTTAATTTGAATTTTTTCACCGTGTTCATCAGTACCTGTTTGAAAATATACATCATAACCGTTTAATTTTTTAAATCTAACGATTGAATCAGCCAAGACTATTTCATATGTATTGCCAATATGAGGTTTGCCGGATGTATATGCTATTGCTGTAGTTAAATAATATTTGCCTTTATTCATAATTCCTCCTAATAATATTCTATTTTAAACAAAACAAAGCCTCTTTGCATTAAAGCAAAGAGGCGTATTACGCGTTACCACTCTTTTTCGCACATATTTCGCAATATGTGCCTCATTAGGTTAGAAACCTACGTATTGTAACGTATACTACACGTCATACCCTAACTTCTGCTCAGGTACAATGCTCCAAGACCATGTTCATTCTAAATCAATCTCCAGCTCACACCTTTCCTGGTTCTCTTTGTCATGATTTTAAAATTACTCTTCTTTTCATCGCTTATTTATATATTATTGTTTATTATATGTTAAACTATACATAATTCCCTTTATTTTGTCAACATTTTAAATTTTAAAATATAAGCTGCAGGCATTTTATTATAGCATAAATTATTCCGATAACTATAGCCGGGATAATCAACAAACCAATACCTAATGGTATTAACATTATTATCACCACAAGACCCATTACGGCTCCTATTATCGTAAACAACACTTTAAACAATACTGCTCCAATACTTAATGCAGCACTTATAAAGACGAAAAATACAACTAATCCTATTAAAATTTCCATTTTACATCTCCCATTTATTTATCATTTTATACATTCTATTCATGTAATTATTATAATACACATGAAAAATTCATGGGCAATTAATAGAAAATTAAAATCTGATTAAAATTATAGCAAAATATTCGAAAAAATGATATAATAAAGTATTATATATTAGGAGCAGCATATGATTGATTTACACATTCATTCAAGATTTTCGGATGGAACTGATACTATAGATGATATAATTAAAATTGCAAAAGAAAAAAATATTCCTGCCATTGCCTTAACAGACCATGATACAACATACGGAGTCAATGAAATTATAAGAAAAGCCAAGAATGAAAATATTATTGTTGTTCCCGGTGTTGAAATTTCTTCAGTATCTAACGGACATTTAATACACATACTTGGCTACAATATAGATATAAAAAACAGCCAGCTGCAGGAGCTTTTAAATAAAATAGGAAACTACTTCACCGAAACATTTCTTGAGCATTACAGCTATTTGTTCAAAAATAATATATTGGATTTTGATGTTGATAAAATAATTAAATATGCTGATTACAAGCAGTCCATAGCCTTATCAGACATTTTAAAGGCAATGATTGCAGATGGTGCTCCCTATACCTTGGAGGACTGGCCTGAATTTTTTAACAAAAAAATCACTCAATACCATGGTCACTTTATTGAAAAGTTTCCTGTTCATCCAGCAGAAGCCGTTGAAGCGATAAGACAGGCAGGAGGAACTGCAGTATTTGCACATCCTGCTCGAATAGGCGATGCTGATTTAAAAGAAATGGAACTGCTATTAACCCACGGACTTGGTGGAGTTGAAGTTTATTATCCGTATCATGATGATGAACTTATGAAGCGATATGAACAATTTGCAGCAGCAAATGATTTATTGAAAACCGGAGGAACCGATTGGCACGGTAAAGAATTGACAACCTGGAATGTTGAAATAGGTGATTATGGAATTATAGACAAAAAACAATTATCCCTCTTATTAAATTAAGAGGGATTTTGATTATTTAATATTATTTTTAACATATTCAATCATATATTCTTCAAAGAATTTAACTGATGGAGTTTTATTAGTGTGTTTTTTATTAACAAAATACACTTCCCATTTAGGTTCATCTTCTTTAAACGAAATTGCTACAAAATCGTTCATTGGCATATCATGTACTGCAAAATCAACTGTTATAGCAAGTCCCATGCCTTGCTGGCATAATTTATGAGCGAGACTTAACTCTGTTGTTTCAAAGACTATGTTTGGTGAAAATCCTGCTTTCTTGCATGCTTCCTTGAAATTATGATATGTTTTAAATTCACTGCTTTCAATAATAATCTTTTCTTCTTTTATTTCATTGATACTTATTTTAGACTTAGATGATAATCTATGATTCTTAGGCACTAAAATCATAGGTTTATAAGAAGCTAAGAAAATACTTTCAAAATGTTCCTTATTTATAGGCCCCTTAATGAGTCCACAGTCAGAATCACCGTTCCAAATTGCATCTTCAGCTCTAAAATCCGAATACTCCCACCATTTCAACGTTATATTAGGAAACTTCTGCCTGAATTCAAATAAAAACTTTGGCGAAAAAGCTGCAATGACTCCATAAGCAGATGCTAAGTTTATTTGTCCTGTTACATTGTTAAGATTATTGAAGTAATTTTCAATCTCATCCAGCTCAGAAATTAGATGTCTTGCCCTTTCCTCCAATAATACTCCGTATTCTGTCAAAGTCAAACCGTTTCCATTTCTATAAAAAAGAGGAAAATTAAGTTCCTGTTCTAAGTTAATTATAATTTTGCTTAAGCCCTGAGGTGTTATAAATAATGCCTTGGCTGCTTTTGTTATACTTCCGTCATGACATACTTGTAAAAAACTAATTAAATCTTTTGTATTCAAATTAGCACCTCTTCATATTAATAATAACATATTATATCACATATTTTGAAATTATAAAGCATAACCCAATTATTTTAAACAATTGGGTTATGCTTTACATTTTCGATTATATTATCTAAAAGCTTATTTATATTGTCAACCAATAATTGAAATTCATCCTGAGAAATATTATCAATATGAGCACCAATTGTAACCGTAACAGTGCAGTCAAGAGCGGTTGACAAATACTTTGCTGCTTTATATGTCAGTTCATCTTCCCTGTGACCTTGAACGCATATGACACTGGTCGAAGATGTTCTTTTTTTGCCTTCCTTGTATTCAAACCTCGGAACAGCAATAGCTACTGCTCCAATATGATATTTTTCTCCACCACCTATTGTAACATTTAAATCATTGCCGCACCTAACAATTATTGCTTCAACACTGCATTTTCCCATTCCATCGTTTAACTTAAAACTTTGAATCATCCCCTGACCCTTCCCATGCTATGAATTTCTTATGGTCAAGACCAAATTGCATCAAAACTTTTCCAATTATATGATTGATTTGTTCTTCTATAGTTTGCGGATTATTATAAAAGGTTAACATTGGCGGAACGATTATACAACCTAAATCAGAAGCTTCCTTCAGATTTCTTAGGTGTATTTTCCCAAAAGGCATTTCTCTTGGAACCAAGACTACCCTTCTATTTTCCTTTAAGCATACATCCACTGCACGTATAAGAAGATTTTCCGCATACCCAGCTGCAATCCCTGCTAAAGTTTTCATGCTGCAAGGTATTACAATCATACCATTCGTTTTAAACGAACCACTTGATATTGAAGCAGCAAGGTTTTTGTTGCTGTGAACAAAATCTGCTATTTTCTCCACATCTTCTATTTTTAAACTAGTTTCAAGCCCAAAGGTTACCTTGGCACCTTCTGAAATAACCAGGTGTGTTTCAACTTCAGGATATGCCTTCAAAGCCTTAAGCATATGATAACCCAAAACAACTCCGCTGGCACCGGAAATTCCTACTACTAATCTCATAACGTCTCCCTATTACATTAATCCTAATATTTGCCAATAAGGTATTTCGATTATTACTATTATGAATACAATTAATGTCAATGGAATACCAAGACGCATAACTTCTTTTTGACTGTACATACCATTTTCTTCTCCTTGACCAACAAGAATGTTCAAGTGGTGGAAAGGAAGTATATAATGTATTCCTATTGATGTATATACAAGTAATGTTGTTACTACCGGATTTATTCCCATAGGTCCTGTAAATATCAAAAGTGCTGGTATTGCAATACCCATAACAGCAATAACACTTCCTAAAACCATGTGTATACCCACTGAAATTACTGCTATGATTATTGCCAACACATATGGATTTGATGGAATTGATGATGGAAGAATTGTTTCAGCAATCCATTTATTCATTCCTGTAGCAGCTCCAACCTTGCCTATAGTCATTGCAGCAGTTAAGAACAACAGCACATGAACCGGAACTTCACTCCATTGTTTAGGTGTAAGAACTTCTCCAACAACGGGGAAGCTCATTAACATTGCTATTAACAATGTAATCCATCCAATGTTGATTCCATGAATTGAATCTGTCATCCATAATACAACTGCTATGGACAACCATATAATTGTTCTTTTTTCTTTGCTGGAAACTGGTCCTAAAGCATTTAACTTTTCTTTCATTTCTTCTTTGTTTATAATCACTTCTTTTGTTGGTTTAAATAATACAAGTATTAAAATACATGTAATGATGCTTGCAATTATATTAGGAGGTCCCATATATATGAACCATTGCAACCAGCTTATAGGAACACCTGATGCTTGAACAGCCAATGGGTTGATAACACTGTCACCTGTTAAGAAAATCATTGATACCGGAACAGATGAAGCAAATACAGTAAAACCTATTTTAATTGCATCTTCTTTTGGAATTTTGGCGCTTTTGATTACAACTGTCATAACGGACATAATCAAAAATGCTCTTGGCCAAGGGTGAGGAATCAATATACTCAATATAAATGTAAGTGCAAAAATTGATATAATTATACTTTTATATGAGCTAACAAATTTAATAATAAAACCATATGCTATTCTTTCGCCAAGACCTGAACTCTTAACAGCTGAAGCTATTAAATATGCACCAATAACAAGGTACATCGTGCTTCCAACCCATGGGGAAAAAACAACAGCAGGTTCAGCAACCTTAAATATAACTAATAGTGCTAAATACAAACCTGATGCATAACCAGATTGAACAATTTGGAATGCCCAAAAAACAACTGTCATAAATGTTAAGCCTAAGGACATTTTACCTTGAGGAGACAGTCCTTCTAAAGGAAGGACATTTATAAGCACTGCAACAGCTATACCTAAAATCAATCCTAATACACTTTTATTTTTATTCATAATTTTTTCCTTTGCTATTTATTTTTCAAAAAAAGGGGGCTTAAGCCCCCTGATAATCTATTTTTTTAATGGTGGTACTGGTGGGATAACTCCCATATGAGCTATTTTCTCATCATTCAATTTGAATTTATCTATAATTTTAGGACTTTCAGTTGAACGCCATGAATACCAGCATTTTTCACAAACATATACTTCCCATGCATTGTCTACAGGGGCATCTACCATCTTTCTTGTATTATCTGAGTCACAACGAGGACACTTCATGATAATAACCTCCTATTATTTATTTATATTTTTCATCATTTCTTTAAGTTTTTCTTCCCATTCCTTAGTTGTTGCAGGAGGATCCAAAAGTTGAGTTTCACGAGGATTTGGTTCCGGAGCAACTGGTGTTGTAGCATCAATTATTAATTTTGAATGCATTCCAGGAGGGTTGGAAGATGGATCAAGAGGCATACCTGGACAGTTTTCAATAACTGAAACGTCCTTGCTTGGTTGTACTCTTGTTGTTAGAGCCCACATAACCTGTTCCAAGTTGAATGGGTCAACAAACTCATCAACAACTATTACAACTTTTGAATAAGGCATTCCGTGAGGAGTTGAAAGAAGTCTGAAAGCCACTCCTTTTGCATATCCGCCGTAACGAACCTTAGTTGATATAATAACACCTATTCCGTGAGTGTACATTGCATTAACAGCAACAACTTCAGGCATAGACTCTTTTAACTGTTTGTATAAAGGAACACTTGTGTTCAATGCCATCAAATAATCTATTTCTGTCCAAGGGAGACCTAAGTACAGGTTTTCGAATATTGGGTTAGTTCTGTGAGTGATTCTGTAAATTTGAACTTCACATTGAAGTCTTGAACCTGAATATGAACCAGGGAATTCCCCGAATGGACCTTCAACTGTTCTTACTCTAGGAATAATATGTCCTTCAAGAACAACTTCTGAACCTGCAGGAACATATAAATTATCATACAAGTCTGATTTAACTATATCCGTAGGCACTCCATCCTGTAATGCTCCCACGAATTCATATTCGTTCTGGCTGTATCCTACAGGAGTACTTGCCATAAATGTTACTAATGGATTATTTCCAATTGTAATAGCTATCGGTAACGGTTTGTTTTCTGCTTCTGCTTTTTCAAGCTGAACAGCTATATCATGCATTGCAAGAGCCTGAATGCCTACACGGTCTTTGTCTTTAACCTGAATACGATAAGTTCCAACATTCAACTTGTTGAAATCATCAGGGAATTCAGGGTCAGCAGTAACAACAGATGCTTTGGAAATGAAGAATCCTCCGTCTTGTTCATTGATTCTGTACAATGGAAGAATTTCAAACAGGTTGATATTCTTGTCAACTACATTTTCCTTACATGGAGCATCTTCTCTTTTTACTGAGTACTTTCAGAAACTAAATGAATAAAACAAGCAAAAACAAGAATTAAAATTAAAAGAGAGAAAAAAGTGTAAAGTCAAGTTGATAGTATTTAAAAATAAGTAAAAAAGAGCATGGCAAACAAGC
>JBFXKO010000025.1:0-60548 GCA_050173715.1 Sedimentibacter sp.
CAGAGGGAAGCGTAAATAAATTAAAAGTTATAAAACGAATCATGTATGGACGTAACAGCTTTGAATTATTGAAAGCAAAGCTGTTACGTTTAGAGTTAAGGAAAATCAACTAAAGTTGGAAAGAACCCTTTCAGCGCTTACAAAATATAAAGACAATCCCCAAAATTTCATTTCAAAATTTTGGGGACTGTCTTCATATTTTTCAAGGAAGCAATTTATATACTGTCTTTCCGTCCTGAGTTGCTTCCAAATATACATTGCTGATTGGATACTTATTTTTACATTCATTTAATACAATGTTTAATGTGTTCTTGTCGTAAGCTTTTATGCACATATCACATTCGCCCTTAAGAAAAGTTTCTTGAATTAGACAAAACACTTATCTTCTGCTAACAATCAGTTATTATTTCTCCAGTTAAATAATCAGTTTTATTCTCAAAATAATAGAATTTTGTGAAAGATCTTTATTCTAGCATCTTAATTTCAGCATTTATTATCTCCTACTCTGAGAAAACTTTTCTTGCCCAAAAAAAGATTTTGTGCACCTTACATGTAAATAACATTTTCAAAGGTTAAATGATATTTTATATAATCATAGTTATTTATCTCTTGTAAAATATTCAAGTGCCTTCTTTTCAGTTTCTTTTAATTGATATTCAATGAACTGTCCCTTGTCTAATGCTTTATCCCATATTGATTCAGGAAATTTACCCTTAATTGAATTAGCATACTCATTACCCCCAAGAGGTGTCCAATATTCAATTAAACGGTAATTACCATTATCTTTAGAAAAAGTAATAGCAACAGCATATTGACCTCCGCTAACATTTTTGAGCAATTTGGCTTTATAAGTATATTCAGCGTATAATGTTACAGTATAAACCGTCACTAATTCATCATTTTCATCAATCAGTAAATTAACATGGGATTCTGTTTGGTATTCACCCTCAGTATACCTCCCAATATTGTTTTCAATAATTGCATTAGAAATCGCATCTTCTAAGTCAGAATACAATCTTGGTTTGTCATTATTATTTTTTAAAGATTTATCTTCCAGATTTGTGTCATTTAAAGCAACTATATTTTCATCCTCTAAATTCAAATTATTACAGCCACTAAAAAAGGTTAATATTAATACAATTAACAAAATATATTTATACATATTTAAACCTCCTGTTTAATAATATGTAGTTATATTATCTCATAAAAATATTTTATTATTTTCACAACGAAAGCTCAAGTAAACGTTTATGTATGATATTTTCCATCCCACTTTCTCATTTGCTTTATTTTTTTATATTTAATTTAAAGGCTTCCTATATTTTTATTTTACCACAGAAAGCCTTTTTATTCCTATTGTTATTATAATTATTTTTCACAGCCTCAATTAATATTATATAACTTAAATTACCAATTCCATCCTTGTGTGCAAAGTGTTCTGTAATAAGAATTCGGCAAATTTAATTTGACATCTTTCTGAGGATCAGAATGTGCACATATCGTTATGTCACTTGGAATCCTACTACCTAATGTTCCAGTTACTGCTGTGACAACGTATGTATGATTAAAGGCTGAGTTTCCATTCCAAGACACTTGTACAATATCACCAACTCTAGCATAGGCAACACCATTATATTCAACAGCAGTTAAACCGCTATTTATTCTAACATAATTACGGTAGTATGTAACACCTGTCCAAGCCCAGTTACTACCTGTGTCATATTTTGTGCCTCCATGATACCATGAATTACTACTATTCTCTCCATCATCAATCATTGGTGATGAATGGCTATTGATAAATGTACTGGAATTTACGCCTCCAAATCCATACCAAATACACTGACTTCCAAAATTTTGACAATCTCCGCCATCATTGTCATAACTGGGAAAGTTGCTATTATAGCCCGAAGCATATGTTCTAGCATATGATGTACAATATGAAGGAATATATGGAATGGAAACTGCTGCAGTGGATAGTGTTTGTTCTAATAAGTTTTGTTGTTTTAAAGAGGATTGATTTTCATCTTGCTTTACCTTAGATAAAGGTTTATTCAATTCATTTACTATTTCTTCAACATTTATTTTAATATTATTGTCGAGATAGTAGCTTTCTTTAGGGCTATTGTCTCTAATATCATCTATTAACCATTTTCCGTCTATATTGGTTAACTTGATTGAATAGTTGATTAATGAAATACCGATTGTTTCAGTGGGATATAAGTATAGGTTTTCAGTAATTACTTTTACAATAGCATTACTATCCTTTATATTAATTTCATCTATAGTGACAAATATTTTGTATTTGTCATTTTTATTTATGTATTCTGTTTCTTTCATGCGTTCATTTTCTAAACGTTTTTCAAGCTTGATGTTATCAATGAAATAAAGCTGACTATCACTTAAATCATCTGGATTAATCATAAAGGATTCAAAATCATAATTATCATTATCTCGATAGTTTAATTCTTTCATCCAAAATAAATTATTTATTACTGTTTCAATTTTCTTTGATTCATCAATGTCCAACATTGGTAACTCATTTACACTCTTGTAAATATAATTTTGAATCTGATTATGATTTTCTTGATTCAACCCTAAATTATTATTAAGATTTTTAATATCTGCAGATGATAATTTTACAATATTCTTTAATTTATTTGTATCTTCAATTTGTTTTGTTTTAAATTCATTTATTTTTTGTTCTTCCCACTTAGATACCTTAGCATAGTCCTCTATTAGCTTACTATGCTCTTTTAATATTGATTCTTGACTTTTTCCACTTGCTTTTACAAGTTCATCAACTAAATTATATTTTAATTCACTATATTTGTCATTACTTAATGCAAAAGCTGAATATGTTACTAATATTGATAATATTAGTAACAATGATATCAATTTTTTTAACATAATTTTCTCCTTTTGTTTTGTTTTTAATTACTTAAACTTCGCACATAAATAAAAAAATATGCGCTTTCAAAAATCAATTTATGCTGTTTAATATTAAAATCTATTGAATAAGGTTTCATTCTTTTTTTCTACTGTAAAGTTTTAGTTGTTTATTTTGTTTTTATAAACTTTCTTATTCAGTTATTTTTTTGTTTTTTTGAGATCTTATTGGACAATTAATTATGATATTTTTGATTTACTATCTCAAATGTTGCACAATTTATATATTTAAATGCCTCCCCTTATGCCTAAACTTTCCTACCACAGATGGATACTATATTAAATAATTATCATTAACAAATTAACTGTACAATGGAATCACCTCCAAAAAGTGTAATTAACACCGATAGTACATTAAATATGTGACCCTTACCGACTTTATTTTTACACCTTATTATATAGACAATTTTCAAATCAAAAATGTAACAATATTTTTATCTTTTCAATTTCTATTTTTTTATTAATTCTTTTGATAGAAGCCTCAATTTTCAACTACATCGGAATATAAAACCGGAGCTTCTATAACATTGTTGTTATTGTCATACACGGTGGCAACGCTTTTAACCCTGTATTTATAGCCTGAACTTACGGCTGATGTTTCATTTACAAAAGAATAAATGTCTTTATCTCCGCTCCAGCTATCAATTGTAGTCCAACTGCTATTGAAATATCTTTGCAGATAAACTGTGATCCTTACCGAATAACCGTCGGAACAAATTGCACTGCCATTAGCTGTTGCAACATTATCATTAATTTTTAAACTGCATTTGTGCGTTTCAAGCGCTATAAATGTTGGACTAAATTCATATCCTTCAACTGGGTTTATGGATGCAGTAAACACAACAACCGTAATAAAAAATAGGGACAGTATAAATAGTTTTTTCATAGATTCCTCCTTTAATTAGTTCTCTACTATATAAACCATTTAACTGTCCAAATCGTTACACTTTTTTGAAAATAATTTGTTAAACTTTCTTAACATTTTTATCTTTTTATGCTTTCAGCAATTTCTTTTAATATTTCAACCTCCACATTTCCAGAAACTACAAATTTATATTCCTCGTTTTGAAAAATAATCATATTGTGGCTTTTATCTTTCTTTCTATACAGCAGTCCAAGTTGATTGTTTATCAAAATTTCATCCTTGCTGCAATTTTCAGTATCTAGCTGTTCTGGACTGTTTAAGACACTGAAAGAGTATGTTATTCTTGTGCTATCGTTTCTATTTAAATAAATAATATCTCCCATACTCTCCATGTTATTTTTTACAATTATTTCATAATTGTCCGGTATATATTGTGGATAATAGTAGCCTTCGAATTCATCAACAGACTGATTCTCCGCCGATTCCATCCTGAACTCTGTATACTTGCCCTTATCTGCTGCTGTTAGGTTCATCATTCTGAAAAAGAAAGCATTGACTTTTCCAAATAATGGTGGATAAAATACAAATGTCATTAATATGACTGCTGCAGATGCAGCAACAGTTTTGAAAATCAGCTTATTTCTAAGGCATCTTCGTCCGTCTCGGTACATTTCATTGATTTTATCATACATGCGGCTGTCAAAATCGGAAAGTCCGGGAATTTCTGTACTGTCGTCCATAAAAGAATCGAACAGCTCCATGTCTTTATTGAATTGGACTTCCGAGGCTCTGTGAATCAAATGTTCATCCTCCGTACTTAGAATTTCGTCAATGTTATTTTTGTCCTTCTTCATTCCGGCTACCCTCCTTTGATTTTTTTAAAGATGACCTGATTCTTAGCAGCATGACACGCACAGTGTCGGACTTCACATTAAGCTCCTCAGCTATTTCCTTATTGCTGTAGCCCATGTATTTCATGTTTAATATAAGCTTGTATCTCGGGTTCTTTAACCCTTCTACTGAATTTTTAAGCTCATCATATGAAATCTCTGACACAGCTGTTTCTTCGGCACTGTCAACTGATGGTAAATGCTCTTCTATTGTATCAGTATCACTGTAATCATTTCGTTTATTTTTATCAATTATTTTATATGATGTGTTTATAACCGTATTAACCAGATATTTTTTTATTTCATATTCCTCTGAATCAATTATCTTTTCATAATTTCTTGTTACATTTATAAATGCATCTTCCACGGCATCCTCTGCTTCGTGCCAATCATTTAATTTGGAATATGCGAGCTTAAGCATTACTTCTCTATATTTATCATATAGATTCAAAATGAAATCCTTTGCATGCTTATCATATATAAATGACTTTTTCTCTTTGTCCATCTCCCTGCCCCCGAAACTTTCTTAATTAATTTTACATTAAGGAGCAGTATTTTTCAACTGATTTAATTAGCAGGGAAACTGGAAACATATTCTAAAACAAAATATGCATACTCAAATTTTGCTTAATCTGCATACGTGCACATGAAAGTTCATCATTTAATTCTGTTCTGTCCTTATTGATTATATGTACAAGGTCAGATAATTGAAAGCTTAATAAATCCTTCCATATTATGATTACCCTCTCACAGGCTTCAAACTTAAAAGACTCTTTTGTATTTCATATGTTTTATCTTTTGAATTATAATCGAAATCAAATTCATCAGAGCCAATATCATACTTTTTCAAAAACAGGCTGCACACCTCCAAGGCGGTGGATTTGAATATGCAATCTGATATTTTATCATTTATATCTGTTTTACCGCTCTGTTCTAATATTGCCTGTGCTGTTAATTCACATGCTGCTTTTTTATTGCCGGTAAGTCTGAAGGCAACCTTATATATTTTTTTTAAATAAGCATTCATATCCATAAGTACCACCTGATAATAATATTTTCATAACGTATACAAAAAAGGGCAGTGTAAACGATTTATAAGTTATGCTTTAAAAGCCACTATTATATAAACCGTTTAACTGCCTAAAACGTTACAAGTTTTTTAAAAAATATTATTAAGTTTCCTTAACAATTAACTTATTATTAGATCGTTCCTTAAAACAGTCCCCAAATTTCACATTGAAATTTTGGGGACTGTTTTCATATTTTTCAAGGAAGCAGTTTGTATACTGTTTTTCCGTCCTGGGTTGCTTCCATATATACATTGCTGATTGGATACTTATTTTTACATTCATTTAATACAATGTTTAATGTGTTATTGCCATAAGCTTTTATGCACATATCGCATTCGCCTTTGATGCTGAAAGGAGTTTGAGATATTTTCATATTTCTCACACCGTAACCTGACAATTTATTAAATGCTGCTATTGCGTAGCTTCCATGTTTAAAGGTTATAATATAAAGTTCCATACAATTCCTCCTTATGACTGCCCTATATTATTCTATTAAAAATAATTTATAAGGTTACAAGGAGAAATAAACTTAATATTAGTTTATTTGTATTTCCTTTGCTTCTTCAGGTTTAAAGTCATTTTTCAAATCATAAATATTGTGGCATGTATAATCTCTTAGCTGTCTGTCCCCTAAAGAATAACATCTCATGTATCTTTTTGCGTCCACTGTTGTCCAATGCTCTGCATCCCAAGTGAGATAGCCGTCCTCATCTGATTTCTTTTCATGCAAAATTAAATCAATTTGCCTGTTTTTGTTTGCCATTAAATCAATTAGGTCATTTAATGTTACATCCATTTCAACCTTGTTAATTAAATCGTATGCTTTCATTGTTTTCTCCTCATTAATTTAAATATTCATATTCATCTTCATTTTCATAAATGTTCAACTCATCCTTCAGCATCTCAAGATTTGATTCATAATCTTCTTCTGTTATTTGATTGTTAAACAGTAAATCATCCAATTTATTTTTGCTGTCTTCAAATATGAATATTTCCTTGCAAGGCCATATGGTGTTGCTTTTAGAATCATAATTTGATTTCAGCACAGAAATATTAATTTCATTTTCATCCAAATCAGTTATTGTACCCATAAGATAAAACTTATTTATTTTTATATTATATTTTTCAAATAAATTTCTTATGTTTCTTATAAACACATAGTGTTTTCTTTTTATTTCATAAGATACATTTTCATTTAACATTTCTTCCTGCAGGTCCTCGTTATAAAATTCTGCTGAAATGTCATATTCCTGATTTTTGTCAAGCTTGTTGAAATTAATTTTGCTTTCTAAAATCTCAGCAACATTTAAATCTGTTATTGTTGATTTAAATAATTTATAATTCATAGTCCCTCCTTTAACCTTGTTTCAGGTATTCTAAAAATCTTTTAATTTTGCTTTCATAGCCTGATTCCTTAGGTTCATAAAAAATAGTGTTTTTCAAAGTTTCAGGAAGATAACTTTGTTTAACATAAAATTTGTCGTAGTCGTGAGGATACTTGTAGCTTAATCCTCTTCCAAGCTTTTCTGCTCCGCTGTAATGTTTGTCTTTAAGGTGCAGGGGCACCTCCAATGAGTGCTTTTCAACTGCATCCATGGCTTTGTCTATTGCAATAATAGATGCGTTGCTTTTTGGAGCACATGCAACATATAAAGCAGCCTGTGCCAATGTTATGCGCCCTTCAGGAAAGCCTATAATTTCAACAGCCTTAAATGCGTTTACAGCAACTTCCAACGCCCTAGGGTCAGCATTTCCCACATCCTCGGATGCACATATTATGATTCTTCTTGCTATAAACTTAGGATCTTCTCCTGCCTTTATCATTTTGGCTAGCCAAAATACAGCAGCATCCGGGTCTGAACCCCTCATACTTTTTATAAAAGCTGAAATGGTGTCGTAATGACTATCCCCATTCTTATCATATTCAATCTTTTTCCTTTGAATGCATTCTGCAGCTACATTTATATCAATTTTAATTTTTCCGCTAATTTCCTTAGTTGTTTCCACTCCAAGTTCAAGAGCACTAAGTGCTTTTCTTATATCTCCGTTGGAATTCTCCACTATATGGCTTAAGGCATCTTCATCAAGCTCCACATTTTTATTGCCATAGCCTTTCACAGTATCCTTCAATGATTTTCTTACAACCTTTTTTATGTCCTCGTGGCTTATTTTTTTAAATTCAAAAACCAATGAACGGGATATTAAGGCTTGGTTAACTTCAAAGTATGGATTTTCAGTGGTGGCTCCAATTAAAATTATTGTGCCGTTTTCCACATATGGCAGCAGTGCATCCTGCTGAGATTTGTTAAATCTGTGAATTTCATCTATAAATAGTATGGTTCTTTTGTTGTAAATGGACAATTCATCAACTGCATAGCTTATTTTTTCCTTAATGTCTTTTATGCCGCTTGTAACTGCATTTAATGTTATAAAGTTATTGTTGGTGTTTTCTGCAATAATTCTAGCAAGAGTTGTCTTGCCTGTTCCGGAGGGACCATAAAATATGGCAGATGAAAGCTTGTCAGCTTCAATTGCTCTATTTAAAATTTTACCTTGTCCCACAATATGCTCTTGTCCAACAAAATCACTGAGGGTTTTTGGTCTCATGCGTTCTGCAAGAGGACCTTTATTATTTATTGAATCTTGATATTGCATTTCAAATATATTCATACATATCCTTCTTATTTACCCTATGATTAAAACCCAAAAAGCCTCCTTATGTCATTCGACAAAGTGAGGAATCTCTAAAACGTTTAAATTATGAGATTCTTCGCTATCGCTCAGAATGACAAATTACATAAATTATATTTAATGGGTTATAACCTTCTATACAATCAAAGCTTTCTTCCTAAAGTAAATTTAAGTGTATTTTTTTTCATTTCTTTTTTGTCATATGCCTTTAAAATGAAAAATGCAACAACTAAAGATGCAACGGAAGCTACAGCTGATATAAGGTCTCTTTGAGGATGTTCAAGCAGCAACATCTGCACTATACCTATTGTTGCCATCATAGTTAAAAACGGTATGCCGTAAAGTATGGCAATCTGTTTTAATGCCACTTCATTTTCAGTTGTAATTTCAACATAATCACCCACCTCATAGTCGCCATTGAAATCTGTTTCAAATGTGATTGTGGGCTGATCGCATGCTGAGCTGCAGCCTTTGCAGTTATCACCGCATGCAGATACTCTTTTTACTAAAACTGTCGCCTTATTTCCTTCTATTTTTTCTATTTTACCTACTTGATCCATTATCTTCTTCCTTTCTAAAACAAAACTTAAGCTATGCAGCAAACTGAGCTTGCTGCATAAGCTTACTCTTTATCTAATACTTGTATGTCAAGCTCCTTCAACTGCTTTTCTGTAGCATAGGTTGGAGCTTCTGTCATCAAACATGTTGCACTTTGTGTTTTTGGAAATGCTATAACGTCCCTTATGTTGTCGCTATTAGTCATAAGCATCATGAAACGGTCTAAGCCGTATGCAATTCCTCCATGAGGCGGAACCCCATATTTAAATGCTTCAAGCAAAAATCCGAATTTTTCGTTTGCTTCCTCATCAGTGAAGCCCAGTGCTCTGAACATTCGGTTTTGAAGGTTTCTGTTAGTGATACGAATGCTTCCTCCTCCGATTTCATCACCGTTAATTACTATATCATATGCCTTTGCACGGCACTCTCCAGGATTTGATTCCAATTTATCAATATCCTCATCAACTGGAGCAGTAAACGGATGGTGCTTTGCAACGAATCTCTTTTCTTCTTCATCAAATTCAAACAATGGGAATTCAGTTATCCATACCAGTTCAAATTTATTTTCATCAATTAGGTTTTTCTCATGTGCAATTTCAATTCTTAAAGCACCAAGAGCCGTATTTACCACTGAATCCTTGTCGGCAACAATAAATACTATGTCTTTTTCCTTTAAATCAAGAGCTGATATCAATTGATTTTTCTCTTCATCTCTTAAAAATTTAGCTATTGGAGAATCAATTTCATTGTTCTCATATTTAAGCCATGCCAAGCCTTTTGCACCATATGTCTTAACAAATTTCTCAAGCTTAGAAATACCTTTTTTAGAAAAATCATCAGCTGAGCCGTCTATTTTAACACACTTGATTAAGCCCTTTGAATCATAGGTTGATTTAAATGCATTAAATTCAGAATTTTTAAACAATTCAGTTATATTAACAAGCTCATATCCAAAACGTAAATCCGGCTTATCACATCCGTATTTATCCATTGCTTCCTGGTATGACATGCGTTTAATAGGAAGCTCAATGTTAAAATTTTTAATTTCCTTAAATATTCTTTGTATGAGTCTTTCATTCAAGGAAATGACATCTTCAACATCCACAAAGGACATTTCCATATCAACCTGAGTGAATTCAGGTTGTCTGTTTGCTCTTAAATCTTCATCTCTGAAGCATCTTACGATTTGGAAGTATCTGTTCATTCCTGATACCATCAAAAGCTGTTTAAAAAGCTGTGGTGACTGAGGCAGCGCATAGAATTTTCCCGGGTTTACTCTGCTTGGAACCAAGTAATCTCTTGCTCCTTCAGGAGTAGGCTTTGTCAAAAACGGAGTTTCTATTTCATTAAAATCATTTTCATACAAGAAGTCTCTTATTGCCTTTGATGTCTTGCTTCTAAGCAACAAATTACTCTGCATATGAGGTTTTCTTAAATCAAGGTATCTGTATTTTAAACGCATTTGTTCGGATACATCATCATTGTCCTTTATATAAATCGGAGGTGTTTCAGCTGTATCTAATATTTTAAGCTCGTCAATATAAACTTCTATTTCGCCTGTTGCCATTTCTAAATTTTTAGACTGTCTTTCTAAAACCTTGCCTCTTACTGCTATGACATATTCACTTCTCAAGCTTTCTGCTTTTTCAAATGCTTCTTTGTTTACCTCTGTATCAAATACAATTTGAATTAATCCAGTAATATCTCTTAAATCAGTAAATATAAGACCACCAAGGCTTCTTCTTTTTTGTACCCAGCCCATGAGCACAACTTCCTTGCCTATATCTTTCTTACTTAATTCTCCGCACATATTGGTTCTTCTTAAGTTACCCATTGTCTCCATAATAATATCCTCCTTAAAAAAGCAGGCTACATCACAAATTTATTTGCTCCCTGACGGTCGCATAAATTTGGATTGCGCTGCATTAGACCTACCGCCATTTTTCAGAAAAAACCCTCTGAAAAATGGGGTTAGGGCTAAAAAAATAACCCATCCCACTTAGGGACGAGTTTAACCCGCGTTGCCACCCTACTTGGACTACTAGTAGCCCCTCTCAATTGTGTTTGCTCTATTGAGGTGTCATTCATCACAAGTTAATAACAGTTTTCCATCGACCCTGTCTCTCTATGATTATACTTTTTGATTACTCTTCCCCACGCAATTTATATTAAATTTAAATTATCATATTAACATTTAATTGTCAATAGCTTTTTGATTACAACAAAGGAACAATCAGGGAACTATCTATGAAAAATTGCTGACATTTACAAACAATTGTTTACAATCAAAAAAAGAATTGAGCCTTGCTCAATTCTACCTTCATTGTTCATTATTCATTGTTCAATGTTCATTGTTCTTGCCCCTGTCAAATCATCCAAGCTCTTGAAGGTGTATCCTTCAGCCTTATACTTTGTTAAAAGTTCATCCAAAATCTCTGAATTTGTTTTAGATGTACTGTGTAACAACACCACTGCTCCAGGATGAATTCTTGGAATGAGTTTTTCAAAAGCTTGTTTTTGTGTTGGTTGCTTATCATTATACCAATCAACATATGCAAGGCTCCAGAATATGGTCTTGTATCCCAGGTCATTTGCCATAATTAAATTATCCTCATTAAACTTTCCTTGAGGAGGTCTGTAATACTTTTGCATCTCAGTGCCTGTTATTTGCTTGTAAAGCTCTTCTAAAGATATCAATTCCTTTTTAAATGACTCCAAATCTGATATTTTGGACATGTCAGGATGATTATATGTATGGTTGCCGACAATATGACCTTCATTAACCATTCGTTTTACAAGCTCAGGTTCCTCTTCCAAGTAATGTCCTACTAAAAAAAATGCAGCTTTAACATCGTGTTTTTTTAACGTATCGAGAATGTTGGCAGTATATCCGTTTTCAAATCCGGCATCAAAGGTTAGATAAATTACCTTATCATCGTTCTTGCCAACATAATAAGCATTGTATTCCTTCAAGGCTCTTGCTGTAGCATTGCCTATGGGTGCCCTGCCGTTTTCTTTGAAACTTAAACCCCAGTTTGTTATTTCAGTTGATACTGTAACTGAAAAATTAAACATTGCTTCATAGACAAATAAACTGGCAAATAAAAGAACTGCACATCCCAAAATAATTCCAATGCTTTTTTTCCTTATATAAATTATCATATACTTCACCCCTTATTTTATATATATAACTAAACTTGTACAATATGTCATGTTATAATATTAAATAATTGTTATTATTTACCATCTAGGTATGCAAGACTACCTTTGACAGCATGTACTAAATCTATTATAATACTAGTAAATGTTTTCATTTATGGAGGAATTATGTTAGAACATTTAATTGAATTTATAGTTCCTAATATTGCACATATTTTGGAATTAATAGGCGTTTTTATTGTGGGTTATTCAGCAATTAGAGCTTTTGTAAAGTATGCATTACGGTTTTTTATATTTTCAGATGAAACAATTAAAATTGAGTTTTCTCAATCTTTAGCTATGGCATTGGAATTTAAGCTAGGTGCAGAGATTCTTAAAACTCTGATTATCCGAACTAAGGACGAGCTAATAATCCTTGCTTCAATCGTAATATTAAGAGCAGCGCTTACATTTATTATTCATTGGGAAATTGAAAGTGACTCAAAACGTGCACATCATTCCAAGGAATTGCTGGGAAAAATATTTCAAAAAAAAGAATCTGAGGACTCACATTCACATGAGTAAAAAAAAGGACGGTTATCCGTCCTTTTATGATACAGCTTTTTTCAAGACTTCTTCAATTTTCTCCAATGATGGCACTCCTTCATGAATCTTTACCCCATCCACATAAAAGGTGGGAACCAAGTAATAATCATGAGCGTTTGCAGCTTGAAAATCCTTTGATTCTTCAATATATTCTATATCAAGTTCTGAATAAATGGGATTTTTTGCTTGAAGCTCTTCCAACATCTTAAATGCACGTCTGCAATGGGGGCAGTTTTCTAAATAAAATACCTTTATCTTTTTCATTTTGTCCCTTTCTATTCTTTTTCCAATTGTTCTTTTTTCTTATTTATTATTCCATTTATTCGACCTTTGTATTCCCCCAAGCTTTTGAAATTTATATTGTAAATACTTTCCTTGTTGAAAATTAGATGGCTCATTTAATTCACAAATGGATTTCCCAGTTTTTCAGATTTTATTGTTGAAGGAGAATTGTGTCCGGGATAAATTATTGTATCTTCATCATATTTAAAAATCTTTTCTTGGATTGAATTGATTATTTCATCAAAGGATCCACCGGGAAAGTCAGTCCTGCCTATTGATTTATTAAAGAGTGTATCTCCAGTCATCATGATGTTCTCAACCTTGATGCATATGCCTCCCTTAGTGTGGCCTGGTGTATGAATTATTTCAAAATTTAAATCACCAAGTTTGATTATATCCTTATCTTGTAATTCCACATCAGGAATAATAGACATGCTTTTTCCGGTCAAAACTTTTGTAAAGTTTTTATTTCCATCCTTTAATACCCCTGCATCGTCCTTATGTATATAGACCAATGTGCCGTAGCTGTCAACAAAATCCTTTACAGCGCCTATGTGGTCACCATGAGCATGAGTTAATATTATTATTTTTGGTGTTAATCCCAATTCCTTTATCTTGTTGTCTATTTTGCTAAATTCTGCCCCAGAGTCAATTATTGCTGCTTCCTTTGTGGTGTCTGAACCTACTATATAACAATTTGAATAATATGATCCAACAGCCATTGCTTCAAATATCATATGTACCTCCTAATGTATTTTTGTAATATTAAAATATTTTTTTGCTGTCTAAAAGTATTGTGACAGGTCCGTCATTGACAAGTTCAACCTGCATGTCAGCTCCAAATTCCCCTGACTGTGTAAATATTTCTCTTTCTTTCATCTTTTCTATGAAAGCTTCATACATAGGTATCGCCTTATCAGGCACAGCAGCTTGTGTAAAGCTTGGTCTTCTGCCCTTCCTTGCATCTCCTAAAAGAGTGAACTGTGAAATAACCAACAGCTGTCCGTTTACATCCGTGAGACTTTTGTTCATTTTTCCATTTTCATCTTCAAAAATCCTTAAATTTGGAATCTTGTCACACATATATTCCAAATCCTTCTCATCATCCGTATCTTCAACTCCTAATAGAAGCAAGATGCCATGATTTATGTTGCCTATAATTTTATTATCAACGGATACATTTGCGTGTCTTACACGCTGTACTACACCTCTCATTTAATCACCTGCTAATTTTTCTATTTAGTTAAAAAAGGAACGATCTGCGTCGTTCCATATTATTTCTTATTTCTATAAACCTCCAGCACGCCATCAAGCTTTTTGATTTTTTTGATTAAATCTTCAATTTGCTTTGTTTCATTGATTTCAAAACCTATGTCCACTATAGCAATCTTTTCCTTGTTTATTCTTAAGTTAAGAGAAACTGCATTAAGCTTAGCATCAGTATACAGATTTGTTATATCCTGAAGAAGTCTATTTCTATCCAAAGCTTTAATTTGAAGCTCTGAGATAAAGGTTGCTTTCTTGCCGGTATCCCATTCAACTTCAATGAATCTCTGATCCTCTGAGCCATTTAAATCATGTATGTTGGTGCAGTCTGCTCTGTGAACGGAAACACCCCTGCCTCTTGTTATATATCCTACGATTGCATCTCCCGGCACAGGATTGCAGCATTTTGAAAAACGGATTTTAACATTATCTATGCCCTTGATTATTACGCCTGATGCATGTTTTTCTACTTTTGAAGGCTTGTTGAACAAACTTGAATTTTTTTCTAGGTTTTCAATTCTTTCAAGCTCTATTTTATCCTTGTTTTTTTCTAAATATAACAGCTTCAGCCTGTTGACAATCTGGTTTTCTGTTATGCCTCCGTTTCCTACAGCCGCGTAAAGGTTATTTGCATTAAACATGTTGTAT
This sequence comes from Sedimentibacter sp., assembly GCA_050173715.1. Lineage (GTDB taxonomy): Bacteria > Bacillota > Clostridia > Tissierellales > Sedimentibacteraceae > Sedimentibacter. The sequence continues at coordinate 14,961 of JBFXKO010000025.1, forward strand.
TTGTCAGCAACGAACTTTAGCCAATCATCTTTCAACAAATCACCAACAAGAAAACCTTGTTTTTTGATTTCTCTTTCAATAAGCTCTTTTCCTTTTTCAACGTTAAAGTCCTTGTCTTTTTCCTTGAAAAATTTCTTGATTTTTGATTTTGCCTGACTTGATGCTGCTATTTTAAGCCAATCCCTACTAGGGCCAGGACTTGACTGTGATGTCAATACTTCTATCTGGTCACCGGTTTTAAGCTTTGTGTCTATAGGCACAATTCTTCCGTTGACCTTTGCACCCACACACTTGTTTCCTACAGCTGAGTGGACTCTGTATGCAAAGTCAATTGGAGTGGAGCCTGTTGGAAGGTTTACAACTTCTCCTTTTGGAGTAAATACAAATACTTCATCAGCATACAAATCTATTCTTAAGGATTCCATAAATTCCTGCGGGTCATTGGTTTCCTGCTGCCATTCAAGCATTTGTCTCAACCAGTTTAATTTTTCCTCATAATTAGTCTGCTCGTCTATGCCTTCCTTGTATTTCCAGTGTGCAGCAATACCGTATTCAGCAGTCCTGTGCATTTCCAGGGTCCTTATTTGGATTTCAAAGGGTTCTCCTGCTGGTCCTATTACAGTTGTATGCAGTGACTGGTACATATTTGGCTTTGGCATAGCAATATAATCCTTGAATCTGCCGGGTATCGGCTTCCAAAGAGTATGAACCGTACCCAAGGCACCGTAGCAGTCCTTGATGCTGTCAACAATAATTCGCACTGCAATCAGGTCATAAATTTGGTCAAAGGACTTATTTTTAAAATACATTTTTTTATAAATAGAATAAAGACTCTTTGGTCTTCCTTTTATATCACATTGAATTCCAGCTTCATTTAGCTTTTCTGAAATAGTTGAAATTATCTGAGAAATATAGTCCTTTCTCTTTTCGCTTTTTTCTTGAACCTTTTTAACCAGATCCACATAGCCTTCATAATCTATATATTTTAAGCTTAAATCCTCAAGCTCCCACTTAATGGAAGCAATACCTAGGCGATTTGCTATGGGAGCATATATTTCAATGGTTTCAATTGCCTTTTGATATCTTTTATCTTTAGGCATATATTCCAATGTTCTTATGTTATGGAGGCGGTCTGCAAGCTTGATAATAACCACCCTTATGTCTTTGGACATTGCAATTATCATTTTCCTTAAGGATTCTGCCTGACGCTCTTCTTTATTGCGATATTTAACCTTGCTTAACTTTGTGACACCGTCCACCATGTTGGCAATTTCTTCGCCAAATTCTCTTTTTATATCATCATAGGTTATTCCGGTATCCTCTACCACATCATGGAGAAGGCCTGCTGCGATTGTTTGCACGTCAACATGTAAATCAGCCAAAATGAGCGCAACATTATAAGGGTGAATAAAGTATCTTTCACCCGAAAATCTTGTTTGTGCATTTGAATGCGCCATCTCAGCATAGTTGTACGCTTTTGCAACAACTGAAATATCAGCATTTGGATTATATGACTCTATCTGATTAATTAAATTTTCAAGCATGTCTTCACCATAATTATTTTCTTTAATACTGTATCAACGACTCCACCTTGTATCCCTTTAATTTTTCTCTTCCGTTTAAATCATTAAGCTCAATTAAAAATCCAAGTCCAACAACTTCTCCTCCAAGCTTTTCTACAAGCTTGGCAGCTGCAAACATTGTTCCCCCTGTTGCAAGCAAATCATCAACTATCAATACCTTTTGACCTTGTTTTATAGAATCGCTGTGTATTTCTAATTTGTCCGTTCCATATTCCAACTGATATTCATAGCTTATTGTTTCAGCTGGTAGCTTTCCTGGTTTTCTAACAGGAACAAAACCTGTTTTCAGAAGATATGCAAGAGGAGTAGCAAATATGAAGCCTCTTGATTCGGGTCCCACTATCATGTCAATATGTACATCCTTGAATCTTTCAGCCATTTGATTTATGCATTCATTTAATGCTTCCGCATCCATTAAAAGCGTTGTTATATCCTTAAAGCTTATTCCCTTTGCAGGAAAATCTTCTATTACGCGAATTTTATCTTTTAAATCCATAGTTCCTCCAATTAAAACTACTTTTTAATATACAGCATGTCGTCTTTTAATGCATATTGTATTTTATCTGATTTTTTAAGCATACATATTATTTCTTCTGCTGTTATTTTTGTATTATATATTTTATTCATCTTTTCTACAAGCATAAATATGTCTGTTTTAATTATTTTTGATTTTGTTTTATTAATGATAGAATCTAAAAGCTTCATTTTTTCATCATCTATTTTATATTCAAATGAATCGTCTTCTTCCACATTTTCCAAAACAAGCTGAATATTTTTTTTCCCGTTGAATTCATTTAAACTGAGAGTAACAGCATATGCGGATGGCTTTGCAAGAACCTTTTCTAAAATGTTGATTTTGCCAAAGCCTATTACCGGAATATCCTTGTTCCCCTTAGCAAGCGTAAAGCTTATATGATTGCCGTTTTTGCCTACTTTTCTTATGTTTTTCATTTCTGCATCAACTAAGGACAAAACCGGTTTTGGATTGCCTGAACCAAATGGTTCAAATCGCTTAATTTCATTAAACAGCGTAATATCTATTTCATCCGCATTTACATAAGCATCTGTAACAATCAACTTGTTAACTTTTTCGTCTATGGAACTTTGAATATAGTTGTTTAACTCATTGGCAAATATATTTATGTTTTTTTCTAAAATAGTCAGCCCAGCAGCAAGCTTATGTCCACCGTACTTAACAAGGTACTGATCTGAAGCTTTAAAAGCCTGGAATATGTCAAGATCTTCAAGACTTCTGGCTGAGCCCTTGCCTACTCCGTCCTTAACTGAAATAACTACACAGGGTTTTTCATATTTCTCAGTAAGCTTTGAGGCTACGATTCCAAGAACCCCTTCATGCCAGTTTTCGCCACAAACAACAATTATATTCTTTTTGAACAAAAAGCCCGATTCAATATTGCTTATGGCTTCCTCAAATATGATGCCTTCTGCTTGTTTTCTGAGTATGTTCAAGCTTTCGAGCTCCAAGGCTAACTGCTCTGCCTGGGATTCATCTTTGGTCAACATGAGACGTATGGCTTTTTTTGCAGTATCCATTCTTCCTGCTGCATTTATTCTTGGAGCAATTATAAATCCAATGTGGTATGATTCAATTTCTTTGTCACCAATGCCTGATATTTCCATAAGCTTTTTCAAGCCTATTATTTTTGTATTATTTATTTTCTTTAAACCGTTTTTGGCAATTATTCTGTTGTCTTTTTTTAAATCAACTATATCTGCTATTGTCCCTAAGCAAGCAAGTTCCAACAGCTCTTCCTCAACATTTTCTGCCTTGAGAAATCTGTTTAAATAAGTCAAAAATTTAAAAGACAGTCCTGCCGCACATAAATGCTTATTTTCCGACGGACAGTCTTTTTGTTTTGGATTAATTACTGCATAAGCTCTTGGCAGTTCTTCCTTGCATTGATGATGGTCTATTATTATAACATCCTTGCTTAGGCTGTTTATCATGTCTACCTTTTCAATTTCTGCTATGCCGCAGTCAACGGTTATTACTAAATCTACAAGTATAGAATTATTTTTTATTGCTTCAATAAAATCCGTGCTTATTCCATATCCTTCGCTTTCTCTTTCAGGAACATAATAATCAACATGTGCACCTGCTTTATTCAAAAGTATCATGAACTGGCTTATGGAGGTTACACCATCAACATCATAATCTCCATATACAATAATGTGCTCATTATTTTTTATAGCTTGCAAAACTCTAGAGCAGCCTTCCTGCAAATCCTTGTAATTTTCCGGGTTTTCGAAATATTTGAAGTCAGGGTCAAGGAATTCCTCTATTTCTTCATATGTTCTTAAATTTCTGTTTAAAAGTATCCTTGAGGATATGTTAGAAAGATTGAATCTTCTGCTTATATCTTCGATTTCTTTCTTTTCATATTCATTCACTTTGAGCTTCACTTTTTTCATTGTAACTATTCGTTTCGACACCTTCTTCTTTAATTTTAGATTCAACTACTGCGGTATTTGCTTCTTTTTTAAGCGAATCCAACTCATTGTTCAGTTTTCCAATTGTTTCTGTTTGTAATTTATTTTTACCCTCAAGCTCTGAAATCTTTGCAGTTAGTACGCTGTTGTTGTCTTTAAGTGACTGAATTTCAGTTTCCATTGCCTTAATGTTGTTGTCTGCTAAGACCTTGTCATTTTCAAGAGTCTTTACCTTGTTTTTCATTTCTTTGGATTCGGATCTTTTCTTAAACTGTCTTGTAGTTCCCAAAATCAAGACTATAATCGCTCCAATTATTATGCAAGACATCATTACAACAGCCAAAGGTGTTCTGAAGGTTGCAAAAAATAAGTCAACATCAACTGGCGCCCCGTTTTGAATAGCAAAAATCGCAACGAATATTGCTATTATTAAAATTACTATAAAACCTATTTGCATATTAACACTCCTCTCTTGTTGTTCTCAAATCTATTAGAATAAATACATTATACTATATTTTAGTATATATTTACCACTGTTTTTTAAAATTAAATCATTAAAATTACAGTAATCAGCTTAATTTTGCTTTTATATATATTGAGCATTCAATTCGCTTTTTTTCTAATTCACACCCCACACTGTAAGGAACATCAAAGCTTTTGTTGAAATTATATGCATTGGCATGGCAGCCTCCGCTACAGTAATATTTTGCCCAGCAACCCTTGCATACAGGCTTTTCATTTACTGACACGTTTCTGAAATTATCAACTACCTTGTCTTTAGTTATGCCTTCATTTACATTTCCTATTATAAATTCTTTCTGCCCTACAAACTGGTGGCATGGGTAAAAATCTCCGCTTGGAGTCACTGCAACATATTCTGTTCCTGCTCCGCAGCCGATGGATCTTTTATAAATACAAGGTCCTCCGTCAAGCTCAATGTTAAAATGGAAAAACTGGAATTTTTTCTTTTCATCGCTGTTTGATTCTATGTACAGCTTTGTCAGCTTTTCATATTCATTTTTTAAAATTTCTAAATGTTCTTCCAATAAAGCATACTTTTCTTCCGGTTTTGCAACAACAGGTTCAACAGAAATTTTGTTGAAGCCTAGGTCTCTTATATGTTTCACATCTTCGGAAAAATCAAGGTTGTAAGCAGTGAATGTCCCTCTGGCAAAATAATCCTTGTCCATTCTTTTATCAACAAATTTTTTAAAGTTATTTACAATAACATCATAGCTTCCTTTATCGTTCACAGTCTTGCGCATGCGATCGTTGGTTGATTTCCTGCCATCTATGCTTAAAACTACATTGTCCATATTTTCATTGATGTAGTCAATCTTTTCATCATCCAGCAATACACCGTTAGTGGTTATAGTAAATCTGAAATGCTTGTTGTAAGTTTTTTCTAAGGATCTTCCGTAATCCACAAGCTTTTTAATTGTTTCAAAGTTCATGAGCGGCTCACCGCCAAAAAAATCCACTTCAAGATTTCTTCTTGTCCCTGAATTTTTCACAAGAAAATCAAAAGCCTTTTTACCTGTTTCATAGCTTAAAATTTCTCTTTCTCCGTTGTAGGTTCCTTGAGAAGCAAAGCAGTACTCACATCTTAAGTTGCAGTCGTGAGTCATGTTTAAGCACATTGCCTTTATAGCAGGTTTAATTTTATTTACAGGATTTGCATCCTCTGTGAAAAGCATATCGTTAACAATGAGATAGTTAATTTCAGAAACTGCCTCTTCTGTTGTATTTTTGCCATGTTTATTTTCTATTTCTTCTACTTTGTATCTGCATTTGAAATTTTCATCTGTCAATAAATCATAAATAACTTCATCTACAACATGTACCAAACCGCTATTTGTATCAATTGCAAAATACATGTCTTCCATTTTAAATAGGTGTATCATCATTTCCTCCAAGAAATTTTAAGGTTCATTTTCCACATAACAAATAAATGAACAATGAACAATGAACAGTACAAATATGCGGAAAATAATAATACCATCAGCTTACATTGTTCATTGTTAAATGTTCATTTTTCATTATTCATTGCGGCTATTGCCACTATAGATTTATTTGTTCTCGCACTTTTGATTTCCTACTGTACAAGAAGTCTTGCATGCAGATTGACATGAAGTTTGGCATTCGCCGCATCCTTTTACATTCATATTATCTGTAAGTTTTGTTTGGTTTAAAGTCTTAATATGTACCATGAATGAACCTCCTTATAGTATCTACCAGGCGTTTAATTATGCAGTGTCTCTCATATTAAATTAGAAATATACAATATGCTATTACGCTTCATTATAAACTTTTTAAATTATAGCATTTTTGGAGATTATTTAAAAGTATTTTTTTACATATTTTATAAATTGCTATCTTTGAGCAAATCTATGTTTTAAATTTACTCCTATTACACCTCCTAATATTGATGCAGGCAGATAAAGTAAATGCTTAACAATGCTTATTTCATTTGTAAGTTGAAATAAAACCTTCACTAAAAGAACAAGCGCAAAATAGACAATCCAAATTTCTATTCCCCTTAACAATCCCTTTTCATGAACGCTTTTAGAATACATTAAAGCAACAATAAACATGCTGATTGGGACAACAAAATTATATGCAAATTCCAGAGATGGTTGTCTTGAAAAATAATACATATAAATAGTGAGAATAAAAAATACTACAAGAGTTAAAACTATCAGATAAAGTGAATATTTAAGTAATCTTACAAAATTCATAATTAAAACCTCCAAGTTTTAAGATTCATTAAATTTTATTCACTATCTCATAAAAAAGACCTTAATTTAGTATAAAAGCAACATATTCCAAAATAAATATTACTTGACAACAAATAATACTTTTGATAAAGTTAAAAATACTAAGAGGGAGTAGTTTTAAATTTTCAGTCAACACCCGAATGAAAACATTCTGGCTGAAGATCTGCTATTAGTAACACTAGGTAACCAGACTTTTAGTATATCTTAGCTTTATAAAAAAAGATATGCGAAAAGTCTTTTTTTATTCAAAAATTGCATGCTAAGAAAAACAAAATAAGGAGAGAATTATGTATTATCAAAAAAGCTCAGAGGTCGTGTGCTCTGAATTAAACGTTCAAAACAGCGGGCTCACTCAAGAAGAAGCAAAAAAGCGTTTAGAACAAAATGGTCCAAATGCGCTTATTGAGAAGAAAAGAAAGACCTTGCTACAAATGTTTTTAGCCCAGCTTAAGGACACAATGATTTATATATTGTTTGCAGCAGCAGCAATATCAATTGCCCTTGATGAAGTTACAGATGCAATCATAATTTTGCTAGTTGTTTTAATTAATGCAGTAATAGGTGTTGTACAAGAGTCAAAAGCAGAAGCTGCTCTGGAAGCTTTAAAAAATCTTTCAAGTCCTACTGCAATGATTAGACGTAATGGAAGAATTATGGAAATTGCTGCAGCAGAATTGGTTGTAGGTGACATAGTAATATTGGAAGCAGGTCGCATTATTCCTGCCGATTTAAGATTGATACAGTCAATTAACTTAAAAATTGAAGAATCTGCTTTAACTGGAGAATCTGTACCGGTTGACAAGGATGCAAATTTTATATCAAGTGATGAAATAGGAATCGGCGACAGAATCAATATGGCTTATTCATCAACAAGCGTTGCTTATGGACGTGGCGAGGGTGTTGTTGTTTATACAGGAATGGACACTGAAATAGGTAAAATTGCATCAATGTTAAATGACAGTGAAGAAGAATTAACACCGCTTCAAAAAAGACTTAATGAATTAGGTAAAGTTCTTGGAATTGTAGCTATAGTTATAGTTGTTGCCATGTTTGGAATTGCTGTGCTTCAAGGAAGAGATTTAATTGAAATGCTGATTACAGCCATTTCATTGGCAGTTGCCGCAATACCGGAAGGTCTTACTGCTGTAGTAACAATAGTCTTAGCTCTTGGCGTTCAAAGAATGGTTAAGGTCAACACAATAGTACGTAAGCTACCTGCCGTAGAAACTTTAGGTGCCGTAAGCACGGTTTGTTCTGATAAAACAGGTACATTGACACAAAATAAAATGACTGTCACAAAAATTTATTTAGATGGTGAATTGAAGGATGTCACAGAAGTAAATTATGACAAAAATACAGTATTTTTAAACGGTTTTGTGCTTTGCAACGATGCTTCAACAGCTAACAACGAAAGAATCGGTGACCCTACTGAATTAGCATTACTTGACATGGGCAAGATTGTTAATTTAACAAGAGAAGGCTTAGAAGAAACTAATCCTAGAATAAACGAGCAGTCCTTCGATTCAGCTCGTAAGCTTATGACAACTGTTCATAAGGACAAAGATGGCAAGGTAATAAGCTATACAAAGGGTGCTATGGATATACTTCTTGGTCGATGTAAAAATATATATCTAAATGGCGAAAAACTTACTATAACAGATAAACATATTTCTGATATCAACAAAGCTGCTCATCAGATGGCTCAAGGAGCTCTTCGTGTTTTAGCTCTAGGTATAAAAGAGGATGATTCTTCTGCAAGTGAAGAAAATCTTACATTTGTCGGCTTGGTGGGAATGATTGACCCTCCTCGTCCAGAAGCAAAGGATTCTGTTCAAGTATTGAAGCATGCCGGAATCACTACAATAATGATTACCGGAGACCATAGAGATACTGCTCTTGCCATTGCCAAGGATTTGGGAATCGCACAGGATGAAAGCCAATGCATCACAGGCGGCGAATTAAACGAGCTTACTCAGGAGCAATTAAATGAAAGGGTAAGAAACTTAAGAGTTTTTGCCCGTGTATCACCAGAGCACAAGGTAATGATTGTTAAGGCATTTAAATCAAATGGAAGCATAGTTTCAATGACTGGTGACGGTGTAAACGACGCTCCATCATTGAAGGCAGCAGACATAGGTGTCGCAATGGGCATTACAGGTACTGACGTTGCAAAGGGCGCTGCAGACATGGTTCTTACAGATGATAACTTTGCTACAATAGAAAAGGCAGTTGCAGAAGGCAGAGGAATTTACCAAAACATTAAGAAAACAGTATTGTTCCTTCTTTCTTCAAACTTCGGTGAAGTTATTTCCATGTTCTCTGCCATAGTTGCAGGGCTTGCTTCGCCATTACAATCAATACACATTCTTTGGATAAACTTAATCACTGACTCATTGCCTGGCTTGGCACTTGGCGTTGACCCTAAGGATAAGGACATAATGAAATTAAAGCCGAGAGATCCGGGAGAAAGCTTATTTGCACACGGCGGCTTAGCCTTTACAGTATACAACGGGTTTATGATAGCAGCACTGACTTTGGGTGCCTTCCTTTGGTCACCTATATCTCACCTCATTGAGATTGGAGACCCTGTAAACTTGGAAAACATAAAAAAAATGCTTGACTTAGCTACTCCAATCATAGTAAACGGTCATGATTACATGATTATAGAACATGCTCAGACATATGCATTCACAACTCTAGGTGTTTCACAGCTTTTCCATGCAATAGGCATGAGAAACTATGACAAGTCATTGTTCAAGATGAATTTGTTTGATAACAAAGCAATGATAGGTGCGTTTGCTATAGGATTGCTGCTTCAAATAGCTGTTACAGAAATTCCATTACTTGTTGAAGTGTTTGAAACAAGCAGATTGACACTTAAAGAATGGGGAAATTTAATATTGTTGTCAGCGGTTCCGTTATTGTCACATGAAATAATTGTAGCTGGCAAACATATATTCAAAAAAAATTAATTTAAATAATTAAACAGAAGACCCTGGTATCAGAGTCTTCTGTTATTTAATCCTCTGTTTTTAATTCAAAATAATTCAAAAATAAAAAGGAGTTTATCTCCTTTTTTTACATTGTTCTATTTATCTTCTCCATCTTCTTTAGTATCAGTTGTTGCTGCTTCTATTTCATCAGTCTTAACTTCAGTTTTATCTTTTCCTTTTTTAGCTACGCTGCCAATTGCCCATTTTGAAAATTCAATTCTTTGTTTACCATGCGCCATTTCCAGTGTTATTATTTCATCGTTAACTTTAACTACCTTTCCGTGAATTCCGCCTATTGTTATAACTTCATCACCTAAAGAAAGACTGTCTCTCATTGATTTAATTTCTTTGTCTTTCTTTTTCTGTGGTCTAATCATCATAAAATACATTAATGCAAATAAGATGACCATCATAAAAATTCCGCTAAATTGTTGTGGATCCATATTTCCTCCTAATGTTTATAATATCCATAGCTTTCATAAAATTCTTTTTTAAAATTCATGAAATTATTTTCCATTATACTTATTCTAATACTTTTCATTAAATTAATCAAGAAAAATAAATTATGAATCGAGGCAAGCCTTGCTCCTAATATTTCATTTTCTCCAAACAAGTGTCTAACATATGCTCTTGAATAATTTCTGCATGTGTAACAGCCGCAATTTTCATCTATTGGTCCAAAATCTTTTTTGTACTTTGCGTTTTTTATAGTAAGCTGTCCCTTGCTGGTCATGAAGGCTCCATGTCTTGCCATGCGCGTTGGAAGCACACAGTCAGCCATATCAATTCCTCTTTCCACTGCCTCAAATAAATAATCAGGACTTCCAACTCCCATCAGATATCTTGGCTTATCCTTTGGAAGAAGCTCCACAGTGTAGTCCATTACCTCACACATTAATTCTCTTGGCTCCCCAACGCTTAAACCCCCCACTGCATATCCCGGAAATTCCAATTCTGTAATCTCTTTTACACTTTCAATTCTTAAATCCTTGTATATGCCTCCCTGCACAATTCCAAATAATGCCTGATTTTCAGTATTCTTATGGTAATCCTTGCATCTTTTTGCCCAACGTGTTGTTCTTTTCATTGATTTTTCTACATATTCGTAAGATGCAGGGTATGGAGCGCACTCATCAAATGCCATCATGATATCGGAACCGAGGCAATTTTGAATTTCCATTGATTTTTCTGGAGAAATAAAATGCTTGGAACCGTCAATATGAGAACGGAACTCAACACCTTCTTCTGTTATTTTTCTTAATGGACCAAGGCTAAAAACTTGAAAGCCACCGCTGTCGGTAAGTATTGGTCTATCCCAGTTCATAAATTTATGAAGACCACCGGCTTCCTTAATAAGCTCATGTCCCGGTCTTAAATACAAGTGGTATGTGTTTCCTAAAATAATCTGTGCTTCTAAAGCCTTTAACTCCTCAGGAGTCATTGCTTTAACAGTTGCTTTTGTACCAACCGGCATGAATATTGGAGTTTCTATGTCTCCGTGGTTAGTATGTATGATGCCAAGCCTTGCCTTGCATTCCTTGGATTCCTTTAATAATTCAAAATTAAACATATATCTCCTCTATTTGATCAGCATGGCATCTCCAAAGCTGAAGAATCTGTATTTTTGTTCTACTGCAATTTTATAAGCATTCATTATTTTTTCCTTGCCTGCCAATGCGCTCACAAGCATTACCAAAGTTGATTCAGGCAAATGGAAATTTGTAATGAGTGAATCAACAACCTTGTATTCATATCCGGGGAATATAAAAATATCAGTCCATCCCTTCTCCGCACTTACATAGCCTTTTTCATTGCCTATGGTTTCCAGTGTTCTTGTGCTTGTTGTTCCCACAGAAATAACCCTTTTCCCGTTTCTTTTGGCTTCGTTGATTTTTTCTGCATCATTTTCATTAAGCTCATAATATTCTGAATGCATTTTATGTTCAGAAATATATTCTGCCTTTACAGGTCTGAAGGTACCCAATCCCACATGAAGAGTGAGTCTTGCAATATTAACACCGCTGTCTTCAATTTTTTTCAAAAGCTCGTCATTGAAATGCAAACCTGCTGTTGGTGCTGCGGCAGAGCCTAAGTTCTTTGCATAAATTGTCTGATATCTGTTTTTATCCTCCAGCTTTTCATGTATGTAAGGAGGAAGAGGCATCTCTCCAAGCTGATCTAAAATTTCTTCAAATATACCCTTGTAATCAAATTCTATAATTCTGTTGCCGTCTTCTTCTACTTGGATTATTCTTCCTGTCAACAAATTTTCCTTGAATATTATTTCAGCACCCGTCTTTGCTTTTTTGCCGGGCTTAACCAATATCTCCCACTTGTTGTCATCAATCCTTTTCAATAATAATATTTCAATTAATGCATTTGTGTCCCATCTTGTACCGTAAAGCCTTGCAGGAAGCACCTTTGTATCGTTGATTACAAGGCAGTCTCCCTTATTTAAATAATTGACTATATCATAAAAATGCTTGTGTTCTACTTCTCCTGTTTTCTTATCAAGAACCAAAAGCCTTGAATGGTCTCTTTCCTTTATAGGTGTCTGTGCAATAAGTTCCTCGGGTAAATCATAATAAAAATCGCTTGTTTTAAAATCATTTATCATTTAATAATTACTCCAGTATAGTAATGTTCTAATATTTCATCGTATGTAAAGCCTTCAGCCGCCATTTGCTTAGCTCCGTACTGACTCATGCCGATACCATGTCCCCATCCTCTGCCTTGAAAATTATAATCTGAAGAATTTGTTTCAAGTATCGAAACTCCCTTTGCACTTATAACTGCAACTTTCTCCAGGTTCAGTTTCTTTGTTCCGGAGTTTGTCATGATGTATTTGCCTAATACGCTTCCTGAGCTTAATATGCTCTCTGTCTTACTTTCTTCATCTTTTGCTTCATCTTCTTCTATTATTGAATCAATTATTCCTCCTCTTGAAGGAATTTCATCCATATCCGATGATTCATTTTTTTCATCCGAATCAGCTTTATTGTCATATGTAAATTCATTTGTAAAATAAAATATGCTTCCATTTTCAACTGTAAACCAAGAGCTCATAAGCCCAAGTAAAAGCCTTGCATTTTCCTTCTTATATACAATTTCTCCATTATCAGTCAAAAATATGCATTCCAAAACTCGGTTATTATCAGTTACCTTAGTTATTTCAATTCCATATAGTTTAGTTACATCATTTCCGTCATCTTTTAACTTTTTAATTATTTCATTCTTTTGATAAGATTTTTGCCATTCATTGTAAGGAGAACCGGATCTGTTTGAAAATTCATCCTCAACTCCTACCAAATAAGGAAGTTTGTCATACCATACATTTTCAGAATTTTCTGTGCTGCCTCCGCTGGTAGAATGATAAAATGCCTGAATCAGATTGTCATCGTAATAAATCATTTCTCCTCTTGTGTCATCTACTGCGTCGCTTGTTGACTCTTTTTCAGAAATGAATCCTCTGTATACCTGACTGTTTTGGTTATCCTCTAAATCATAGCCATAAGATGCATTTGGGTTTATACTTGATACAGCATAGGTTCGGGCTGCCACTGCTTGTGCCTTCAATGATTCAATACCCCAGGATGCAGAAATCTCATTTGGAACAACACCATATAAATAACTTTCTAAATCCACATAATTTATTGAAATCAACTTTGCATTTTCAATAATTTTAAATCCGATCAACCCTCTGAAAGGTCTATTATCAATTTTTATCATATCGCTTGATTCATCTTCATTATATGTAGAAAAAAATATATCCAATGAGTTGTCGTACATAAATACAACATTGTTGTCCTCATTATAAACAATTACATTTTCCATATCTGTGCTGATTATTTCACCATCATAGCCTTCATTGATTAATTTATCCAGCAAATCTTCGGCTTCATTATCTGAAGTAAAATATCCACCGTATATTTTAAAGCCTTCACTGCTTAATTGAGGATAAAAATCAAAATTATAATTTTCTTCTAAAGCCGCTGATTTTTCTAAAGCTTCTTCATAGGATGAATAAATTTCATCTAAACCTACATGATTTGGTCCGAAGACTGCTTCATCTTTGTTTTCTTTAAAGTTGAAGCTATCGTCAAAATATGAATCTAGAAGCACAGTTACTTTAGACTCTTCTAATTTGAATAAATCATTGGCATTATCGTTGAGTTCGTAGACAGTTATGTTTTCATATCCCTCCAAGACAGCCTGCTCATTAAAAAGTCTCGGTGACCTTATCCTCACTCTCACATACTCTTCCTCAGAGGCGTAGCTAGTAGAAATTGAAAACAAAAATGCTAAAGCAGTTATTAAGGTTATCTTTTGTATAAGTTTTCTCATAATTACCTACCCTTCTAAATCTAATGTCATCTGATTTGTATTTATTCTTGTTTTGTTTACGTGTCTGTAGCCAAGCTCAGTAACAACTCTTCCTCGAGGAGTGCGGTTTAAATATCCTATTTGCAACAAATATGGTTCATAAACATCTTCAATGGTTCCCTTTTCTTCACCAATGGAAGCTGCCAGCGTATCCAGTCCAACAGGTCCTCCCTTGTAAAATTCTATAATTGTATTTAAAATCTTTCTATCAAGCTTGTCTAATCCCATTTCATCTATTTCCAACATTTTAAGAGCCCTATCAGCTGTGTCTGTATCAATTACACCGCTGCTTTTTACTATAGCAAAATCCCTTACACGCTTTAAAAGCCTGTTTGCTATTCTTGGGGTTCCTCTTGAGCGCCTTGCTATTTCTTCGGCTCCATTTTCATCAATTTCAATGCCTATGATTCCTGCTGATCTTAATACAATCTCTTTTAAATCCTTAGCCTCGTAAAAATCAAGGTTGCACATTACTCCAAAGCGGTCTCTTAAAGGAGAGGCAAGCATCCCTGACCTTGTAGTGGCACCAATCAGCGTAAATTTTGGCAAATCTAGCCTGATGGATCTAGCTGAAGGCCCTTTGCCAATAATAATATCCAATGCGTAATCTTCCAGTGCGGGATATAGAATTTCTTCTACATTTTTGTTGATTCTATGAATTTCATCTATGAAAAGAACATCATTTTCATTTAAATTTGTTAATATTGCTGCCAAATCTCCCTGTCTTTCAATTGCAGGGCCTGAAGTAACCCTGATATCAACACCCATTTCATTGGATATTATGTTTGCAAGGGTAGTCTTTCCAAGTCCTGGAGGTCCTGAAAGAAGCACATGATCCAATGGCTGATTTCTCATTTTTGCAGACTCAATGAAAATACTCAGTACTTCCTTTACCTTGGTCTGTCCGATGTATTGAGATAACCTTTGAGGTCTTAAGCTTAATTCTAAATCCTCTTCGCCATCGTTTGAAGTGGCAACTGTTATTTCATTTTCTCTATCAAACATTGCTATACCTGCCTGTTAATATTTTTTAATGCTTCTTTTATGATTTCATTTTCTGTCTTACCTGTGAAATCAATTCTGTTAAGAGCCTTCTTAGCTTCAAAGGAATTAAAACCCAATGCTATTAATGCATTGAGTATATCTGAATCTTCAGAATCAAGCTGCGCCATGCTTGTTTCATCTGCACCTGTTTCAATGCTGTCCAATGTTCCTACCTTATCCTTAAGCTCTAAAATAATTTTGCTTGCAGTCTTCTTTCCTATGCCAGGAACCTTTGACATCTTTAATGCATCATCCTTTAGGATAATTTCCTTCACAGTGTTAGGCTCAAAGGTAGACAGCACAGAAAGAGCTGCCTTTGGACCCACTCCGTTTACTGAAATAAGTTTTTTAAAAATCTCAATTTCATCACTGGTCAAAAAACCATACAAGGCGATTAAATCCTCTCTTAAATGCATGTAAGTCTGTATTAAAACACGTTCCCCTTCCCTTACCTTGTTAAGGGTAGAAAGTGATGTGTTAATGTAATATCCTATATCGTTGTTGTCTAAAATTATGTAATCTAATCCTTTTTTTATAATTTCTCCCCTAATAAAGCTTATCATCTTTCCTCCCAGACAGGGGGACGTTTCACCTGTCTTATCTTATAAAAATTTTAATATTTTAATATTTTAATATTTTAAATTTATCAGCAAATTTTAATGAGTGAGCGTGGCATATGGCGGCAGCTAGCCCGTCAGCCACATCGTCAGGTTTAGGTACACTTTCAAGATGAAGTATTATTTTCACCATTTCCTGAATCTGCCTTTTTTCTGCTCTTCCATAGCCTACAATTCCCTGCTTTATTTGAAGAGGAGTATATTCGTAAAGAGGTATGCTTTTATTTTCTGCAGCCAAGAGATGGACACCTCTTGCTTCTGCAATAGCTATTGCCGTCTTTACATTTTTGTTGTAAAACAATTCTTCAATTGCAACGGCATCAGGCTTGTACAAATCAAACAAATGTATATAGCTGTCATAAATAATTTTAAGTCTCTTTGGAAATTCCTGACAGCTTTCAGTAGTGACAGCTCCGTAATCTAAAACTTCAAATTTATTTCCTGTGTACCTTAAAACACCGTAGCCTGAAATAGCTAAACCCGGGTCTATTCCAAAAATTATCATATATTATCCTTTAAATTATACTTTATGTTGAAAGTTGTCTCATTGTTGTCCTATTCTTTAAAATTATAGCATAGATTCATCCCTATGTTAAGCGTTTTTTCTTAATTATAAATGCTTGTAAATCTTACCTAGCATAAATTTCTGTTGCATTATTGTAAAATATGATATAATACCATATAACTTAAATTGAGGTTTAATATGTTTAAAAAAGCTAACAAACTTAAGAGGTTTGATTTTATTTTGTTTTTTACGACTATAGCGCTGTGCGTGTTTGGATTTATAATAATCAACAGTGCAACCATGAGCAAACTTTCAGGAAGCGAGCCTTATCTAAAAACTCAGATAACCGCATTTTTGCTTGGATTGGGAGTATTGTTTGTCTTGGTAATGATTGACTATGACATATATGGTCATTTTTACTTACCCATTTATGGAATTACCTTATCATTACTCATATATGTATTGATAAACCCTGTAAGTGCCTCTGAATGGGGAGATGTCAGGAGCTGGATAGCAATTGGTCCTGTTACCTTTCAGCCATCTGAACTTGCAAAATTCGGTGTAATAATCTCTGTATCCAAGTATATTGATATCAACAAGGATGATTTAAACAATCCTGCGGTTTTAATAAAGGTCTTGGTATTTGCCTTTATTCCCATTGCATTGATTTTAATGCAGCCTGATCTTGGTACAGCTTTAGTTTTCATTTTCTTCATCACTGTCATGATTTTTATTGCAGGAATAGAACAAAAATATATTATAACCGTGCTTTTAATTGGATTAATCTTTTTAATTATAGGCTTAGTGTCATTTTACTATATAATGCAAGATTACACTCCAAATGAAGATTACAGATTGGACAGAATCGTAGCATTCTTTTATCCTGAAATAGACCCAGAGGACACAGGCTACCAGGTTATACAGTCGAAGACTGCAATTGGTTCGGGCATGCTTTACGGAAGAGGCCTCTATGAAGGAGTTCAAAATCAGCTTGGATACCTTCCTACAAAAGAAACAGACTTTATATTTGCAGTAATAGGTGAAGAGCTGGGTCTTTTGGGCGGATTATTCCTACTGACCTTGTATGCATTGCTTTTATACAGACTAATTAAAATTGCCAAATATTCATCTAATTTGTTTGGCTCGCTTATAGTATCAGGAATAGCAGCTATGCTTTTTTTCCATATATTTGAAAATATAGGTATGACAATGGGGTTAATGCCTGTTACAGGCATACCTCTGCCATTCATCTCCTCCGGTGGAACATTTATGCTTGTGAACATGGTAAGCATTGGCTTATGCTTAGGCGTAGGCATGAAAAGAGGAAAAAGGGATTTAAATGAATTCCTATAAAATTAGGCTTTGTGCGCAGTGACAAGGGCAGTGACAAGGGGACGGGGTTGCTGTCATCAACGATGACAGCAACCCCGTCCCCTTGTCACTATTCATTGTTCACTGTTCATTGAACTTATTCAAAGCAGCTTCCTCCGATAAATTCCCTAAGTATAGAAGTGTTTGCAATAGCACTTTCATCTTCAATAGATTTAAAATAGCTTAAAAACTTAAGAAGTCTTTGTCTTTCAGGATAAAATTTGCTGTCCTTACATATTTCTTTTATTAATGGCTCTGCATATTTTTTTAACACGCAAAGCTCATATACCAATGCAGAATTAAAAATTGCATCTGCATTTTCCTGAAAAGGAAAAATATATCTTTCTGCTCCCCTTACAACATTATCCCACTGCTCCATAGTTTTTAAAGCATTATTTCCTCTATGGGTGTTGTCTCTCACCAATCTTCTTATTAATCTTAAATCCGATGTTGAAATGCGGTTGTGATTGTCAATGTTCAATTGAGTTAGAGCGCTTATATATATTTTAAATTTATTTATTTGAGGTATATCTTTAGTAAGCTCTTCATTTAAGCCATGAATGCCCTCAATAATAATTATATGTTCCTTTGTTAATGTTACAGGTTCTCTTGTGTATTCCCTTTTACCAAGCTTAAAATTATAAACCGGAATATTTACTGTTTCACAGGTCATTAAGCTTAACAGCTGCTCATTGAACAAATCCAGGTCAAGAGCATCAATAGTTTCAAAGTCATAGTCTCCGTTTTCATCCTTTGGTGTCTTATTCCTGTCAACGAAATAATCATCCAGTGACAGTGCAAATGTCTTTTTGCCGTTAACCCGCAATTGTATTGAAAGTCTTTGAGCAAATGTAGTTTTTCCGGAAGAAGATGGTCCTGCTATAAGCACTATCTTTATGTTTTTATCGTTAGTTATTTCATCTGCTATATACGCAATTTTTTTCTCATGCAAAGCTTCATTGATGCGTATCATATCATCTATGGTGTTGTTGTCAATTTTATTGTTTAGAGCACCAACATAACCAACATCCATTATTTCTCCCCACTCCTCTGCTTCCTTGAATACCTTGTAAAGTTTCTTTTGTTCAATATATTCAGGTATTTCATAATTGCTTTCTCTTGTGGGATAATTTAATATAATGCCTGGATAAAACACTCTTAAATCAAATTTGTCTATAAATTCAGCATTAGGGGCCAGATAGCCATAAAAAGTATCATAATAGCCGTCCAGTTCATATACGCGAATGTAGTCTCCAATCCAGTATTTTAAAAGCTCAACCTTATCTTTCATGCCTTGCCTTATAAATATTTCCTCTGCTTCCTTTAAACTTAAAAACAAGGTGTTAATAGGCCTTTTTGCATCTATGATTTCCTGCATTCTCTTTTTTATATTTTCAAGCTGGTATTTGTTAACCAGATTCTTAAATTCCAACACAGTGTACAATCCCTTGTTTAATGAATGCTTTATAGTTACATTAATATCTTTGAATATGTCCTTACATGCTTTTATGTAAATTAATGTCAAAGTCCTTACATAAATTCGGTGTCCGTCCCTGTCTTTGATGTCTAAGAATTCGATTTTGTCTTTTTCATTAAATTCAGCATTCATAAGCTCCTGAAGCTTGTTGTTGACCTTAATGCCAAGGTACTTACTGTAATCATCCGAGTATGTTCTTTTAAGCACTTCAAAAAGAGATTCATTCTCATCTACATCAATCGCTTTATTTTCATTGACCAAAAATATTTTCATATACCCTCCGTTTAATCTTTTTAATCTAACATTATTCTTTCACTTATTTCTGACTTAACCTCCATGCCGTTTAAATAAGCAAGCTCTCCATCATATCCATTTAACACTAGTCTATAAGCATGAAGCACTTGGAATTTTTCAGAGTC
Organism: Sedimentibacter sp.; assembly: GCA_050173715.1. GTDB lineage: Bacteria > Bacillota > Clostridia > Tissierellales > Sedimentibacteraceae > Sedimentibacter. The sequence continues at coordinate 34,581 of JBFXKO010000025.1, forward strand.
CTTTCTACCATACTTTTTATCTCCTGCAACAGGGTGCCCCACAGAAGCAAGATGCGCTCTGATTTGATGAGCTCTTCCTGTTTCTATTTCTATTTCAAGCCATGTAAAATTTCCCTCTGTCCTTAATGGATGTGCGTAGGTTACAACTTCCTTTGCATTCTCTATATTTTCCTTCACTATTTTCACCATGTTCTTGTATTCGTCTTTTATTAAATAATCCTTTAATTCCATGTCTTGTTTAATTATACCGTGAACCTTCGCCATATAGAACTTTTTAATGCTTCTTTCTCTGATTGCCTTATTAGTTTGTTTTAAAGCATCATAATTTTTTGCAGCTATGACCAACCCAGATGTGTTTTTGTCCAACCTGTTGCAAACTGCAGGCTTGAAGGTGAAGCTTATGTTTTCTTCCTTGGCATCTAAGTACATTTTTATCTCATCCACAAGGTTTATGTTGCTTGTTTCATCTGGCTGTGAGCTTAAACCTATGGGTTTGTTTACAACTAGAATGTTATCATCCTCATATATAACCTTAAAATGTATTGATGTTTGCTTCAATGTCTTTTTCTCCCTGAATTTTTCTATTGTTTCATCAGCAAGATAAAGCTGCACCGTATCATCTTTTTTTAGCACTGTTTCCGGCTCTGCTTTTAAATCATTTAATTTTATATTTTTCTTTCGAATCATTTTATAAATAAAGGACTGATTGGCTTTATTGAGATATTTTTTTAAAAATCTGTCCAGTCTTTGACCTTCTTCATTGTTTGTAATTTTAATTTCCTTCATAAGCTCTCCATATTTTAATTTTGTTACTTTATTATATCAAAAATTCATCTAAAGTATATATCCATTTGAAATATTTGATAAAATTGACATGTTTTTATTAAATGTGCTTATTGTGTCCAAGCTTTTTTTATGTTAAAATATTATGTACTGGAAATACTCAAGGAGTGACATATGAAAAAGATAATTAATGCTATAAGAGATTTTTTATATAATATTACTGACTACGGATTAATCATAACAGTAATTGTGGTCATGGTTGTAATATTAGGTTGGAGATTCGATATTTTATTTAACAGGGGCATAGATAAGGAAGTCATTGAAGAATTACCAGAAATGACTGAAACTGTAGAAAATGACCCGGAAGAATCCGAGCCAACAGACTCTGAAGATCCAGAAACAGCTGAAGAAGAAAATCCGGTACCTCCTGAAAATCAAGAAGGAACAGGATTAATTGCAACTGTCAATATTCCGGAAGGATTATTTCCATCAAGCATTGGAGAAATTCTTATAAATTCTAATTTAATTGAAGACAAGCAGGAATTTTTAAACAGATCTGTGGAGCTTGGTCTGGATACAAGGCTAAGAAGCGGTACATTTGAAATTGAAGTAGGAACATCACTTGATAATATAATTAAAATAATAGCTAATGCACAATAACCAAAAACGTGACAGTGGGGACGGTTCTTAGTTGTCACACATCCGTGTGACAACTAAGAACCGTCCCCACTGTCACGTTTTTGTTAATACTTTGAATTTACATAATAATCAATAACAGATTTTTTTCTTTTATCATTAAATACATTTTCTTTTTTTAACACGTCTAAAAGCCATAAGCTTTTAGAATGAAGAACGGCATATTCGAAATCCTTCAGAACAATTTCATAGAGCTTTCCTTCAAGATTGGTTGATTCCATTTTAATAAAATAAGATTCAACATTTTCGTAATGAAGAAATCTCAAAAGGCGAAAAGATGTCTTGTCCTTTTCATTATAATAGTAATCTGCTTCACTCAAGTACTTGCTGTAAAAACTGAAATGCTTTCCTTTTTCTTTAATCTCCTGAGCAATCATCATATGATACTTGGCCATCATATTGTAATATTGATAGTTGTACATTCCTTTTTCAAAGCTGTCAATACGCTGAAAGGGCTTTACGTTCTTTTCAAGCATATATTTATAATTTAATTCCAGATACTCCTTCTTATTTATATCACCATTCATATGCTGAATTATAAGCATGTCTCTATGTTCGAAGAACTCATCGAAAATAGTCTTGTTTGGTTTAAAATAATTCATAAAATCACTCTTTCTAATTGTCATACTAAACGTACATTTATTTTAACAGATAATCATGATTTTAGCAAGAGCGATTAAAATTAAGCAGTAAAATGAGTTAGAGAAATAGAGTATGGGTTAGTCATACGCAGTCTCGTTCACCAAATTACTTGCTCCTGTCGTAGCGTAATTTGGGAACTCGTTGCGGTAGGTCGTCGTCATACACAAAAGCCACCGATAAGTTATCGGTGGCATAAACATTAAGACATAACTGTCTCTAATATTATTCTATTTTTTAATCCTTCTGGAATATCTTCAAAATTAATATTTACACTCATTATAAAATTAACATTAAATTGTTCTGATAAATAATCAAGTCTGTTAACAACTGCTTCTAAATTATCCATACCTGTCTGAGCTATTTTGTACAATCCATCTATGTATACTACTTCTACATCATAATCTGTTGCGATTAAACCGCATACAAAACCTTGAAACTGATCTGCGTTTGTCAATCCGAATTCCTTTGTGTTTATGTATCTTACCCTGTAATCTAAATCGAATATGTGCCTGTTGTTCGCTTCTAGGAAAACCATCTTTCCTTGTATACTATCGATTGTTTTGTTTGCCATGTCAATCATTCTTCTTGTTTTGCCAGTGCCGTTGTGTCCACAAACTAATTGAACCATAATAATCACACTCCTATGTTTTTATTTTATAAAAGTTAATTACGAATATATTGTACCACAAATTGAAAATGTTTACACCACTTATTTTTTAATTTTACAATATTTATTTGTTTATTTTACTTTCAGTTTATGGTATAATTTTTAAGTGATTTTGTGCCTTGATATCTTTCTTCTTTATTCATTTTTTCTAAAATGTCATCCTTGATTTTCCACCAGCTCATCCCCCAGTTAACAAACAATGAATTTTCCTTTGGAGCTCTTCCCACAAGTCTTTGCACTGATATACTTGTGTCCAAATATTCAAGAAATGTGATTACGCGCTCAACATATTCTTCTTCTGCTATTACAGTTATTTCCTTATTTTTATATAATATTCCCATTTTTGTATTTTCCATAATATATAATGAATGAATTTTTACCTGGTCAACCTTAAGTATTGATAATATTTTAGCTGTTTCTACCACATCTATCATATCATCCCCAGGCAAATTCAATATAACATGTGCACATACTTCAAATCCATAATTTTTGATTCTTAGCACAGCATCAATAAATTCAGCTAAAGTATGACCCCTGTTGATTTCTATCAATGTGTGATAATTTACGGTTTGAAGCCCCAGCTCTATAGAAAAATTAATATTATGCTCTTTTTTTATTTCATATAAAAATTCAAGATATTCATCTCCAATGCAATCTGGTCTTGTTGAAATTGAAATTTCAACTATATCTTCCAATATGGCATCTTGTATATATTCCTTGAACTTTTCAAGCTTCACATAGGTATTCGTGTAATTTTGAAAATACGCAATAAACTTATGAGCATTGTACTTCTTAGAAATATATTGTTTGTTATGTTCTAGTTGCTCTTTAACGCTCAAGGTATTCTCAAGCATTTCAAATCCCGTTCCAATGTCTGCACAAAAAGTGCAGCCACCAAAACCAACCGTGCCGTCTCTATTAGGGCAGGTGCAAGGAATATTTACAGGCAGTTTATAAACCTTTTCGCCGTATTTTTCTTTTAAAAAATTTGAATACTCATTGTATAAGTTCATGTCTATCCTATCTTTTGTAGAATTTTTAATTTTATTATAAAATATTATGGTTATAACCCATTAAGTATAACTTCTTTAATTTGTCATTCTGAGCGTTAGCGAAGAATCTCATAATGTGAACGGTTTAGAGATTCCTCACTTTGTTCGGAATGACAAGAAAAGCTTTTTGGGTTTTAATCATATTATAATTAACTCTTTAAATTTAATCAATATTTTAATTTTTATAAAAAGATATAATTGGGAATTATTTTTTCTAATTACCATAAAAATAAGCAAATTATTTTTTAATATCTGCAAATAATAAGTTAACAAAATAAATTTTGGAGGTTTATATGCACATTAAAGAAGGTATAATACCAACAGTTCTTGGAACAGTTGTAACAGCAACAGGCGTTGCATTAAAAGATAATATTCCGGCTCCCTACAGAAACGGAATAATTGGATTTGGTTTGGCACACATTGCCTTAGGATCAGTTGAATTGGTTGGTCAAAATATCCAAAATAAAGATGTTATGAAAAAAGTTACGAAAGCTATATCATTTAGATAAGGTCGATTCAAATTTTAATATTGTTAGTCGCTCTTCCTGATGAAATAATGAAGTAGCTTAAGACAATTTCAGAAAAAAAGTGCCACATATGGCACTTTTTTTAAGCAAATATTACATAAAGCAACGAGTAAAGACCGGCAATACCGATTAATATATAAATTATTCTGCCAAATTTATTTTTCCAGCCTCCAAAGAAATTTTCAACTATATCAATTTTTGATATTCCATACAAACCCCAGTTTAAGGCTCCTATAATAATAAGAATTGACGCTATAGCCGTTATTATTCTCATAATTCCTCCTCAAAATTTAATATTATTACATTATATTTTAAGGATAGCGCAAATATGTACAAAGCTTAAATATTTTTAAACATCTTGGAATATTTCTGCAAGTGCATAGTAAACACCTGAATTGTTGTTGTCAAATCTTGTGACATTCCCTGCTGCCTTTATTGATTCCTTTGTACCGTTTTTCATTGCAATACCAAGTCCGGAATTTTTTAAAAGCTCAATGTCATTGTTATCATCACCAATGGCTATAATTTCATCCTTTTTTACATTGATGGTTGCAGCGTATTTTTTTAAAGCGCTCCATTTGCAACCATCAGGATGAAGAAATTCAAGCAGAGCCCTTTTGCTTATATTTCTGTTGCATATTGTGTTGAACCTACCCATTCCTTTATTTTTCATTTCATTGGCAAATGTGCAGAGTTTATCATATTCATCAAAGTAGCAGACAGATAAAATTTTATCCATGGAGGATGGAATAAATTTCATGAGTCTTGCTCTAGTATAATCTTTTTTAATATAACCTAAATAGGCTTCTTCATAGTCTTCTCTTTCATATAATAAATCATAACCGTTAGCATATTCATCCACATGAATCACCGGATTAAGGTTTACCTTTAACCCTTCTAAATAAATTTTTTCAAATTCCATGGGATTTAAATAAATTTGCTCTACTACTTCATCATTTTCCGAATGTCTGATGATAGCACCGTTGTTTGCTAAAATAACAGGTTGAACATTCTTAATTTTTTCTGTCAACATTTTAGCCATATAATAATTTCTGCCTGTAGCTATTACTATTTCAATGTTTCTTTTATGAAGTTCATTCAATATTTTTAAATTTTTTTCGCTTATTTGTTTTTCATCGTCTAAAAGTGTTCCGTCCAAATCCAGGACAATCATTTTATAGCTCATATTATCACCCATCAATAGTATACAACGAAGCAGAAAAAAAGTAAATCACAGTCTAGCTAAGCTTCACTTTTGCTATGTTCACATAATTTAGAAAATTGTATTATTGACATAAAAAAGATACGGCTAAGCCGTATCTTTAACATTTAAATTATTTTACTATTTCAGCGTGTCTGAAATCCCATTTGTTTGTTAATGTTAATTCAACGCCTTCTACTACTGATTCATCAACTATGTTAGTAAATGTATAGTAATAGAGAGGAGCTATAACATGGTTGTTCATAAGAGAATCTTCAGCTTTCTTTAAAGCTGCGTCTCTTTCTTTGCCACTTGATAACATTGATTCATTGATTGCATTTTCAAATACTTCTTGTTCAGGGTTCAATGTAGTATCATGTGGTGCCAATGTTGGTTCTAATCTGAATCTCCATTGTGGATCGTTGTTTCCTGATTTACATGCAAACAAATCAAGCATTGTCATTGGGTCACCGTAGTCACCTAACCATCCGCCTCTTGCCATCATGTAGTTTCCTGCTCTTCTTTCTTCCTGGAATACTGCCCAGTCTTGGTTAAGAAGTTCAACATCTACTCCAAGGTTTTGTTTCCACATACCTTGTAATGCTTCAGCTATTTTCTTGTTATTTTCATTAGTGTTGTATAAGAAAGTAATCTTTGGAAGACCTTCGCCATTTGGATATCCTGCTTCAGCTAATAATGCTTTTGCTTCATCAACTAATGCTTTGCTTGGGTCGATTCCATATTCAGCTGCTGGCAATCCATTTTCATCCAATGGTCTGATATCAGAACCATCAGAATAAATCATACCTGAAGGAATAAATCCAGTTGCAGGAGTTTGACCGCCTTTAGTTACTTGCTCAACAAATGCTTTTCTGTCTATTGCAAGTGAGAATGCTTTTCTTACATTTATATCTTTAAACACTTCATTGTCAACGTTAAAGTTAACATAGTATGTTCCGATATGTGGTGTAATTTTGAAGTTAGGATCTTCTTTTTGTAGTCTTGGAATCTGTTCGATAGTGATACTGTCAAGAACTTGGATTTCTCCGTTTTCATATCCACTTAATGCTGTAGTTCCTTCAACTATCATTAAACCTGTGATACCTGCTAATTTAACACTGTCAGCATCCCAATAGTTTTCATTTTTAACCATTGTTATATGATCGCCTGTTTTGTATTCAGTTAATTTGAATGCACCGTTTGAAATAGCAGTTTCAGGATTCTTTTCCCAACCTTCACCGTTAGCTTCAACTATATCCTGTCTTACTGGCATATATGTATAGAATGAAGTTAAGCTTAAGAAATAGGATACAGGGAATTTCAAATTAACTTCTAATGTTAAATCATCAAGAGCTTTAACTCCAACTTCGTCTCTTGAACCTGTTCCATTAAAGAATTCTTCTCCTCCAACTAGGTAAGAAGTTACTAAGAAAGAATATTCTGATGCAGCTGCAGGGTCACATGCTCTTTTCCAAGCATATTCAAAATCCTTAGCTGTTAAAGGCTGTCCATCAGACCATTTCAAACCTTCTCTTAATTTAAAAGTATACGTTTTACCATCATTTGTTATTTCCCAGCTTTCTGCTGCTGCTGGTTCAATACTTTCTTTAGTTTCTCTTGTTAAACCTTCAAATAAGTTTTGAATGATGTGTCCGCCATCAGCTGCGCTGTTTAGAGTTGGATCCCAAGTTTGTGGGTCAACTGCGATGTTCCATACTAAATAATCTTCTCCCGCTGGTTCTTCAGCTGGTGTTTCTTCTGCTGGTGTTTCATCTGCTGGTGCAGGTGCTGGTGCAGATTCTTGTTTAGCACAACCAACTATTGAAAATACCATAGCTAGTACCATTACTATTGCCAGTACTTTTTTTAACATAAAATCCCTCCACTTTTCTATGTATTTGCAGCCAGATTTTGACTGCATTTATATTATCATCTTTTTTATGCAATATGTCAAGAGTTACTAGTTTAACATACTGCATAAATGATGAAAATATCTTTATTTATCCAATAAATGACATGCTACAAAGTGATCCTTTGAAACTTCCTTAACCACTGGAACTACTTCTTTGCATACATCCATTACATATCGGCATCTTGTTCTAAACTTGCATCCAGATGGCGGATTTACAGGACTTGGAACGTCTCCTTCAAGCACTATCCTATTTGAAGCTTCCGCTATATCTGGATCCGGTATCGGAATTGATGAAAGCAGTGCCTGTGTATATGGATGTACTGGATTAGCATACAATTCTTTGCTGTTTGCAACTTCCACAAGGCTACCAAGATACATAACGCCAACTCTGTCTGATATGTGTTTAACCATTGACAAGTCATGCGCTATAAATAAATATGTCAAGCCTCTTTCGTCCTGCAAATCTTCAAGCATATTTACAACCTGCGCCTGAATAGATACGTCAAGAGCTGAAATAGGTTCATCACATATGATAAACTCAGGGTCAACTGCCAATGATCTGGCAATTCCTATACGCTGTCTTTGTCCCCCTGAAAATTCATGAGGATAACGGGCAGCGTGATCCTTGTTCAAACCAACAGTATCTAACAGTTCATAAATTTTCTCCTGTCTTTCCTTACCTGATGCTAAATTATGAATATCCATTGGTTCGCCTATGATGTCAGACACAGTCATTCTAGCATTCAAGGAAGCATATGGATCCTGAAATATCATCTGCATCTTTTTTCTGTATGGCATCATCTGCTCTCTGTTAAACTTAGCTATATCCTTGCCATTGTATAATATTTCACCGCCTGTTGGCTCGTAGAGTCTTAATATTGTACGCCCTGTAGTAGATTTGCCACAGCCTGACTCTCCAACAAGACCTAGTGTTTCACCTTTTCTGATAAAAAATGAAACATCGTCTACAGCCTTCGTTATTTCTAATTTTTTCTGAATTAAACCTTTATTTTTAACAAAATATTTTTTTAGGTTTTTTACTTCTACCAATATTTCATTATTTGCCAATTCTAACTCCTCCCTTCAGTTGTTCATATTGTTCATTTTTAGGAGCTTCAGGGTGAAGTAACCAACACATTGATTCGTGTTGTCCATTTCCTGTTTTGAAATACGGTGGTTGTTCCTGATTGCATATGCGCATTGCATAATCACATCTTGCATAAAATGGACATCCTGTTGGAGGATGCAACAAATCAGGAGGAGTTCCTGGGATAGGAATCAACCTTTGTTTTTCACCAGAAGATACTTTCGGTATTGATTTTAACAATCCCATAGTATATGGATGTCTTGGTTCATAGTATATATCTCTAATAGAACCTTTTTCCATAATAAGACCGCCATACATAACTACAATTCTTGAACAAACATCAGCTACAACGCCTAGGTCATGTGTTATAAGCATTGTTGATGTGTTTAATTTCGAATTTAAATCCTTCATTAATTCAAGTATCTGCGCTTGTATGGTAACATCAAGTGCAGTAGTTGGTTCGTCTGCTATGAGCAATTCAGGTTCACATGACAATGCTATGGCTATCATAGCTCTTTGTCTCATACCGCCTGAAAATTCATGAGGGAAATTTTTAATTCTTTTTTCCGGATCAGGTATATTAACTAATTTCAACATTTCCAAAGCTTTTTCATGTGCTTCGGATTTTGATAATTTTTGATGTTTAATAATTGCTTCAGCAATTTGTTCTCCTATTGTGTAAACAGGATTCAATGATGTCATTGGGTCCTGGAATATCATTGCAATTTCATTACCTCTAATGCCCATCATTTCTCTATTTGACTTATTAACTAAATTTTCGCCATTAAATAATATTTCTCCGCCAACAATTTTACCAGGGTACAACAAAAGTCTCATAATGGATAAAGAAGTTACGCTTTTTCCGCTTCCTGATTCTCCAACTATACCTATAGATTCACCTTTTTCAACGTCAAAGCTTATGCCTCTAATTGCCTTTACTTCGCCTAAGTGAGTGAAAAAAGATGTTCTTAAATCTTTGACTTCTAATAATTTTTCTGACATTCTTTACACCTCACTTTACTTTCTTTGTTTAGGGTCAAGAGCATCTCTTAAACCATCACTGAATAAATTAAATGCTAATATTGTTATTGATATAGCAAATGCCGGCAAGAACAACTGATATGGGTATGTCATATATGTCAGCAATGCATCGTTACAAAGTGAACCCCATGATGCCTGAGGAGCGGAAACTCCTAAACCAACAAAGCTTAAGAATGCTTCAGTAAAAATAGCACTTGGTATTTGCATAGTAGCTGATACCATTATAGGTCCCATCATATTAGGAATTAAATGTCTTAGCATTATTCTGTTTGTTTTTGCTCCTAATGACTGCGCTGCTAATACAAACTCCTGTTCCTTTAAGCCTAATACCTGTCCTCTTACAAGTCTTGCCATACTTAACCAATATGTGATACTTAAAGCAACTATGATAGGCATCATACCATTTCCTAAAACTACCATCAGCAATATTACATACAATAGAGTAGGAATAGCACTTATAACGTCAACAATACGCATCATTACAATATCTGTCTTGCCACCTATATATCCAGAGATACCTCCGTATAAAACTCCTATAATGAAGTTAACAAATGCAGCAACAAAACCTACGATAAATGAAATACGTCCTCCATGCAATACTCTTACAAACATGTCTCTTCCAAGATTATCTGTTCCAAGAATATATGTTTTGTTGTGAACTCTGTCAACTGGTGTAATAATCTCACCTTCTGCATAAACTTCTACCTTTTTTGCATTGTCTAAATTATACTTTGCTTCAGTAAGATCTATATTTGGATCCTTTCTTGCTTGTTTTTCTAATTTATTATACTCAACCTTAGCGTTAAAATAAGGACTGTAATCAACTATAACTTCTTTCCCATCAAAATCATAAATATATTTTTTATTTGTGGTGTCATCCTTAACCAGTGGATGTTTTTGTAATAATTCACCATCTTTCGTTATATCCAAAAGATAATATTCACCATTCATATAAAAATATTTGCCGTCTATTTCATATATATCTAACATAATACCTATGTTCGCATAATCCAAAACCTGATCTTCATAGGTAATTGGATAAAACATCGGTACTAATACACATGCTAATATCATTAAAACAACAATAACCAATGAAACCATTGCTACTTTATTTTGTTTTAATCTTCTTACTGCATCCTGCCAAAATGTAAGACTTTGTCTAGATACTTTCTCCGCATCTTTCTCAGACTTTGCTAAAGGGATCCACATGTCAGGAGACATTTTTAAATTATTATCCATTTATCTATTCCTCCTAATCATATTTGATACGCGGATCTATAAATACGTAAAGTACATCCACAATTAAAGTTGCAATAACTATAAAAATACCAAAAAATACTGTAATACCCATTATTAATGTATAATCTCTGTTTGTAATACTTGTAGTAAACAAAGAACCGATACCTGCAATACCAAATACTTTTTCAACAACGAATGATCCTGTGATAAGACTTGCTATCATAGGTCCTAAGTAAGTAACTACAGGAATTAATGCATTTCTTAGAGCATGTTTAATAATAACAACACCTTCTGATAATCCTTTTGCTCTAGCAGTCCTTATGTAGTCCTGCTGCAAAACATCCAGAACAGAAGTCCTTGTCAATCTTGTTACATAGGCAAGCGAAAACATTCCTATACAAAGAATTGGTCCAATGTAATGCTTCCATGTTTCTGCACCAAATGATGGTACCCATCCAAGTTTCCTATTGAATATATAAAGAAATAATGTTGCGAAAACAAAACTAGGAATAGTTGCTCCCAACGTAGACACAATCATCATTACTCTATCCGGAATTTTGTTTTGCTTAAGTGCTGATATTATTCCGAAAGAAATACCCACAACTATTATAAACAATGATGACCAAGCACCAATTTTTAATGAGTACGGGAATCCGTCAGCTATAATTTGATTTGTAGTCAATCCGATTTTTTTGAATGATACTCCAAAATCACCCTTCGCATAATTCTTTAAATATGTTATATATTGCTCAGTTAATGGTCTGTCCAATCCATACTTTGCCTTAACTGCTGCTTCAACCTCCGGCTGCAAAGCCTTTCCTCCTGATAATGGGTCTCCAGGAATGCTGTTCATTAAAATAAAGGTTAAAGTCAAAATAAACCATATAGTAATTATTGCTGAAACGATCCTTTTTACTATATATTTTAACACTTTTATTTCTCCTCTCTTTGCTAAATGTGTACATCATTATAACACAACAATTCAAAAATTTCAATGATTTTATTTTTATGCTGAAAATGTTTATTTATTAAAGAAATCGTTTTTTCTAACGGTGCCGTAGAATTCAAATTGCTGGTAATTTTCTCTATTTAAGTATGTTAATAATTAAATAAGGTGTATTTATATGCACATATTCTTAATTAAAATTGGAAAACAAGCATTTTTATTACAATCAAAAAAGTCATTTTGTTAATGAAATAAAAACAATGCTTGCTTTCGTTAATCATTATGCTGTTATTTAATTCTTTTTAAAATCTCCAGCAATAAATTATAAACATTTTCTGTAGACTTAATACTAATATGCTCATTTGGAGAATGAACATCACGAGCATCTGGTCCCATGGAAATTGCATCTAAACCGTTTATTTTTTCCATCAACAACCCACATTCAAGACCTGCATGTATGGCTCCTACCACAGGTTCCCGTCCATATAAATCCATAAATGTTTCAGTGCATATGTCTCTAATTTTAGATTCCTTTGCATATTCCCAGCCCGGATAGAATCCCCCTATATTGCATTCTAAACCTAATGAATCTCCAATTTGCTTCATAATTGGTGCAATATTGTTTGTAATTAATGATTTGACCGAGCTTCTTGATTGATTATCTATATAAACATAGTTTTCATCCTGTGTAATGACTCCTAAATTGTTTGAACTGATAACCAAATCAATTGCTGTGCTTCTTGACAATACACCATTAGGTATTAAGTTTACAGCACTAATAATCTTTTTAAAGACGTTTTTTTCTAACGGTGCTGCTTCGTAATCTAATTTGTCAATTGATACATTGACCCCTGAATCAGTGAAGGAATATTCATTTTTCAACATAACATTCCATTCACTTATCTTTTCTTGCAATTTTTTTGTATTGTCCGCAGCTATAATTGCTTGTGCTTCTCTTGGTATTGCATTTCCTTTAGAACCGCCCTTTATGCTTATTAATTCAACATCATCATATAAATCATAAAGTATTCTACAAAGAATTTTATTTGCATTGCCTCTTTCTTTATGTATATCTGTTCCCGAATGTCCTCCCTGAAGACCTTTAATACTGATTTTATATGCTTCTTTTTTTGTTTTTTGATGCACAACTGGAATCTTGAAATTTATTCCGCCTCCACCTGCACATCCGCATGTGAATATTCCTTCATCCTCGCTGTCTAAATTTAAAAGATACTTAGCTTTAAAATGTTTAGCATCAACATTTTCAGCACCGGTCATTCCTTTTTCTTCATCTACTGTTATCAATACTTCCAACGGTGGATGTACAACATCATCAGAATCCAGTATGGACAAGGCATACGCTACGGCTATACCGTTGTCTGCTCCCAATGTAGTTTCTGTTGCATATATATATCCATCCACGATTCTTAATTTAATAGGATCCTTTTCAAAATCATGCTCAACACCTTCATTTTTCTCGCATACCATGTCCATGTGTCCTTGGAGCATAACCGTCGGAGCATTTTCGTATCCCTTTGAAGCTGGTTTTTTAATTATGATATTTAAATAATCATCCTGTATTACATCCCAGCCCTTTGATTTAGCCAAACTATACAAATAATCTGAAACCTGTTTTTCATTTCCAGAGCCTCTAGGTATTTGTGATATTTCTTCAAAGTAATAAAATACCTTTTCGGGCTTTAAACCCTCTAGCACCCTTGCCATAATATCCTCCGTTTTTTATAATTTATTTATTCTATTAATAAAAATTCCGAACTTTTTCTATTCTACTTTACCAATTCTATTAAATGGGAAAAATCTAAAAAGAACATTGCCAATTATTTTACTTTCATCTATATATGGATTTTCCCAAAAACGAGCATCATAAGAAATCGGTCTGTTGTCCCCGAAAAATAAATATGAGTTCTCTGGAACATTAAACACCTTTCCTTCGTATTCTGCTTCTGCAGCATATGGTTCATCTAATTTTTCATCGTTGATATATACACTTCCGTCTGGTTTTACCTCCACCTTTTCTCCAGGCAGACCAATCAACCTTTTAACAAGTCTTTTTTCATCCAATTCATCAGATTTAAATACTAATATATCTCCCCGCTTAGCTTCCTTTATATTAAACAATTCATTGACATATAGCCTGTCTCCGGGCATAATGGTATTTTCCATGGAGCCGGTTGGCACAGTAACTAAAATAAAAACAAATTTATTTAAAAATATAACTATAACAAGAGCAATTGCAATTGGCACAACCCACTCTTTAATAAAATACTTCATATTGATACCTTTCCTTTAATGTATTATTGAAGTGCTTCGCTAAATACTCTGTAGAAGTTTCCACCAATTATAAGCTTGACATCTTCTTCTGACATACCTCTTCTCAAAAGCTCCTCTGTTATTAAGACTGCTTCAGCATGAGAGCTAATGCTGTCACTGTTATGTGATTCATATTTAAATTTAAGTTCGCTGTCATAATAGTTGTTGCACAAATCAAATCCATAACCAACATGTCTAGGTCCTACCAGATTTACCATATATTCAATGTGATCAGCCAGCTTTTTAATTGGGTCCTCATCATCCTTTACTCCCGCAATGCTCTTATATGCATTGATTCCGATTACGCCGTTTCTTTCAGCAATTGCTTTTATTTGTTCATCAGTCAAGTTTCGCATTCTGTCATGTATACTTCTTACGTTTGAATGGGAAGCAATAAATGGCTTATTTGTAAACTTCATAATATCCCAGAATCCTTCATCGTTTAAATGGCTTACATCTATGAGCATATTCATTTCTTCCATTTTTCTTACAACCTTTACTCCGAATTTTGTAAGACCGCCCTTTTGACCTTCTTCAACCGGGCTGAAGCTGCAGCCGTCTGCCACGTAATTTCTTCTGCTCCATACAAGTCCTGCTGCTCGAACTCCCAATTCATAAAAGATTTTAAGCATATTTATGTCATTTCCTATAGGATCTAAGCCTTCAAAGGATAAAATAATTCCGAGTTTATTTTCTTTCACACAATTTTGAAGCTGCTCTCTGGTTTTTACAAGTACAACCTCTCCGCTTAATGTTTCCACATCCTCCATTAATGCACTTATTTGTGCTAATGTCATCCTGAGTGCCATTTCAGGCAAAAATAAATCATCTAGAAATAAAGATGATACAATTATATTAAATCCGCCCTTTTTAAAATTATCAAGGTATCTATTTTTAATTACTTCCTTTTCTCCAGCTAAATACCTATTGTAAATCTCACCAGCCAAATCTAAATGAGTATCTACAACAACGTTATTTTTATGTAAATTTATAGCTGCCTCATTAAAATTCATCATGTACTCCTTTATATAATAATATAATCATTATAATTAATATATGAATAATTTACAAGTAATTTATAATTTTAAAATTATATTATGGTTAAAACCCAAAAACCCTTTTTTGTCATTCCGAACAAAGTGAGGAATCTCTAGACTGTTCAAATTATGAGATTCTTCGCTAGCGCTAAGAATGACAAATTAAAAAAATTATACACACTACAAAACAAGGATTTGTGCTTTTGCACAAATCCTAAAAATTAATTTTTGATGATTTTTATGTCTTTGGATGCTTTATTTAAAACTTCATTGCCGTTTTCAGTGACAGCAACAATATTTTCAATACGCATTCCAAACCTTCCTGCTATGTAAATTCCAGGTTCAATGCTGAAAACCATGCCCTTTTCTAAATTTCTTTTGTTGCTGGCCTTGATATCCGGAGCTTCATGCACAGAATAACCTATGCCGTGTCCTAGCCTTGTAAAGAAATACTGGCCATAGCCTGACTTTTCTATTATTTCTCTGGCAGCTTTATCTACATCTGGTACATATGCTCCTGCAACGGCTGCCTTTTCACCTGCTTCTTGAGAAGCACGGACTATTTCATAAGCTTTTCTTTCTTCCTCAGTTATGTCACCTACAAATACTGTTCTTGACATATCCGCACACATGTCATTGTACTTGCAGCCCCAGTCAAGGACTATAATGTCTTTTTCCTGAATTACTCTTTGGTCGGAATTATAATGAGGATATGAGGAATTAGGCCCTGAACAAACCATAGTAAAGCCTTCCTGAGCTCCCTTTTCCTTAAATATGTCATTCATTTTTCTTGCAATATCTGCTTCCTTGATTCCAGGTCTGATAAATTTAAGCAGCTCATCATAGGATTCATCTGTTATGCGGGCAGCTGTTCTTAAATTGTCAAGTTCTTCTGTATCCTTAATCATTCTCATTTCTTCTAAAAGAGGTTTTCCATTTACAAATTTCACATCTACCGCATCCAATATTTGAAGAATTAAAAATGCTCTTTCAGTTGAATTTACTCCAATGGTTTTTCCTATTAATCCGTTTTCTTCAAAAGCCTTTTTAACTGTATCAGTGAATACATCGCCATCAAACCAGCCATATACCTTTATGTCTGATCCAAGAACAGCCTGTACCTCATCAACTGTCAATAAATTGCATATGTAAAAGTAAGTTCCGTCTTTTTTTATTATCAATGCCTGAAATCTTTCACACAAATGTGTATTGTGTCCCATTATGAATTCCATTTCCTCTGAAGGAGCAATCAATATGGCATCCATATTATTGTTATTTAAAATACTGACAAGTTTATCAAAATATTTTTTTCTCATTATACACTCCTCTTAATAATTGAATAATAGCAAATGATTGAACAGCTATGGCTGGGCAACTGTTATACAATTTTTCAATTATATTTTATTTTTCATTATATTATATATAACATTATAAGTACAATTGGAATAAAAATCAAATATTATTCATTTATTCAGTAAGGAACAGCAATAGGTCGTTCCTTACCGAACTTTCTCCTATTGCTCTAAACTACTGATGGTTCAAGGAGTAAATTGCCTGTTTTAAATCTGTTTAAATTTAGCATGCTCACATCAATTGTTGGCTTTTCACCCAAAATCATTTCTGACATAACTATTCCAGTAATAGGGCCAAACATAAATCCATGTCCGCTAAATCCCACTGCAAGATAAAATCCTTCCACATTTTCAGCCTTATCATATATAGGTTGCTTATCAGGAGTCATGTTGTAAAGTCCCGCCCATTGTCTCACAACTCTTAATTTAGATATGGTCGGAAGAATTGCATCAATTGTTTTAGCCATCTCTTCAATGAAATGCCAGCTTGATGTGACTCTTAAGTCCCTTGGTTCATTTGCGTCGCCTCTTCCCATAATGAATGAGCCCTCTGGAGACTGCTGAACATAAAAGTTCAGTCCAAAGGCCATAACCATTGGATCCTGCATTGGCTCAACAGGTTCCGTAACAAGTATCTGATGTCTTTCAGAATAAACAGGTATATCTAATCCAATCATATCACATATGTTTTTAGAATAAGCATTTGTTGCATTAACTACTATCTTGGTTGAAATAAATCCTTTATTTGTATCAACACCAACAACTTTTCCATTTTCAGTCTTAATCCCCGTAACCTCAGTGAAGGTGTTAAATTCTACGCCTAAACGTTTAGCAGCCTTGTAATATGCGTCAGTTGTATGAAATGGATTCAAAAAACCATCCTTGCTGCAATAAGCTGCCCCCTTTAACAAGTCCGTATTTAAGTATGGAACTATTTCTCTGGCTTCCTCCAAGGAAAGAAGCTTTGAAGGTATGCCGCATGCATGCTGCACTTCTATATTTTTTTTGAACTGCTCGATTTCCTTGTCAGTATCAGCCACCAAAAGATATCCGCTTTGCTTGAATTCAACGTCTCTGTCATATTCAAGAATTTCATTGGCATGTTCATAAAATTCTATGCTCTTTTTTGCAATTTTGCAGTTCATCTCTGTTCCCCACTGCATTCTTACGCCTGCGCCACATCTGCCTGTTGAACCTGAGCATATATAATTTTTTTCCAAAACCACTATGTTTTTTACACCTTTTTTAGCTAAATTATAAGCAGTTGAGCATCCGGATATCCCTGCGCCAATAATTACCACTTCAGCACTATTCTTCATTTCTTCTGCCCTCCTCTGCAATTAATCCTAATTTTACTCCTACTACTGGGGGTCTTGTGGTTTGGAATTTAATATCCTTTATATTTTGCCCAGTTGCATTAGCTATTTCTCTCATAACCAGCTGACCACAAG
Source organism: Sedimentibacter sp. (assembly GCA_050173715.1). Lineage (GTDB taxonomy): Bacteria > Bacillota > Clostridia > Tissierellales > Sedimentibacteraceae > Sedimentibacter. Next base: position 52,545 of record JBFXKO010000025.1, read on the forward strand.
TTTTTCCCTGACAAGGACCCATTCCAATACGAGTAATTCTTTTTATTTCATCATATGTTACATAGCCTTCATTTATTAAGTCTCTGACCTGCTTCAACGTAACATCTGAGCATCTGCAAATAATAATATTGTCTTCCATTATGCCACCACCTTAATATTTCTAATTTCGTACAAATATTCTCTGTCCGCTTCTATTGTAATAACAGGTGTTCTGTCAAATGATTTAGGATTTAATACATTTATAACCTTTACATCTGCAATATACTTTCCTTCCCTGTCAAGACCTCTTACAACATCGCCTGCATTTGGAAGAGGCAAAAATTCATATGGTATTTTTATTTGCACTGTTATGTCGGATTTAGACCCGTCCACAACCATTATTGCAAGACCAGGGCATTTGCTTAGGCAAATAGCACAACCGGTACAATTATCAGAATTTAATGCAGGTATGTTGTTAATATCTTCTCCAACCTTTATAGCATCAAATTTGCATGCAGTCTGGCACGGATTGCATGGTATTTCTTTGTAGCATTCTACTACTGCAACCGGTCCTTTGTTTATTCTGTCTATAGAAGGGAATTTTCCCATTACCATTTCCTTGCTTGGTATTCCAGTTTTCTCAAACATAATATCCTCCTGTTATATTACTCACTCTATATAACGATTTGTTCAATTCCAGCTAATATATGTTTGCCCACTGGCCCTGAACGCAAATCATCTAATTGCTTTTTATAATCATTTTTTCTTTCTTCAAAATTATTCGGTCTATACCCAATTTTTGCAGCTGCGCATAATCCTGCCAAGTAACCTTCCACCATTGCTGCGCTTGCTTCTTCAACTCCAGTTGAATCTCCAGCTGCAAATACATTTTCTACCGTTGTTTCATAATTTTCATTTCGAAAAGGAACAAATCCACTTAACTGTGGAACATACCTCATTTGGCAGCCTCTCATGGCAAGCAGTTCATTTAATGGTGTGAGACCTACAGAAATGCACATTACATCAACATCAAATTTTTTTTCTGTTCCTTCTATAGGCTGAAATTTATCATCAACCTCACATATTATTGCTTTCTCAAGATAATTTTTTCCAATAGCTTCCTTTACAGTATGAGATGTTAAAATAGGAACACCCATTCTTCTTATTTTAGAAGCGTGAACAAGGTAACCCCCAATTTTGGGAGCTGCATCAAGTATTGCAGCAACCTCAACTCCAGCCTGCATAAGCTGATAGCTTACAATGAGACCTATGTTTCCTGCCCCAACCATCAGCACTCTGTCTCCTGGTTTAACTCCATGAACATTCATCAATGTTTGTACTGCACCGGCTCCATATATTCCAGGCAAATCATTATTAGGAAATGATAATGATTTTTCAAAAGCACCTGTTGCAACAATAACAGCCCTCGGTTTAATTTTGTAATAATTATCTTCCTTATGAAGAACAGTTACAACACCATCTTCAAACATGCCAACAACAGTTGTATCAGTTAATATTTCAACATTTTCCTTGTAACTGTTCAACTTATTCAATAAAATATTTGTTATATCAATTCCTCTTGTAGATGCATATTGCTTTTCAGAGCCAAAAAACATATGGGTTTGCTTTACCAGCTGTCCACCCAATGACTTGTTTCTTTCAACTATACAAACACTTGCTCCGCTTTCTGCAGCACTTATTGCTGCACACAAGCCTGCAGGACCTCCACCTATAATCAACAATTCTGTATCTTTCATACTATCACACCCTTACCTTCCTGCGTTTCTACAACCATACCTTCTTCTAAATCTGTTACACAGGTTTTAACATTAGCCACTCCATTAACTGTCATTAAACAAGAAGAACAGTTTCCAATTGCACAATAAAATCCTCTTGGTCTGTGCAAAAATAAACTTTTACCAAGCACCTTAACTCCAGCCGCATGCAAAGCTGCTGCAATTGTCTCGCCTTCATAACCCTCTATCTTCTCACCATTAAAGGTAAAAGCTAATTTCTTATCCTTATGGAATTCTAGGATAGGATGCTTTTCTATTCTCATATTTCTATCTCCTATTCTTTATTAGTGTCAATAGAAATACTTAGCAATAATCATGCCAAACGTTATCAATAAATTTATACAGGCAATAATGCGATTGTAATTCTATTTAAATTTATAAGGTGTCAGTTTATAAACACTTTGTCCACTTCTTGACATGTCAGATTTATGACACATATTAAAACACGCTGCTCCTTATTAATCAGTACATGCCCCTTCAAGAGTTGTGGGACATCGCCCACCCGCTTTATTCAGCAAAGACAGCAATAACTATTGCAAAATATGAGTTTTGTGATATAATACATTTATTTTATTAGATATTTTTTTAATTAAGAGCCTAAATTGGAGGAAAAAATGAAAATTATTGTAGTTGGCGGTGGAAAAGTTGGTTATACATTAGCACAACAACTAACCACCGAAGAACATGATATAATATTAATAGATAACAATGCTGAGGTATTAAATCATGCCGATGAAACTCTTGACATAATGTGCATCAGGGGAAATGGCGCAAGTGTAGAAATTTTAAAAGAAGCAAAGATCAGCGAAACAGATTTGTTAATAGCTGTAACTGACAGTGACGAATTAAATATGATTTGCTGTGTAATAGGGAAAAAATTAGGTGCAAAGCATACTGTTGCACGTATAAGAAATACCGATTATTCCAATGAATATAAAATGCTTAAGCAAGAGCTTGAACTTAATATGGTTATTAATCCCGAAATGGATGCAGCCGATGAAATAGCAAGAATGATTCAGTTTCCTTCAGCAACTAATGTTGAAACCTTTGCAAACAATATGCTGGAAATGGTGGAATTTCGTGTGCTTGAAACTGATCCTATTGTTAACATTAAATTAATGGATTTAACTAAAAAACTTCCATCAAAGGTTCTGTTTTGTGCGGTTAGAAGAAATGAAGAAATTACAATTCCAAAAGGTGATTTTACGTTCTTAACTGATGATACTGTATATGTTATAGGTGAAAGAAAAGATATAAACAAATTTTTTAATCATTTAGGCAGAAGCACACATAAGGCAAAAAATATTACTATTATTGGCGGCAGCCGAATAGCAATATATTTAACATGGCTTTTAGAAGAACTAAACATGAACGTTAAAATAATAGAATTAAATAAGGATAGATGCCTTCTGCTTAGTGAAGTCCTTCCTAATGCTTTAATTATTCACGGTGACGGTACTGACCAGGAAGTTTTAGATAATGAAAATATTGATACTACTGATGCAACAATAGCCTTGACTGACATGGATGAAGAAAATTTAATTTCTTCATTATATGCTCATCAATGTGGTGTTCCTAAAGTTATTTTAAAAATTAACCGACATAATTATATACCAATTGTTAAAAAGCTTGGTTTAGATTCAATCATAAGTCCAAAACTTACAACAGCAAACAATATTTTAAGATATGTTAGAGCTCTGGATAATTCTCAAGGAATAGCAGTAGAAAAACTATATAAAATCCTGGATGATGAAGCTGAAGTTGCTGAATTTACAGCTAAAGATTCTCCTGATTTAATTGATATAAAACTAAAAGATTTAAAATTAAAAAAGGATATTTTAATTGCAGCATTGGTACGAACTAAAAAAATTATTATACCTTATGGAAATGACTGCATAAAAGAAGGAGATAAAGTAATAGTCGTTACCAAGACAGGCTTTATTACTGACTTAAGCGAAATATTAGAATAAATTTTGAGATATTCAAAAAGAATTATAAAATTGTGCTTAAAATTTTAGGTACACAAATAAAAATTTGGAGACAAAATAAATGAATATTAAAATTGTACTTAGAATACTAGGTATAGTACTTTTTTGGGAATCATTATTAATGATTCCATCTCTTATTATATCAATTTTTGATAACAGCTTTGAAATTAAAGCCTTTATTATCGCAATACTTATATGCTTTATTGGCGGCTTAATTTTAAAAAATATAAAAACAAATGAAAATGAAATGCGAAAAAGAGAAGGATATGCATCAGTTGCATTGTGTTGGCTGGTTATGTCTATGGCAGGAGCGCTTCCCTTTTATTTAAGCGGCTCCATCCCTTCTTATATTGATGCTTTATTTGAAACAGTATCTGGCTTTACAACAACCGGCTCAAGTATAGTGAGAGATATTGAAGCCATGCCCAGAGGTCTTTTATTTTGGAGAAGCTTCACTCACTGGATAGGAGGTATGGGTGTACTGGTATTTACAATGGCACTTGCCCCTATATTAGGAGGACGATCAGTATTCTTAGCAAGAGCAGAAAGTCCTGGGCCTACCTTTGGCAAGCTTGTGCCAAAGCTTTCTGAAACATCAAAATTATTGTATATTATTTATGCAGGTATGACTGTAGTCTTAATAATTCTGTTAATCATAGCAGGTATGCCTGTATTTGATTCATTCATACACGCATTTGGAACTGCAGGGACAGGCGGATTTTCAAACAAAGCATTAAGCGTTGGATTTTATAACAATCCATGGATTGATTGGATAATTGCAATTGGTATGTTTTTGTTTGGAATTAATTTTACTCTTTATTACTTGCTGTTTATAAGAAAAGATTGGAAAAGTGTTATCAAAAATGAAGAGTTTCTCTTATATACAGGATATGTTCTGTTAGGAGTTTTGCTGGTATTCCTTAATGTCCTTCATCAATTTAATTATAATGTTGCAGAAGCTTTAAGATATTCGGCATTTTCGGTTTCAACTTTAGTTTCAACCACTGGTTACGCAACAACAGATTACAATTTATGGCCGATGTTTTCAAAATCCATACTTCTTGCCCTCATGTTCTTTGGCTCTTGTGCCGGTTCTACAGCAGGTGGTGTTAAATCTATTAGAATATTGGTGCTTTTTAAATCCTTGTTTTATGAAATCAAGAGAACAATTCATCCTAATTCGGTTCAAACAATAAAGGTTGACGGAAAATCCATAGACTCAGATACATTAAAAAGCATATTGATTTTCTTCTTTGCTTATGTAATTATCATTCTATTTGCCGTAATATTAGTTTCGTTGGATAATTTTGATTTTATGACTACCTTTTCTTCTGTAATGGCAACTATAAGCAATATTGGGCCTGGTTTTGAACTGGTTGGTCCCATGGGCAACTATGCTGATTTCTCTAATTTAAGTAAAATTGTTTTGACAGCATGTATGATACTTGGAAGGTTGGAAGTAATACCGGTTATAGTTTTATTCGCACCATCCATAAGGAAAAAAAATTAACAATTAAATTAAAGAGTTAATAATCTTAACTCTTTTTTTATTCCTCTTATAAGCAAAATCTTTAATGTGCAGTTTTTTGTATTTCGATTTTTGTAATATTAAGGACATCAATTCATAAGCTTAATTAAGAACAAAAATTGGAGGAAATATGGGGGATATCTTAAAAAAAATAAATATTATATTTTCAATAGCTTTAGTTATTACTTTGTTAATATTGATATTTTCTAATATAAGCAGATCTACTGAAACAATTGATGCAACTGGAGAAGAACAGGTACGGAGAATTAAAGTTCTCATAGACCCAGGTCATGGAGGTGTTGACCAAGGAGCCAGTGGAGATTTAGATATAGGAGAAGCTCCAATAAATCTAGCCATATCTGAAAAACTGATGAATTTTCTTGAAGGAAGCGGTTTTGAAGCTGAATTGACAAGATATGAGGATGAAGGTCTTTATACATTAAAGTCTAAAACCATAAGAGAAAAGAAAAATGAGGATTTGAAAAACAGAGTTGAATTGATTAATGAATCTGAAGCTGACTTGGTTATCTCAATTCACCTTAATTCCTTTACTGAAGAACAATATTATGGCGCACATGTCTTTTATCAAAAAAACAGTCAGCCAGGAAAAATAGCTGCTGACATGCTTCAGGAATCTTTAAAAGAAATATTGGATGTAAATAACAAAAGAGTTCCTCAAGTCAAAAGAAATATTAAAATTATGGATGACACTGAAGTCCCTGTTGTATTAATAGAATGCGGATTTTTATCAAATTCTGCAGAAGAAAAAAAACTGGTGTCTGATGAATACCAGGAAAAGACTGCATGGGCTATCTATGCAGGCTTAATGAAATATTTTAATGAATTTTAAAATATTAAAATTTATACATTTTCTTTCAACAAAGAAAATGTATTTTTTTGTCGAATTTTATGAATATTTTTAAAATCTATCATAATTTACTAACTTTTTGTTGAAAAACAAAGAATCCTGTATTATACTAAATCTAGTATAACTTTTGGAGGACTACTATGGATTTCGAAGAAATTGAATATTTTCTTGCAAATATTAAATCAGTTTTATCTAGTAAAATAATTACCGATTCCAATAATAATATAACAGAAATACATGTTCTATCTGACATCAGCAGACATTCAAAACAAATAGTAAGAGATATTAGGACAGCCTTATTGTCTCATTATAATTTAGATGTAGATTATAAAATTATAAGTGTGGCACAGGTTAATAAAAATATATCGATTAATTCTGACTTTAGACTGCTGTATGAAGGTTATACAAATGAAAGTAATTCAGAAAGAATAAAAATAAGCACTAAGCTATCCTGGGATGAAAAAGAATTTACAGGAGAAGCCGAAGGAATTAAATCTGAAAAAAACACTCTGATGGTTGCAGCTAATTCAACCTTAAATGCAATTAAAAAAGCAACTGATTTAGACTGCTTCTTAGTTGATGACATACAATCCGCACATATTTCTGGCAAAGATGTTATGCTTTCAGCAATAACATATATTGACCATGGAAGAGAAAATATACTTATAGGTACCTCAATTGTAACCAGCAATAAAATAGATTCAACCATTAAAGCAACACTTAACGCAATAAACAGAAAAGTTTGTTTATTTATAAAAGAATGATGGGGCTGACTAAAATATAACAAAAAATAAGCGTAGCGAAACCTTCCTGTTCTAATAGCGAACCGAGCAGAGATTCTTTGCGGAGGTTTCCAAATGAAAAAGTTAATGCCTATAATAGCTTCACTAGTAGCATTAGTTTTAGCAGCAGGTGCAAACTTTAGCTGGATATAAATAATTAATTATGAAAGTCAGCCCTTCATTATAAAAGAGGTAAAATATGATTAGTGAAAATAAATCGCAAAGTAAAGATGTCAACAAAAGAAAAAGTATGAAAAAATTATATACATATATCTCTATGCTATCCTTTATGGCTATTATACTGACATTTTATTTGTTAAAAAACTATACTATAAAAGATTATACTTTACTTATAATTTTTTCTATATTATCAGCTATTGCAGAAACATTCTTGATCTTATTGCCTAGGGTAGGTGCAATTTCAGTTGGTTTTGCAATAATTTATTCTGCAATACTATTAACAAATCCTTTATCAGCTGCTATCATAGCCGCATTTGGTATAGCTTTTAGATGTCCTTACGTTGATGGAAAGGGAAGAGTACATATTTTTAACAGTCCTATATATAAAACAATATTTAATGTCAGCCAATTTATAATTAATTCTGGCATTGCAGGAATAGTTTATGTTACCTTAGATAGAGTTATAGATGTAGGATTTGAGTTTTATAATCCAATAGCAGGCACTGCAGCATTAATAGTGTATATTTTATTAAATACATTATTTATGTCTAAATTAATGTCAATTTTATTAAATGAAAAAATGGTATATGTATGGAGAAGCAACTTCTTTTCTATGATGATAAATGTTCTGTTAGTTGGTTTGTTGGGTATAATTCTTGCCTTTGCATATAACAGCTATGGTATTGGCGGTTTGCTTTTATTCTTCATCCCACTTCTTTTAGCAAGATATTCCTTCAAGCTTTATATAGATATGAGGAAGAATTATTTTGAAACAATGAACGTATTGGTTCGAGCCATTGAAGCGAATGATCCATACACAAGCGGTCACTCTCTTCGCGTAAGTGCATATTCTGAAGCAATAGCAAAGCAATTGGGACTTCCG
>JBFXKO010000026.1:0-58332 GCA_050173715.1 Sedimentibacter sp.
TAGCTTATCTTCCTAAGAACGGTAAGCTTACAGGTCTCAGCAAAATTGCGAGAGTTGTTGAAACAGTAGCTAAAAGACCTCAATTACAAGTAAGAATTACAGCTACTGTGGCTGATACACTAATGGATAAGCTTCAACCTTACGGAGTTATAGTAGTAATTGAAGCTGAGCATATGTGTATGACTATGAGAGGTGTAAAGAAACCAGGTTCAAAGACAATAACATCAGCTGTGAGAGGAACATTTAGAACTGATCCAAAGTCAAGAGCTGAAGTCATGTCAATGATTAACAATAAATAGGCAGGTAATTTAATGGGAAGAAAAGATATCAGATTTAATTCAGAAAAAAGAACAATGAAATTTTTAGGACGCGAATTAACATTTGGCGAAAAAACATTAATAATGGGAATCTTAAATGTCACTCCTGATTCGTTTTCTGACGGAGGCGACTATGCGGCAGTTGACATAGCTGTGGAACATGCTAAGGAAATGTTGAGAGATGGAGCCGATATAATTGATATTGGTGGTGAATCATCAAGACCCGGTCATGTGAGAATAGATGCAGAGGAAGAACTTAGAAGGGTTCTGCCTGTTATTAAAAAACTTAAAGAAGAAACAAATGCAATATTGTCTTTGGATACAATAAGGTCTGAAGTTGCTGAAGAAGCTATAAAAAATGGCGTCCACATCATAAATGATATTTGGGGTTTCCAAGAAGACAAGAAATTGGCTGATGTTGCTGCTAAGTATGGAACTCCGGTGATCTTAATGCACAATCACATTGGATGTGATTATGAAGGAGACATTGTTGATGAAATAAAAAAATTCCTGTTGGAATCTGTGCGGATTGCTAAAGCTGCAGGCGTTAGGGATGATTTAATTATTTTGGATCCCGGTTTAGGAGGCTTTGGAAAAACTGTTGAACAAAACCTAATAATAATGAGCCGTTTAAAAGAAATTAAGGATTTAGGTTATCCTGTGCTTCTTGGAACATCCAGAAAAAGTTTGATTAGTGAAATACTTCATGTTCCACCAAAAGACAGAGATATTGGAACAGCTGCTACTACCGTCTTGGGTATTGTCCAGGGAATGGATATAGTAAGAGTTCATAATGTTTTAGCAAATGTTCATGCTGCAAAAGTTACTGATGCTATTATTAGGAGAAGAGATTAATGGACAAAATCATAATGGAAAATATGGGCTTTTATGGCTATCACGGCGTATTGGAGCAAGAAAAAATACTTGGTCAGAAATTTTTCATTGATGCATATCTGTATCTGTCATTAAAAAGGGCTGGAGAAACGGACGATTTAATGCATTCTGTAAGCTATGGGGCAGTATATGAAACAATAAAAAAAATAGTTACCGAAGAAAGATTTGATTTACTTGAGGCACTAGCCGAAAGGATATGCAGCGAAGTATTGTCATCTTATGAATTGGTACAAAAGATATCTGTAAGAATTAAAAAACCTGAAGCTCCTGTTGCAGGTATTTTTGATTACTTTGGTGTTGAAATTGAAAGGGAGAGAATATGAGTATAATATATTTGAGCCTTGGTACTAATCTTGGAAATAAAAAAAGCAACATAGAACATGCTACTCAGTTACTTTCAGCTAAGGTTAAAATACTTAAAATATCATCATATTATGAAACAGAGCCTGTTGGATTCAAGGATCAGCCATGGTTTTTAAATATAGTCATTGAAGGCGAAACAAATTTACCGCCATCAGAGCTTCTTGTTTTTACTCAAAGCATTGAGCATGAAATGAAAAGAGTTAAGACAATTGTAAATGGTCCAAGAATCATTGATGTTGACATACTTTTATATGAAAATGAGAATGTTGAAACTGAAAATCTAATTATACCTCACCCTAGAATGAAGGAAAGAGCCTTTGTGATGGTTCCATTAAGTGAAATATCACCTAAATTGACGATTCAAGGGGAAAAGATAAGTGATATACTGAATAATTTAAAGGGAGAAAAAATATACAAAGTATAACTATGAAAAGAATTAACAATATTCTCCAAAATGTAGAATTCTTAAAATATTTGCAAAAAAATATAAGAGCTGAGGAAGATAGAATTTATTGCCGCCATGACATAGCTCATTTTCTTGATGTTTCAAGAATTGCTTATATTATTACACTTGAGGAAAAATTAAACATACAGAAAGAAGTTCTTTATGCAATGGGTCTACTCCATGATATAGGACGATGGATGGAGTATGAAAATGGTGTTGACCATGCAGCTGCAAGCAAACAGCTTTCTGAAGAAATACTCAAAGCATGTGATTTCAATGAATCAGAAATTGCTGCAATATTATCTGCAATTGGAACTCACAGGCATAAAGGGCAGATGTCCGTCCTTGGAGATATTTTATACAGGGCGGATAAGCTATCTAGAAACTGCGTACTTTGCAGCGCAAGAATAACATGTAAAAATTTTCAAAATGGCGAAGAACCTGTTTTGATTTATTGAATAATTGAAAAATAGCATATCTTTCACTGTTTATTAAAAACGCTGTATAATGTAAATTTTCTTACTACTTCATACAGCGTTTTATTTATTCAAGATTTTACATATTAACCATTAAAACTAATAATATACTTTTCCAACTCTTCTGCTGTTAGAGGCTTACTGTAATAAAACCCCTGTATCATATCACAGTCTACTGCTTTTAGTATCTCGACCTGCTCCTGTATCTCCACTCCTTCGGCTATAACCTTCATGCCGAGACGGTGGGCAGCCTTTATTATGCAGTCAACCATTATCAATTTTTCATTCTTTAATATTTTGTCTATAAATATTTTATCAATTTTTAAATAATCAAATTTCCCCGCTAAATCCATTAAATTTTTTATGGAATTATATCCAGCTCCGTAATCATCCAAGTATAATTTTGCACCGGTACTTTTAAGCCTCTTTAACTGTTCCGAAGCTATTTTTTCATCTTGAATAATTGATTTTTCATTTAATTCAAATTCTATGTATTTTGGATTTAGGTTATTTTTTTCAATGTAACTTTTAACATCATCAATAAAGTCATCATCTGCCAAGTCCTTTAATGAAAGGTTCATTGAAACAGGTACTTCAATGCCTTTTTCCTTCCATGTTTTCAATTGTTCTGTAACACTAGAAAACAACCATTTAGTGATTTCATTAATAAATCCTGCATCTTCTGCTCTTTTGATTAGTTCTGTTACTGAGTTGTAGCAGTTGTTCTTGTCATTCCATCTTAATAATGCTTCAACGGAGGCAATTTTGTTCTTTTGAATATCAATTATGGGTTGGAACGCCAGTGTAAACATATTATTTTTTAAAGCGTTATAAAGAGAAACAAGATCTCTATAATATATCTCCTGTTCCTTATCTATGATATTGTTGTAAATTTGTGTGCTACTGTGCATCTTGATGGCTTGATCCAGCGCCTTATCCATCATTGTTATTAGTTTGTTCGGATCTGTATCATGACTTGGATAATTGGCTATACCTCCCTTGATAACAAGTGTAATGGGCATATTATCAATGTAAATTGGTTTTTTTGTGTTTATAATAAAGTTCTTAGTTAAATTATTGGCTTCTGCTATATTAATACCAGAAAGCAAGATTGCAACCTTGTTTCCTTGAATAGAGTAAATATTACCCTTATGGAAGAATTCTCCTGCTTTTTTGTAAAATTCAATATATGATTTATTACTTATATCATAATCAACATAATGCTTTATCATATCCATATTTTCAAATGCTAAAAGAATTAGAGAAATACTGCTGTATTTATTACTATTTATCATGTTGCATAAATCTAACCTGAACTTAGTAAAATTAAAATATTCGGTAGCAATATCTTCATATGCTTTCTTATTTTCCTGTGAGCTTTTAAAAATTTTTAATATCCCCTTATCCATATTTGCACCTCTTCTAATTATTATTTAAAATTATAACTAAGTTGAACGACGGGCAAAGCCTTTATTGAATAATTTCAGATGAAAATCTTCAAAATAAAAGCCTTGCCAAATTAAAGCAAAGCTATATAGACTGTGATAATGCACCTTTGGTACTGCAGCTGGCTGTCGTCTCACATTAAGTGACTTAGACCCTATAGTTTTGCGTCATTTTCTTTCAAAAATTATGCCTATTAAATTAGTTTATATCATATATTTTATGCAGTTACGACCGGCTGATTTTGCTGCATACATCATGCTGTCTGCCTTTTGAACCATTGTTTCTGTTGTGTCTGAGGAATTAAATCCTACAACACCAAAGCTTCCGGTAAAATTGCTCATGCCTGATATGTTTATTTTGCTGATTCCTTGCCTTAGTTCTTCTAATAACACATTTGCCTTGCTTATAGGTGTATCTGTAAGCAGTATCATAAATTCCTCTCCGCCCCAGCGTGCAAGGCAATCTATATTCCTGATTCTGTCTTTTATCATCTCTGCAATACTTTTTAAAACTATGTCACCAGCATTGTGTCCGAAACGATCGTTAATATTTTTAAAGTGGTCTATATCCAACATAGCCAGCGAAAATTCTTTTCCATTCCTTTTAGCTCTATTAATTTCACTTTCCAGCCTTTCCATAAAATATCTACGGTTATAAGTGCCGGTAAGAAAATCAGTGAGGGATTGCATTTCCAGCTCTTCTCTTAGGCGAATTCTCTCGCTTATATCCCTTATAATGCCTACAAAATAAGTATCATCATTAATATTTAATGTGGATACAGAAATTTCTATGTCCAGCTCATGACCAAGCTTGTGTAATGCTTTTGCTTCCATTGATTTTTCCATATTTAAATCTTCAACAGATAAATGCTTTTTGCTTTTGCCTTCGGATGAATTATATTCTAACTCATTAACAGTTAGTATCAGAGGCAAATTCTTTCCAAGAATCTCTTGTTTTGTATATCCAAATATCTGCTCTGCTGCAGGGTTCCAGAGAGTTATATTGCCTTTTTTGTCAACCATAATTATTGCTTCACAAACCGAGTTTATAATTGCATTTAAAATAGATTCCTTTTCTTTTATTTCTTCTTTTATAGCGTGGAGCTTAAGTGCCATTTCAATGGTTGCCAACATCGCAGTGTTGTTCATACCCTTTTCCAAGAATCCATATGCATTCACATTACGTATTTGATCTATAATTTTATCAGAAGCCAGGGCTGTGAGGAATATAATTGGTATTTCAATATTATTAATTATAATACGTGCTGCTTCTATTCCATTCATTTCTCCCGCTAACTCAATATCCATTAGAATCAAATCCGGATAGTCAGAGCTACAGGCAATTTGAACTGCTTCCTCTCCTGTCGTTACATTGCTGACATCGTAACCGTTCTTATTAAGAAATTCACTTAACATCATAGCTATAAAGAAGCTGTCTTCTGTCAATAGTATTCTTTTTTTATTAGGCATGGCACTCACCGTTCTATAATAATTTTATTTTACTTTCCATTAATAATTCCCCAAGATTTGCGGCCTTTTTTCCTGTATGTCCAATGGCCAAACTACTTCGTATTTTCCATCTTGAATCTGCACCATGAACGATATGTCCCTAATATTTTGACCCTTTTCGTTAAAAGCAATGCTGCCTGATGTGAAAAATGGAGTATCGAATGTCTTGGTTTTAAGCACCTGAATTATATCTTCGCTCTTAAATGAAGCTGCAGTATTTATGGCATCTGCAATTATAATGGCAGATGCAAATTCCTCCAATGCAGGTCCGTCTAAATCTTCTCCCGTTTTATGCTTGTATAATTGGTTTATTTTATATTCTGACACATTACTCTTAAATAAGGAAGGCATACTTGCGCTGGAGCCTGAGTAGTAATTTCCATCCTCACCCAAGTTGTCTATAAACAATGGGTCATGGAAACCACCACAGTAGCTTATAACTGCTTTTGGCACAATATCTTCTCTTTTATAATTTCTTACCAGTTGAGTTACGTCTTCAATATATGATGCTTGAAAAATCACATCAGGAGATGCCGCTTTTAATCTCTTTATTCCTTCTTCAATTTCAACTAAATTTTCTGAATATCTTACTTCAACTGTTTTCTCAAATCCCTCATGTTTATATTTTTCTTCAAGCCATTTATCAACCATTTCAGCGGCATGAATCCCATATTCATTGTCTATGTATACCACACCAATTGTCTTGATTCCTGCTTGCAGGTCTTTGTTTAAGTACTTGATATATTCAAAGAAAAACTCTGTTTCCATATGATCATCAGGTGCAATTCTGAAAAAATAATCATATCCCCTGTTGGTAAGAGATGCAGAACTTGAGGAACCGGCTAAAAATGGTATGCTATATTCTTCAGCTACCTGACTTGCTGTCTTTGTTGCAGAACTGTGATAGGCTCCAATCAAAGCAACCACCTTTTCTTCCTTTATCAATCTTTCAGCTTCTGCTCTGGCAATTTCAGGATTAGCCCTGTGATCTGCATAAATGAACTCTATTTTTTTATTGTTAAGGTTGGAAAGTCCAGATGCTTTACCCAATTCAAAATTTATTTCCGGATATTCTTTATTTATTAATTCTTCAGCAACCTCAATTGCAGATTTTAGCTTTGTTCCCGTTGGCTCTGCTGGACCCGTAAGTGGCAGCAACACTCCGATTTTTACAGTATCAGCTTTTGTCTCAGAAGTCTCTCCACTATTCAAAAAGCTCTTCATAGCAATAATTAATATTGCGCAGAAAAAAATTAATAAAACAATTTTAATGTTAAGTTTCATTGATGCAAATCCTCCACTGCAAACATCACTTTTATCGTCATTATATAAATCTCATTATATCATAGATAGATAAATTTGGAAACAAATAATGTTTTCCCAAATCATATTTTATGTTATACTGGATAAAAATTATATTGAGGTTTATTATGTTAAAAAACAAGATAAATCCTGCAAAATATGGACTTAATTTTAAAATATGGCAATACTTTGTATTGTTAATAATTTTTATAGCAATTCTCATGTGGCTTTTACAAATAGTATTTTTTAATAACTTTTACCTTAAGTATAAGGAAAGAGAGCTAATAAACATAGGCAACACTCTTAAGCAGGAATATGAATCCGAAAATTTCCAAGGCAATATTTACAGAAAAACCAACTATGGAAGCATGCCTGTGCGCATATTCAACAAGGAAGGCATTTCAGTCCTGTCATCGTCAATATTAGAGTTGTCTAATCCTGACCCAATAGACATTATTTTGTTTACGGAACCTCTTTTAAACAGCTCTAAAAATACAATATCAAAAGTTGTGGACAATCCCAGTGTGGAAGGGTCTGAATATATGGTCTACGGAATTTTGCTTAAAGAAGGCAAAGTTGAAAATGAAAATATTTATTTATATGTTTTTTCTCAATTGGCTTCCATGGACAACACAGCTTCTGTCTTAAAGGAACAACTGGTAATTATTACAATGGTTTCATTAACATTTGCAATATTATTGTCATATTTCATTTCCTACAAGCTAGTAAAGCCAATATCTCATTTGACCGATACCGCCGAGCTCCTTGCCCAGGGAAACTATGACATAACATTTCAAGGAGGAGTTTACACAGAAGCAGACAAGCTTGCAGATGCTCTAAACTACGCTACAAATGAATTGCTAAAGACTGATAAATTGAGGAGAGAACTTATTTCTAATGTTTCTCATGAGCTTCGCACTCCTTTGACCGTCATTAAGGCTTATGCCGAAATGATAAGGGATTTATCAGGCTCCAATGCTGCGAAAAGAGAAGCTCACGTCAATGTAATAATAAACGAATCCAACAGATTGACTGATTTAGTAAATGATATTTTAGATATTTCAAAATTTGAATCTGGCACAACAGAAATGGTGTTTTCGGAAGTTAATTTAACTGAACTGACAAATACCATTGTGAATATGTTCTCTGACATGTATACAAAAGATGGATATAATTTTATTTCCGAATGTGATAAGGATGTTTTTGCTGAGGTGGATGAGAAAAAATTCAAACAGGTTTTGTACAACCTTATTATAAATGCAATAAATTATACGGGCGATGATAAAATGGTTTATTTGTCGCTTAAGGACATGGTACACAGGATTAGATTTGAAATTACTGACTCAGGCAATGGAATTCCTGCAGGACAGGCTGATAAAATATGGGACAGGTATTACAGGTTAAGTGAAAGCAAAAATCGTCCTACAAAGGGCACTGGTCTTGGTTTATCAATAGTGAAGAGCATATTGAAGCTTCATAATGCAGATTTTGGAATCGATAGTATTGAGGGCAAGGGCTGCACGGTTTGGTTTGAAATAAAAAAGGAAAAATAAATAATAAAAGATGAGATTCTTCATATCGTCATCCTAAGGACGAGTGTGAAGAATCTCGTAATTTAAAACATAAGATCATTTGGGCGCTAAGAATAACAAAAAATGCATTTTATAATGATAAAGATTTTTTTACAGCCCTAAATATGCTTTCTTTACTATGTCTGTTTCCATAAGCTTTTCTCCAGTTCCTTCAATAATTATTCTGCCATTTTGAATTACATAACCTCTGTCGGCTATTTCCAAGGCTTCCTGAACCTTCTGCTCAACCAAAAGCACTGTAAGTCCTGATGAACTTACATATTTTAAAGCCTGCATAACTGTTTCAACCATTAGTGGAGCAAGTCCTAAGGACATTTCATCCACCATTAAAATCTTTGGATTTGACATGAGACCTCTTGCTATGGCCAGCATCTGCTGTTCTCCACCGCTGAGTGTCTCTGCCTTTTGATTTTCTCTTTCCTTAAGCTTTGGAAAAATTTCATAGACTTCAGAAAGCTTTTTACTTTTTTCTGCCTCTGACTTTATTATATAAGCACCCATCAAGAGATTATCCTTGATACTTAATTTACCGAAAACATGTCTACCTTCTGGCACATGTGATATTCCTCTTTCAACAATTTTATTGGCTTTTAAATTATCTATACGCTCACCGCAAAATTCAATTTCACCATGCATTGGCTTCAACAGCCCTGATATGGTTCTTAATATGGTTGATTTCCCGGCTCCGTTTGAACCGACTATTGAAACTACTTCTTTTTCTCTTACTTCAAAGGATACGTCAAATATCACAGGGACATTATCATATCCGACTTTAAGATTTTTGACTTTTAGCATGATATTTATCCCCCAAATAAGCTTTTATTACTTCATCATTGTTAACTATTTCCGAAGGAACTCCTTCAGCAATTTTCTTGCCTGCATTCAGTACAACTATATTGTCTGATATAGGCATTATTGCTTCCATTATGTGCTCAACGACCAGCAAGGACAAACCATTTTCCTTTAATTTAAGACAAAGATTCATTACATCCTTTATTTCTGTCTGATTTAATCCTGCCATACATTCATCCAACATGAGTATTTGAGGCCTGGTTGCCAATGCTCTGGCAATTTCAACCCTCTTTTTATCAACAATCGTAAGACTTCCACCAAGCACGTATTTCTTTTTGGTCAAATCCGTCAATTCCATGACTTCTTCAGCAATTTTTTGAGCTTCCTTTCTGCTTTTAGTATGAAGAAAGGCTCCTGTCATAATATTTTCTTCTACGGTCATTTCCTTTAATGTTTGGACTATCTGAAATGTCCTGGTTATTCCTAGTCGGCAGATTTCATAAGGCGTCGCTCCCGTAATATCTTTGTCTTTAAAAGTGACCTTGCCGCTGAAGGGCTTGTAAAAACCTGTGATACAATTAAACAAGGTTGTTTTTCCGGCACCGTTAGGCCCAATCAAGCTGACTATTTCATCTTCATGAATTGCAAAGCTTACATTTTCATTAGCCACTAAGTTTCCAAACTTCATTGTTATATTATCAATATTAAGAATTTGCTTCAACTTTGCCTTCACCTGCCTTTTTAACCTTCTTTTGAATTTTATTCACTAAACCAAGGATTCCCTTCGGTTGATAACATGCAACCAAAATAACCAACAAGCCAAATATCATTAAGTCGATTCCTCTACCTGTCCCCCCTAGCTGAACCCTTGTGATTTCTGACAAAGGAATCAGGATGGAAGCGCCTATGAGAGGTCCGTAAATATTGCCAATGCCGCCAAGCACCGTCAACAACACTATCTTAATTGATATGTCCAACGTAAACAGCATGAACGGGTCAATGTACAATACGTATTGAGCATATATTGAGCCTGCAAAAGCAGAGATAAATGCACTTACTACCATTGCGGCAGTCTTGTAATTTGTTGTATTGATGCCTATAGATTCTGCTACCTCATGGCTTTCCCTTATTGCCTTTAAATAAAAGCCCATCTTAGAATTTTCGATATAGTTGCATACAAAAATTACTATGGCAAATAAGCCTAGGGCTATATAAATATATGGAAGCTTTGTTGTATGAAACTCCATGCACAACCAGCTGTCATCTACTATAGGCAAGGATATACCTGTTGCCCCTTCAACAAAATCCCAGCTCACAAAAATTTGTTTTACGATTTCTGCAACAGCCAGAGTAGCTATGGCAAAGTAGCTTCCTTTCAATCTAAATGTTGGATAGCTTATGATTAAAGCAACTAATGCCGCCGCCATACCGCCAATAAACATACCAACCCAAGGGCTTATATCAAATTTATAAAACAACACCGATGAAGCATATGCTCCTATTCCGAAAAATGCCGCATGACCGAAGGATGTCTGTCCTGCAAAGCCGGTTATTATGTTCCAAGCTTCGCCCAACGTTGCATAAATTAATAGCAGCACCATAATATTATGGAAGCTGTCCGATTTAAAAATAATAGGCAAAACAGCAAGTACAGCAATTAATATGATAAGTGTCTTTTTATTCTTTACCATCCGAACAACCCCTTTGGTCTCACTTGTATCACTATCAAGTATATTAAAAATACAAGCGCATATTTAAATTGAGTTCCTAAAAAATAACCTCCCACGGCTTCTGTCAGTCCTATAATAAGACCTGCAAACAAGGCTCCCTTAATGTTTCCGAACCCTCCAAGCGCTACAATAACAAATGCCAAAATGCTGTACAATGCTCCTGACTGAGGATATATAGGGAAAAATGATGACATTAAAGCTCCTGCCACACCAACGCAGGCTCCTGATAATCCAAAGGTAATAGCATAGATTTGATCCACATCTATACCCATGAGGGAAGCAGTGCTTCTGCTAAGAGCTGTAGCTTGTATTGCTTTTCCTGTCTTTGTTTTATTCATGAAGTATATAATTACCAAAGTCATTACAATGCTTCCGATTGCTGCAACAACCTGAGGCAAACCAAGTATGATGCTACCTAAGACTATTTTATTGTCTGTTACCATGGCACCGTTAATGTATCTGTAGTTTGGAGTCCATAAAAATTGCGCCAAGTTTTTTAAAAACATGCTGAGTCCAAACGTAGCCAAAAGAGCTGTCAATCCGTTTCCGCCTAAAACTTTTTTGATTATAAGCTTATAAATCAATACTCCTAATATAAATATAGCCGCTGCACTGATTGGTATTGATAACAGCGGGTCTACAGAATACAATTGAAACATCCAAAAAGCAGAATACATGCCAAGCATTAACATTTCGCCATGAGCAAAATTCGTAACATCCATTACACCCCAGGTAAGGGTTAATCCAACAGCAACCAAGGCATATATAAATCCCATTAAAATTCCATTACTAATAATTTGCCCTAACATAATTCCTCCTTTTATTTTTGTCGTCTATCTTCAACATAGAGATCCTTCGCTTTCGCTCAGGATGACATATGTGAATTGTCATTCTGAACGAAGCTGAAGAATCTCATGTTTTTCTACCCTTACGTTTAGGGCATCTTTACTTTCTCTCTGTCCATGTTGGGAATGGTGCTATCGGTTTAGCTGTTTGAACATCTATAGGGTATACTGCCTCATACTGTGCATCTTGAGTTTGAACTATGAATGATGCAGAATATTTATTCTGACCTTTTTCATCAAACTGAACTTTGTTTGTTGAGAAATATGGAGCGTCAAATTCAGCAGTTCTTATAACTTCCATTATTGCATCTCCATCAGTTGACTTAGCTTGGTTAATAGCATCAGCAACAACCATCAGTGATGCAAATTCTTCTAATGCAGGTCCGTCAATGTTTTCACCACCGGATTTAACTTTAAACAATTCGTTGATTTGATTTACAACTTCCATCTTATCAAATAATGTAGGCGCACAAGCAGCTCCGCCTGAGAAGAAGTCACCGTCTTCATTTAAGTTGACAACGAACTGAGTATCCTGGAATCCTCCACAATAATTAACAACTGCTTTTGGTGTGAATTCAAATTCTTTGTATTTCTTAACAAATTGAGTAATATCTCCTATATATGAAGCGTGGAACAATACGTCTGGGTTAGCTGCTTTTATTTGTTGAACTTCTGTGTCAACGCTTGTTACATCTGTAGGATATTTTACTGCTACAACCTTTTCAAAGCCCTCTGCGCCGTATTTTTCTGCTATCCACTTGTCTACCATTTCAGCAGCATGAACGCCGTATTCATTGTCTATATAAACAACGCCCACAGTCTTGATATTAGCATTTGTTTCTTCATTTAAGTATTTTAAGTATTCAAAGAATACTTCTGTTTCCATATCATCGTTAGGAGCTATACGAGTAAAATATTTAAGTCCTCTCTCTGTCAATGCAGCAGAGCTTGATGAACCTGCTACAAATGGAACCTTAAATCTTTCTGCTGATTGGCTTGCAGGCTTAGTTGATGAGCTTTGGTAAGCTCCAACTAGAGAAACTACGCCTTCATTTTGAATTAGTCTTTCAGCTTCAGTCTTAGCTATTTCTGGATTGCCTTGGTGGTCAGAAAATACAACTTCAATCGGTGCATTTCCCAAATTAGGAAGACCCATTGTTTCTGCCAATGGCAAAGCTATTTCAGGATGTTCACCGTTAATAATTTCCTGTGCTACTTCAATTGCATATTTCAATTTAACGCCGGTTGCTGCTGCTGAGCCTGATAAAGGTAAAATTGCTCCAACCTTAACTGGTTCGCCTGCTTTAGGCTGTTCAGCTGGCTGCTCTGCTGCTGGGGTTTCTTGTTTAGGCTGTTCTGCCGGTGGTGCTTGTGTAACACTGCTTGTACATCCAACTGCCATAGTTGAAATTAACATAACAGCTACTAATAACATTGCTAATTTTGATTTCATAAACTCCTCCTTAAGATTTATTTACTAAATTAAAGACTTGTCTTTAATTGAAGTAACTTTTTAATAATATTATGGCTCATTAACTAAATATATTATACTGTAATCGTTTACATTTTTAATAATATAACTTTTTTGTGTTGATTAAATGACCAGTTTATGATAATCTTGTGAAAATTGATTTTTATAAATGTATATGAACTTTTTATGCAAACATTGTAAAAATGTGTCGCTAATGCTATAATAAATCAACAAATACAAGGAGAGATTGCTTTGTACAGAATTTTAATAGTTGATGACGAAAGTAAAATTCGAGAGGTTATTAAAGAATATGCTGAGTTCGAAGGTTTTGACGTTACTGAGGCAGACAATGGCATGGAAGCTGTAAACCTTTGCAAGGAACATGATTTCGACATTATTGTCATGGATATTATGATGCCTAAAATTGATGGCTACTATGCATCGAGAGAAATCCGCAAAATTAAGGATATTCCAATTATTATGCTTTCTGCCCGCGGTGAAGAATATGACAAGCTGTATGGCTTTGAAATAGGAGTGGAAGACTATGTTGTGAAGCCTTTTTCTCCTAAGGAGCTAATTGCAAGGCTTAACGTAGTGCTGAGAAGAAACAGTAAGACAAAGCAAACAGCTTCGCCTAATGTCTTCAGATACAAGGGGCTTGAAATTGATGTTTCAGGTAGATCAGTCCTGGTTGATGGCGTAAAGGCTGAACTCACACCTAAGGAATATGACTTGTTGTTCTATTTGATTAAAAACAGAAATGTAGCCTTGTCCAGAGAAAAAATATTGTCTGATGTGTGGGGTTATGACTTTTTTGGAATAGACAGAACCGTAGATACTCACATTAAAATGCTTCGAAACAATCTGGGGAAATACAGATATTTAATTTCTACAATACGAAGCATGGGCTACAAATTTGAAGCATGATTTAAAAAGGAATAAAAAACTCTGCATTTAGAATTATTTTTATAGTTTTTAATTTTTGTGTTTAAATGAAAAACTTAGGGGTATATTACTAGTACAACTTAAGTTAACTAAATCATACAGAACCAAAAATCTATAAGTAATTTGTAAAAGTTCACTGCTATTAGATTGAAAATTAAGTGCATTTCATATGAAGTTTAAAATGAATGCAAAGGCGCAGTTAAAGAATGGGCAGATGAAAATAGAGTGTAGGAGTTAGTTAATCAGTTGATGATGTGGATGTGATGAATGAGGTGATTCCAACAGGATTCGAACTTGAAAACCCAAATAGATAGCACCCGATTTTTGAATTAAAAAGAAAATTGGGTGCTATCTATTTTTATGCTATAAATTCTATGAAATTTTGCTTTTAATGTTGACTATGTTGTAACAATTGTCTGCCGTAACTCTCTTGATCTCCTGAATTTCCTTTGTAAGTCTTTCTTCTGATTCCTGAACCACTCTTTGGACATGCTCGGCTATTAATAAATTATTGTCAATTAACATTTCTTGGAATTCTTCTTTTAAGTTATCCAGCTTTTTATCAAAATTTTTGTCCTGTTCTTCAAACTTCTTGTCAAAATTTTTGTCCTGTTCTTCAAACTTCTTGTCAAAATTTTTGTCCTGTTCTTCAAACTTCTTGTCAAAATTTTTGTCCTGTTCTTCAAACTTCTTGTCAAGATTTTTGTCCTGTTCTTCAAACTTCTTGTCAAGATTTTTAGCTTGTTCTTCAAACTTCTTGTCAAATTTTTTGTCTTGTTCTTCAAACTTCTTGTCAAATTTTTTGTCTTGTTCTTCAAATTTCTTGTCAAATTTTTTGTCCTGTTCTTCAAACTTCTTGTCAAGATTTTTGGCTTGTTCTTCAAAATTTTTGTCAAATTTTTTGTCTTGTTCGTCAAATCTTCGGTTGAATCTTTCTTCCTGTTTTTCAAGCTTTACATCTATTAGGTCGGATATGGCTTGTAAATCTTCCTTAGTTAAGCTCATTTTTCAACCTCATTTCTTTAATTTTTTAATTATTATATCAGTTAAAGCTACGCTGTACAAGTTAAATTTATTAAAAAAATAATTTCTTATTGCACTTAAATTTAACTTGTGATATATTGGTGTAGTATTTATGTAATGTACATATGTTTACGTAATAAAGACATAACTAGGAGGTTTTACGATGGAAGAAGTTAAATTAGGAATTTTAGGAATGGGTACAGTTGCAACAGGACTTATAAGTATTATTGAATTTAATAATTCTAAATTAATTGAGACTTTAAATAAAAATTTAACTGTAAGAAAAGTTCTTGTTAAGGACCTGGATAAAAAAAGAAATGTTAATTTTGCTCAAAATGTATTCACAACAGATGCTTATGAAGTAATAAATGATATGGATATCCATATCCTGGTAGAGTTAATCGGTGGAATTAATCCTGCCTATGAATACATCAAAGCAGCTCTTAACAACAAAAAACATGTTGTTACGGCAAACAAGGCTCTTATTGCAACACATGGACAGGAGCTGGAAGAACTGGCTATCAAAAATAATGTGAAGCTTATGTATGAGGCTAGTGTAGCAGGCGGTATACCAATCATCAACACAATTTCAGAAAATCTTGCAGCAAATGAATTTGAACAAATCATAGGAATCGTAAATGGCACTACAAATTACATTCTTACAAAGATGTCTGATTGCGGTTTAGAATATGATGAGGCTGTGAAGGAAGCACAGAGTCTGGGATTTGCTGAAGCAGACCCTTCGTCTGATGTTGAAGGTGATGATGCAGCTTATAAAATATCGATTTTGTCCACTGTTGCATTTGGACAAAGAATCAATATTAAAGATATTCCTAAGGAAGGGATTACAAAAATATCTAAAGAGGATATAAACTATGCAAGAGAGTTAGGATACAACATCAAACTCTTGGCTTCAGCAGTTAAAAAGAACGGTGAAATAGAATGCAGAGTTCATCCTGCATTTGTGCCTAAGGATCATCCTCTTTCCACTGTAAAAAATGAATTTAATGCTGTATTTTTAAAGGGAAATGCTGTTGGGGATCTAATGTTTTATGGTAAAGGTGCCGGTTCACTTCCTACCGGAAGTGCAGTCCTGGGAGATATTATTTCAATTATCAAAGGCAGCAAGGTTGAAAGCAAAAACACAAGCTCATCTTACAAGATAGTTAACAAGGGATACAAGCCTTATTACATCCGTCTGGAGGTCATTGATAAGCCAGGTGTTTTAGGTACTATTGCCAACATTTTCGGAGCAAATGACATTAGTCTTGCTTCTGTGGTACAAAGGCAAAAAAACGGCAATAATACAGCGCCACTAGTATTTATAACTCATGAAGTTGAAAGAAAAAACATTGATGCAGCACTATTGGAAATTAAAAAATATGAATATGTGGTTGAAATTGCAAGCATAATAATGGTTGAAAATTTCAAATAAGAACAAAGTGACGTAACTTATAACATCCAATGTTAACTTTTGTTATTGCCATTCTGAGGGCTTGCCCGAAGAATCCCATGTTTTCAATGTTATGAGATCCTTCGCTACCGACGGATGACGTAAAAAGGGTTTGTCAATAGTCTGAGGAGGGTATAGCCCTCCTCTAATTTATTTTTTAAATGAATTTATTGCTTTACAAAAAATATCTGCTAAAATTTCATTTCCCTTGTCATTGAAATGCAGTCCATCAACATATAAGCCTTTTGCTTCAACTCCTGCTTCTTTTTCAAATTCATTGTAAAAATCAATAAATTTAAAATTGAAAGTTTTGCAAAAATCACGAATCCACTTCTGATATTGTTCAAGCTCCTCTGCCACCTTGTTGAAATCCGAAAACAATGCCCAGTCCTTTCGTACACTTAAAGCATCTATCTTAGTTGGAATTCCTATTATTGGATCAATATATTTAGCAACAGACTGATGTGTCATAGACATAATATTTGATTTAACCGCTCCAAAGTCAGCTCCCACAATAAAATCATTGACTCCACCCATAATAAGTACCGCCTCAGGACTTTTCGCAGATACTGCGTTATGGAATCTTGCCATCATGCCGTTGGTTGTATCGCCGCATACTCCTTCGTTTATTATTTCCATTCCTAATTTATCCTGTGCAATTTTAGTCCATACCCTTGACCTTCTTGCACCAAAGCCATATGTTAAGCTGTCACCTAAGCAAACTATTTTCATTTTGACATTCCTTTCAATTAATAAAATTCAGATATTTTTATAAGATTATCACAACTTCAATAAGGTGTAAAGATGAAAATTAACTGCTTGTCTTATCCGCATTTACATGTTTACAAAAATAGTTAAAAATGCTATAATACTGTTTAGAAACGTTTGCTTATTTATTGTAATGAAATTTATTTACTAAACATATATTTATTTAAAGGAGGGATGTCCATTAAATATTTATATCAACAAATGTTTACAATTACAACAAACTAAAAATAATGGAGGGTTTATGAGAAAAAGATTATCTATTTTATTAGCGCTGATTTTATTATTTACAATTGCTATGACAGCATGCTCTACTCCACAGACTAACCTTATTTTAGCAACAGGAGGAACCACTGGAACATATTACCCATTTGGTGGTGCCATGGCTCAAATTTTTAACACAAAGATTGAAAATATGAATGTAACTGCACAGGCAACAGGTGCATCAGTTGAAAACTGTAAACTTCTTGGCAAAAATGAGGCTGAGTTAGCCATTCTTCAAAATGATATGCTAGATTATGCATATAATGGTACTGAAGCTTTTGCTGAAGGAAAAATTGAAAATCTCCGTGGTATAGCTAAATTATATCCTGAAATTATACAAATAGTTGCAGTTGATGGAATTGAAAGCGTTGAAGATTTAAAAGGAAAGAAAGTATCTGTAGGAGCACCGGGAAGCGGAGTTGAAGCTAACGCAAGACAAATTCTTGAAGCTGCAAATCTTACATATGATGATATGTCAGTAAGCTATCTGTCATTTGCTGAATCTGCAGATGCATACAAGGATAAACACATTGATGCATTTTTTGTAACATCGGGTATTCCAAATGCTTCTATCCAAGACATTGCAGCAATGAATCCTGTTTCACTTGTATCATTGTCTGATGCTGCAATAAGCTCATTGATTGAAAAATATCCTTTCTTTGTAGAGTATACAATACCTGCAAATACATACAACGGACAAACAGACGATGTTAAGACTGTAGCTGTTCTTGCATGTCTTGCAACAAATGCAGAAGCATCTGAGGATGTAATTTACAATATCACTAAGGCATTGTTTGAAAATCAGCCTGAACTTGCAACCGCACATGCTAAGGGAGCCGAGATTAAATTAGATGAGGCTATTGATGGTATTTCAATACCTTTGCATTCAGGTGCTGAGAAGTATTTTAAAGAAGCAGGCATATTGAAATAAAATTGTATCAGTAACATTTTAACATTCTAAAATATACTTTTGATTTCATAATACAAAGTAGCTCCAGCGCCTTGCTTTAGCTGAAACAGTTGTCATTCTGGCTGAGAGAAGAACTTTTTCAATTTCTTCTTATCTTTCAGAATGACAATTATTATAAAGGAGAAACGAATGAAAAAGAGGATATTGTTTTGCTTTGTTGCTTTATTAATTTCAATATTGTTTATACCGTTTTTCAAGCAATTTACAATTATAAACGGCAAGACTAACAATATAGTTTTCTCCAGAAGCATTGATAGTTATAAAGATTTTTATATAAGCTTCATTCATTCTGTAAATAAAACACCAGTCAATGAGTATTACAGGATTGAACATGATAAATTTATTGCTTATAAAACAACCTTTTATTCATACGGGGCAGGTATGCCTGAGATAAGCGAAATCCCAGGCGCCCAGATAAAATTTAATGAATATGGCCTAATTGAAATTGACAATATAAACCGTGAATTTATCGAATTCACATATATGGTTGGAACCTATGCAGATCACACATTGCACACAGAAAGTGAAAGCTTTAAATTAGAGAAATATGTTGAACCTCAGGAACCGGCTTTGTTTAAAATCAGCAGAGTTTCAATTTTCGATATATTTAGGAGGAAATTTGATGAATGATGAAAACTTAGATAAAGTTCAAAATCAAGACAAAGTCAATGAAGTTAAAGAAAAAATCAATATTGTTGAAAACACTCCATTAAATATGGAAGTCAGCGAAGAAATTGACATTGATGAAATAATGGCCAAATACGACAAGGAATCTGCCTACAGACGACTACACGGCAAGCAGATGAAAATTGCTTCTTTAATAGCGATATTATTTTCTTGTTTTCAGCTTTATACAGCCATTTTCGGAATACTGCCTGCACAGTTGCAGCGCTCCATTCACTTGGCATTTGTGTTTGCACTGGTTTATTTGTTATATCCAGCAAGACAAAACTCAAGAAGAGACAAATTCGGTGCTCTTGATGTAGGCCTTGCTGTAGTTGGTATTGGAGTTGCAATGTATATTACATTAAACTTCCAAGCGCTTCTAATGAGAGCAGGGGACCAAAACACATTGGACATAGCAATAGGTATAATTGCAGTGTTGATGGTGCTAGAAGGCGCCAGAAGAGTTGTTGGACTTCCTATAGCTATAATTGCTTCTGTATTTCTTATTTATGCAGTTGTAGGGCCATACATGCCGGGATTTTTAAATCACAGAGGGTATTCAATAGCAAGAATTGTAAGCCACATGTATTATACCACTGAAGGAATTCTTGGCATACCTTTGGGCGTTGCAGCAACCTTTATATTTTTATTCATTTTGCTTGGCTCATTTCTAGAGAAAACAGGAATAGGTGCATTTTTCATAGATTTGGCTAACTCTATAGCAGGCTTTGCAGCAGGAGGTCCTGCCAAGGTTGCGGTATTAACCAGCGCATTGGAAGGAACAGTATCAGGAAGCTCCGTTGCCAATACGGTAGGCTCAGGAAGCTTTACCATTCCTTTGATGAAGAGTCTTGGTTACAAACCAGAATTTGCTGCAGCAGTTGAAGCAGCAGCTTCTACCGGCGGACAGATAATGCCTCCAATCATGGGTGCAGCAGCTTTCTTAATGGCAGAATTTATCGGAATTCCGTATTCTAAAATTGCAAAGGCAGCAATTATTCCTGCATTGCTATATTTTACCGGAATTTTTATAAGCGTGCATCTTGAGGCAAAGAAGCTTGGAATGAAGGGCATGAGTAAGGAAGAGCTTCCTAAGCTTTCCAAGGTTATGCTTGACAGAGGTTATTTATTTATTCCTCTTGTTGGTATAGTATACTTTCTTACAGAAGGTTCAACTCCTGTAAAAGCGGCGCTATACGGACTGGGGTTAGCTGTGGCCACAAGCTTTATAAGAAAATCCACAAGGCTTAGTCCGAAAAATATATTAGAAGCACTGGAACAAGGAGCAAAAAGCGCACTCGGTGTTTCAATGGCATGTGCTTGTGCAGGCATTATTGTAGGAACCATCACATTGACAGGCTTGGGACTCAAGCTGGGAAATGGATTGGTTTCACTGTCGGGAGGCAATTTGATGCTGACTCTAGTGTTTACTATGATCACCTCCTTGATATTAGGCATGGGGGCACCCACAACGGCAAACTATGTTATCACTTCAACAATAGCAGCACCGGCAATTGTTCAGCTGGGAGTGCCTGTTTTGGCAGCCCACATGTTTACATTTTATTTCGGAATAATTGCTGACATAACTCCACCTGTAGCTCTGGCAGCATTTGCAGGAAGCGCCATTGCAAAAAGCAATCCCTTACAGACAGGTATACAAGCAAGCAAGCTTGCCATAGCAGCGTTTATAATTCCTTATATATTTGTTTTGAACCCTGCTATTCTGTTGATAGATACAACGCCTATGGAAATTACCCGTATGGTTGTGACATCAATAATAGGAATGATTGGGGTAAGCACTGCAATGGAAGGATATCTCTTCACACATGCAAACAAAATTGAAAGATTATTATTTTTAGTAGGTGGTTTGATGTTGATTGACCCAGGCACATTGACTGATATTATTGGATTGGTAGTTATAGTTATAATGTTTTTGTATCAAAGAACAAAATCAACAAAACATCCTACATTAGAAGTTTAGCTGAACATTAAGCAAAACAGACAGCCTTTGGCTGTCTGTTGTTTTTTGAGTATTCGTATAAGGATAGCAGCAGTAACATCCCCTACAACTCATATAAAACATTTTGTTCTTAAAATATTTATTGATTTTTCCAATGCTTCTTTTGTCTTCACTTCTACTAAAACCCTCAAATTTTTCTTTTCTGCAAAATTTAGAAGCTCTAGGATGTTTAATTCTCCTTCAAACAAAACTTGATGATCGCTATTACCAATTGCGTCGTGCAGGTGCATGTGTGCTATTTTATTTTCATGTAGCATTAGATATTTCTTATCGGTGAATTTGCTTATAGCATCATGGCCTGTGTCCCAGGTTAGCATAACATTTGGCAACAAAATTGATTTATTCAACGCTTTTTGAATATGAGATTTGCCAAAATTATTGCTGTTTTCTATAGCTAAAACTATATGGCTACCATCCGCCTTAAGCGATAGTGCTTCAATTGATTTTGTAAAGTTATTTTGAAACTCTTCAGAATATTGCTCATAAATATATACCTTTTTGTCCGGAAGAGTCATTTTTGCACCTTCAATTATGTGCATATTCAACAAACTCACTCCTGCTCTCTTTGCCCAATCAATTGTGTCTGAAAAAAGCTTCACATATCCTCTTCTTACACTTTCATAAAAGGTTCCTAAATCTGCATCATCAGGCATATGTATAGTAAATTCTATGTTTGTTTCCTCTGTGATCTTTCTTAAAACCTGAGGCTCTAAGTTTTCTATGAAGTTATATGGCAAGTTCATGTTAAGCTCAATGAAATTTAATTTTAACTTCAAACACAAATCAACCAGTTCATTTAATGTGTTGTATTCTACCAACGCAGGCATGCCTATTTTCATACGTTACCCCTTAATTTTTATTATAATACGGAACGAGCGGGGTCGTTCACTACATTTTTCAAACATGATATCTTTTGTTTCTATTGTCTTAGCAGTTTCAGCTCTTCTTCCGTCAAATGCCTGTATTCCCCAAGCTTTAAAGCTTCGTCTAATTTTATTGGTCCCATAGACATCCTCTTGAGATATATCACTTCATTGTTTACAGCATTGAACATTCTTTTAACCTGATGAAATTTCCCTTCTTTGATGGTTACATAACAGGTAGAAGGATAGCCTGCTTTTATTATTTCAAGCTTTGATGGCAGCGTTTTGTAATTTTCATTAGTTAAAATTACACCCTCTGCAAATGCCTTTACATCTTGTTCTGTTACCTCTTCCTCCACCTCAGCATAGTACATTTTATCAACATGTTTTTTAGGAGAAAGTAAGTCGTGGGCAAGCTGACCGTTATTAGTCAGTATAAGTAGCCCTTCTGTGTCCTTGTCAAGTCTTCCTACAGGAAACGGGTTATATATTTTGTCTTCATCTCTTAATAAATCAATCACCGTCTTGTCATGATTATCTTCTGTGGCAGAAACAACACCTTGAGGCTTATTCATCATCAAATATATGTACTGCACATACAAAACTTTTTCGCCCTTGTATTTTACTGTGTCAATATCTGTATCAATAATTCTTGAACTGTCCTTTTCTATTTTGTCATTTATTTTTATTTGGCCTTGCTTGGCGTCCTGTTTTATTTGTTTCCTTGAGCCCAAACCCATATTAGAAAGCATCTTATCTATTCGCAGCTTCATAATTACCTCTATAATTTCATATATTGTACCTTACTTTTCGTATCTAATATTTGCTCCTATATGCTGAAGCTTTTCAATAATATTTGCATAGCCTCTTTTTATGTGATAAACATCTGTTATCTCTGTATCTCCATCAGCCAATAGCCCTGCAATTATAAGAGCTGCTCCAGCTCTTAGGTCGGTTGCTTTCACCTTTGCCCCACTCAATATGCTGCTTCCTTTTAAAATTGCGCTTCTTCCTTCTATTTTAACATCTACTCCCATTCTTGAAAGTTCGTTTGCATGCATGAATCTATTTTCAAAGATAGTTTCATGGATTATGCTTGTACCAACTGCTATTGATAGCATAGACATAAACTGAGCTTGCATATCTGTGGGAAATCCCGGATATGGCAATGTTTTTATATCAACTGGACTTATTTTCCCATCTGATATAACTCTTAATTTATCGTCATATTCCTCGACCTTGACTCCTGCTTCCCTAAGCTTGGCAATTACCGGCTGCAGATGGCTTGAAACAACATTTTCAACAGTTACGTCGCCGCCTGCTGCAGCTGCAGCTACCATGTATGTTCCTGCCTCGATTCGGTCAGGTATAACTGCATGTTCAGTTTTATGTAGCTTTTTAACTCCTTTGATTCTGATTGTCTTTGTTCCTGCACCTATTATGTTTCCGCCCATGCTGTTTATAAAGTTAGCCAAATCCACAATTTCCGGTTCTTCAGCAGCATTTTCAAGTATTGTTTCACCTTCAGCCAATGTGGCTGCCATTATTATATTTTCAGTTGCTCCGACACTTGGGAAATCCAAGTACACATCATTTCCAACCAGCTTTTCCGTCATTGCATGCACAAATCCGCTTTCAGACTTAATTTTTGTTCCGAGATGTTTGAATCCTTTTAAATGTAGGTCAATAGGTCTTGTCCCTATTGCACACCCACCGGGCATATAAATTTTTGCATTTTGGCATCGTGCTAGAAGTGGTCCCATCACAAGAAAGGATGCTCGCATTTTACTTATTAATTCATATGGTGCTTCGCATGTAGTTATATTTTCAGCTGATATTTTCAGAGTGTTTTTTCCCAGTTTTTCTACCCTTGCTCCTAAAACTTCAAGAAGATTGCACATTACACGAACGTCCTGCAAGTTAGGAATATCATGGATTATACATTCTTCCTCTGATAACAATGTTGCTGCCAAAATCGGCAGAATAGAATTTTTAGAACCGTCCACTTTTATATTTCCATAAAGACCCAAGCTTTTTTGAACAATAATTTTTTCCATCTTTCTCCTCAAAAAACTAATTATATATTGCAAATTAATTATTTTTCAATAATTTATAAAGTTTCAAATTGACTTGTTCATAATATCACTATTTATTCAATATTTCAATTACAAATTTTGTATCTTTTTCATTAACAAAAATGGAATAACTTATTAAGAAATAATAAATCAAAAAAATCCAACAATGCAATCAAAAATTGCTGTTGGGTCTAGGAATTTATTGCTTGCAATAAAAAAAGAAAAAAGCGTATGATTAAAATAAAGGGGGACGTTATATTTAAAAGATAGACGCTCTTTTCTTTTCTTATATTATTAGTTAAATTCATTATATTATTCATAAAATTTAGAAAAAATTTTGGGGTTGACGGTAAATTTCCCTATCATCTCTTTCATTCAAACTTGGAAAGTTTAATTTCTGCCTTGAACAAATCACCGTCAATGCTTATGTCAAGCACTCCCTCCTGAATTTCCATGAGACTTTTTGCAATTGCAAGACCAAGACCATTGCCTTCAGAGCTTCTGGATTCATCTCCTCTTTTAAATCTTTCCATCAGCTCATCCACAGGAATGTTCAGCTCATAAGCAGAAATATTTTTAAAGCTTACAAACACTTCTTTTTCAGTTTCTGAAATGTCAATATACACTCTTGATTCCTTCAGAGCATATTTAAAAATGTTTGAAAGCAGATTTTCCATAACGCGGCTTAAAAGTCTGCCATCTGCCCTTGCAAATATTTTGTCCTTTTCCTGAGTTACCTTAAACAATAATTTAGATTCCTGAATTTTTTCGTCCAACTCCCCTAAAATTTGAGAAATCAAGGCATTGACATTAACTTTTTCAAAGTTAGGCTCAATGCTGCCGCTGGTTGCCTTGGCAGCTTCAAACAAATCCTCGGTCAGAGTTTTAAGTCTATTTGATTTTCTGTCAAGAACATCAAGATACTTAGGAGCATTAGGCGAACTAAGACCTTCCCTTTTCAACAAATCCACATAGGAAATAATTGATGTTAGAGGAGTTTTAATATCATGAGAAACATTGGTTATGAGCTCAGTTTTTAGCCTTTCGCTTTTAACCTCACTTTGAACAGCTATTTTCAGACCGCTGGTTATTGAGTTGATATCCTCTGCCAGCTGTTTAAATTCCCCTGCTCCTTCTAAATTTATTTTAAAATCGTAATCTCCGGACTTTACCAGCTTTATACCAGCCTGAATTGTCTGAAACCTTTTGACCTTTATAAAAACATAGTAGGTAACTCCTGTAACTAATACAATTAATAAAACAGGAAATTTAGTTGAAATATAAAATGAAACACTAATTAAAGCAACTAATGCAGCTATAGATTTTATCATCAAGGGACCCCCTGCTGCAATTCTTATGAAAGACTTTAAGGTGTTTGACAATACATAATAAATAAATGAGTACTTTATTATTGTTCCATTTTTAATATGCCTTACAATTGAGAAAAAGAATATTAAAAATATAGCAGCCAATATTGCAGCCACTGAAAGCATTACAAATCTCATTAAATTTTCACTGGTAAATCTTATGTCCAGCACATTATAAAACTGAGTTATGCCTAATGCAACAATGCCTATAATCAGCGCCAAACTGAAATCAGCATACATCCGGTCTATTGCTATCACGTGAATTTCTTCATCCCCGGCAATTTTCCCGGTTACTATAGCCATATAGACAAAGCAAGCTAAAATTAATATTACACATAAAAATATTATTGCAGAATTGTTTATTAGAATTTCTCTGTCTGAGTTCCATCTTTCAGCTCTTGCCAATAAACCGTCTTCAGTAATAGCTGCGTAAATAGCTATTTCCTTTCTGCCGTCTTCAATATCTTCAAATGTGTCTAATAGTGATGCAGAAAAGCTGCTTATTCCGTTTTCCGGTCTCAAAACTACTCCCTTTTCGTCAATTAATATGAAAACATGTTGCTGTTGGTAGTAGTTTCTGTTTTGATTATTTGTGTTTGTTATGTCGTTTGAACCGTCGGTGCCATAATAAATCATCCCTTTTGGTTCATTTAAATCATTGATTATCTGCTCAAAGTTTTTCAAGTCAGTCTTAATAATGATTTTTTTTATTTCTTCTATTTCATTAATCTTTTCAGCCCAAAAAATGTCTCTGGAATAATTGTTGTCTTCTATACCCTTTTCAGCAATAAAATTGTTGTACAGATTAGTAAGCTGCCAGTTGTCCTCAATATCAAGGTTTTTTACTGTACCGCCGTCTAATATATAATCCTCATTTTTATAAACCCTCAGTACATGTTCAAGGCGATTTGCAGCATAGCGCAGTTCATTGCTCAATGTGTTACTATCCATATAGCTTTTTACTGTTATGCTTTCATAATTTTGAACATTCAAATAAATGTTCAGCGCTGATGATGCTCCTATTAAAAAGCATATTATCAGCAATATGAAGGCTGAAATTTTAGTAAGTATCCTTCTGCTATATGTCTTCCACTTTGTAACCAACACCCCACACCACCTTCAGGTATTTTGGATTCTTTGGATCTATTTCAATTTTTTCTCTTATTCTTCTTATATGTACAGCCACTGTGTTTTCAGGATTAAATGAAGGTTCATTCCACACAGCTTCATAAATGTCATCTATTGAATAAACTCTTCCCTTATTTTTTGTAAGGAATAAAAGAATTTTATATTCCACAGGTGTCAGCTTTACAATTTCACCGTCAATAGTAATTTCCTTTCTTTCATCGTCAATTACCATGCTTCCTGTTTTGTAAAAGTTGTTTTTCTCAGAGTCAATTGCACCTCCTAACGAAGTGTATCTTCTAAGCTGTGATTTTACTCTTGCAATAAGTTCCAACGGATTAAATGGCTTTGTAATATAATCGTCTGCTCCCATGTTAAGTCCAAGAATAATGTCTGTTTCTTCTGATTTTGCAGACAACATAATAACAGGAATGTTTTTTATTTCCCTTATTTTGGTTGTTGCTTTAATGCCGTCCATTTCAGGCATCATTATATCCATAATTATCAAATGCACATCATTGTTTTCTACAGTTTCTATTGCTTGCAGCCCGGAATAACATTTTAGTATATTGTAACCTTCATTTTTTAAATATATTTCAATTGCTTCAACTATTTCTTTATCATCATCGCATACTAATATGTTCATATTGTCCTCCTTGGTTATTAATACATTATACCATTATTTATAAGAAAACAACAATAAAAATATGGCGGGCAGGAATACCCGCCCTAAATCATAATTATTTAAAGTTTTGGAGACCGTTTCGAACTGAATCAATTACTTCTTGCTCTAAGTCAAACCTATAATTCCTGGAAATTGTTTTTTCAGTTTTTGATGTGTCGTAATCCTGACCATTCCATAACACTGCAAGCTTAATTTTGTCATAGTTACTGATTTTTTTGAACATATCATCAAACCATTCAGCTTTGTTGCCTCCTAAAGAAGCCGAGCTGTATTCTGTTATCATCATGGGATGGTTAAAGTGCTCTGCATAATCATAATAAAAATGATCGTATGCTTCAGAAAAGCTTCTCCATACCTCGCCCTTATAGTAATTTCCGGTGTTGTATGATGTGAGCCCTACCACATCAACATATTCATTGCCGGGGTAATAATTTAAATAGTGATTGTATGCAAAATTTGGAAATGATTTTTCATTTGGGTTCCATACAAAGATTAAATTGTCTACACCATATTCCTTAAATTTATTATAAATGTATCTCCAACATTCAATAAATAAATCCGTATCCTTACCAACATTATGGGATGAATACCAAACCCATTCTCCGTTCATTTCATTATTTAATCTGAAAAGCACCGGGTAGTCGTATTCATTGAAACTTTGTGCTAAATGAGCCAAGTAATCATCATATTTTCCTTCAATGATTTCAAGCGTAATGTCCTTTTCCACACCATCAACCATATCAACGGTGTATAAGCCATATTCCACAACCTTTCCTTGTTCCTTTGCCTTGTTCATGTAATCTGTCTTATAGGGTAGCTGAAAGGAGTTATATAAGAGCACAACAGGAAATTTATAATCGAAGGCATTCTCAAGTTGTTCCAGTCTGTAAGCATAAAGAGGATATGTAGGCTCGAAAATACCAAAATCCACCTTTTCATTGTTTTTTAAATACTTTTCATAAAAAGCAGTTGTTTTTTCATCAAATTGCTTTTCTACAGGTTCAAAGACCTTATCTTGCTTCAATGTGCCGGTCTTTTCTATTAATTTAAAATTAGGCATTATGTAATCAATATATATAGGCTCTGTTGATTTCATAAACACAGTGATTAATTCCTTGTAAGACCTTGCAAATGTAATCATTGCATAGTAATTTCTGTCAGGTTCTTTACCTTCTATTTTTTGTCTTTCATATAGAACTATGTGACCGTTTAAACCATCAAAATCATGGTTGTATTCACCTGTTATTTTAAATGCAGGATTATATAAAATTCCTTTGTTCCCATAGTTTATATAAGTTGCACGGTTATTTTGATCATTGTAAAAGTTATCATACAATACATCAACAACTATAGTTTCGGATTCAAATCTGCTTTTTACGCTTACTATATCCTCATTCATCTTCAAGCTGTTTAAAAGAGTTATTTTGTATCCATACGGATTGTTGGTGTAGTTCTCATATTCATGTGAATAAATTGTACGTACAGTACTATCATAAGGACCATTAGCATATGCGGTATTAATGGAAAATGTGAATAACATGGCAATAAGTATTATTAGTATTTTGCTGAATTTCATAGATGCTCTCCTATTGATTTTTATGTAGTCAATTGCATTTATGTTGCATTACAATTCTATCAAAGCTCTTATACAGTGTCAAATGATTTTACGGTAAGGCTTTTGATTTGAACTTTAAGATACTTCTAATAAAAAAGAGATTCTTCCCTGTAGTCTGAAGAATCTCTTTTTTCGCTGTCTTTAAGATAAATCTTTTAGCTCTGTTTTTTCCTTGCTGTAAACAGCAAATTTATTAAAGCCGTATTCAGAAAACTGATTTAACTGTTTACCTAATTTTTTTGCTTTTTCAAATATGGAAACA
This sequence comes from Sedimentibacter sp., assembly GCA_050173715.1. Classification (GTDB taxonomy): domain Bacteria; phylum Bacillota; class Clostridia; order Tissierellales; family Sedimentibacteraceae; genus Sedimentibacter. The sequence goes on from JBFXKO010000026.1 coordinate 29,280, forward strand.
GTATATCCCTGTGCTCTTATCTCATCAGCTTTTTTCATGACATCAATGTATTTGTCCTCTGCTTCGAAAAGCAACACAACCTTTTGCTGGTTTGGAACTCTGAAATTTTCATCCATCAGCTGATTAACCAGCCTTTCAAAGCCTATTGAAAATCCAACAGCAGGTATTTTTTCACCTATAAAATTCCCAACCATTTCATCATATCTTCCGCCACCTGCAATTGAATATCCTAAATTCTTGTAAGCTATTTCAAAAATGGAGCCTGTATAGTAACCCATACCTCTAATTAACGTAAAATCAAATTCAATGTCGTACATACCCTTTGCATATTCTCTTGAACTTTCCAATACATAATTAACATCATTTACTACATCTTCTGGCACTCCGTATTCTAAAAGACAATCTAGTCCATTTTCATTGATACTATTTAATACCTTTATTAAATTAGTTATAGCTTCTACCTTGTAGTCTTTACTTATAAGCTCTTTTTCAACGCCTTCCATTCCAACCTTGTCTAGCTTATCCACAACAATGCACACACCGTCAAATTCTTTATCAGTAAAGCCACAGTTTAATATAACTGCTTTTAATACTCTTCTGTCATTGAATCTCACCATGAAGTCCTTAACATTAAGAGCTGTCAATGCCTTTGCTGTTGTAGCAATGAGCTCCAGCTCTGCAGCACTTGTTCCGTCTCCGATTATGTCTATGTCGCACTGTTTGAAACTTCTGTATCTTCCCTTTTGTGCTCTTTCAGCTCTGAACACGTTACCTACCTGCAATGCTTTAAACACTGATAGCAGATTGGATTTGTTATTGCAGTAAAAACGGCTTAATGGAACTGTCAGGTCATATCTCAAGCCTAAATCTGCCAGATCATCTTCTGCAATGTCTTTAGAAAAGTCAAGCTTTTCCCCTCTTTTTAGGATTTTAAATATTAATTTTAAGTTTTCTCCGCCCTTGCTTCCTACTAAATTTTCAATGTTTTCAACAACAGGCGTTTCTATAAGTTCAAATCCGTTTTGCTTGTATGTATTTACTATAACCCCTTCTACATAATCTCTGATTTCTTTTTCCTGAGGTGTTATATCTCTCATCCCTTTTGCAGGGTTTGTATTAACCTTCATGCAGCCTCCTAGGTATTCTTTTTAATAATGTTATCAAATTAATTTTCTGTTTTCAACAATTAATTTAAATGTGTATTTAAAAACTGTGTGTTTATTTCTTCAGGCACCAAACTTCCGCCTGTTGCCCATGCAATATGAGTTGCATTTTTCATTTTATCATTTAACCTATGTGCTTCAATATATTTTTTCCCTTCCGCTGAAGCTTCTATCTTTATTGCTCCTTCAAATGCTGCGCATGCAGAAGGTTCTATATTGATATCTTCAGATTCGTGCAGGTATCTCATGTTATCATAAAGCTTGTAATCATCCACAGTGAAAACTCCACTAAGCATACTGTTCATCATTTTTCCCACAAGCTTAGATGGTCTTCCCACTGCCAAGCCGTCTGCATGAGTCTTGCCGTCTATTCCTATATCCTGGACACTGATTTCATTATGTAATCCTGTAGCCATTCCCAAAAGCATTGATGGTGCATGAGTGGGCTCCACAAAAAAGCAATGAATATTGTCTTCATATACGGATTTTAACCCGTAAGTGATACCTCCAGGCGCTCCTCCGACACCGCATGGAAGATAAACAAACATTGGATGGTCTTTATCCACAATTATATTCATTTCTTCAAGCTGATTTTTAAGTCTTCTTGCAGCTACTGCATATCCTAAAAACAAATTCATGGAATTTTCATCATCAACGAAGTAGCTCATAGGGTCTTGGTCTGAAAGTTTTCTGCCTTCCTCTACAGCCTTTGAAAAGTCGCTGTCATACTCAACTACCTGTGCTCCTTTAGATCTTAATAAATCCTTTTTCCACTGTTTTGCATCTGATGACATATGCACTGTAACATTAAACCCCAATGCTGCTGATGTTATGCCAATACTTAGTCCTAAGTTACCTGTTGAACCCACCTGTATCTTATATTGATGAAAGAATTCTCTATATTTTGTTTGTGCAAGAATTGAGTAATCGTCAGATTCTTTTAAAATTTTATTTTTAATAGCAAGCTGCTCTGCATATTTAAGCACCTCATAAATTCCTCCTCTTGCCTTTACACTGCCGGCAATTGCCAGGTGACTGTCCATCTTAAGAAGCAGATTCCCTGATATTTTAGTGTCATAAGAGGCTATGAGCTTATTTTTCATATTATTGATTTCTTTTAGTGGTGATTCTATTATACCATTGGAAGGTAATGTTTCGGGAAACAAAATTTTTATGAGAGGAGCAAATTTTTCAAGACGTCTCGCTGCATCGTCTATTGCAGGAATATCAATTATTTTTAGTGCTTCTTCATATGCTGCCAATTTAGGATTAAGCCACAAAACTTCCTTTAATTCTGAAACATCTTTTAATATATAGTTTTTTTTAATTATTTCATCTTTGTTTAACATGGAACCCTCCTTAATTATTCATTGTTCATTGTTTATTGTTAATTGCATAGCTGGTATTAAACCAGCTATGCATATAATTATATCATAGTATTTCCAGTTTTTATAGCATTTAATAAAATATTGCTATAAAACGAAATTTTATTCTAAGCTTATAATTTCTTCAGTAGTGGTTATTATTTCTGCTGATTTTACTTCAATCAAGTCGCCGCTGTTTGTGTTGAATATATTTTGAGCTACGATTGTATCCATTACTGCTCTGACCTCTGCTGCGGTGAGGTCTGCCTTAGGTTCATCAACCGTCAAAGTTGATGTGGTACCTTCAACGGTCTTGAATGCCATTACTAATCTTTTTGCCATTTTATCACCCCTTTATTTAAATTAAAAGTTTTATATCTAATAATTATCCTTCAATTTCATTCAACAGCTCATATTCTTCATATCTTTTAATGTTCATGAGCGAATATGACTGAAGATTGGATATTGCAACACCTAAGTTGTATAAGTTCTCATTTGTCACTGCTGCTTTAACGTTAGAGTAGGTCTTATTTTTGATGATGTCCTTATTGTTTTCGTCAAGCCCCGCATTAAAAACCATCTTTAATTTAGAATCTGCTTGATTTGCTATAACTGCCATTTTATCACCTCCCAGTTTGTATACTATATAGCATTTAAAAACCAATTGTATTGATTTAAATTTCGTAAAATGTTAATATTGTGTAATAACAGCAAATTCAAGAGGTAGTTATGGAAAAATCACTGCTCAAAAAAATAAATTCCTTAATAAAAGAACTAGACAGCAACGATTATATTGCAAATGTTAAGTATATTATCTACTTAGTAACTAAGGTTTTATATGTTTGCAAGTTGATCGGTTTGGATATTTTAGACAAAAATTTTAACTTTTATAATTCCACCCTATTTTTTTCCTCTGATTTTAAGAATATATTTAATGAATATAAGCTTTTTAATCTTGAGATTCCAGGTATTGAAGAAAAAGTATTTAACATAATTACCCTAAACAAGCACTATGTTGATTTGAAAAGCTTTCGTCCTGCAGAGCTTTATGAATTGTTGCTTACTCCAACTGAAAAGAAAAAATTAGGACAAATATATACTCCCATAGATATTATTCATAAGATGCTTTTTCAGTTGTTTGAAATAAAAAAAGTTGATAAGTCTATAAAAATTCTTGACCCGTCCTGCGGAGGAGGTTATTTCCTCATTGAAGCATTCATTAAAATTAAGAATTATTTAAAGGATGAAGTTGACGATAAATACATTATTGAAAATATACTTTACGGTATTGACATAGATGACTTTTCAATTTTTTTAACAAAGGCAGGAATTCTTTTTACAAGCAATTGTGCAGATATAAAATTTAATATATTTAATATTGATTTTTTAACTGAATCCTTTAAATTCGATGAATTTGATATTATTGTTGGAAATCCCCCATATGTTGGACACAAAAATTCGACTATGGAATACAAGAAGACTTTGTATGAGAGATTTTCTGATGTGTTTTATGACAAGGCAGATATATCCTATTGTTTTTTTAAAAAAAGCAAGGATTTGTTAAAATCTGATGGTGTAATATCCTTTATCACCTCCCGATATTTCATGGAAGCATTATATGCTGACAAAATGAGAGCTTATATTAAAAATAATTTCAATATTATATCTCTTGTTGATTTTAGTGGAAACAATGTATTTAAGGATGCCATGGTTAGCCCTACCATAATTACATTGTCAATTATTGGAGGGAACAAAAACACATTTTCATTCGTCAAATATAATGAGGGCTGCATGGATACATTTATGTATGAGCAAGACAAGCTCAATGAAACAGGATGGATTATTTTAAAGGATGAAGAAGAACAGCTGTTTAACCGCATAGATAAAATTTCTAACACATTCATTCAGGATATTTGTACTATCAAGCAAGGTATCATAACAGGCTTAGACAAAGCATTCATTGTAGATGAAAAAACAATTGAAGAATACCATATTGAAAACAATTTGCTGAAAAAATGGATAAAAAACAGCAATATAACGAAAACAGGCATAAAATATAATAACTTATACTTAATTTATACTAATATAATAGACTGTGAGCAAAATTATCCAAATGCGATCAATTATCTTTCAGTCTATGAAGACAGACTTAAGAACAGAAGAGAATGCATAAAAGGATATAGAAGATGGTTTGATCTGCAGTGGAGCAGGAATCAATCAGACTTTGAGAATCCAAAAATTGTTTTCCCCTACAAATCAAGACACAATAATTTTTATTATGATGAAAGCAAATACTTCTGCAGCGCAGATGTATATTTTATGAACAACATTAGCAGGAAAATACCCCTAGATTATTTCCTGTTATACTTGAATTCTGACATTTTCGAATTTTATTTCAAATGCAAGGCAAAAAAAGTTGGGAGCAATATTTATGAGTATTATCCTAATAAATTAAGTTCAACTAAAATATTTTTACCTCAGGAAAACAGTCAACAAAATATATCTCATTTAGGAAAAATTAGTATTGAAATTTTCTTAAAAAAGGTGTTTAATATATCCGAAGAGGAGGTAAATAATATTATATACAAATATGTTATTAAAGGGTGATGACGCAAATTGAAGAAATTTAGCAAGCTATTATTATTAATTACTATTTTTATTGTGTTATCCATTCAGCCAGCATTGGCGAAAACTGTATATTACGATACTTATAATCATTGGGCTGAAAAGGATGTCGACTTTGCTTCCAATACCTTGAAGGTTTTCAAGGGCTATGGTGACTTCACTTTCAGACCGGAAAATAACATCACAAGAGCTGAGTTTATCACTATCTTGGCTAAAACAGCTTATCGACAAAACCAAATGAATGAAATTTACACAAGTGACATGAACTACTTAGACATGTCAAACACGCACTGGTCTTATACCTTTGTTATTTCTATGTATGAGCACTTAAAAGCAAGACAAGATTTTACATTTACTGATATTTTTGTCGGACCAAATTTTTACCCTGATAAGCCGATTACAAGGGAAGAAGCCACTGCCTTGATAGCAGTCTTTTCCAAGGACAGTATATACGATAATTCCCTTAATTTTAAAGATTTAAGCGCTACAAATAATTTTTATGATGAAATCAAAAGACTTTACAACGCAGGAATCATTACCGGATATGAAGACGGAACTTTTAGAGGCACTAATAATATTACTAGAGCAGAATCTGCAGCATTAATTAAAAGAGTTTATTATGATATTAAAACCAGCGATAGCAGCAAATACTTAACAAAGCTTGAATTTCTCCCTATCACGGGCGAAGAAATGTATTCATATTTCGGCAATTACAATTGGACCAAAGCAGACTTAAATGACAAAAAATATCTTAAAGCTAAAGATACTTTAGAGTATGTATCCTTCGGAGGATATATTTTCCCTGAAGATGCGCATTTATATGATTTAAATGCTGTTGAAACAATGGAAAGCTTACGTTCCAGCGGTTATTTCAACGTTGCAGGCACTAATTTTTATTTAATTAATTTCGGTGATTACTCAGACTCACAAAAATCTCAGTTTTCAAATGAAATTCTGACAAATATCATAGGTAGAAATGATTTAAAGGATTCAGATCTGATGCAAATTTTTGCTATGGCAAGCAAGTATGATGTTAAAGAAGACTTATACATGGGGGCATTGGAAAAATGGGATACTCTCACAACCAGCAATAATGCCAAAGCAAATATACTATTTTTCAGATATGCATTTTATATTAAGAACGATAACAAAGAAATGCTGAAAACTCTTGTTTATGACGATTTAAAAAAAGCTAATGACATACCTTCTCTATTAGACATAAACTGGAGTTTGACAGTTGGTTCAGAAAAAACTGATTTTAGAAATTACACATTTGGCGATTACAGCTTTTCGCTTTACAAGGACACAACGCTTTACAGATATACCTTGAATCCGGCAATATCAATCAATTACAATACAAAGGTAGTAGAGCTGGTTAATCTTTTGTTAATTGAAAAAAGTGTGAAACCCACAACCGAAGGTTTGACAGATTACGAAAGCATTTTTAATAAATATTCCCTAAACCGATTGTATGCATTAAACTTTATCGGTGAAAAGGAAAGAGCTTTTGTAGAGGGTCTCAATGATTATGAAATAATTAAAACTTTCAACATTTATAAAACAAATAAAGCAGTCATTGACGATACCTATACAGGAATTTTAAAGAAAGTAAAAGAATAAAGAAATGTGACAGTGGGGACGGTTCTCAACTGTCACATAAAATGTGACAGTTGAGAACCGTCCCCACTGTCACATTTCTTTAATTATCCACAACAGCGTAAAGCTTAACTATTTCTATCAACAATTCAACCACCTTTTCCATTGATTGGACAGGTATGTATTCATATCTTCCGTGGTAGTTGTGCCCCCCAGTGCACAGATTTGGGCAAGGAAGTCCCATGTATGATAATCTTGCACCGTCAGTGCCCCCTCTTATGGGAACTATTATTGGTTCTACACCAATATTTTTTAATGCCCTTTGTGCTGTTTGAATGATGTGCATATGTGGAAGGATCTTTTCCTTCATATTGTAATAAGAATCCTTTAATTCTACCCGGACTGTATTTTCTCCATATTTATCATTTAAATAATTTGCTATTTTAATAAATCTTTCTTTTTTTAAAATGAACTTATCCCAGCTGTGGTCTCTAATTATATAATTTAAATATGTCTTTTCAACATCACCACTCATATCGTTCAAATGGTTGAAGCCTTCATAGTGTTCTGTGTTACCCGGAGTTTCATGAACCGGTAGCATGCTTTGAAATTCCATTGCAATCAATATTGAATTTTTCATTTTATTTTTTGCTGAGCCCGGATGAATATTAACGCCATTTATTTCAACCTTTGCGCTTGCAGCATTGAAATTTTCGTATTCTATTTCTCCAAGCTTACCACCGTCAACTGTATAGGCAAAATTAGCATTAAAGTTTTCAACATCAAACTTCTCTGCACCATTTCCAACTTCTTCGTCAGGAGTAAAGCCTATTTTAATTGTTCCGTGCTTTACTGCTTTATTATTTATAAAATATTCAGCCATAGACAATATTTCTGCAATTCCTGCCTTGTTATCAGCTCCCAATAATGTAGTTCCATCAGTTACTATAAGATCGTCGCCAACATAATCTAGTAAGTGTTCAAACATTTCAGTCTTCATTACTATATTCTTTTCTTCATTCAAAATGATGTCCTTGCCATCGTAATTATGTATTATTTTAGGTTTTATGTTATGACCAGGCATGTCTGGTGAAGTGTCCATATGTGCAATAAATCCAATAGTTGGTGCATTTTCGTTTTTATTTGATGGAATTGTTCCGTATACATATCCATGTTCATCCATGAAAGCATCATCTATTCCTATTGCCTTCATTTCATCAACTAAGTAACGACCTAAATCCTTTTGCTTCTCACTACTAGGTATAACTTCCAAATCCGGTACTGATTGAGTATCAAATTTAACATAATTTAAAAATCTGTCCTGTACTTTCATTTTACATCCTTTCCATTTCTATAAATGTTTTTTGTTGATAATAATTATACCACTGTTGAATATTTATATCAATTTATTTTCAAATGTGACAGTTAAGGATTCGTCCGTAGTTTCATTTATTAATTGAATTCCTCTGCAAAATATAATATAATTGTACAGATAGTTGAATAAAAAGGAGGGTAAAAATGGATTTTTTAAAAGAAGGTTACAAAGTAAAAAGTGAGACTATAATTAAAAATCTTCAAAAAAGAAACATGGAAGGCTACTACGTTGAAACAAGAGAAGAAGCAATTGAAAAGGTAATGTCCATGATTAAGCAGGATGATGTGGTTTCTTGGGGCGGCTCCTACACTATTGATGAATTAGGCATTAAAAAGCTTCTTGAAGAAAAACAAATATCAGTAATTGACAGAGATAAGGCAAAGTCTCCTGAAGAAAGAGTAAAGCTGATGAAGCAGGCATTGACTGCTGATGTTTTCTTAACAAGTACAAATGCCATCACCATGAATGGCGAGTTAATGAATGTTGACGGAAACGGCAATAGGTTGGCTGCTTACAACTTTGGTCCTGATTCTGTTATAGTTGTTGCAGGTATAAACAAGATTGTTCCAGAATTAAGCGTTGCACTCGGCAAGATTAGATCTGACGCAACAGTTCCCAATACATTCAGAACAAATTCACAAGCACCATGCCACTTTACTGGCAAGTGTTCAGAATGCACTTCTAAAGAAACCTTATGCTGTCAAATATTAGTTACGAGATACTGCAAACCACAAAATAGGATAAAGGTAATACTGGTTGGTGAATATTTAGGATTCTAGTAAAAAAATTAAATTTTTTATAGGGGCGGTTCTTATACCCTCCCGATTCTTACATAGGGGCGGCATGAAACCCGTCCCTAAAACTTATATCCATAGTTAATGAGGAGAAACAAATGAAAATAATTCATACATCTGACTGGCATTTGGGAATCAGCCTACACAGTGCATCTTTAATAGAAGAGCAAAGAAGCTTTGTAGATTTTTTAATACAAGCTGTCAAGGAAAATAATATTGATGCGGTAATGATTGCCGGTGATATTTTCGATCATTCAGTATCCTCAGCCGAAGCTATTTCTTTGTACAATGATGCCGTAACAAAATTGTGCAACGAAATAGGAATTCCTGTAATCATATCTGCAGGAAATCACGATGGCGCAGCGCGTCTTGCCTCGTGTAATGAACTTTTGAAAAAAGCAGGTCTGTATATATTTGGTAAACTTTCAAAGGAAGTAAGCATTGTAGAATTAGGCAATTTAAATATTTATTGCTTGCCTTATTTCAACACAGATGAGGTTAAAGCCCTTTTCCCTGAAGAAAAAATAAACAACTACTCAGATGCTATGAACTATGTTTTGAACAATATAAAACAGAATTTTATGCCTGGCAAAAAGAATATACTTATGTGCCACTGCTTTGTAAGCGGCTCTTTACTTTCTGAAAGCGATCGTTCTGCCATGGTTGGAGGAACCTCAGTTGTATGTGCTGATATATTTGAAGGCTTTGATTATGTTGCTCTGGGGCATTTACATAAAGCTCAAAACAGAGGTACAAATATAAGATACAGCGGTTCTCCTTTAAAATATTCCTTCAGTGAAGCCGATCACATAAAATCTGTCACCATATTAAATATTGATGAAAATATTACAATAGAAGAATTAGAGGTTGTTCCATTAAGAGAAACAAGAGTTATTAAGGGAACCTTTGATGATGTTCTTGCATTTGCTGAAAAAGACATACAAAGAGAAGATTATATTAAAATTGAACTAACTGACAGATATGCAGGCATGGAGGCTGTTGAGCTTTTCAGAAACTACTACGCTAATTTGCTGAATATTTCAGGTAGGATGAATGAAACTGAAGAAAATGAGCTTACTGTAGAGGAATTGTACAACCTATCCTCTGATGATATTTTAGAAAAGTTTTATAAAGAGGTTACTGGAAATGACTTGTCACAGGAACAAAAAAGCTTGTTTCAAGAAGCTATGGCAGCAGTTGAAAATGAGGAGTGTGAGCAATGATACCTATTAAATTAACCTTTCAAGCATTCGGGCCCTATGTAAAAAAACAGGAAGTTGATTTTCAAAAATTTGCAGATTCCGGAGTCTTTTTAATTCATGGCATTACCGGCTCGGGAAAAACCACTATCCTTGATGCTATGTCTTATGCCTTGTACGGAAAATCCAGTGGTGGACAGCGTGGTGACATAACTGCTATGAGGTGCCAGATGGCAAAGGAAGACATACCTACAGAGGTTGAATTCATATTCAAAATTTCTGATAAAACATATAAATTCGTAAGAACCATAAACATAAGAACCAAAAGAAATGGAAGTAAGGAATACAATGTTTCACAAAATGCATTGTTTTTAAATAAAGAAGGCATCTTTGTTCCATTCTTTGAAAATCCGAAATTAAAAGACATTGAGCAGAAATCCTGTGAATTAATCGGTCTTAACCACGAGCAGTTCATACAGGTAATAATGCTTCCCCAAGGAAAATTTGAAAAACTGTTAATGGCTAAGTCTGATGAAAAAGAGGAAATTCTTGTCACTTTGTTTAATGCTGAAAAATGGCAGGAAGCTGCAGAATGGATATGCGACCAAGCAAAAATCATAGCAAGAGACATTTCCTTAAAAAGAGAAAACATAAATGTGCTGCTTAAATCAGAGCATGCTGAAAACATTGAGGATTTGCAAAATAAAAAAGTTGATTTAAATTCACAAATTGAAATTACATCAAAGGAAGAGCAGGAAAAAGGCAATTTACTCACAGCAGAAAAAAATAAATTAGAGCTTCAAACTGACATCTTTAATTTATTTGAGGAAAAAGTCAGAACAGAAAAAGAGCTGTTAACTATTAAGAAACAAGAAGAACACATGAACGTACTTTCTACTAAGCTTGAAAAAGGTAGAAAAGCCCTTAATGTTTTTCAAAAGTATAACATAGTAATGAACATGCATAAGCAGCTCCAAGAAGCAAAATCTAAACTTGAAACAGAGGAAAAAAACAATTTGAATTGCGTTTCCTCTAAGGAAAAAACTGAACAATCTTTGGAAAACCTAAAAAAAGACGAAGAGCACATTGAAAAAATAAAAGAAAACAAAATTAAATTAGAGGGATTAATAGAAGTTTACAAGGGAATTACAGCCGCTAAACTTGAAGCTGAAAAGGAAAATCAAAAGCTAAACAAGCTAATTGATGAAAATAAATTTAAACAGGAACTTTGTAAATCATCAAGGGAAAAGTTAAAATTTATTTCAAATGAAAAAGAATTTATCTTTAAAAATTATCAAATGAAGTTACCTGAACTCAAAGACAAAAAAGAAAAATTATTCATATTAGACAAAAAATCCTCAGAGCTTAAAACAATCAACATGGACATAAACAAAATTAATAAAAACCTTAAAATGCTTAACTCCCAACTTGATACTAACAAGAGTGCTGCTGAATTAAAGAAAAAAGAATATGACACAGCTTATAATCATTACATTGAGGAAACTGCATATTTAATAAGTGAAAGCTTAAAGGATGGGCAGGAATGCCCCGTATGCGGCAGTGTGCATCACCCAAAAATGGCTGTTAAATCAACTAATAGCGCTGTTGACTCATCATATGTTAAAAATATAAGCTTAGAATTAGACAAACTTAATAAGGAATCAAATGAAATAATTAATTTTATAGCAAAACAGGATGCAGCAAAATCGTCCAGAGTTGAAAAAATCAATAATTTACAAGAGGAAATTAATGAATTAAACAAAATACTAAGTAATAATACCAAGGAAGAAATTCTTGCAGAGCTAAAGAAAGCTGAAACGGAAGTAAATAAGCTTGATGACATAATAAATGAAGAATCAAAGCTCTCTAAAGAAATAAGTAAATTGGACAAGGAACTTTCTGAATTAAGTTCGGCTATCACTGAGCAAAGTATTCTTAAGGAAGAAAAAAACGCGAAATTTAATTCATTACGTTCAAGAAAAATTGACGACATAGAAAGTGAAGTTGATTTACAAAATAAAATAATTTCTTATAAAACTGAAATTGATAGATATACTACTATGATAAACAGCCTTACAGAAAAAATGAACACAGCGGAAAAGCTCTTAAGCTCTTCAAATGCAAGTATTAAGCTATTAAAAGAAAATTTAGAAAGTAAAAATGCTGAGTATGAAAACGGTAAATCAGAGTATTATGAATTATTAAAAGAAAATAACTTCTCTGATACAACAGAATTCAAGCAATACCTTGTATCTCAGGATAAGCTTGATGAATGGGACAAACAAATACAAAAATACATTATTGACAAGGGTTCTGTAGCAAAAAATCTAGACAGGCTTTTAAAACTTACAGAAAACAAGGAAAAACCAGACATAGAAGAAATAAAAGATTCCATTTCTTTATTAGAAAAAGCTATTACAGAATTTGAAAAGCAGATTGCATTAAACTTAGACAGAAAAGAAAGAATAGAAAAAATCATCAAAAAAACTGAAAAAGAACAAAAGCTTTTGCAGGAAATGATTCAAAAATATGATATGTATAACAGCTTTGGTATAACTCTTCGTGGAGACAGAGGTATAAGCTTAAGGCGATACGTATTGGGAGTAATGCTTACCTCAGTAACAATAGAAGCAAACAGGCTTCTTAAAAATGTTCACGATGGACGTTACCAGCTTTGCAGAACTCTTGAAGGAAGCGGCCGCTCAAGAAAGGCAGGCTTAGAGTTAGAGGTTTTTGATGCCTATTCCGGTGAAAAAAGAGGCGTTGCAGGCTTATCCGGAGGAGAAAAATTTCTTGTTTCCCTTGCATTATCTTTAGGTTTATCAGCAGTTGTGCAGGCACAGACAGGTGGCATAAGAATTGATACCATGTTTATTGATGAGGGCTTTGGGAGCTTGGACAGCTCTTCCATAAGAGATGCCTTGAACATTTTAAGCTCCGTAAAAGGTTCTAAACGACTTGTAGGCATAATATCTCACGTGCAAATGCTCAAGGAAACCATTGAAGCATCCATATCTGTTGTAAAAGATCGAAGCGGAAGTATGCTGTCAATTAACAGCTAACATATTATCATCTCTTCAATAAGGGCTTTGCCCGTCATTGCAATAGGAAACAAGACTTACTAAAAAACCAAAGCAGAGCTATGCTCTGCTTATTTTTATACTCTTTCAGGTTCTTCGTATGTTTCACCGAAAGTATCAACTGTAACTTTTTTGAGTCTTACTTCTTCTGCAGGTTTGTCTCTGTAATCAGTCTTTGTATTTGCAATTTTATCTACTACATCAAGACCTTCTGTAACCTTTCCAAAGCCTGCATATTGACCATCTAAGTGCGGAGATTTTTTGTGCATTATGAAAAACTGAGAGCCTGCTGAATTTGGAGACATGGCTCTTGCCATTGAAAGAACTCCCTCATCATGCTTTAAATCATTTTTAAAACCGTTGGAATTAAATTCACCTTTAATTGAATATCCTGGTCCCCCTGTTCCATTTCCTATAGGGCATCCTCCCTGAATCATGAATCCCTTTATTACTCTGTGGAATGTCAAACCATCATAATAATTTTTGTTTATCAATGATATAAAATTTCTTACTGTGATAGGAGCTATTTCCGGATAAAGCTCTGCCTTTATTGTATCACCGTTTTCAAATTCAAATGTTACTATTGGTAATTTCATATATCCTCCAATTTTTTTATATATATTATACTTTACACTATCATTTAAAATATTTCAAGACTTAAACTATAAGGACAATCCCAAAAATTACAAACTAAATTTTTGAACTGTGTCCGAAATCTTTTTTAAAATTTATATCATTTGTAACAACTATTATGAAACTGAATATATTAAAGTAAAGTTATAGTAAATATGAGGAGGTTATATAAGCATGAAATGCTCAGATAGAAGAGATGTTTTAGGTACTGGCGGAATAGCTGAAAGATGCTGCACCGGACAGTCGGGCTGTGATTGGGATGGTACACTGCGCAATGTAGTTACTGAGCCAATATACGTACAAAAGGTTTATGATGCTGTATTATTTAATTTACAAGGTTTAAAGACTGCACCTGATACTTGCTTCGAGCCAAGATTAGGCTGCGGTACAAATATCATAAGAATAGCAGACATCAGATGCAGAAAGTTCTTCAATCCAGACAATATCAATGATGACTGCAATACAAAAATTAATCCAAATACTACATTGTCAGGAGGACAATTCGTTAAAAAAGAAGATGGATGTGACTACAAGGTTATAGGTCCTGACGGTACATTAAGCCAAAAATTAATTTGGGCTGACACACAAGACTGTGATGAAGAAGAGCAGGGTACACCTGTATTTGGAACACAAAATATTGAAGTTTCAGGTTGTGTTGAAATTGAAATGGATTTAGTTACAACTCCATGCGATTCTAACAGAGAAAGCATTATTACATTGACTGCTATAGTTGAAATTGCACCAAGATGCAATCCATTAGTATTAACTAACTTCTTTGAAATTTGCGTACCTTCAGTATTCGACACAGCATTTTTGCCTAGATTCACTGAATTCTGCAATCTTGACTGCATAGTAAGACTTGCAACTAACAGCATTCAAAGAGACTTCACTCTTGACCCAAGAACAGGTGAATTATCAGTCAACCTAATAATTTCACTTTGCATCTCTTGTGAAAAGAAAATAGTAGTTCCTGTTCAGCTTTGTGTATTAAGCACAGGTTTTGTACAGTTAGCTCCAGAGCAAGCAAACCTCTGCCCATCATTCCCAAGATTGTTCCCAAGACAAATTGATGAAAACTCAGTGGGTGGGGCTGGCGGAGACCGTTGCAGACCGAGAGCACAATCTGTTGAAGACTAATAATTAAAAAATCAAACCTGCTAATCAGCAGGTTTTTTCTTTGTTTCCAAACGCTAAAAATTCTGAGATTCTTCGGGCAAGCCCTCAGAACAATAAAATTTATTTTGTCAAAAATTTTATTTAAATTTAAATATCTTGATTAATTTCTTATTTTGTTTTGTAATTCTTAGATTATTTTTTTCCATGTCCTCCATACCCTTTTCAATTAAGCGAATGTTGATTGATTCTTCCATGATTGTCTTTATAAGAACCACTATTGGTACTCCCAATATCATCCCTGGAACTCCAAACAATCCTCCGCCCACGGTTACAGATGTAATAATCCAAAAAGGACTCACTCCAACATTTCCTCCAACAATTCTCGGGTCTAAAAAGTTTGCATCCAACTGCTGTACCACAATAATTATTATGAATGCTGTTATGGTTTTTGGAGGATCTACAAAAAATGAAACCACCAAGACGGGGACAGAACCAATTATTGGTCCAAAGTACGGAATTATGTTGAATGCTCCAATGATGGTTCCCATTAAAGGAGCATAGGGCACCTTAAATATATAAAACACAATAATGCATATGACTCCCACAATGGACGAATCCAGCAGCTTGCCGTTTAAGAAGCTTTTGAAAATTTTATTTGCTTGAGTAAAGATATGAAGCATTTTTCTTGCATTTTGCTCTTCAAAAAATGCATAGATAAGTCTTTTCCCTCTTGCAAGAATGTCTTCCTTTTCAACCAGCATATAAATATTGATTATGAAGCTTGTAATGATAGTTACTGCGCTTGTGCCGATATTCGCAATAAATTTCATCAATATGCCAGATATGGCAGTCAAAGCGTCGTTGATTAAATTTCTGGCTGATTCGCTGGCTTCCAGCACATAATCCGCTGCAAATTGAACATATTGATTGTCAATTTTACTTTTTATATCATTTAATATCTGAGTTATATCAACATTGCCTTCCATGATGAAATAAACTATGTTGTTGATGTTTTCAATAATCTGCGGTACCAGCTTGTAAACAAGAAAACCTATCAATCCAATCAATATTATGCATGCCAAAAGTATTCCCTGACATCTCCTTACCTTCAGCTTCCTCATAAAAAATGACACAACTGAATCTAATAAATATGCCATTATCAGCGCATATATGACGGGCTTTAGCGAATTTATCAGCCACTTATATGTTCCCGGGCTGAAAACCATCAATAAAATTAATAATATTATGAACAATATGGGCAGCAACAGTCTTAATATACTTTTGTATTTTTCTATTATATCACCCCATGTTACATAATTTTTGCTTGACCTCTATATACTACTCCTTGTTTTCCGTTTACTGTGAGAATTTCTCCGTCTTTAATTTCCTTTGTGCAGTTATCTGCTCCAACTACAACTTCCTTGCCCAAATTCAATGCGGCTATGAATGCATGGGAAGTTAAACCGCCTTCTTCTACAATTATTGCAGATGCTCTTGACATATAATCAACTACATCCTTATCTGTTGCTGCCATTACTATTATATCCCCATCTTCAAATTTATCTCTAAGTTCTGTAGCATTTTTTGCAATTCTTGCTCTCCCAATAACAGTTTCTTTTCCTGCTCCCACCTTCTTGTAAAGAAGCTCGCTTACAATGTGCACCTTTAATAAATTCGTACTGCCTGATATTCCAACAGGTACACCTGCAGTAATGACAATCAAATCTCCATTTTCTATGTAACCAAGCTCTAATGCCCTATCAACTGATTTATCTATAATATCATCTGTTGAATTCATTTTGCTTATTTTAATAGGATAAACTCCCCAATAAAGAGACATCTTTCTCATAACCTGTTCACTTTCTGTTGCTGCAATTATTGGAGCTATTGGTCTATATTTTGATACTGCAGCTGCAGTATAACCGGAGGATGTAGCTGAAATAATGGCAGATGCCTTTAAATTCAAACAAGTCCTGCATGTAGCAAAACTAATGGAATCAGTGATGCTGTTATCGAATCTTACATTCTTGGTTGTCAGTATTTCTTCATAATCCAATGAATTTTCTATCATCACAGCAATTCTCGCCATAGTTTTTACGGCTTCAACTGGATAACTTCCAGAAGCTGTCTCACCTGAAAGCATTATTGCATCAGAGCCTTCAAATATAGCTGTTGCCACATCAGTAACCTCAGCTCTTGTGGGTCTTGGATTTCTCATCATTGAATCAAGCATTTGAGTGGCAGTAATTACAGGCTTGCCTGCATCGTTGCATTTCTTGATTAGCATCTTTTGCACAAGTGGAACCTCTTCAGCAGGAATTTCAACTCCCAAATCTCCTCTGGCAACCATTATTCCGTCTGATACTGCAATTATTTCATCTATGTTTTCAACGCCCTGCCTGTTTTCTATTTTAGAAATTATCATGATGTGATCAGCATTGTTATCTTCCAATATTCTTCGTATAGAAATAACATCCTCTGCTTTTCTTATAAAGGATGCTGCAATATAGTCAATACCCTCTCTTATGCCAAAATGTATATCATCAATATCTCTTTCGGTCAGTGCAGGAAGATTGATTTTAATGTTTGGAACATTTATCCCTTTTTTATTTTTAACTGTACCGCCGTTTTTTACTATGCATTTTAAATCTGTATCATTGATTGCTTCAACAACCTGAAGGCTTATGAGACCATCATCTATGAGGACAGTATCTCCCGGCTTAATGTCCTTGGCAAAATCTTCATATGTAACGCTGGCAATTTTACTGCTGCCAAGTATATTTCTTGTTGTTAGAATGAATTCCTGGTCTGTAACAAGCTCAACAGCACCGTTTTCAAAATCCCTTGTTCTTATTTCCGGTCCCTTTGTATCCAGCATTATGGCTGTTGAGGTTCCCATGTCTTCTCTTACTTTTTTTATTACTTCTATTTTTGCTTTATGTTCTTCATGTGTGCCGTGTGAAAAGTTAAGTCTTGCAACATTTAATCCGTTTAATACCAATTCCTTAAATGTTTTTTCATTTTCAGAAGCCGGTCCTATGGTGCACACGATTTTTGTTTTTCTCAATTTGTACATCTCCCTTTATATAGACAATATCTTTGTCAGCTCATATGTTGTTTCATCAAATTTTTTCTCGATTTTTAATGCTTCTTCCATATCCATGTGAAATATTTCATTTCCTTTAACACCAAGAACTCTGTTATAAATTGAGTTTTTCAGTAGATCAACTGCCTTTGCTCCCATTTGGCTGCCAATGAGCCTGTCAAATGCAGATGGTGTTCCTCCCCTTTGGGTATAGCCAAGCACTGAGTATCTGGTTGTTATGCCGGTCTTACTTTCAATAAGCTCGCTTAAGTCTTTGGCATCTCCGGCACCTTCTGCAAGTATTATTATGCTGTGCTTCTTACCTCTTGCTCTTCCCTGCATAACCTTGTCGCATACTTCATCAATATTATACTCAACTTCAGGAATTATAACCATTTCAGCTCCGCCGGCAAGACCAGCATAAAGGGCTAAGTCTCCGCAGTCTCTTCCCATGACCTGTATTACGTTAGTCCTGGAATGAGATGAAGATGTATCCCTGATTTTTTCAACTGATTCTAGCACTGTAGTGAGAGCAGTAAAGAATCCAAGAGTATATTGAGTGTAAGGAAGATCATTATCAATGGTTCCAGGTATACCGATAACAGGAATTCCTGCCTTAGCAAGCTGCAAGGCACCTCTGAAGGTACCATCTCCGCCAATGGTTACCAAACCATCAATACCCAGATACTTGATGTTTTTTATTGCCTTATTAAAACCTTCTTCCTTTTTGAAGTCCTCGCTTCTTGCACTTCCAAGGAATGTTCCTCCCCTGTGAATTATATCTGCAACAGATGAAAGATTCATTTCCGAACTATCCCCTTCTACCAAACCTCTGAACCCATTTTTGATTCCTAATACGTTAATACTATTATAAATTGCATATCTTACAACTGCTCTAATGGCAGCATTCATACCTGGGGCATCTCCGCCGCTGGTTAACACTCCTATTTTCTTCATAATAATCCCCTTTTAAAAAGTCTTGTCATTCTGAATGCGAAGCATGAGGAATCTCTTTTTATAAGATGAGATCCCGCTATCGGCGGATGACAGTTATTTACTATTTTATTGCAATATTATTTTCACCTAATAAATTTTTTAAATTATCAATTAAATTTTCATTATCTGTATTTACCCAGTTTTTCATTGGCAAAACCATGTTTGACTTTTCTTGCTGATTATAAATTATAACACAGTCATTGCCGGTGTATTTGCAAATATTATTAACTAGCTCTTTTTTAATTCTTTTATAATGCTCTGTATTTTCAACCTTCAAATAAAGCTTTCGAGTTGACTTTTCTTTTGATTTTATATTGATTTCTTTTTTTAGCTCGGATATTTTGTTGCAAATAAGCTTGGGGGCTTCTTCTTCTGAAACATCTAATGTTCCTTCAACCAATATTATATTATCCTCATATAAAATATCCTTGCAGTTTTCGTAAATTTTAGGAAAAACTATTCCTTCAACAGTGCCGTATAAATCCTCCAGTGTGATAAATGCCATCATGTTGTTGTTTTTAGTTATTTTATTTTGTTTTTTTATAATTATTCCACCTATTACAACTTTGCTGCCTTCAATGATTCGTCTGTCTTCCTCTGATTCTCTTATCTCAGCTATTTCACTGGTATTTGTGGTAGCTATATTTTCCAGCTCCTTTTCATACTCTGAAAGAGGATGACCGCTTAAATAAACTCCTACCATTTCCTTTTCCATAGCCAGCAAAACTTTCTCATTGTATTCCGGCAAGTTTGGCATTTCCTCATCTGCTGTCATTTCCATACTTGCTGAAACTACGTCATCAAACAAGGAAAATTGTCCTTCTATGTTTCGTTTTTTTTGATTGATGACTGTGTCTATAGTTTTTTCATATATTGCCATAAGCTGTGAGCGCCTTACCTTTAAAAAGTCAAATGCACCGCACTTAATCAGTGATTCAATCTGCCTTTTATTCAAGACACTTTGGTCAACCTTGGTGCAAAAATCATTGAAGGAAGTGAACTTGCCTTTTTCCTCTCTTGCTCTGATGATTTCTGCTATTACATTTGTTCCAACATTTTTTACAGCTGCAAGGCCAAAACGTATTTTCCCCTTTTCAACTGTGAATTTGTCCCTGCTTTCGTTGACGTCCGGAGGAAGTATGGTTATTCCAAGCCTTTTGCATTCTCTTATATACAAGGATACCGTACCTGAGCTTCCCATGATGCTTGAAATAAGCGCTGCCATAAATTCCACAGGATAATGAAGCTTAAGATATGCTGTTTCATAGGCTAATGCTGCATACGCCACAGAGTGTGCCTTTGGGAATGCATAATTTGCAAATTCGACCATTAAATCATATATGTCATTGGCTGCCTTTTCATCAACTCCGTTGTTAACTGCACCTAAAATTGCAGGCTCTCCGTTTTCAGCAGGCTTTCCGTATATGAAATTTTTTCTTTCTTCAAGCATAACACTCATTTTTTTCTTGCCCATGGCACGTCTTAAAAGGTCTGAACGACCCATGGTAAATCCGCCTATGTCTCTAACAATCTGCATAACCTGCTCCTGGTAAACCATGCAGCCATAGGTTACATTAAGTATTGGTTCAAGTTTTGGATGCAGATATGTAACACCTTCAGGATGAAGCTTGTTTTTTATATAAACAGGTATCTGACCCATGGGTCCCGGTCTGTACAAGGCATTGGCAGCTGACAGATTTTCAAATTCTGTAGGCTTCAATTCACTTAAGAATGCTCTCATACCTGAGCTTTCAAACTGAAATATACCAAGAGTGTCTGCATTTGCAAACATCTTGTATACTTCCATATCATCATATTGACAGTTGCTGAAATCAACCTTAATATTATGATTATTTTCAATGAGTTTGATGGCATCACGGATAACTGTTAATGTCCTAAGCCCCAGAAAGTCCATTTTTAAAAGTCCCAGCTCTTCTAATTCAATCATATTAAACTGAGTGGTGATAACATCTTTATTTCTGGACAAAGGAACATATTCCGTTACATCTTCCTTTGAAATCAAAACACCTGCTGCATGAGTAGATGCATGTCGCGGTAGACCTTCAACCTTCAAAGCAAGATCAATTAGCTTTTTAACCTTTAAATCTCCTTCGTACAAATCTTTAAGCTCTTTGTTTATATCGAGTGCCTTTGATATGGTCATTCCCAAGCTCATAGGAATTTTCTTGGCTATGAAATCAACCTCTCCATAGCTTAAGTTCAGCGCCCTACCCACATCTCTTATAGAACCTCTTGCAGCCATTGTGCCGAAGGTTATAATTTGAGCTACTCTTTCCTTGCCATATTTACGCTTGACATATTCTATTACCTCTTCACGTCTTTCATAGCAAAAATCCACGTCTATATCAGGCATGCTTATACGCTCGGGATTTAAAAACCTTTCAAATATCAAATTGTGCTTCATTGGGTCTATGTTGGTTATCTTCAATGAATATGCAACCAAACTGCCTGCAGCTGAGCCTCTGCCTGGTCCAACCATTATTTCATTGTCTCTTGCATACTTTATGAAATCCCATACTATTAGGAAATAATCCACATAGCCCATTTGCTGGATTACGCTTATTTCATAATTTAATCTGTCTTGAATTTCCTCTGTTATGTGCTTATATCTTTCCTTTAAGCCGTTTTGGCACAATTCTCTAAAATAATCTGACTTTGTATAATTTTGCGGCACTTTAAATTCAGGAAGATGGACAGTATTAAAATCAAGCTCAACGTTGCAACGTTCTGCAATATCTGCAGTGTTTTTCAATGCTTCCTCAGGGAACAAATCTGCCATTTCCTCATATGATTTCAAATAAAATTCATCTGATGGAAATTTCATTCTGTCTTCGTCCATTATGGTTTTCTGCATTTGAATGCATAAAAGTACGTCATGAAAATAAGCATCTTCCTTGTTTATATAATGAACATCGTTGGTAGCCACAAACTTGATACCTGTATCACGGCTCAGCTTTAATAAATTTTCATTGACTTTTTGCTGCTCCTTTATACCATGATCCTGCATTTCCAAAAAGAAATTATTTTCTCCGAATATATCTTTATACAATGAGGCAGTTTTTAAAGCCTCTTCATAGTTATTATCAAGTAAATAAGATTGAACCTCTCCTGCAAGGCATGCGCTTAATGCAATGATACCCTTGCTGTGTTTTTTAAGCTCCTCATGGTCTATTCTTGGTTTGTAGTAGTAGCCGTCAACAAAGCCAGTTGAGCAGAGTTTTATTATATTTTTAAAGCCCTCTTGATTTTCTGCAAGGAGCACTAAATGAAACTGATTTTTATCCTTTTGAGGATCCTTATCAATGAGTCTACGTGGTGAAACATATGCTTCAAAGCCAAGTATTGGCTTGATGCCTGCTCGTTTTGCCTGCTTAAAAAACTCCACAACTCCGTACATGGCTCCATGGTCCGTTATTGCCAGTGAAGTCATGTTGAGTTCCTTTGCTTTATTGACTAATTCTTCAATTCTACAAGCCCCGTCAAGAAGGCTGTATTCAGTGTGAACATGCAAATGTGTAAATTTATTGTTCATTAAAATACCCCATATAAAAATATCCCTATAATTCCTGTTGCAATCATGACCTTGATGGGATCCATTTTATATTTTCTAAGCACAAACACTCCTATTGCCACAAGTATTATTGATATAATATTTATATCACTTAAGCTCATATTCCAAATAGTTACTTCCTCTGATTTAAACACTGCAAGCAACAAAATTGACAATCCGGCAGAAGCTATCAGGGATACCACGGCTGGTCTCAATCCTTTTAATATTCCTTGAATAGAAGACAAATTTTTATATTTAAAATAAAAATATGATAAAGTAAGCACTATGATGCAGGACGGCGTTACACATCCTATTGTTGCTACTATTGCTCCAGGTAAACCTGCAACTCTTGTTCCTACAAAAGTTGAAGCATTTAATGCTATGGGTCCGGGGGTCATTTGAGAGATAGTCAAAAGGTCAGCAAATTCCGCCAGAGTAAGCCAGTTGTGAGCTTCCAGCACCTGATGTTCAATTAATGGAAGTGCTGCATAACCACCTCCTATAGAAAATAATCCAATTTGAAAGAAGCTCCAAAAAATTTCAAGTAAAATCATATTTGCTTGCCTTCCTTTTTGTAGATATTGTAATAGAATGCTCCGAAGGCTCCGCTTATTATAATAATCAATGCTGCGTTTACATCAAAAACAACGGCTGCCAACAAAGCAACTATCATAACCATTATGGATATTTTATTTTTGGTTTTTATAATATCTTTAACCATTTTAATTATAACATCTATGATTACTGCTGCAACACCTGCTCTCATTCCCAACAAAAGAGCATTTACAATTTTATTTGTTTTAAAAACTGTGTAAAATTGAGCAATAACAGTAATAATTATCAGTGGAGGAAGAATTGTACCCAATATGGTAACAAAGGAGCCAAACACCCCAGCCAGTCTGTATCCCACCATTATGGAGGTGTTAACAGCAATAGGTCCAGGTGCTGATTGAGATATTGCAACTAAATTAAGCATTTCTTCTTCATCTATCCAATTAAGCTCTTCAACAAATTTTTTTCTCATAAGAGGTACAATAACATAACCTCCTCCTATGGTAAAAGCGCTTAATGAAAATGTTGACCAAAACAATTTCAAATAAAATCTAAAGTTTTTTTCCACTTTTATACCCTTCTTTATATTGTAATAATTTGTGATAAATATTTATAAAATAATGGCATTGAGAATTTCATGCAGCAATAAAACTATTGCACTTCTTATATATTGAATAGCATGATAATTATATTACATTACATCAATGGTGCAAATATCTTTAGTATGGTTCTTAGAATTCTTCTTATTTTAGACATGTTGCGGAAATGTTCAAGCGTAATTTTTTCACTTATCTCTAAAGCCTTCAATGTGCTGCTTTTAACCTGCCCCACACTCTTGGTATTATACATCCACACTCCACATTCAAAATGCAAATAAAGGCTTCTGTAATCGAGATTTATTGTTCCTACAACTGCATAGTCATCATCAACCACAAAGGTCTTTCCGTGATTAAAACCGGGCGTGTACTGATAAATTGATACACCTGCTTCCAAGAGTTCTTCATAGCTTGACTGAGTGACTGCAAAAGCATACTTTTTATCAGGAATATTAGGAGTAAGTATTCTTACATCCACACCTCTTTTAGCTGCCAAACACAGGGCTACCATCATTTTATTATCTGCTATCAAATAAGGAGTTTCTATATATATATACTTTTCTGCTTGATTTATTAAATTTAAATATACTGCTTCAGAAACATGTTCATCATCCAGAGGACTGTCATCAAAGGGTTGTACATATCCATAACACTCTTCTTTGTTTTCTGGATTAACCGGTTTAAATTTGCTGTAGTCCTCATTTGATTTCCTCAAAAATGTCCACATGGACAAAAACATAACAGTCAAGCTCCATACAGCATCACCCTTGACCATTATTCCACAGTCTCTCCAGTGACCGTATTTTTCAACTGCATTAATATATTCATCTGCTAAGTTTGCTCCACCTGTAAAAGCAGCCCTTCCATCAATAACAGCGATTTTTCTGTGGTCTCTGTTATTTAACCTTAATGATAAAACCGGTATAAAGGGATTGAACACACAGCATTTTATTCCCATATTCTCTAAATTTTTATTGTATCTGGCAGGGAGCTTAGTCAAACAGCCGAAATCATCATAGATGACTCTTACATCCACACCTTTTTTTGCTTTTTCTTTTAATATTTCCAGAATTGTATTCCACATAACACCTTCTTCTATTATGAAAAATTCCAGAAATATGTATTTTTCTGCACTCTTAAGCTCCTTAAGCAAGTTTTCAAAAAAATCTTCCCCTGATGGAAGAAATTCTGTTGACGAATTGTTATACACAGGGCAAAGGGTATATTTTTCTATGTACTTGCCTTGATTGAAGGCAACGCTATTTTCCTTTGCAAGCAACCTTAACGTATTTTGATTTTGATTGAGACATTCCTTCATCTTGTCGGTAATTTGAGACATGTGTTTTTTCATCTTGTTAGATAATCCTGCACCGCCAACCATAAGATAAAAAAGTCCTCCGAAAATTGGAAACAGCATTATGGGAATTATCCAAGCAACCTTGTATGCCGGGTCACTTCTGCTGTTTAAAATATAAAGCACAGCTAAAATACTAATAACAGTAAAAATCACATCAAAAATAACAAAATAATTGCTGAATCTCCAAATTATTATTGCTATGGTTAATAGTTGTACCAGTATTGATAGTGCTACAATCACAAATCTGTTAAGCAGTATGTTTTTTATTCGTTGCATTTATACTCCATATCACATAAAAGTATTTTTAAGAATAAGTAGATTGTATCAAAAACTATACAAATTGTAAATAACAAACACCCATGTAGTAAGCTCATATTTTTTATGTATTAATTTATTTAATTAAGAAAGGTTTTATAAACTATAATTTTTACGCAAAAAAAGGGAGTTACACTAATTTCTTAGCGCAACATCCCTTTCATTACTTTTAATTATGATAATGCATTCTCTAATATTTTTTCCTTATGTGTTTGAGCATGTTTAGTAACAAACCATGCATAACCTAAGCACATTACTGCTGCAAGAATGTATGAAGCTGTATAGCTTGTTGGCTCTAAACCTAATCTTTGATCTAACATCAAACCTATTGGTGCATGGAATATGAAGCTCAAAGTTACGAAGAAGTAGAACATACCAGGTAACAGTGATACCAAGTAATTCTTTCCTGTAATATACAAGTATACTGAAATTGTTCCTAATGCAAATGTTGCTACGAACTGGTTTGTAAATGCAAAGTATCTCCACAAAATGTTAAATCCTTGAGGGCTTAATTTTGCATAGTATAATACTATTACTGCAGGTACAAACAATGCAGCTGATGTTAAAATTCTGTTTTTTGAAACCTGTTGATTAATGTTAAACTGTTCAGAAACCATAAGTCTTAAGGATCTGAATGCTGTGTCTCCTGATGTTATAGGTAATACTATAACACCTATGATAGCTATCATACCACCAATAGATCCTAAGAATTCTCTAGATACTAATCCAACAACCAAAGTAGCTCCTGTTGTAGCCGCATCTGTTCCTCTACCGAATATTACCATTGCTCCTGCTGCCCAGCACATAGCTATGAAACCTTCAACTAACATCATGTTAAAGAATGTCATTCTTCCTTCTTTTTCTGATTTAACAGTTCTAGAAATTAATGTAGCCTGTGTTGCATGGAATCCAGACATTATACCGCAAGCAACTGTAATAAAGAATACAGGGATGAATGGTAATTTTCCAGGATGTTGACTGAACATACCTGCTAATGATAAGTTAGTAAGATTTGCTCCGCCGTCCATAAGAACACCAATGAAAATTCCTACAGCTGAAACTATTAAGAATCCTCCGAATATCGGATAAACTCTTCCGATAATAGCATCTATTGGGAATAATGTAGCTATTAAATAATATACAAATATTGCTGCATATACAATCCATACAGTAGGATTAGTAACTGCTGCTTCCTGTCCTAAAACCTGAGTAACAATTAAATCTCCTGGTGTGTATACAAAAACAACGCCTACCAAGAACATTAAAACCCATAAGAAAAAGTTATAAACTTTTATAACATTGTTTCCTAAATATTTTTTGATTAATTTTGGCATTTGTGCTCCGCCGTTTCTCATAGAAATCATTCCTGAGAAATAGTCATGCATTGAGCCTGCAATAACGCAACCTATTGGAATAGTAATAAATGCAACAGGTCCAAACAAGATACCTTGGATAGGTCCGAAAATAGGGCCTGTACCTGCGATGTTGAGTAATTCAATTAATGAGTTCTTCCATTTTTTCATAACGACAAAGTCTACGCCGTCAGCTTTAGAAATTGCTGGTGTTTCCCTATCATCTGGTCCAAATGTTTTTTCACAAAATGAGCCATAGAAATATCCACCAACAACAAGAATAATAATTCCAATCAAAAATGTAGTCATGATACCTCCTAGAAGTTATAATTATAGAGCTTTAACCTTTTAAAAATAAGATATTAAAAGTTTATAGCATTAAAATATTAGCACATTCGTCAATTTTCGTCAATATTTTTTTACACTTATTACTTAACGAAATAATTATTTACATTCTAATTAATTATTTTATAATACAAGCTATCAAACTTTCTTTTACGAAGCTGTTAATGCACAAAAAACTATCTCTCATATATTGAGAGATAGTTTTTTAATAAATAATTTTCTATTTAATTAGATTTCGATGTGCTTTGCATGTCATCCTTTTTGAATATAATGGAATATCCTTCTTTTGCAAGAATAATTGCGAGTATAAACAAAAGTACAGGGAAAATAACCAGTATGTAATTTCCTGCAGCTAAGTTTGATTTGATTAAGAATACAAGAGCAGTAAGTGTTACTACCAGCATGAATACCATAGGTATAGTCAGCATATGATAGTTCTTTCCTGTTTTCTTTAACCACACTGCTACAGCCAATAATGATAAAGCTGCTAGCAACTGATTTGCTGAACCGAATATAGGCCAAATTTTTGCATATCCACCTGCAGCAAGGTAACCGCCTATTAAAACAGTTATAGCAGTAGAAACATACATATTTGTAAATATTGATTGTTTTTCTTTTTCAGGATTTTCAAAGAACTCCTGGAATATAAATCTTCCAAGTCTTGTAGCAGTGTCCAAGCTTGTTAAAGCAAACGCTGAAACTGCCAAGGCAACAAATGATTTACCGATATCAAAAGGAATGCCGAATTTACTCATAAATGTTCCAACACCGCTTGAGAATACATTTACAGGTCCGCCTTTCAGCAATTCAGTCAATTCACCATTTGAAATGTATGCTGCTGAAATAAGAGCTACTATCGCTAAAACACCCTCTATAAGCATTGCACCATAACCAATTGTTTTTGCAGATTTTTCATTATCAATTTGTTTTGATGTTGTTCCTGAACCAACCAATGAGTGAAAACCTGAAATAGCTCCGCATGCAACGATAACAAACAGCATAGGGAACATATATTGACCATTTACATTAAATGCTGTTACTGCAGGTAATTGAATAGAAGGTCTGAAAATTACTATACCAATAACTGCTCCTGCTATCATGGCATACAGTAAGAATGAGTTTAAATAATCTCTAGGTTGGAGCAAAATCCATACAGGAGCTGTTGAAGCTGCAAATATGTAAACCATTAAAATAATGATCCATGTATTTAAGCTTAATTTTAGAGGGAATAAGTATCCTAAGTATACAGCCAAGAATAACAGCACTACACCAACTACAGTTCCTATTGTTAAGGATACTCCCTTTCTGTAAACTGTATAACCAAAAACAATAGCCAAGACAATAAACATCATTGAAGATGAAGCTGCAGCCGGTACAGCTGCAAAAGTACTAGCAACTATATTTGTGAAGGCTGCAACAACCAATAATAATGTAAGCCATGCAAAAACTGAAAACAACTGCATACCTTTCCTGCCCATATTTGCATGTATTACTTCACCGATTGATTTACCTTTATGACGTACAGAAGCAAATAATGAACCAAAGTCATGAACTCCGCCGACAAATATGCTTCCTATTACAATCCATAAGAATACTGGTACCCATCCAAATATAGCTGCTTGAATAGGTCCGTTGATTGGACCTGCTCCAGCTATTGAAGCGAAGTGGTGACCTAAAAGAACAGCAGGTTTTGCTGGAACATAGTCAACACCATCATTAATCTCATAAGCAGGTGTTTTTCTTGTTGGATCGACACCCCATTGTTTTGCTAACCATGATCCATAAGTTACATACGCTACAATAAATACAACAATACTAATAAAAACAAGTAGCAATGCGTTCATGTAAAATCCTCCTTTTTAATAAAATAAAAACGATTGCTCATTGTTTGCAAATGGAATTAAAAATTATAAACTTTACTTACCTCCTTACCTTTTTT
>JBFXKO010000027.1:0-55698 GCA_050173715.1 Sedimentibacter sp.
CTTAGAATAATGCTTGCATAAAAATATAAAAACCGTGGGGCACACGGGGATAGCTCGCTTATGCTGTAATCATTAGATTACTCGAACGAGAAGCCCCCACTTCTATAAGTGGTGGGAGTATGTCACTCCGCATCAATGGTTGAGTCAAAATATAATTGTTGTTTTGCAAGTTATATATCTTGTATTAAAATTAAACTTATTGTAAAATATTGTCAGAATAGGTAGGCAGGGTATGGCTGATACATCCCAGTGAAAGGAGGAAACTCTTTTGAAGGGGAGGTGAAGCCTATGTCAATATATGAAACTTTAACATTAATGATTGCATTTGCAATGTTAATGGCAGTTGTCATAAACGGACAAAAAAACCAGCTAACTGTTGTCAATAGTTTTTTAAACAATAAACATTTCAGTCAACATAAATATATTATAAAGTAGACTTAACATAGCAATTCAACCCTTTTTATGGTAAAATAATAAATATCATAGTAATTCTAAATTGTAGGAAAATTATATAAAATTTATTTAAAATGCGGAGGCTTTGCAATTGATCTCAGAAGAAAAACTAATAAAAGCCTTAATAAAAGGTAGGTATGAATGTTATGTTAGAAAGAATTCTTCATATAATCCATATATTAAATCTGAGGTGTATGATTGGAATTTTAAACTAGAAATAGATGATCTGATATTCACGGATTCTTATAGAGGCTTTAACCCTTATAGTGGTGTAGAATATGTATATGAAAAGGATAACAATATACCTGTTTGGTCATGCGATTATGTAGGATATGTAAATCAGGATGCAAAAGTATCCTCTGAAGAAATCTATAAATTTCTGAAGGAAGCAAGAGGAAATCACCTAAAGAATTGTCATAGTAATCTATTCTCAAATTATACTTATAAAAATGAAATATTTAAGTATGAAACTTTTTTTCAAGGTGATGTAAATTCAATATTACAAATAGAGAATTTCTATTATAAAAATATTCTTGTTGCACAACAAATGACAGCAGGTAGGTTAAAGTATTCTGATTCATAATTCATATATATTATTTTAAATAATATTGTATAAAAAAAGGGTATATTATCTATGATAGATTTTTAAAAAAATATTTATTTATTGTATTGTTGATGATAATATTCTTGTTTTGTTAGCAATGCATATATCATTCTTAGCAGTTTATTTGAACAAGCAATCATAGCAACATTGTGATGTTTTCCTTCTGACTTTTTCTTATAATAATAATCGCGGATTTCATCACATCTACTGCTTTTCCTTAGCTGTGCAGAAACGGCAATATATAATGCTCTACGAAGATAATGTGATCCTCGCTTACTAATCTTATTCTGAGATGACTTAAATTTTCCAGATTGATAAACGCTTGGTTCTATTCCGGCAAATGCAATTAGCTTCTTTGCAGAATCAAATTTATGTATATCTCCTATTTCAGACAATATAGTTGCAGCTAAATTGTCTCCTATACCTGGTATAGAAAATAATATGTTGTAATCCTTTCTGTGGCAAATGGATTCAGATATGTGATTCTGTAAAGAAGAATATTGTTGTTGATATTGTTCTAATAGCTCCAATAAGGTTAATAAAGAATGAATATGACTATCATATACATCTTGTTCAATTGGACACTTTAAAGCTGCTTCTAATAACTGATTTAACTTATTATTAATTGTTACAGCTTGTCTATTTTTAATATTATAAATAAAACATAATATATCTAAAATATCTTCTTTATTAGTATTTAATACACTTTTTGCAGATGGAAAGTACTTTAGACATTCGATTGAATACTTACAATAAGTGTCATAAAAGACGTCTTTGTAATAGGGAAATATGATATCTAAAATTCCACTGGCTCTTGTTTTTAATAAAGAAATATTTTTGGATAACATTGATAATGTTCTTGTTGAAAATCTGATCCTAAACAGTTCATCAGTTTGATAACTTACAGGTTGCAATTCAAGCTTATAAAAAATTTCACCTAATTTTTGGGCATCAATTATATCAGTTTTTACTCTTCTCAATGTTGAATAACGTTCATATTTGGATACTAATGGATTAATTAATACGACTTTATAATTGTTCTTTTGAAGTAAATCCATAATTCCAAGGTGATAATGCCCTGTGGGTTCTAAAATAATACTTGGTTTTTGATTAGCAGCAATTTCCGTTTTCTTTAATAAATTTATAAATTCAGTAAAACCTTCATTTGTGTGTTGAAAAGTTAATGCACCACCAAAGGGTTCATTTCTTTTTAAATAAGAGAAAGCAACACTAAATGATTTTGAAACATCAACACCAACAACTGGCATCATAAATATTATCAACTCCTTAAAATTTATTATTGACCGGTTAAACGCTCTACTAATGCAACTCTATACTTTAGTGTGTGATACGGATTTTTTACCCAACCAGCTGAATCATAGTAATTACAATAGAGGTGGAACAGTTTTTTTGCGGATTCATTGACCCAGTAATTAACCTCGTTCTTCCCAGCCTATTTTCATTATAACAAAAAGACTATCCAACGAAGATAATTTATTATATAATAAAAAAGGACATATCCTCGAAGGATATATCCATAATACTAAGTAATTACCCTGCTAGCACAGAGTAATTACAAAACTATGTTTTGTTAAGTCAGCCATAGCCAACTACCTATTCTTTATCTTATGTAAATTATAACCTAATTATACTTAGAAATCAATACTAGAATTATATAAAATTATGTGAGTCTGAATTATATAAAATTATGTGAGCTTAAAATGATTAAATGATTTTTTTACCGCCTCATCCAGGGATGTAATACCTATATATTTGAAATACTACAATTGTTAAGTAAATACAAGGCTTGGAAAGGATAAAGATAATATGAAGAAATTAGTTAATATAGTAGTTATTTTGCTTTTTTTTGCTTTAACAGGTTGTACAAATAATGATAATGAACAAGAAGTTACTAAAAAGAGTGATAACAATTATTTAATATCAATTCCACTGAATTTTGAGATAATGAAACAGTTTTACGATGAAGATGTTAAGAAAGGAATAGACAGTCAATTTGCTAATTTAGAGCAGTTAGATCCTAAACAAGCACGGATTGAATTAGAAATTAGTTCAGAAGGAGAATTAGCTGATGCTAAAGGCGCAGTTTTCTTCAAAGAGGGCTCTTATGATTTTAATGGCTCAGGGTTCTTTAAAGAGTTTACTTCACCTGATACTAAGAAAACCTATTATTACGGAGATATAGAAGGTAATGAGGGATTTAACTTCGTGATTTTTTTTAGTGAAGAAGATAATAGAGCATATCTTGAAACTACAGTTCCAGTTAAAATAGGTAATTATGAATATCATGCAATTTTTGGAGAAAAGTTTGTTAATAAAGATTATTGGGATGCCCTTTTTAATCAAAATGAAGCTACAGATAATGATAATGATGGGAATAATAGTGCTGAAGTTACTATTGATTTGCCTTTCACACCAGTGCCTACAACAACATTAAAAGAGGGTCTACCTAAAGAAGAATGGATTAAAGGAAAAAGCATTTATTTTGGCAATTTGTCTAACCAAATAGAATCAACAGTACATTTATATATTGATAATACCGTTAATCCTGATTTAAGACCAGATGAAGGCATGATATATGGATTTTTGGAGCATGAGAATAAGTTTTATGAACTTGGAGCTGTTAGTAGTTATAGGATTGATGATGTAAATGTCAATTTAGAGGACAGAACTTCTGATGGTATCAAAGAAATTGAAATTGAAGGTGGCATGGGCGCAACCTATTTAGAATTGAAAATAATTTCTTTTAATGAAATTAACAATGAGTGGGAAAATTTATTAACTATGGGTTCTCCAAATATTGTTGATTTAGATGGAGATGGTCAAGACGAGTTAACTGCTGGCTCTGCAGGAAGTTTGCCGCCTTATTTAGATATATACAAATGGAACAATGATCATTTTGAAAAATCCGATGTAGGCAAAGCAACTAAAAGCAACTATGCAAGTTTATATACAATAGACGGCACATGGTTTATTGAAACAGGAGTATATGAAAATAGTAAGACTTCTGAACAAAAATTATACAAATATAGAGCAGGAAAACTTATAGAGAAAGACAGATAAATACTCATTTATTGAGGTGAAAAAAATGGATTTAGCAGATAAATTAAGATTAAGAAATGTATCTATTGAAGTTTTAGATAATGTAGGCAAAGACCTACGTAAACAGTGGGAAGAAAAGTTCACAGGTAATTTGAGTAATACTCAAAAGAATAAAATCTACCTCAATCAATACTTATGGCATATATTTAGTTATCAACAAGTTGAGCACCTATCAGGACAAGAGGCTGTTGAAGCGTTTAATACTATTAAAAAGAATGAATGTTTTGCCTTCTATCAACATGATAATAAGGCACTAAAGTTAATCAATTCAAAAAATATTAAGGCAGAGGATTTTGATAATGAAAATGATGTTTATATTGTAGATAATAATATGACTTGGACATATGTTCATACGCATGAATATAATTGCGGACCATATTTCTATAAAATAAAAAAATAAATAATTACTAAAATTGGAATGTTACAAACTTTTTGAAATTTAAACTTTATAACATTAATCTTATAAACTTGACAATTATTTAAATATATGGTCAAACGATTCAAGCATATATCGAAGCGTTGATTGAATCACATATTTTTTATGAAATTAAAGGTTTGACATCAAAGGTAAAGAATATCGGGGATAGATAAGATGTACGACTTTTTGGGGACGGTCCTTTTTGGACTTTTTGGGGACGGTCCTTTTTGGAACTGAACCACATAAATAAAAAATAAAAATGAAAAATGAAAAATAAAAATGAAAAATAAACAATGAACATTGAAAAATGAACAATGAACATTGAACAGTACAAATATGCGGCTATTTTTCGAGCTATCATATTTATTTGTTCATTGTACATTGTTCACTGTTCCGTGTTTATTGCGGTGCAAGCCGCATATTTGGTCGGGATGAGAAGATTCGAACTTCCGACCCCAAGTCCCCCAGACTTGTACGCTAACCAAGCTGCGCTACATCCCGAATATATTTCAATTATACACAAAAATATAAAATATGTAAAGATTTAAAATTTTACTAATTACGTCTTGCAATTTATATATTATTCTGATACAGTTTAAATATCTATCAATATAGTGATTGATAAATATAATATAAGGAAGTAACTAATATGAATGAAGATAAAGAATTACACGGTTGCGATTGCGGCGATGATGAAGGCTGCGGTTGTGGCAGTGGCTGCGGATGCGGAGACCATGAACACGATCACGAAGAAGAAATTATAACTATAACATTGGAAGATGGCAAGGAAATTGAATGTGCAATAATTGCAATATTCCCTGTAGAAGATAAAGATTACATAGCTTTATTGCCTTTAGAAAATCAAGAAGACGGTGAAGTTTATCTTTACGGTTTTGAAGAATTTGAAGATGGCACATTCGAACTTTTAAGCATTGAATCAGATAAAGAATACGAAGAAGTTACAAAAGCTTTTGATGAAATACTTGATGAAGCAGAACTTGATGAATTATTTGACGAAGACGAAGAAGAGTACGAAGACGAAGAATAAATAGAACCTCAATGTTTATAGAACATTATTATAAAAGACAGCACTTGCTGTCTTTTATAATTTTTTGTAGCATAAAATTATATTAAGATAATAGTTTGAATTTGTTGGCAATCATTATACTGAATATTATCCATGGTATTAACGAAAAAAAAGAGAATATGAAACTTAGAGTCCCGGCCGTTGATGGAATAATAATGGCAGAAGAAATATATAAATCTTAGTATATATTCTTGATAATAACTACCGGCTGTAGTCAGGAAACTCCAGATATGGTGGGAGTATATACCACAGTTATCGATAAACTAAATAATGAAGATGAAGGATTAAACAGTGAAATAAAATATGTTGCCATTGACTCATCATTAATTGAAAATTTATCAAATGAGCAAAAATCGAAATTATTAAGTTAAGCAGCCTATAAGGAGTCTTTTTTCTTTTTTAAAATATAAATTTACATTGTATATTAATGCTTTGAGGTGTATAATATTTTTATAGAAAACGTTAGCACTTTTAAGGGAGTGAAATTATGTTTATAACAGAAAATGATAATGATAGGCCAATAATCAAGGAATGGCTTAATTTTGTAAACAAAGGAAGCAAGCCTAATATTGTGCGTGATGATGTATTAAAATCATGGGAAAGGAGCAGGGAATATAATATTGATCCATATAGTGGTAAATCAAATTTATTATTGACTAAAGAAGAATTTAATAAAAAAATCGAGTTATACAATGACATGATTATATTGGCTGAACCATATATTGACAAAATATATGATATAATAAAAAATCAGGGATATATATTTTTCATAACAGATAATGAAGGAAATCTTCTTTTGGTTAAAGGTGATAAAGACACCCTAGATTCTTTCAAAAGAGAAATAAATTTTTGTGAAGGAGTATCATGGAGTGAAAGTGCTGTAGGGACAACTGCTGTATCCATGGTACTATATCAAGGATTACCTGTTCCCTTTATGTCTGAGGAAAAGTATTGTTATGAACTAAAGAAAAGGGCATGCTCTGCCGTACCAATCAAAAATATAGATGGTGAGTTGATTATTATATTAGGAGTTGCTGCTTGCTTTCCAAACCCAAATATTCAAATTTTTGGCATGCTCTTATCTGTACAGATGTCCTTAGAAAACAGATTAAGAATGCAAAATTATAAAGAGTTATGTATGATAAGCAATTGTTATAAGGCAGTATTTAATTCAGTATCAGAACCAATAATTATTGTAAATAACAAGGGTATAATAACTGATATTAATAATAAAGCTAAAGACATTATAGGGAAAGAATCCAACAAAATGCTAGACAGAAGTGCTAGTGAAGTGTTTGATTTTTATCCTGTTATAATGAATGTACTAAAAACAGGCAGAGAGTTTACCGGAGAAATTTGTGATACTAAGAATTTAAAACGGCCAATTTCAATTAAGAATAGTATTCCTTTATTTAATGATGGCAAAGATATTTATGGGTGCATAAATATATTAAATATTGAATACGCAAATAGTAATTCTACATATGATAAAAGTAAACAAACAAAATATACCTTTGAGAGTATTGCAGGAATAAGTGAAGAAATAGCAATTTCAAAACAATTAGCAAAAAAAGCAGCA
Source organism: Sedimentibacter sp. (assembly GCA_050173715.1). Lineage (GTDB taxonomy): Bacteria > Bacillota > Clostridia > Tissierellales > Sedimentibacteraceae > Sedimentibacter. The sequence goes on from JBFXKO010000027.1 coordinate 7,262, forward strand.
TTAACAGACTATAATGTTTTAATAACAGGAGAAAGTGGTACGGGTAAGGAATTATTTGCTCAAGCAATTCATAATTTTAGTTTAAGAAGTGAAGGACCTTTTATAGCTATTAACTGTGGTTCTATACCAAGTGAGTTAATTGAAAGCGAATTTTTCGGCTACGAAAGTGGAGCTTTTACAGGAGCAAACAAGGAAGGAAGCAAAGGTAAATTTGAATTAGCAAAAGGAGGCACTATTTTTCTTGATGAAATCTGTGAGATGCCTAAGAATTTGCAAATCAGACTATTAAGGGTTCTTCAAGAAAAAGAGATTACGCGTGTAGGTGGATCTAAACCAATTTCCGTAGATATAAGAATAATATCTGCAACAAATAAAAATTTAACAAAGGAAATAAAAGAAGGAAGGTTTAGAGAGGATTTATTTTGGAGACTTAACGTTATCAAAATAAACATTCCAAAACTTGCTGAAAGAAAAAATGACATTGAAATATTGGCGAAGTATTTTGTGAAAAAATACTCTTGTGATTTTAATAAAAAATTTATTATTGATAAGAAAACTATTAATATATTAAAAAGTTATGAATGGCCAGGAAATGTTCGAGAACTAGAAAATGCTATAAAAAGATCTCTTGTATTTGCAGAGGGTAACGTAATTCTTCCACAACACCTGCCAGAATATATATTTTCAGAAAATACGAACATTGGTCTACTAAATGATACATCAATTGGAGAAATTCAGAATAATTTAATATTAAAAACACTTGATGAGTATGAAGGAAACGTAACAAAAGCTTCCAAAAAATTAGGAATATCAAGAAATACTATTTATAATAAATTAAAAAAGATGGAGTAATTGTTATATGTCATGAATTTTAACAACTGCAAAAAAATTTAGCAATTTATTTACTTATTAAATTAGACTATACTTGTAAAAAATCAAACTTTACCAGCAATTTTGGTAAAGTTTTTTTTGGCATAAATTATGCTATATATAATTATGTAAAATAAGTAACTTTCATTAGTTTCCGGAAACTAGAAAGCCTAAAAAAATAAGTATTTAAATTTTACATTGAAAAAGGAGGAAAAAAGATGTCTGAAATTGATTATAATATAGGAACTGAAAATCAAATGAAATGGAGACAAAATTATTTTTTTCAACCAAGAGGAATAGGTTTTTTAGAACCAGGACCAGTACCATTAGATCATGTTTTTGTAAGTGCATATAACATTGCAAAATCCTCTTATCAAATTTATCCAGAAGTATTCAATATAGAATATTTATCAAAGAAGACTGGAATAGAAAAAAATGAAGTTATAAAAAGACTTCACAGGTTATATGATGAACATTTGATTGTTTTTGTTATGAATCCTGCAACTCAAGTTGAAGGATGGGGCCTATATTATTGGTTTGTAAAATTAAAAGAAGGCACTTCTAAAGAAACTAAGGCAAAATTATCAGACTGGTTTCAAAGTAAGGATGATATTTGTACTGGATTTGAGTCGGAAGGAGATTTTGACTTCTTTAATGGTAATCATATGAGGGTATTAGACAATCTGTTGTATGACGTTATAGGTCCATGGAAGGATAATGACGAGGTAGAGTATGTACATATTTGTCCTATTAGAAGAGATGTGCGTGAGTCTCACGTAAATATGTGGGATGCTCCTATAGATGATTATAGGAAGGCTTATTGGGGAGATGGCCAGTTAGAAAAATTAGCTAAACTACAAAATAAAATGGATTTAATGGATTTAAAGCTATTTGAAGCATTAAATGAAGTAAGACCTATGGAGGAATACTTTGACTTTGATGCGCTGTCTAAAGTATCAGGATTGGATAAAAAAGATATGTTAAATGGGATCAAGGAAGTTGTAGAAGTGCAGAGAACATTAGTTCCTTTGTTTCACCTTAATTTCATGAAGCTAAATCTTACTAATCATTTGTTTGTAATTAGAACTTTCCAAACAACTCCTTGCTACCGCAAGTCACAAATAGTAGATGAACTTAGTAAAATTCCTGAATTCAACACAGTATTTGAATTTAGTGATGCTTTCTATGATATGGCAGTAGGTGCTTATAATCAGATAACCGATATAAACGCTATAAGAGAAAAACTTCTAAAATATAGTGAAATTGAGGAAATTAAGGAAATTGATTTAAAAAAAATGTTTAGACGCTGGGTTTGCAGGTTAGACGACAATAACGGCTATTGGGAAGAATGTGTATTTACAGATGATTTCCTTCAGGATAGGACAATAAAAAATACTCCGGTAAAATGTCAATTTGGAAAGGAGGACAAATAAATGAAGATAGACGCTCCTCGTAAATATGTTGTTGATAATTTAAAGTATGCACTCAGTCCTTCCTCTATTGCCGTAGTAGGTGCTTCTCGTTATGATGGAAAAGTAGGGTACAAGGTAATTGAAGGATTAAATAAATGGGGTTACAAAGGTACAATATATCCGGTTAACCCAAGAGCAGAGAGTGTAAGAGGGTTAAAGGCATACAAGACAATAACGGATATACCAGGCACTGTTGATTTAGTCTTTGTAGCAGTTCCAGCCCATCTAGTAAAAATGGTATTAGAACATGCAGTAGCTAAGAAGGCTAAAGTTGTGGTTATTTCAACTAGTGCATTTAAAGAAATAGGCAGGGGTACACTGCAGGATGAGTTGACTCAGTATTGCAGAGATAACAAGCTTCCATTGATTGGTCCTAATTTAGTTGGAATGGGTAGCCCTTATCTTAACTTTAATTGCGGATTTATTCCATATCTTCCGGTTGAGGGACCTGTAGCTATGATTTCACAATCCGGCGCAAATCTTTTAGCTGCATTAGGAACTTCTCAGACACAAAATTATGGAATGAGTTTTTTTGTAGGACTTGGCAACAAAGCGGATGTGGATTTTGCAGAGTTTATTGAATATGGAGCCAATGATCCTCACACAAACTGCATAGCTACATATATTGAGGGTTTGGATTCTCCAGAAGCATATATAAAAGCATGCCAAAATGTAGTACCTAAAAAACCAGTAGTAGCAATTAAAGTAGGAGGATCTAAAATAGGTGTAAAAGCAGCATTTGCTCATACAGCTTCGGAAAATGAAGGTACTACTGATAAACTACATGATGAAATTTTTGAAAAGGCAGGAGTAATAAGAGCAACAACTTGGCAGGAATTCCTGGATATCTCATTGGCATTAGGTTTACAGCCTCCTTTAAATGGTGATAATGTTGTTATGATTACAAACGGCGGAGGATCAGGATTGTTGTCGTGCGACCATTTTGAAAGAATAGGCATGCCAATGCGAGAATTAAAAGACATATCTCCTATGCTGGCAATTAAAATAAGGGCATATATGCCAATGTTTGGTTCGCCGCTAAATCCTGTGGATATATCAGGAACGGCTACGCCAATTCAATATAAGGGAGCAATTACTCAGGCAATAAGAGATCCGAATGTTGATGCTATTTATGGTTCAATATGTCCTACATCAGTTACTGATGTTCAGGCAGTAACTGATTTGTATATAAGTATATATGAAAATCATAAACATCTTGGTAAACCATTAATAATGGAATGCCAGGGAGGGGATGAGTGTCATCAAGCAATAATGAAATTAAGAGCGAATGGTATACCAGCTTATCCAACGGCAGAGCAGGCGGTGAATGCTATAGTAGCCTTAAGAAAGTATGGTAAAATTTTGGAAAAATCAAAAAATATTAAATAATGATATTTGATATACTCTCCAAAATTAATTAGCATATATTTGTAATTTTGATTCATTAATAAAGGAAGAGCCAAAAAAGGTTCTTCCTTTAGCATATATAGAATATATTTTAAATTAAAATTATTTCAAGGCTATATTCATGTCAAATGCCGGTGGTGCTTGGGATAATGCAAAGAAATATATCGAAGGCGGAACACATGGCGGAAAAGGAAGCCCAGCTCATAAAGCAGCAGTAGTTGGAGATACAGTTGGAGACCCATTCAAGGATACATCAGGTCCTTCAATCAACATCTTAATTAAACTTATGACAGTTGTTTCACTTGTATTCGGACCTATGATTGCTCAATACGGTGAAAACTTTTAGGATTGTTCTAATAAGATAATCAAAGACTTCTCATTGAGAGAGGTCTTTTTTGCATATACAATAAACCCCCGGCTATTTCGGGGGAGCCAAAGAGCTTTAGCTCAAGTAGAAAAAGGAAATCCCCTATGTTAAAATAATGTAGGTTTGCCACATTACAACAGAGGAGAATAAAATTGGATAAGAATACTTTATCACACACAACATGGGAATGCAAATATCATTTAATATTTGCGCTATTTCTTATTGATTTTTCAAAATAACGTCGTGTGCGCCGCCTTCTGTCAGTGAAGTAGCTGATACTACTGTCAGTTTTACGTTGTGCTGCAAATCTTTTATAGATTTTGCACCGCAGTTGCACATGGTTGATTTTACTTTGTGGAGAGTTGAACCAAGACCGTCATCAAGTTTGCCGGCATATGGAACGTAAGAGTCTACGCCTTCTTCAAATTGTAGACCAGCTTTTCCCCCCAAGTCATATCTTGCCCAGTTTCTTGCTCTGTTGGAGCCTTCACCCCAATATTCCTTAACATATCCATTGCCGTATTTTATTTTAGAAGTAGGACTTTCGTCAAAGCCTGCAAAGTATCTTCCAAGCATTACGAAGTCTGCGCCCATTGCCAATGCCAATGTTATGTGGTAATCAAGCACAATTCCGCCATCGGAGCATATCGGGACATATATTCCATTTTTTTCGAAGTATTCGTCTCTTGCAGCTGCAACATCCATAACAGCTGACGCTTGACCCCTTCCAATACCTTTTTGCTCTCTTGTAATACAGATGGAACCGCCGCCTATACCAATTTTTATAAAATCTGCACCTGCATCTGCCAAGTAATTGAAGCCTTCTTTTTCAACAACATTTCCTGCTCCAACCTTTACTTTATCTCCATACTTTCCTTTTATCCATTTTATAGTATCAGACTGCCATTCACTAAAGCCTTCTGATGAGTCAATGCAAAGAATGTCTGCTCCTGATTCAACCAATGCCGGAACTCTTTCCTTGTAATCTCTTGAATTAATACCTGCTCCAACTATATATCTTTTTTGGCTGTCTAGCAATGAACGTGGGTTTTCCTTGTCTTCAGAATAGTCCTTTCTGAAGACCATGTATACTAAATTGGAATTTTCATCAACAATTGGAAGAGCATTTAATTTATTCTGCCAAATTATATCGTTGGCTTCCGGAAGAGTGATTCCTTCATGACCAACAATCAAGGATTCCCAAGGAGTCATGAATTCTTTTACTTTTTTGTCTAGTGGGTCTCTTGTAATTCTGTAATCTCTGCTTGTAACTATACCTAACAGTCTTCCGTCGGAAGTACCATCATCAGTTATAGCCATTGTTGAATGGCCTGTTCTTTGTTTGAGTTCAAGAACATCCTGCAACGTATTATCAGGTGTAAGGTTAGAATCGCTTATTACAAATCCAGCCTTGTATTTTTTAACCTTGCGAACCATTGCTGCTTCGCTTTCAATAGATTGTGAGCAATATATAAATGATATTCCGCCGTTTTTCGCAAGGGCGATTGCCATGTTATTATCAGAAACAGACTGCATAATTGCTGATGAAAAAGGTATGTTTAATTTTATTTCCGGTTCTTCACCTTTTTTAAATCTGCAAATAGGTGTGCTTAAATCTACATTTTCAACAATACAATCCTTTGTTGTCAGATTGGGTAAAAGTAAGTATTCCCCAAATGTTCTGGAAGGTTCGTTGATGATTATTGCCATTTTATATCTCCTTTTCATATGTACTGTTTTAATTTTAAATTCTAATTATTCTTGATAGATTAACACAACAAGTTTATATTGTCAACATCATATTTTATCATACATTACTTCCCCCAAAGGGGGGGAGATTAACTGTGAGGCTTCATTTCGCTGATATTTTTATTTGCTAATTTTGTAATTTCATCGTACCTTCCCATAGAAGCATTAAGAGCAGCATCAAACACTTCAGGAAGCTTTTCCTTAAATACCTTCACGCCTTCAAAGGTAATTCCTCCCTTGGTTGAAACACGGTTTATGGTTTCTTCAAAGCTCATGTTTTTTTCCAATAAAAGCCTGGATGCGCCAAGCAGTGACACTAAAAGCATGTGCTCCAGCTCTTCATGCGATACGTTATTGCTTCTTTTTGTAGCAGACTTAACAAATTCCAGCATTATTTCTGCAAAGAATCCAGGAAAGCTTGCAGTAAGGTTCTGGCTTAAATTAATATCCTCTTCGCAAAGAATTTTAACTTCGCTGAAGCTTTGCATTATGCTTTCAAAAAATATCTTTTCATTTGAATTTACATGATCGTTGTGAAATACCAGTGTAACTCCACCGTCAACCATGGAAATTAATGTTGGCATGAATATTGTAATGCTACCTTTATGAAATTTATAAATATCCTTGTGAGCAACCATTGAAGTAGATATCATCAAATGTGTATTCTCATTCAAAAATGGCTGGATTTCAAATAAAACATTAGGTAAATTAAGCGGCTCCACACATATTAAAATATCGCTGCAGCGTTTAGCTAAATCCATATTGCTTTCACAAATATTCATTTTCGGATATTTCTTTTCCAAGCTTTCAAGTTTTTCCTTTGAACGATTTGCAACATAAATATTTTCTTCGTTAAATAAATTTAATTCAGTAATTTTATGCAGCAGCATTGAGCCTACATTTCCAACTCCAATAATTCCAATTTCTTTTTTCATAATAGCCTCCTAGAAAATAATATTAATGATTAAAATCGCAGCTTCATCACCAATTTTTTTGCTCTCTGACGGTCGTAAAAATTGGGATTGCGCTGCATTAAGACCTACCGCCATTTTTCAGAAAAAAAACCGCCTCTTAATAAGAGGCGGATATCCGCGGTACCACTCTAGCTGCAAAATAAAAACAGCATCTCATTTTAAATAACGGTTTAGCCGTTTGGGTTGTTACCCCCAAATGCTCCGAGTCGGGTTCAATATACAGCGGGACGAAAACCTTTCACCATGAGTTTTCTCTCTAAAGACCATGCATACTTACTAAATCTCTTCTTAGCAATTTATATTAAAAAATATGATATAATATATGATTAGTTTTGTCAATAGATTATTTTTGTTTGTTAAAATATATTAAGATTTAATTAATTATGCAAGGGTATACTTATTATAAAATGAAGAAAGTTAAAGCTTTAGAATAAATGGAGGATAGATATGAAAGAACAAAAAAATACTAAAAAGCCGTTTGTTTATTATTACGGTATTGTTTTGATAATAATTATAATATTAAATGCGCTTGTAGTGCCATACTTAAATAAAATGAATTCTAAAATAATCGAGGTGGATTATGGTACATTTCTCACAATGGTGGAAAATGGAGAAGTGACAGTTGTAGAAATTGATGACAAGCAAGTAGCTTTCTTATCCAAAAGTGATGAAGGAAGTGTTTACTTAACAGGTAAGATGGAAGATCCAAATCTTGTTGACAGGCTTCGTCTATCTAATAAAGAAATAAAATTTTCCAAGGTAATACCTAAAGAAAATTCCACATTTGTAAATGCCATACTGTCATGGGTGCTTCCGTTATTAATCTTTATTGGATTAGGTCAGCTTTTCTCCAGGCAGCTCCAAAAGAAAATGGGACCTGGTGCAATGCAGTTTGGCAAGAGCAATGCCAAAATATATGTTGAAGCTCAAACTGGAAAGAGATTTGAGGACGTTGCTGGTCAGGATGAAGCAAAGGAAGCCTTGACTGAAATTGTAGACTTCTTACACAATCCTAAAAAATATGAGGAAATAGGCGCTACCATGCCAAAGGGAGCATTGCTTGTTGGACCTCCGGGAACAGGTAAGACATTGTTGGCTAGAGCTGTGGCAGGTGAAGCAAAGGTGCCATTTTTTTCGATTTCAGGTTCAGAATTTGTTGAAATGTTTGTGGGCATGGGGGCAGCAAAGGTAAGAGATTTGTTTAAGCAAGCGCAGGAAAAAGCACCATGTATTGTTTTTATAGATGAAATTGATACAATTGGAAAAAAGAGAGACACAGCAGGTGGTATTGGAGGAAATGACGAAAGAGAACAGACCTTAAATCAACTTTTAACTGAAATGGATGGTTTTGATGGCAAAAAAGGAGTAGTGATACTTGCAGCTACAAACAGACCTGAGTCACTTGATAAGGCACTATTAAGACCAGGACGTTTTGATAGACGTATACCAGTTGAACTTCCTGATTTGGCAGGACGTGAAGCAATACTTAAAGTTCATGCGAAAAATGTACAGCTTGATGAAAACATAGATTTTAATGCAATAGCAAGAGCGACCGCAGGTGCCAGCGGCGCAGAGCTTGCAAATATTATAAATGAAGGAGCATTGAGAGCAGTTAAAAACGGAAGAAACAAGACCACTCAGGAAGATTTGGAAGAAGCAGTTGAAGTGGTTATTGCTGGTTATCAAAGAAAAAATGCTGTAATTTCACCTAAAGAAAGAAAAATAGTTGCATATCATGAAATTGGTCATGCGCTTGTTGCTGCTAAGCAGACTGATTCCGCACCGGTACACAAAATTACCATAATTCCTCGTACATCAGGAGCATTGGGTTATACAATGCAGGTTGCAGAGGAAGAACAATTTTTATTGTCAAAGGAAGAAGCATTCAACAAAATAGCTACCTTTACCGGCGGTCGTGCTGCTGAGGAGGTAGTGTTCAACACATTTACAACAGGGGCTTCCAATGATATTGAACAGGCTACAAAACTGGCAAGAGCAATGGTTACACGTTACGGCATGAGCGAAGAATTCGATATGATGGCTTTGGAAAGTGTAAGCAATCCTTATTTAGGTGGGGAGTCATCTTTGGCTTGTTCATCAGAAACCTCTAGCAAGATAGATGAGGAAGTGTTAAAAATAATTAAAAAGGCACATGATAAAGCAATCAATATTTTAAAGGAAAATGAAGCAAAACTCCATGAATTGGCGGATTATCTATTAGAAAAAGAAACAATAACTGGAGAAGAGTTTATGGAGATTTTAAATATTTAATATGGTCTTTACATTTAAAAAAGGTGATTTCTTTGAAGTCGCCTTTTTATTTGCCTATTATTCTGTATCCATTAAAATGTAAAAATCTGTACCTTTTGAAAGTGTCAGAAAAGATTATAATATTATTAGAATATATAAGAGAGGAAGAGGAAAATGAAAAACGTTCCAAAGGTTGCAGCAATTCATGATATGTCTGGAATAGGAAGGTGTTCCATGACAGTTATCATGCCGATAATGTCAGCTCTCGGCTGTCAGGTGTGCCCTCTTCCAACGGCTATCTTAAGCAATCATTCTGAATATAAATATTTTTATTTTTTTGATTTCACTGATTATATGGAAGAATACTACAGTTATTGGGAAAAAAACAATGCTGAATTTGATTGCTTGTATACAGGATTCATTGGTCATGAAAAACAAATCAATATTATGATTGAAATTATAGATAAAATGAAGAGACATAATAATCCGTTAATAATTGTTGACCCTGTAATGGGAGACCATGGAGAGGTTTATAAAACATATACCACTGAAATGATTCAAAAGATGAGCCAGCTTGTGAGAAAGGCTGACATAATAACTCCTAACTTAACAGAAGCCGGAATTCTTCTAGGAGAAAAATACAATGGTGAAACAATAACGATTGAACTGTTGAAGGAATACCTGTTTAAGCTTTGCAGCATGGGACCAGATAAGGCTCTAATTACCGGAATAACAACCGATGAAGGACATCATATAAACGCCTGCTACGACAAAAAAGCAAACCAATATTGGAAGGCAGACTTTGATTTTGTGGATAAAAGGTATCCGGGTACAGGAGATTTGTTCACATCCTTGTTTACAGGGTACTTGCTGAATTGCAAAAAGCTTCCCGAAGCAATGGAGGACGCTTCCGTCTTTGTTTCAAAGGCAGTGCATGCTACCTACGAAGCAGAAACACCAAGTTCTGAGGGAGTGTTGTTTGAAAAAATAATGAAAGAGCTTTACAACGAAACAAAAAATTATAAATATACAATGATGTAAATATAAATATAATACTGCGGGAAAATGACATTCATGGCTTCAAGAAAAGCCTAGGAGTTGCCTTCCTGCATTTTTTATGTTCATATGGTATATTTTATAAGAATCTGTAAATAATATGGGTAATTTACAGAAAATTTTACTTTTTAAATCCTGTAATCAATTCAAAAATGCATGAAAAAATTGCTTAAGAAAAAATTAAGTTGTTTTATTTTCCAAATTCGGATATAATACCGTTTATGCAAAAAGTTATGGGATTTTGCTAAGGGATTGCCAATAATGTATAAGTTTATACTTATACAAAAAGTAAATTTTTCAAGTAAAAATTTATACCTTTAATTGACCATGAGTGTCAATTTTTGGATTTTAAAGGTTGGTGGTAATATGAAAAGAAAAATATACCCATTTATTGTTTTAACAATTTTAATAATGAGCTTTATTGTAACTTATTATGATAATGAAGGAAACACTAGATTTAATGCTTTTGCAGAAACACAAAACACACAAAGCCCTGTAACTGCAGAGGCAAAGCCTCCATTAAAAGAAGTAAAGTATGATATTGACAGAAGCGGCGTAGAGCATGAGACAAAAATATTATATAATGATGAAAAATATGTTGACTATGAACAGGTAGTTCAAGAAGGATCAGACGGCATGAAAAAATCAGTCTACCAAGAGAGTTATGTAGACGGTAAATTGGTTTCAAAATCTTTGGAGGAAGAAATTATTTTTAAAGATCCAGTCGATGAAATTATCGAAGTAGGAACAAAGGAATATACAGTTGCCACATCAAGAGGAGGTTTTAGATTTGAATCTGAATTTGATATGATTGCATCGGCATATGACTTATCTTTTGAAAGTTGTGGGAAATACCCTGACGATCCCTACTATGGAATAACAGCATCTGGCACAAAAGCTCAGCCAGGTACAGTTGCAGTAGACCCAAGTGTAATACCTCTAGGTACGAAGCTATACATAGCTTCCACAGATGGCAGTCCTGACTATGGTTTCGCAACAGCCCTTGACACCGGTGGTGCAATAAAGGGCAATAGAATCGACTTGTTTATGGAAGACAACACAGATGCAAACAACTATGGCATTAGACAAGTAAAAGTATATGTCTTAGAGTAGTATCAAAATTTTAATAACAAAAAAAGAAAAAATTCACCGCGATTTTTTCTTTTTTTGTGTATGCCCTAACCCCATTTTTCAAAGTATGCGACCGTAGGAAGCAAATACTTTGGTGAACGAGACTGCGCACTGTTTAAATTGAGAGTTATGGGTAAAATCCATATGTACAAAATTTTAAAAATGGTGTATATTGTTAATAGAAAATTAAACTAGGCGAGGAAGTTATGAAAAAACCAATATTCATAGGAATATCAGGAGGAAGTGGTTCTGGAAAGACCACTATCGTAAACAGAATATGTTCTGCAGTACCAGAAAAAAGCATAGCTATTATGGAGCATGATTCCTATTATAAAGATCAAAGCTCATTAACTTATGAAGATAGATGCAAGACTAACTATGATCATCCCTTTGCATTTGACACCGATTTATTTGTTGAACACATCAAGGAATTGAAAAAAGGAAAGTCTATAGAAAAGCCTATTTATGATTATGGAATACATAACAGGAAAGTGGAAACAATTATGGTTGAACCAAAGGAAATAATTATAGTAGAAGGACTTCTTGTATTTTATGAGGAAAGAATAAGAGAGCTTTTAGATATAAAAATATATGTTGATACAGATGCAGATATAAGAATTTTGAGAAGGATTATAAGAGACATCAATGAAAGATCAAGGAATCTTGATTCCGTAATAAGCCAATACATGAGTACTGTAAGACCAGCCCATGAACAATTTATCGAGCCAAGCAAAAAATACGCCGATATAATTGTGACGGAAGGCGGCAACAATTTAGTTGCAGTTGATTTGATGGTTACAAAAATTAAATCACTGCTTGATGAATCAAAATGTGTGGAAGTGTAATAAGATTATGATTAAAGAAATTATAGTGGTTGAAGGCAAATCAGACATTTCAGCAGTTAAAAGGGCAGTGGATGCACAGGTTATTGCAACCAGCGGTCTTGGATTAAATGAAAATATAATGAATGTAATAAAAAAGGCTTCAAAAAACAGAGGAATAATAATATTGACTGACCCCGATTATCCAGGCAAAAAAATAAGATACATGCTTTCTGCTGAAATTGAAAACTGCAAGCATGCCTTTATACCAAGAAGCAAGGCAAATAAAAATGGTGATATCGGAGTTGAAAATGCATCGCCAAAGGATATACGGGAAGCATTAAAAAATGCAAAAGCAGAAATTTCAGAAAACAGGCAGGAGTTTAATAACAACGATATGATTTACTACCAGCTAGTTGGAAATGAAAACGCTTCAAAAAGAAGAGCAGCATTGGGTGATGAACTGGGAATAGGCTACTGCAGCGCAAAACAGTTCTTAAAGAGAATCAATTCCTTCGGCATATCAAGGGAAGAGCTAGAAGAAGCAATAGAGAATTCCGATAAAAATAATGAGGAAAAATAAATAATGGATGATAAAAAACTTTATTCACCTAAGGTGATGAGGGATATTCTGGACAAATATGGATTTAAATTCAGCAAGAGTCTTGGCCAGAATTTCTTAATTGACGGAAATATAATCAATAAAATTACAGAAACAGCTGAGCTTGATGAAAATTCCGGTGTCTTGGAAATTGGACCGGGATTTGGAACTCTTACCCAAGTGTTGTGTAGCAAGGCAAAAAAGGTTGTTGCTGTTGAAGTTGATAAAAGTCTGGAAAGAGTTCATGAGGAAACATTGGATTATGATAATTTGAAAATCATTTATGATGATTTCATGAAGGTGGATGTGAATAAGCTCATTGAAGAGGAATTTAACGGTCTGGATGTAAAAATAGTTGCCAATCTTCCATATTACATAACTACACCTATTATCATGAAAATCCTCGAGGAAAGATATAAAATTTCAAAAATAGTGGTGATGGTGCAAAAAGAAGTTGCACAAAGGCTAAATTCATTGCCTGGAAGCAAGGAGTATGGAGCCATAACACTGGCAGTACAATACAGGGCTGACACAAATATTGCCATGATTGTTCCAAATACGGTGTTTATGCCAAGGCCAAAGGTTGATTCTGCAGTTATTGAATTTAATATTTTAAAAGCGCCAAGAATCACCGTGAAGAATGAGGAGTTGCTTTTTAAAGTAATTAGGGCTTCCTTCGGTCAAAGAAGAAAGACACTGCTAAATGGTCTATGCAACAATTTGAAGCTATCCAAGGAAACAGTTAAAGAAGCGTTGGAAAATGCAGGAATAGATTCTGGCATACGAGGTGAAACTCTAAACTTGGATGAGTTTGGAAGAATATCAGATGAACTGAATAAATACCTAAGTTTTAACTAAATTGAATGACGGGCAAAGCCCTTATTGAATAATGGGAGGCATTTATGAAAATATATACCAAGACAGGCGACAAGGGGCAGACTTCATTGTATGACGGTACAAGAATTGATAAGGATTCATTGAGAGTAGAATCTTACGGAACTGTTGACGAATTGAATTCATCTATTGGATTTGCTATCAAATTTGTAGAGGATGAGCAAATTCAGGAATCGCTTAAAAAAATTCAAATGAGACTTTTTTTTATAGCAGGTGAACTTGCAACAATTGAAGAAGGCAAGTACAAGTATAAAGTAAATGAAGATGATATACTTGCATTAGAAAAAATAATTGATGATTATCTTCCTAAAATAAGCGGTTCAGATAAATTTATAGTTCCTGGTTCTTCAAGTGCAGCAGCGGCTCTTCATGTTTCCAGAACAATTTGCAGAAGAGCTGAAAGACGAATAATAACCCTAAAAAGAAGCGAAGAAGTTAGCGATGTTCTACTAAAATTTATAAACAGACTTTCGGATGTTATATACACATATGCTAGATATTTAGAGAGTGATTTGACAATAATGGATTTTGAAAAAGCATACAGTGAAAAATTATAGAAAGCGTCTTCGACGCTTTTTTAAATTTTTAATTTATTCTTAATATTTATCTAAATTTCTTTACAAAAGATTTTTTTGTGATATTATTATCAGTGATATTTTAAATGGAGGAAGTTAAATTGAAGCATTTTTTTAAGGTGTTTTTTACATCTCTCTTGTGCTTTTCAGTGTTGGTAGTAGGCGGATTGTATATGCTGACCGGGTTTCAAAGCGGGAATGCACATGCCACAGAAATATTCAACATAATAGGCAATAATAAGGATGAAAGAATAAATGTACTTTTATTGGGATTAGAACATGAACGTTCTGACACAATAATGGTTGCAAGCTATAATACTAAGACGAAGACAGCTGACGTTATTTCAATCCCAAGAGATACATATATTGACAGGGACGGATTTGTAAACAGCGCAAACAATAAAATTAATTCAGTGTATACTGTAAAAGGAATTGAAGGATTAGAAGAAATTATATTAAGCATAACAGGGCTTGAAATAGACAAATATGTAACCATAGATTATGACGGAGTAAGAGCAGCTGTTGATGCAGTAGGTGGAGTAGAGGTGGACGTACCATTTCATATGAGATACACTGACCCATATTCGGACCCACCTTTAGATATTAACATACCAGCTGGAAAACAGGTTATTCTTGGCGATAATGCAATGGAATTTTTAAGATTTAGAAAAACCAATTATGCAGGATATTCTGGTTATTCAGAAGGTGATTTAGGAAGAATTGAAGCACAGCAGGGTTTTGTAAAATCTGCAATAAAAAAAGCACTGAGCTTCAGACTTCCAAAGGTTGTAAGCGAGGTTTTTCCATATGTAGGTACAGATTTTTCATTAACTGAAGCAACATCAATGGCTGTTGGTAGTGTTGGGCTTTCAGCTGAAAATATAAACTTTCATGTACTGCCGGGAACACCACAGACTATTAGCGGAATTTCATTTTATATAATGGATTCTCAAGCTACTAAAGATTTAGTGTACGGAATACTTAACATTCAGTAAAAAAACGCCTTTTAAGGCGTTTTTTTATAGTAATAGCAACATTAGAAGATATCTTTGTCAGTAGGAGCTTGAGTTTGCTTATTATTCATAAGCATTTTTTCGCCCATGCCAACCATTGCTCTGACGCTCAATCCATTAACAATAGCAGGATACATTTGTGATGTCATGCCATTTATTGTCGGTATGCCCATATCTTGAGCAATTTCCATTTTTAAATTGTTAATGGCTTGCTGAGCTTCAGGAACTACTAATTTATTTCTGCTACTCATACTATACAGCTCCTTTCATGAGATGAAGCTATATAGTTATTATTATCATGTATTAAAAAAATAAACTGATAATAATTTCTATAAAATAAAAATTTATGAAATTTAAATGAGCAGAATCCCTGCTCATTTAGTCTATCTTGGCACTGTTATAGGAGTTTCCAGACATTCACAGCAGTCACAGTCTCTGTTTCTTCTTCTGCCGCCTGTGCCCATAACGTTGTTGTGGTTATTGCATCTTCCGCCTGATCCTAGAACTTCATCAATAAATCTTTCGCAACGTTGTCTTCCTGTTCCTTGAACTTCGTCATCAAACCTGTCGCAGCGCCTTCTGCCTGTACCCATAACATCATTATCACATTTATCAATTTCATCGCCGGTACCAAATACATTTGTGCATCTGCCTCTTGCACCTGCAACATTGCAGCGACCTGTTCCATTTATGCATCCAGGTCCTCTTAATGCTATTTGCACAGCACCAAATTCACCCATAACCTGACCGTTTCTATTTATATTTCTATTTCTAGATCTATTGCAACTCATCATAACACCTTATTCTATTTAGATTTGAGCCAAGCTCATTAATATCATATTCGACATAATTCAAAGTGTTACGACATTAAAATTTTTTAATTTGTTTTTAAATATTAAATTAATAGTAGGCTGTTTATAATTTTACTTTAAAGGATTCTTTAAACCGTTCCCCTATTAATTTTTTCCTGCAAGAATCACAAATATGCTCTTCACCTTCAATTTTTTCGTCAATAAATTGAAGAGCTTCCTTGGTTGCGTAATACTTATTGCAATGCTGGCATTTAACTAATTCAAATTCCTTGTTCCAGATGAATCTCTTTCCGTCTTTATCCTTCATTGAAATTGCATTTGTAGGACACACCTCTACACATGCACCGCAACCTATGCAGTCCTTTGATGCATCATCATATGGAGTTGATACTTTTTTTGTAGTTCCTCTGTTAACAAGAGATATTGCGCTGGTTCCCATTATTTCACAAGCCTTAACGCATAATCCGCAAAGAATGCAATTTTCATTGTTCAACCAATCAATATATCTTTTTGGAGGCTGAATATTGTAATCTTCTGCAAGATGCTGTATATATTCGTTGTTAGGAGTTTTTATGAGCAAAAGAAGTATGATATTTTTGCGCATTTTTAAAATACTATCTGAATTGGTTGTCACTTCGATGCCATCTTTAATAGGATATACACAGGAGGATACAACCTTTGTTTTGTTCTTTTCAGTAACCTCCACCATGCAAAGCCTGCATCTGCCTTGACCTTCAAAACCTGTTTTATGGCAGAGATTAGGTATGTGGATGTTGTTTCGTTTGGCAAGCTCCATTAAAGTTTCACCTTCGATGCCTTCATAGTAGCTGCCGTTTATTTTAATCTTCAATTTTAGCACCTCCTATTATTACTGCTCCTGTTGGACATAGATGGTAGCAGGTACCGCATTTAATGCATTTGTCAGCAATTATTTCATGATGCTCTTTTGTCTTTCCTATGATTGCTTCGGAAGGACAATTTCTGGCACAAAGTCCGCAGCCTATGCAAATGTCCTTTTGTATAGAGAATGTTGAAAGATTCTTGCATACGCCTGCTGTGCATTTTTTATTAACAATGTGGTCAATATATTCATTTCTGAAATATTTTAATGTGGTCATGACAGGATTGGGAGAAGTCTTTCCAAGTCCGCAAAGAGAAGCTTCCCTTATGGTAATGCTTAAACTTTCCAGCAAGTCTAAATCTTCAAGCTCTCCATTTCCTTCGGTAATATTGGTTAAAATTTTAAGCATCATGCTTATTCCTTCGCGGCAGGTAGTGCATTTGCCGCAGGACTCCTCAGAGAGAAATTCCATGTAATATCTTGCAAGTTCAACCATGCAGGTGGTATCATCCATTACTATGACTCCGCCAGAGCCCATCATAGAGCCGATACTGCTTAAGGAATCAAAATCTAAGGACACATCTAAATGTTCAGCAGGTATACAACCACCTGATGGTCCTCCTGTTTGTACGGCTTTAAATGGTCTATCCTTGATGATGCCGCCTCCTATATCAAACACCAGCTCTCTTAATTTCGTACCCATTGGTATTTCAACAAGACCTGTATTTTTTACCTTTCCAACCAATGAAAATACCTTTGTACCTGAATTTTTTTCCGTTCCTATATTTTTAAACCATTGAGCACCATTGGTTATTATAGGTGGGATGTTAGCCCATGTTTCCACATTGTTTAAAACTGTTGGTTGATCCCAAAGTCCTTTTTCAACGCTTCTTATATATTTTGCCCTTGGTTCTCCCACATTTCCTTCTATGGAAGCCATAAGTGCACTTGATTCTCCGCAGACGAAGGCACCTCCTCCTCTTACAATTTCCAGATCAAAGTCAAAGCCGCTGTCAAGAATATTTTTGCCCAAGTATCCATGTTCTCTTGCACTTTCTATGGCTACTTGCATATTTTTTCTAGCAAGCTCATACTCATCTCTTATGTACAAAAATCCTTTGTTTGAATTTATGGCATATCCGCAAATAATCATTCCTTCTATAACAGTATTAGGGTCGCCTTCCATTATACTTCTGTCCATAAATGCTCCGGGGTCACCCTCATCGCCATTACATACCACATACTTTGGGTTATTTTCATACTTAGAACAGGTTTTCCACTTGTTTCCTGTAGGAAAACCTGCACCGCCTCTTCCTCTTAAGCCTGATTCTTCAACCTCTTTAATTACCTCATCAGGAGACAAGGAAAACAAAGCTTTCCTTAAGGCTTTGTAGCCATCACGCTCCAGATAGTCGTCAATATTTTTTGGATCTATTTCACCGATATTTCTTAAAGCAATTTTGTGCTGATGTTTGTAAAACGTGGCATCCTTGTGGGAAGTGATTCTTTTTTTCTCATTTGTATCAAAATACAAAAGCTTGTCAATTACTTCGCCTTTAATTAATGTTTTGTTTATAATATTGTCAACGTCAGCTTCTTTTACCTTAAAATATGAAATTTCATCAGGAAGGATTTTTACTACAGGACCCTTTTCACACAATCCGTTGCAACCTGTTGCCTTAACGTAGGTATTAACTACTATATCAGTATTTTTAAGCTTTTCTGCAAATCTTTCATAAACCTTATAGCTGTTGTTTGCTAGGCACCCTGTTCCGCAGCATACCAAGATTTTTTTAGTTTCTGAATTATTCATATGCTGCCTCCTTGTATTCATTTAGAACTGTTTTAATCTTGTCCTTTGTCATGGCTCCATAATACTTACCATCAACAACCATTACAGGGGCAAGAGCGCAGGCTCCGAGACAATTTACTATTTCAACAGAAAACAATCCGTCATCTGTTGTTTCGCCTGGCATGATGCTTAAAACCTCAGTCAACTGGTCAATGAGCTTAACAGAGCCTCTTATGTGGCAGGCAGTACCGTTGCATACTTTAATAACATGTCTTCCTTTGGGCTTTAAGCTCAAAGCCTTATAAAAGGTTGCCATGCTGTAAATGTCTGAGACTGGCAAGTTTAAATGCTCAGCTATATAATTCATTGTTTCTCTTGGTATAAATCCGTATTTATTTTGAATATCCTGAAGAATTGCCAAAGTGAAACGCTTTTCAGCAGGATATTTATTTATTAATTCAATTGATTCTTCGAAATCAGTGGAAGTGTCAACTGTCATTTTGTCACCGCCTTATATGAAATATTGAACATCCACAAATTGTAGATGTTCAATTTTAATGTTTATTAATAAGCCTCTGCAGCCAATCTGCTTTCTAATGAAAGCTCTGCTAGCTTTTCTTCTGTTGGAACGCCTTCCATGTCCCAGCCTCTTACTTTATAATATTCATCAAGCATAACCTCAAGCTCTGTCACCTTGCCCTTGGAAGGTCCGCTGGTAACCGGTTCATTAAGAAGTCTCGGAGGAAGATAATCGTCTTGTCTTGTCAAGCCTGCTTCTAAGTTAAACAGCTTTTCAAGATTCCAGATTCTTTCTCCTGCCATTAACAATTCCTCATCAGATTCTTCTATTCCAAGAGTGCCTCTAAGCATGCTTGATATTTCAGGAAGACCTATAGCAAATGTAGTGAACAAACATATGTCTGATGAGTCAACAAGTGCTGTTAAATCTTGGAATAATTTTAACAATGGTGCTTTGCCTTCTGTAGTCAATGGATCAGTCTTCATAGGAATGCCAAGAACCTCTGTTGATGTAACATATCCTCTTACATGGCAGCCGCCGCGGTTGCTGGTTGCATAGGACAAACCCATGCCTTGAATAGCTCTGCCGTCATATGCAGGCATTTCTTGTTTTTTAACGGTCATTGAAAATTCAGGGTGACCATATTTTTCTGCAAGCCTGTATGAACCAAGAGCAAGCAAATCTCCAAAGCCTTCTCTGTAGCCTGTTTTTTCAGTCCATTCTAATATACTGTCTGCATCACCAAATTTTAATTCTTTCCCGCCTAGGTCATCATTAGTGATATATCCTTTTTCATACAACTCCATTGCACATGCTATTGTAGCTCCCATTGTAATTGGATCTAATCCAAGCATGTTACAAACGTAGTTTGCTTTGTTTATGGCATTGAGGTCACTTACGCCGCAGGATGCACCATATGACCAACCTGCTTCATATTCAGGTCCTCCAACAATTCCCTTATATTTTCCATCAGGAATTTTTATTACTCTTCCACATCCTATAGGACATGCAAAGCAAGCCTTGTTCTTAACCAAGTATTTTTCTACCAGTGCCTCTCCACTTATTTTATCTGCATCTTCAAATCTGGATGATTGCCAGTTATTGGTTGGTAGAGCGTGCATTTCATTTAATATATTAACCAGTACCTCGGTTCCGTAGGTTTGAAGTCCACCACCTATTCCGGTTACACCATTTGCTGTTACTTTTTGCCTTGCATCTGCAACAGCCTTGTTAAATTGCAGAGGATTAGCAACTCCGATTCCTTTGGTTCCTTTAACTACCACAGCCTTTAAATTTTTAGAGCCCATAACTGCTCCTAGACCAGATCTTCCTGCTGCTCTGTCCTTGTCATTCATTACAGCAGCAAACAAAACAAGCTTTTCTCCGGCAGGACCGATACATGCAACCTTTGCATCCTCTTCATTTTCATTTAAAAGCATATCTGTTGTTTCAAATACGTTCTTTCCCCATAGATGAGTAGCATCCTTTAATTCTATTAAATCATCATTAATATGCAAATAAACAGGCTTGTTTGATTTTCCTTCAAAAATAATTCCATCATAACCTGCGAATTTTAGCTCTGGTCCAAAATATCCGCCTGAATTTGCTGCACCAATGGTTCCAGTGAGAGGAGCCTTTGCTACAACATTGAATCTTCCTGCACATGTTGCATATGTTCCTGTTACAGGTCCAGTCATGAATATGAGTTTGTTTTCTGGGCTTAATGCATCTATTTGAGGATCAATTTCTTCATAAAGATACTTAGAACCAAGACCTCTACCTCCTATGTAATCCTTAGCATAGTCCATGTTCAATTTTTCAATTTTAATTACTTTGTCAGTCAAGTTTACTCTTATTAATTTACCAGTATATCCCTTCATTATTTAGCCCCCTCTCCATATGCTTCTTTAAATTGGTTGGCAATAATTTTCCTTTTGTCAAGATTTGAATCTAATTCTCTGTATTCCAGAGCACCATAGCTGCACATTTTAACACATTGAGGGTCGCCCTTGCACATGTCACACTTAACAACTTGTTTAAGTCTTATGCTGTAAGTCATATTTCCAAATGGGCATGCGCTTACACACATTTTGCATCCGATACATTTCTCCTTGTCATAATTAACTACACCTGTTTTTTCATCCTTTGTTAAAGCATTTACCATACATACTGTCATGCAGTGTGGCTCATCGCATTGCATGCACATCATAGGAACCTGCAATCCAACTTCTTCAAAAAACATTACGGAAATTGCGGAATCCTTAGGATTGAAGTTATCACTCTTGCTGTAGGAGCATGCAAGTTCGCATGTTCTGCATCCGGTACATTTTTCCGGAGAAACAACTAAACCTTTCGACATAAAATACCTCCATTGCAATATTATTTAAATAGTAAAAATTGCTTTAATCTATTAGATTAAAACAAAAGGGACACAAATTAACCATAGTTAATTTGTATCCCTTCGCTCAATGGCAGGTGTAAAAATTACTCTTTACGCCCTATCGTTCAAAGAAGCCATTCAGGTTCCTTTGAATCGGGAACTAACCTCCTGCTACAGGAGGAAAAAGTGCTAATATATCATTATCATGTAAATTATAATCAACTGTTTGATAACTGCCGTTTACAAGAATCATTCCAATTTCTTCTTTATTGATATGAAGAAAATCAAGAACATCCATAATTTGAACATTATCATCATATAATAAACGTTTGCTTTTCCAGCGTCCATTTCTAAAAGAAGCAAACAATCTGATTTCTATTTCCATACATTCATCACCTTATTTACAATATTATAACAAATTGAAAAGGCTTTTACAATACCTTTGGGAAAAAAAGTGAAACTAAAACGATTTTTAATATTAAATTTATTATAAATCTATGGTATAATTTAATTAAAGGAATATAGCTAATAATTATTTTATTAAATATTTATTGATAATATTCATTTGGTAGTTGAAAACTTGAAGCTGTAAAAAGGTATTAATAGAATTAGATTTGATTTATTAAGTTTGAAGGGTTGGTGTTCATATGGCTACTATTAGAGAAGATGCTTTTGTGATAATGCAAGAATCCATAAAAGCTGTTCTACCGGAAGCAGCAGTAATAAAAGCTTTAGAAAAAAAAGAATTTTCAGGAAATGTTGTAGTTATTGCAATTGGTAAGGCTGCTTGGAACATGGCATTTGCCACAAAACAAAAGCTTGGAAATAAGGTCTCAAGGGGTGTTGTAGTAACTAAGTACGAACATTCAAAGGGACCCATTGAAGGCTTTGAAATTATTGAAGCAGGACATCCAGTTCCGGATGAAAACTCTGTTAAAGGTGCTACAAAAGCGTTAGAATTAGTCGGTAGCCTAAATGAAGGGGATCATGTGATATTTTTAGTATCAGGAGGTGGCTCGTCTCTTTTTGAAAAATCAATGAAAGGTGTAGAGCTTGAAGATATCATGGATATTACCAATCAGCTTTTAGGTTGCGGTGCAGATATAGTTGAAATAAATGCCGTAAGAAAACACCTATCAGATGTAAAAGGTGGAAGATTTGCATTGCATTGTAAAAATGCAAATATTTTTGCAATTGTTTTATCTGATGTTTTAGGTGACAGATTAGATTCAATAGCATCCGGACCTGCATACCCCGATAAATCCACCTCTGAAGAGGCATTGAACATTATAGAAAAATATGATCTTAAAGTAAGTGAGAAACTTATTGAAGTGTTAAAAATTGAAACTCCCAAAGAAATAACCAATTGTGAAACAGTTATAACGGGGAGTGTCAGTGAATTATGCAACGCTGCTTCAAAAGTTGCTGATAAGCTAGGGTATAAAACTTTACTTTTAACATCAACATTGGATTGTGAAGCTAGAGAAGCAGGAAGGTTTATAGCGGCGATGGGAAGAGAAATTAAGAATGGGGGAGCTGATATTAAAACACCTATTGCTGTAATTGTTGGCGGTGAAACAGTTGTACGTATTAGAGGAAAAGGCATGGGTGGTAGAAACCAAGAGTTAGCTTTGTCCGCAGCTATGGGAATTGAAGGGCTTAAAGACGTAGTTATTTTTTCGGTTGGATCTGATGGTACTGATGGACCGACAGATGCAGCTGGAGGTATAGTAGATGGTGAAACCGTAAGACGTATAAAAAGAGCTACAAATATACAACCTGTAGTATATCTTGACAACAATGATTCATATCATGCACTTAAAGCAAGCGATGATTTAATTATAACAGGTTCTACAGGAACTAATGTAAATGATTTAACTGTCTTGTTATGCAGATGAAAAGATACATAATCCATTAATAGTAAAAAAACTATTAGGGGATTTTTTCTATTTAGAAATAAACTTGATAATTGTTTATAAATATATGATATAATGTGCAAAAAAAGTAGTAATTAGGGGGCAGTATCATGATAATTACAAAAAGGATGTATTTAGAAAATGCAAAGGAAACAGATATCGTAGCAATAATGGAAATGGAAAGACATGAGGACAACAGAAATTTCATATGGCAGGGAACATATGACGAACATATAAAAGAAATTGAAAGCGATGATTTCCTACTATTAGTTTTTAAGCAGAGAGATACTGATGAAACAGTGGGTTTTGCTTTGATATGTCTTGACAAAAAGTCTGAAAGATTTGAACTAAGAAGAATTGCGGTTGCTAAAAAAGGACTGGGATATGGCAGAGAAGCATTGACAGCACTTATTAAATATGCGTTTGAAGATTTGAACATGAACCGTTTTTGGCTGGACGTTTATCCTGATAATTTTATTGGAATTAAGCTTTATGAAGGTATCGGAATGCATAAGGACGGGGTATTAAGGCAGAATTATAAATCAGATAGAGGATATTTAGACATGATTATATACTCAATGCTTAAACAAGAATATTTTGAGGGCTCCTTATATACAAGTAAAAACTCCTGAAAAAGACAGGAGTTCTATTTAGCCAAATCTTTCACCAATTTCATTTATCTTATAAAAATATCCTGCTTCACGCATTATTGCAATCGCAATTTCGTCCTCTTAAGTTATAAATGATTGATTTTTATGTAAGAAGAATGTAATTCTACTTATGGTAAGTTTCCCCGGCATTGATTTTAAAGGCTCTGTAAATTTGCTCTAAGAGTATAACTTTAAAAAGCTGGTGGGGGAAGGTCATTTTGGAAAATGAAAGACTAAAGTCTGCCGTATCAAGCACCTCCTGTGACAGACCGTTGCTGCCGCCAATTATAAATGTAATATCTGATTTGCCATCAATTCCTAGCGTGTCAATTTTTTCTGCCAGTTCTTCTGAACTTAATTGTTTTCCTTTCACATCAAGGACAATAACATAGGAACTTTTAGGAATCTTATTTAATATTTTCATACCTTCTTTAATTTTAACCTGTTCTATTTCTGACTGAGAATAACTTTCATCAGCTCTTTCGTCTTGTATAATTTCTTCTGTCAGCTTGCAAAATTTCGACAATCTTTTTGAATATTCATTTATTGCGTCTGTAAAAAATTTTTCCTTAATTTTTCCTACAGAAATTATTGAAATTTTCATATGTCCACCTTGTAAGTAATTTTTTCATATTTTATTGCTTCTTACAATATAATAGTATAACAATAATAAACAATTTTTTACAGAATTTTTTTTAGTAAACGTTTACTTTTTTTATTGATTATAGTTTACATATATGTTATAATCTTTTAAATTACCGAACTCAATTAATAATAAATATTAACCGAGGTAGATTATGATAAAATTAAAAAGAATTCTATACATATCATTAATGTTTTGTTTTATTGGTTCATATGTATATGGATATAACTATGAACCTTTGAGTGAGGAAAAATTAAAAGACAAGCTTGAAGAAACATATGGAATCAATATTATAATTCCAGAAAATGAAGGTTATCAAAATTACAAGGAATGCCTTTTAATTTTGGACAGGGGACTAAGTAGGTTCCCTCAAGGTATGATTAAAGAAATTACTGAATCCTATTCAAAAAAAGGAATTAGCACAAATGTTATATTGAGTAAGACTGAAAAAATCAGTGATTTATTTTCTGAATACAAATTAAATGAAAAAACAGCAGATTTATTTATAACTACCTTACAAAACAATCTATATTATGATACATGCGCTGCAGCTGAGCTTGGTTTTGTCCATGAAATGGGACATTATGTAAGTGATTATTTGTACAAGGTTTATGGATTTGAAAAAATAAAAATAGAATTTGATAAATTAAATGCAGGATATGTTTATGGAAGCTGGGAAGAGAATTACAGCAATGCATTTGTAAACAAGCACTCTGCTAAGAGCATTTATGACGATATTGCTGATTTAATTTATCATGCAGAGATGAATCCTGATGTTATAAGAAATATAAATAATGGAAACTATACTGTATTACATAAAAAAATAGAATATTTAGCTGCAATAATTGACCAAAGTTTTTCATCCATATCAAGTGAATCAAGGCTATGGCAGGAAGCTTTGCCTCAAAAACCTGATGCATGGGCCATAGATACAATTAAGGCAATGCAGGAAGCATCTTTGATACCTGAAGAATTTGACGGTATATATAATTCATATATTAACAAGGATGATTTTTACACTCTTGCTTTGAAAGTTATCGAAAGCAAGCTAGGTAAGGATAATTTTATAGAATCATTTGAATTAATTGAAAAAGATAATAATGTGACAATTGACCCGGTAAAAGGTGAAATATTTGTTGATGATAGTACTCAAGATGTTTTGAATATTGAAACACAAATTTACAATGAAAAAGAAAAAAGGTTATATGAAGCTTATCAAATAGGTTTGATTGATGAAGTCTTGCTTAATGGAAAAACGGAATACATTACAAGACTAGAAATTGCAAGGCTTATTAATTATATAGGCAACGAGCTGGGCGTGGATATTTCTAATTATGATGTTGTAAATTATGAGGATATTTCAAATGTAAATGATTCGGATAAGGCGTTTATATATTTCGTTTCAAGCAAGGGTTTACTGAAGGGAGACGGAACAAGCTTTAAGCCTTATGAATATTGCACATATCAGGAAGCATATATAATTCTTATGAGGTTATATGATTTATTGTAAGTATTGTAAGCATACATTGCAGCATAAAAATTACATATTTAATATATTTTTCATTTGTGGTATAATGGTAAAAATGAAGAGGGTAAAAATATGTTTGACTTGAGAAGCATTGTTATTGGCACTATTTTAATGCTAAAAAAATATACCTGTATTGACATTACCATTTATGCAGATACAAATGAAGATGATTACATTAGCGGAATATATGTATTGCCACTTATAGGCTTTGCTATTGGTTTTACTGCGCTTTTAATATCTTCTCTAAAAATTTTTTATGATGGTTTTTTCGTAAGTGTATTAATTCTTGCATTTTATAATATAATCACAAAGACTGAAACAATGAAGGAAACTTATAGAACATTAAATTATTATATTAAACCTAAAAATCAATCAGAGCAGCTGACCGGATTAATAGGAATAATATTAATTAATTTAATGTATTTTTCTTTGTACAGATTAGTTCCTTATACTGCCTTAGTTGTCATGACTGTTGCAGGCTTTTCAAGCCCAATAATTTTAAGTGCAGTTATAAAAAGAAACAAAGACAAAACTTCCATAATGAAATTCTGCAGCAAAAATCACATTATTGCAGCCTTTGGGATTTCTTTTTTATTAGCGTCCATATTTAATTACAGGCTAGTTATTTCATTATCGCTTACATACATTATATCAGCAATGACAGTTAGCATACTTGATGAAAAAATTAAAGTTCTCCCCAGCTCAATTGAAGGATTCTTTATTGAAATAACTCAAGTATTATTTTTGATTATTACGTATTTAATGAAGCTGTAACATCCTATTGTTTTATTATATAAACAATACTATCAAATTTTTTGACAAATAAATTTGGTTGTAGTATAATCAAAAAAATTAGACTTTTACGGACTTTCTCGTATTATAGTATAGAAAGTTCTTTTTATATAATGGAGGTTATGATGGAAAATAAGAAGGTAATATTTAGTGGTATGCAGCCATCAGGTTCACTTACTTTGGGGAATTATCTAGGAGCTCTTAAAAACTGGGTGCAGCTTCAAAACGAGTATGACTGCTACTATTGTGTGGTTGACATGCATGCTATTACTGTGCCTAAGGAACCAAAGGAATTAAGAAAAAACACTTTTGAACTGCTTGCTAGCTATATTGCAGGAGGTATTGACCCTGAACAGTCCACTTTGTTTATACAATCTCACGTTTCAGCACATGCTGAGCTGGGATGGATTTTAAATTGTATGACATATTTTGGTGAACTGGGAAGAATGACTCAGTTTAAAGATAAATCCAAGAAACTTGACTCTAATGCAATAACTGCAGGTTTGTTCACATATCCTGTTTTAATGGTAGCAGACATTTTGTTGTATCAGGCTGATTTAGTACCTGTTGGTGAGGATCAAAGACAGCATTTGGAAATAACTAGAGATATTGCTCAAAGATTCAATAACCGCTTCAGTGAAACATTCAAGGTACCAGATGCATTTATAGCTAAGGAAGGCGCAAAAATAATGAGCCTTCAGGAGCCTTTAAGCAAAATGTCAAAATCAGATTCTAATGATAATGCATATATAATTTTAACGGATGACGCTGACACTATAAGAAGGAAATTAAAAAGGGCAGTGACTGATTCTGAAGGAGTTGTAAGATATACAGACGATCAGCCCGGAGTTAAAAACCTTATAAATATTTATTCAAAAATATCTGGCAAAACAACAGATGAAATTGTGGCTTCTTATGAAGGAAAGGGCTATGCACAGTTCAAGGATGATGTAGCAGAAGTAATAATTGGAGAATTTAAACCAATACAGGAAAAAATCGATTATTTATTAAAAAACAAAGATTACTTGGAACAGATTTATATTCATGGAGCTGAAAAGGCAGAGGCAGTAGCCAGAAAAACTCTTAGAAAGGTTCAAAAAAAGGTTGGTTTTATTCCAAGATATTGATAATTAATTTGGAGGAAGTATGATTGTTATTAGAAATGGTTTCATTAAAACCATGGCAGACAAAGATATAGAAAACGGTCAAATTATTATAGAAGAAGGTAAAATTAAAGCAGTAGGTAAGAATTTAGAAATACCTGAAGATGCAGAAATTATTGATGCTAAGGGGTATCTTGTTACACCGGGATTTGTTGACGGACACTGCCATATAGGCATGTGGGAGGAAGGCATAGGCTTTGAAGGAGAAGACGGAAATGAGGATGTGGAGCCAATAACACCTCAACTTAGAGCAATTGATGCTATAAATCCAATGGACCAAGGCTTTCAGGACGCAATAGAAGGCGGTGTTACAACTGCAGTGACAGGACCTGGAAGTGCTAATGTAATTGGAGGCTCATTCCTTGCAATGAAGACCTAT
This sequence comes from Sedimentibacter sp., assembly GCA_050173715.1. Taxonomy (GTDB): domain Bacteria; phylum Bacillota; class Clostridia; order Tissierellales; family Sedimentibacteraceae; genus Sedimentibacter. The sequence goes on from JBFXKO010000027.1 coordinate 35,858, forward strand.
GGCAAAAGAATAGATGACATGGTAATAAAGGATCCTGTTGCTATGAAAATTGCATTTGGTGAAAATCCAAAAAGAGTTTATAATGATCAGCACAAATCTCCGGTTACAAGAATGGCAATAGCTGCGCTTTTAAGAGAAACATTGTATGAAGCAAGGCAGTATATGGAGGATTTGGATGATGCTAAGGAGGATCCGGACAAAAAGCCTGATTTTGACTTGAAGCTTGAATCACTTCTTCCGGTAATGAGAAAGGAAATTCATTTGAAGGCGCATGCTCATAGAGCTGATGACATATTTACAGCACTAAGAATTGCCAAGGAATTCGATTTGGACATTACATTGGATCACTGCACAGAAGGACATTTGATTGTAGAGGAATTAAAAGAAGCCGGAAAAGCATGCTTAATTGGACCAACATTTGGCTCCCGCGTTAAATATGAGCTAAAAAACAAAAGCTTTGAAACACCAAAAATTTTATTTGATGCAGGTATAAAAATTGCAATAATTACTGATTCTAATGTTATACCGATTCAACACATTCCAATGTGCGCTGGAATGGCAGTAAAGGCTGGACTTCCGGAAGAGGAAGCATGGAAATCAATTACCATCAATCCAGCTGAAATTACAGGAATAGCTGATCGTGTGGGTAGCATTGAGGTCGGAAAGGACGCTGACATAGCAATATTTAAGGGTAATCCGCTTTTAGACACCGACTATGAAACAGTTATGACCATTATAGATGGAAAGATAGTATATAGAAATGTTAAGGCAATAATTTAAGTAAACTATGGGGACGCTTTAAGCGTCCTGTTTTATGCAATTGATAATACTAATCTTGTTATATATGGTATGAACCTAGTTATCTTACATTTAGGGAGGAAAAAACAGCGTTTACTTAAAAAAGTTTTGAAATAATGCAAAAAAAACTTGCAAATTGTCCGTAGAAAGAATAAACTAAGCAGTGGAAAAAAAGAGGATGGTATATATGAAAAATAAAATAATAAATATAGCAGTAATAGCCCACGTTGATGCAGGAAAATCCACATTAGTAGATGCATTTCTGCAGCAAAGTAAAGTTTTTAGAGAAAATCAGGAATTAGTTGATCAAGTAATGGACTCTAATGCAATTGAGCGTGAAAGAGGAATAACAATTTATTCAAAAAACTGTTCAGTGGTGCATGAGGACGTAAAAATAAATATTGTAGATACACCTGGACATGCCGACTTCTCATCAGAGGTTGAGCGTATTATGAAGACAGTTGACACAGTTATTTTGCTTGTTGACTCAATAGAAGGACCGATGCCACAAACTAGATTTGTTTTGCAAAAATCTCTTGCCATAGGTCTTAGACCTATTTTGTTAATAAATAAGATAGACAAGAAAAACCACAGGGCAGAAGAAGTTGTTGACATGGTATTTGACTTGTTTGTAGAGCTTAATGCAAATGATGAACAGTTAGATTTTCCTATACTATACGGTATTGCAAAGCAGGGAATTGTTCAATATGAATTGGATGAATCAAGCGATAACATTAACCCGTTATTTGATACAATTATCAAACATGTACAGCCTTATCCTGACAAAGATAATGAAGATTTGCAGATGCAGATATCTTCATTGGCTTACGATGATTATATAGGAAGACTTGGCATAGGAAGAGTTACTGCAGGTACAATAAGAGAAGGTCAGACAGTGTCTGTTGCCAAGCATGACGGAACAGTTGAAAAACAGAAAATTACAAGCATATTTGTTTATCAAGGACTTAATAGAGTAAGCGTTAAAGAAGCATACAGCGGTGATATAGTAGTTGTTTCAGGTATTTCAAACATTTCTATAGGAGATACAATCTGTACAGAAAACAAACCTAATCCTATGGAAACAATTAAAATAGAAGAACCGACTTTATCTATGAACTTTTTAATCAACACATCTCCATTTGTAGGAATGTCAGGCAAATATGTTACCACAAGACATCTTAAGGCAAGACTTGAAAAAGAGCTTGAGGTTAATGTGGGATTAAAGGTTGAAGCCTTAGACGATGCAATTGACGGCTACAAGGTATCGGGAAGGGGAGAACTTCATCTTTCAATTCTTCTAGAAAACATGAGAAGAGAAGGATATGAGGTTTCGGTTTCTAGACCGGAGGTTATTCTTAAAAAAATTGATGGTGTTGTAATGGAGCCTATTGAAAGAGTGTTTATTAATGTTCCTGAAATATATTCAGGCTCTGTAATATCAAAGCTCAATGTGAGAAAAGGAATGATGTCTTCAATGGTTCCAGACGGCAATTATGTAAAGATTGAATACATGGTGCCAACAAGAGGACTTTTAGGATACAGAACTGAGCTTATAAATGATACAAGAGGCGAAGGAACAATGGTAAGAAGCTTTGACCATTATGAAAAATATAAGGGAGAAATTCCTCAAAGAATTAATGGTGTGTTAATTTCCAATGATCAAGGAGAAGCGGTTGCATATTCATTAAACAACTTAGAAAGCAGAGGATCATTGTTTATAAATCCTGGTGAAAAGGTGTATGAAGGAATGATTATAGGACAATGTGCAAGAGGTGAGGATATAACAGTAAATCCTTGCAAGGCTAAGAAACAGTCTAACACCAGATCATCTTCAGCAGATGAAGCTATCAAATTAACACCGCCAAGAATAATGACATTGGAATCAGCACTTGAGTTTATTAATGATGATGAGCTTGTTGAAGTAACTCCTGATAATATCAGATTAAGAAAAAGATATTTGACTGAAATGGATAGAAGAAAACAAGCCAATAAATTAAAAACAAATTAATAATCAGAAAAAAAGGAGATTTTTTGCTAACGCTCGGAATGACAGCCCTTGTCATCCTGAGGGCACCGAAGGATCTCCTCTTTTATTGTTCTTCAAATGTTATCCTATTATTATTGTTGGTAGCTTAAATTTTCTTCCTTTAAATTACTCAAGACTTCAGCATAAAACTTAGAGGCTTCGTATTTTGCCATAGGAAGGTTCATATCCAGATAGTTTCCACAAGATCTTGCATCTGCTCCAGGAACTTCTCCTTCAAAATTCATGATAAAGCTAAACATTTCTTTTATAATTTCAACAACATCTTCAGATTTCAAATCACCTTTAAAAATTACATAAAAACCTGTCCTGCAACCCATAGGTCCAAAATAAACAGTCAGCTTGTCATATACAGGATGATTTCTTAAGAATGTTGCTCCTAAATGCTCCATAGCATGTAACTCAGCAGTATTAATTACAGGCTCGTTGTTTGGTTCCTTCATTCTTATATCAAATGTTGTCACTATACTGTCGCCAACAACATCTTTTCTTGAAACATAAATTCCACGTTTTAATAATAAATGATTTACCTGAAAGCTTTCTATTTTTTTCATTTTATCTCCCTTGAGCTTTTATTTTTGTTATGTTTTTTATATTTATAACAATTTTACACTATGAATTTTAAAAAGTAAACTATATATAGCAAGTAATCTTATATAACACTTTCGTGCATATAAATCGTAAAAATAGGTAGAAAAGAGAATGAGGAGAGAATGGGCCGCAATGCATATTTTGTATCATAAGATTGAAAAAACATCTATGCTATGATATAATTTTATGAGGCAAATTTTCAGGAGGATGGAATGAAGGCTAAAGAATATTTATCTATAATGCAAAAAATTTTGCACAACATAGATGAAGGTGTACATGTCCTAGATAAAAATGGCAACACGATAATTTACAATGAAGCCATGTCTAAGCTAGAGAAAATGGAAACTAAAGAGGTTATGAGAAAACCATTTAGCGAGGTTTTTAAGAATTTAAACAGTGAAAGCAGCACCTTGCTTAAGGCTCTTAAATCTCGTACTACTACTTCTGACTTAAAGCAGACATATTTAAACAAGGACGGTAAGGAGATAACTACTATTAATACATCATTTCCCATTGTAATAAATGACGAAGTTATTGCTGTTGCTGAGGTTGCAAAAAATATTACCAAAATGACTGAAATGTCTCACACCATCTTAAAGCTTCAAAATGAAATCGGTAAGCCTGAAACGGCTAAGACTAAAAAAATCAGAAAATATAATTTTAATAATATAATCGGAGCTAGCAGCAATTTTGTAGAAGTTATTGAAAGAGCAAAAAAAGCATCTAAAAATTCCGCTTCTGTTTTTATATTTGGTGAAACAGGGACAGGCAAGGAACTTATAGCACAAAGCATTCACTATGAAAGCATAAGAAAGGATAAGCCCTTTATCGCACAAAACTGTGCAGCACTGCCGGAATCTCTGCTAGAAGGACTTTTGTTTGGAACATCAAAGGGAGGATTCACCGGAGCTGTTGACAGAGCTGGTTTGTTTGAGCAAGCCAATGGAGGAACGCTTCTGTTAGATGAAATAAACTCCATGCCATATGAGCTGCAAGCAAAGCTATTAAGGGTTCTTCAGGAAAACTATATAAGAAGAGTCGGCGGAATAACTGATATTCCAATAGATGTAAGGATAATTACCACCAGCAATGAGCCTCCTGAAGCAATTCTTAGAAACAGCACCATAAGAAAGGACTTGTTTTACAGATTGAATGTAATTCAAATAAATGTCCCTCCTCTTCGTGATAGAAAGGATGATATAATGATGCTTGCGAACATGTTCATCCATAAGTTTAATGACAGATTAAATAAAGAAATATTGTCAATATCTAAGGATGCACAGGAAAGCCTGCTGAAATATGATTATCCCGGAAATGTCAGAGAGCTTGAAAATATTATAATGGCTGCAATGAGCATGGCCGATGACAATGAGAGAATATTAAACATAAATCATTTGACTTCACTCTATATAAATAAGGAAACAAAAAATCCTGAAATAGGAGATGAGGGCATTGATGAATATTTAAGTAATTTAGAGAAATGCATAATAGAAAAAACATTGAAAAGCAATGACTATAACATTACTAAAACAGCTGCTGAGTTGAAAATTAAGCGTCAAACATTGCAACATAAAATTAAAAAATATAATATTTAAATAAAAATAGCAAATATATTTGCATAAACTGCAAAAATATTTGCTATTTTTGTGATTTTTTATTTTATAATTAGTTTATTTATACAAAATTTTGATATATATAAAAAAAATTATTTTTTAAGTGCATAAATCTATGATTGAAATTTAAACGACAAACGTTATCAGTGGCTAATTATTGGAATTAATTGTGAATGGTTGGCACAAATATTGCTACTTTTATTAGTAAGATAATTAAAGGAGGATTTTTTAATGGAAAATGTAAAAGTAATCATCTGGGGACTTGGTGCTATGGGTTCCGGAATGGCTAGAATGCTATTAAATAAAAAAGGTGTTGATATTGTAGGAGCTGTTGGAAGAGGCACAAAAATTGGCAAGAGCATGTATGAAGTGATCGGAGTTGAAAGAGGAGACAGACCTGAAGTGCTAATAGGCTCTCAAGAAGATGTTATTAAAGAAAAAGCAGCTGATGTTGTTTTATGCTGCACAGACTCTTATACAAAGGTAGCTTTTGACAGATTGAAATTTGTTCTTGAGAAAAAAATAAATGTCGTATCAAGTGCTGAAGAAATGTCCTATCCAAAGGCTCAACAACCAGAGCTTGCAAAACAATTGGATGAAATTGCTAAGGCTAACGGAGTTTCAATACTTGGAACAGGAATAAACCCTGGTTTAATTATGGATTTACTTGTTGTTGTAATGACTGGGTGCTGCGAATCAGTTGACCATATAATTTCTAGAAGAGTTAATAGTTTGTCACCGTTCGGACCTACTGTAATGCAGGAACAAGGAATAGGCATCACTATTGACGAGTTCAAAAAAGGTGTAGAAACAGGGCATTTGGCAGGCCATGTTGGATTCCAGGAATCTATAAATATGATAGCTGATGCTATAGGCTGGAAGGTTGAAAAAGTTACAACTTCTATGGATCCAATAGTTACTGATGTTGATAGAAAATCTCCTTATGGATTTGCAGCTGCTGGAAATGTAGCAGGGGTAGCTATGAAAGGTTATGGATATATAGATGGAGAATTAAAAATTGAAATGGATCATCCACAACAAATTGAACCAGAACAAGTTGGGGTACAAACAGGTGACTATGTAATAATAAAAGGAACTCCAAACATCAACATGGTTAATTCTCCTGAAGTACCAGGCGGAATCGGAACAATCGCAATGTGTGTAAATATGATTCCTCAAATCATTAATGCTAAACCCGGATTACAATCAATGATTACATTACCAGTGCCTAGAGCTATAATGGGGGACATGAGAGATTTAATCGACCCAGAATGCAAAATAGTTAAGTAAAAAAGTTATCGTTATTCGTCATCCTGAGCGTAGCGAAAGATGCCCTAACCCCATTTTTCAGTGTTTTATGAAAAATGGCGGTAGGTCATTTGCAACGAATTCCCAATGTATACGACCAGCGGGAGTTAATACATTGGTGAATGAGACTGCGAGATCTTATATTTTAGAAAAAGATGAGATTCTCCACCTTCGGTTCAGAATGGCAAGTGAGTTATTTGCAGAAATATAAATATAATAAAGTAAGGATGTGTTTATTAAAAATGATTAAAAAAGGCGAATGGGTTTTAGTACATAGAGTTATACTAGAACCATCACAAAGAGCTCCACAGGTTCCAGATGATACTAAACAAGTACCATTGGAAATGTGGATCAAAGGATATTTGCAGGAAGATGCAAATGTTGGTGATGAAGTAACAGTTCTAACAAGAACTAAACGTATAGAAAAAGGCACATTGTTGGAAGTAAATCCATATTACAAGCATGATTTTGGAAAATTTGTTCCTGAGCTTATTAAGATTAGCGACCAAGTGAAGGAAATAGTATTTGGAGGTGCCGACAATGAGTAAGGACATGAGTTATCAGGCGGTAATGGGAAGAAGACCGGAAATAATGAAACAGGCAGCAGGAATTGATTTTTCATTGTTTGAAAGCGGTTCAATTGCCTTTGATTATGAAAGAATGATGAGAGAAGCAGGATTTTCTATAGAAGAAATCCAAAAAATACAATCCGAGCATGGAGTTGGCAACACTCCAATCATTGAACTTAGGAACTTAACTGCTTTAGCTAGAAAATTAGCTACTGAGGGAAAAGGTGCAAGGATATTTATAAAAGACGAAGCAGCAAATGCATCAGGAAGCTTTAAAGCAAGAAGAGCATCAACAGCAGTTTACCAGGCATACAAGCTTGGATACAAGGGCGTTGTAACAGCAACAAGCGGCAACTACGGAGCTGCAGTTGCATCACAGGCAGCTATGTATGGACTTAAATGCATAGTTGTTCAGGAATGCTATGACTCAAAGGGAGTCGGACAGCCTGAAATAATCGAAAAAGCTAGAAAATGTGAAGCATTAGGAGCAGAGGTAGTACAGCTTTCAGTTGGACCAGAATTATTTTATACATTCCTTGCAATATTAGAGCAAACAGGATACTTCAATGCATCACTTTACACACCATTTGCTATAGCAGGAGTTGAAACATTGGGCTATGAAATAGCTATGCAGTTCAGAGAAAAATATGACAAGGATCCTGATGTGGTAGTTTGTACAAACGCAGGAGGCGGAAACTTAACAGGAACAGCAAGAGGACTTAGAAAAGCTGGAGCACAAAGTAAAATAGTTGCAGCAAGTGTTGACCTGACAGGACTTCACATGGCAGCTGATTCACAATTCAATAAAAAATCATTTACAACAGGTCATACAGGCTTTGGGATGCCATTTTCGACATGGCCAGATCGTTCTGATGTGCCACGTTCTGCAGCAAGACCATTGAGATACATGGATAGATATTTGACTATACATCAAGGAGAAGTGTTTTATATAACAGAAGCATTGGCAAGTCTTGAAGGATTAGAAAAGGGACCAGCAGGTAACACAGCACTTACAGCAGCATTCTCATTAGCACAGGAACTAGACCAAGACCAGATGATAGTTGTTCAAGAAACAGAATATACAGGAGCTGGAAAGCATATACAGCCACAGCTTTCATTTGCAAGAGATAATGGCATTGAATTGAAATTTGGCGATCCAAAGGATGAAGTTCCAGGAAAGAGCATAATTCTTCCATCACATCCGTCACTGATTAAGGCGCAGGATGCAAACATGGATAACATGAGAAGATCATTGATAAAAAATGCAGTAACAAACTATAAGGTTGAACCAACAGCTGCTGACATTGAATTCTTGGCAGAAGAAACAAATATAAATGTAGATTATGTAAAAGATGTATTAGCTTCATTATAAAATCAAAATTATAAGCAAAGGCGTATGGAAATACGCCTATTGCCAGTTTTTAAAATATAAAATTTCAGGAGGAGCATGAATATGAAAAGAGCTGACGATTATGAACAAAGAAGAGCTCATTTAGCAAATCTTTCAGATGAAGAACTTTATGATAGATTTTGGAATTTAGCAGAACAAGTAGTAGACCCTCTTTTAGAATTAGGAAGAAAAAACACAACACCATCCGTTGAAAGAAGCATTCTTTTGAGAATGGGATTTTCAAGCCTTGAAGTTAAACCAATAGTAGAAGGTGTTATGAACAAGGGTTTAATGGGCAAAGGTGCTGGAAACGTTGTTTGGAGATTGTCTAAGAAACTTGGCATTTCAGTTCGCGAAGCAGGATTAGAACTTGCTAACGGAAAACACTGGGATGATGTAGACACATTATTTTAAGGAGGGAAAACATGAAACTTGAACCTAACAAAAAGTTAGATATTAAAGAATTATTGCAAGATTTAGATAAATATGAACCTAGAAGGCGCGGATGGCATTGGAGAGAAGGAAGAAATGAAAACAGAACTGTTGGTGATTTCGAATATCATGAAACATCAGAAAGTTTAACAAATTCTGTTCCGCTTCCAGGCAGCAGAGGATTCGGATACATTGACCCACAGCCGGACTGTGTTATAACTACAGAAATAGCTTCAGGCAGATTTGAAGATGATATAAGAAGAATGCGTATGGCTGCATGGCATGGTGCTGATCACTTGATGGTTATCAGAACTGCAGGGCAGTCACATATTGACTCATTATTAGAAGGAACTAACCAAGGTATTGGCGGTATCATGGTTACAAGAAAACAAGTAAGAGCCTCAAGAAAGGCTTGTGATTTAATTGAAGATGAAGTAGGTCGACCAATTAATTTCCACTCATATATTTCAGGTGTTGCCGGTCCTGACATAGCAGTTATGTTTGCAGAAGAAGGAGTTAATGGAGCACACCAAGACCCTCAATACAACGTGTTATATAGAAACGTTAACATGGTAAGAAGTTTTGTTGACGCTTGCGAAGCTAAAAAAATAATGGCTTGGTCAGATATGCTTCAAATAGATGGAGCACACAATGCAAACGCTACAGCTATGAAGGCATGGAAGGTTATGCCTGAATTAATGGTTCAGCATGCAATTAACTCTATGTTCTCAAGAAAAGTAGGCATAAAACCTGAGAACATTGCATTGTCAACAGTACCTCCAACAGCACCTCCTGCACCTTGCATGAGATTAGATTTGCCTTATGCAGTTGCTCTTCGTGATTTGTTCAGGGAATACAAGATGAGAGCTCAACAAAATACAAAATACATGGAATCAGATACTCGTGAAGCAGCAGTAACTCACACAATGAACATGATGATTTCAAGACTTACAAGTGCTGATATTCAATCAACAATAACACCTGATGAAGGAAGAAATGTTCCATGGCACTATAATAATATTGCCGGAATTATGACGGCTAAGCAATCTCTTACAGGTATGGACGGCTTAAGAGAAATGGTTAAGCTTGATAGAGAAGGACCTTTAGGAAAAGATGTTAGAGAACTTAAAGAAAGAGCAATATTGTTCATGGAAGAAATTCTTGAGGTAGGTGGATACTTCAAGGCCGTTGAACAAGGCTTCTTTGTTGACAGCGGTAAATATCCTGAAAGAAATGGAGATGGGATTGCTCGTCAAATCGAAGGCGGAATAGGTTATGGCTTTGTTTACGAAAGAGATGAAGACTACTTTGCCCCTGTATCTGTTCACTTCGGATACAATAACATACCAACAGAATTTGAAAAAGCAAGTGATGCAATAGGCGGAGATACATTTGAAGATCGTTCCAAAATTCAATACATCGATGAATTAGATGAAAATGACAATGTGAATGTGAGACTTAAGGATGTTGAAAAATACTATGATACAAACCTTGTTAAGCCAGAGGTTGAGTGGAGAGCAGACGGCACTGTATTGTTGTCAATATTCCTGCCATTAGATGAAAGAACCGCTGAATTTGCTGCTATTAAATGTGGCGAAAAAATGGGTCTTGAAGATGTAACAGTTGTTCATAAACAATGTTTGCATCCATCAGAAGGAACCTACTGCGAAATAAAAGGTAAAGTAAACTTTGACATAGACGTTAATGAGCTGGTAATACCTGAAAAACCAGAAGTGTTATCACAAGCAGAAATAAGAGAAGACATTCAAAATAATCCTATGTTTGTTGTTGCTGCAACAGTTGGCGAAGATGAGCACTCAGTTGGGCTTAAAGAAACATTGGATATCAAACACGGTGGTATTGAAGGTTTTGGTATTAAATATGAATATCTTGGAACTTCATGCCCGGTTGAAAAGCTTGTTGATGCTGCAATCGAAACAAATGCAAGTGCAATATTGTTAAGCACAATCATCACTCACGATGATGTCCATATTAAAAACATGAAGAAAATTAATGACCTTTGCATTGAAAAGGGTATAAGAGACAAAGTTATGATTATTTGTGGTGGAACACAGGTAACAAATGAAATAGCAGTTGATGCAGGTCTTGATGCAGGTTTTGGCAGAGGATCACATGGTATTGATGTTGCAAGTTTCTTAGTAAAAAGAAGAAGGGAAATGAATTAATTTGAAAGTTGATGTATTGGTAGCTGAAATCGGCAGCACCACTACAGTAGTCAATGCATTCAATGGAATAGGTACCCAGAACCCTGCCTTTATGGGGCAGGGTCAGGCACCTACATCTGTTTTAGAGGGTGATGTAACAATCGGACTTAAGGGCGCAATTAATTCCTTAACTAAAAACCTGCAAGCAGATGAACTGACATGGAATGACATGTTGGCTACAAGCAGTGCAGCAGGTGGATTAAAAATGACTGTTCATGGCCTTGTATATGATATGACAGTGAGAGCAGCAAAGGAAGCTGCTTTAGGTGCAGGGGGAATAATTAAAATGATAACCTCCGGCAAAATGAGAAAAACAGATTTGAAGAAAATACAAGAAATAAAACCAAATATTATTCTTGTTGCCGGCGGTGTAGATTACGGTGAAAGAGACACAGCACTCTACAATCTTGAAATGATTCTTTCTATGAATTTAAATATTCCTATTATTTATGCAGGTAATATTGAAAATCAAGAAGAAGTAAGATTAATGTGTGATGAAGCATGCAATCAAGTTTATATAGCTGAAAATGTTTATCCTAAAATAGATACTTTAGTTGTGGAGCCTACAAGAAAAATTATTCAAGATGCCTTTGAAGAGCACATTATACATGCACCTGGCATGAGCAAGGTTCGAGAGCTTGTTAAAGGTCCAATAATTCCAACTCCTGGTGCGGTTATGGAAGCAGCAAAAGTATTAAAAGAAGAATTGGGAGATTTAGTTGTATTTGATGTTGGAGGGGCAACAACAGATGTTCATTCCGTAACAAGAGGCTCAGAAGAAATCAATTCAATTTTAATAAGTCCTGAACCGGAAGCAAAGCGTACGGTAGAAGGTGATCTTGGAGTTTATGTAAATGTAAATCATGTGGTTGAGAAAATAGGAATTGAAAATCTGAAAAAGGAATTTCCTGATGCAGATGAAATACTTTCCAGCTACAAACCAATACCTGAAACTATTAGAGAAAAGCAATTTGTTGAAAGGCTTACAAAGGAAGCTGTTTTAACTTCACTGGAAAGACATTCTGGGCATTTAAGATATTTTTACACAGCCTCAGGCAAAAAGACAGTTGCTGAAGGAAAGGATTTAACTGCAATTAAATATATTGTAGGAACGGGCGGTGCTCTTACAAGGCTGCACGGCAAGAGGGAAATTCTTGAAAAGGTGAAAACCTATGGCAAGGAGCAAGAGCTTTATCCTACTAAAGCAGCACAAATATTGATTGACGAGGATTACATTTTATCTTCATTGGGAGTTCTGTCAAAAAGCTATCCCCTAGATGCAATAAAATTAATGAAGAAAAGCTTACGAATAGGAGAATGATATGTATCCTAGATTGGTAATTGATTTAATAAAAGTAAAAAATAATTTGGATAAAACCATAGAAATGGTTAAGAGCTCCGGATGCTCACTCATGATAGTCACTAAGGGCTATTGTGGGGATATGGAAATCTACAAGCTACTGGAAGATTCAAATATTGATTATTTGGCAGATTCCAGAATCCAAAATTTAAAAAAATATGAAGGAACAAAAAAGGAAAGAGTGCTTTTAAGACTTCCTATGATGTCTGAAACAGATGAAGTAGTGCGTTTCTCTGACATATCATTAAATTCTGAACTTAAAACTATCAGGAAATTAAATGAATCTGCTTCTAAACAAAACAAGAAGCATAAAATACTTCTTATGATAGACTTAGGGGATTTAAGAGAAGGCATTTTCTTTAAAAATGAAGATGAAATTTACCATGTAGCACAAGAAATACTTGAGCTTCGAAATATTGAGCTTTACGGTCTGGGTGTTAACTTGACATGTTATGGCGCAGTAATACCTAAAAAAGAAAATCTTTCAATATTAGTTGAAATTGCAGCCAAAATAGAGAAGAAGTTCAATATAAAATTAAAAATGATATCAGGAGGAAATTCAAGCTCTGTTTATTTAATAGGCAAGAATGAGCTTCCTGAAGGAATAAACAATTTAAGAGTGGGTGAAGCATTTTTATTGGGAGATGAAACTGCATACAGTCAAATGCTTGAGGGCTTCTATGATGATGCATTCACTCTAGAAGCAGAAATAATAGAATTGAAAGAAAAACAATCAATTCCAATTGGGGAAACAGGTGTGGATGCCTTTGGCAACAAGCCTGTTTACGAAGATTTAGGAGTAATAAAAAGAGCCATAATAGCAGTAGGAAGACAGGATGTAGATCCTGATAACCTGCATCCTGTAGACTCTCAAATATCAATATTGGGTGCTAGTTCTGACCATTTGATTTTAAATGTTAATAACTGTGACAGGGAATACAAAACCGGAGATATTATAAAATTTAAATTAAGCTATTCAAGTCTTTTAAGGGCAACAACCAGCAACTCATATGTTGAAAGAGTATATGTAAGATAAAAGAGTGGTTAAATCACTCTTTTATTTATCTCATTTTTATTTTTATTTTGTTTTTCTTTTTCAGATGGCTTTGAAGGTTTGTTACTTATGTAAAAAAGGAGATTTTTTATTACAGTTTTTTCTCTTAAAAATTCTTGCTTGCTTCGTAAGTAATGTAAGTTCTTAAAATTGTTCTCTTTAGCTCTGTCTAATACTTCTTTTAATTTATCATCATTAATAATATACTTGGCTATCTTCATTCTTTGTTTTAATTTTGAATTGCCTCTGTAAACTTCATTTCCAACAGCACATGCTGCCATAGTAATATATCTGGAATCAAGTCTGTTTCTTAAATATTCATCTAATTCGGCATCCTTCAAAATTTCTTCCAGCATATTGTGGACTTCAACCTGGTCCAACCACATTTTTTCATTATATGTATGAAGTGATGAAGTTTTATTTTGCATGTAATGATAATAAAAACCATGGTCGATACAAACCTTGTGGCAGTATATTAGAGCTTGAATATTAAAAACCAAATCCTCCATAATAGAAATGCCAGGAGTAAATCTTAAATTAAATTTATTTATGAAATCTCTGTTATAAACACTTCGCCATATACAGCCCATTATATAATTATATTTAGGAAATATATCTTCCCATCCAATCATGTTGGCAATTAGTTCATTTATAATATCACGCTTTTCTAGTACATCTTTATTTACATTTATTCTTTTATAAGTTCTGATATTCTTTCTGTCTTTGGAGTAATTGCAGAATGCAATGTTGCATTTGTATTTTTCTATTGTATTTAACATATTTTCATACATGTGAGGCTCAATCCAGTCATCGGCATCAACAAAGGCTATATACTTCCCGGTGGCTGCATCAATGCCGGTATTTCGTGCAACTGAAACCCCTTCGTTAATTTTATCTATTAAAATGATTCTTGAATCTTTTTTTTGATAATATTTGCAGATGTTCAAGCTTTTGTCTTTAGAACCGTCATTGACAAGTATAATTTCTAAATCCATGTGTGTTTGATTAATAACAGAGTCCAAACACCTTGCTAAATATTTTTCTACATTATATATGGGAATTATTATGCTAATTTTCATTTACAACCCTCAATTGTGGTAAATTTTAAATAAATTATATCACTAGATTATAATATTTACAATTATAAAAGGGAAAAACTAACGCTTTTCCCTTTAAATGCACTTTAACTTTTATTGTCTAACTTCTTCTATAGATTTTACTATGCTATGTGTTATTGGTTTCCACTCAATTTTCTTATACAATGCTACAATAGATATTGGAACATATGTAAATATGAAAATCGGAAATGAGAATACATATTTTATTTTGTTCCATGGAGTTGAGTTAATTTGCTTCCATTCTGTTATTGTTGTTATTAATCCCAATCCAAACAATATTGAATAAGAATTAAATGCAGACATAAATATGGCGTTTGTTGTTTCTTGAATCAGCTCCGGATAAATCTCTATATTGATTAATCCCAAAGTTAAAAACACACTATTAATTCCAACGCTCAGCAATGATAAAAACAAAGCAGGACATATAGTCACAAACATATCATAGCAGCAAAAACTTCTTTTAGTGAATATGCTTATAAACAGTTCCTTTCCGTACTTTGCAAATACCTGATAAAAACCTTTAGCCCAGCGCAATCTTTGATTCCAGGATTGTTCGAACAAATAAGGCTGTTCATCATATAATACGGCTGTACCGCAGTAGCCTATTTTTTCGCCTTGTATTGCATTGTCAATTGAAAATTCAATATCTTCAGTTAACAAATGATGCTTCCAACCATTGTTTTTCCTGATTATCTCATCACTAACCATAAATCCTGTGCCTGAAATAGCACAGCCTGTGTTTAACAACATTCTTGAATTGTTCAAGTATTTGGCTTCTCTTAAAAACCACAATGAATACCCTGCTGACAGCCAATTTGTATCATAGTTTTTGGAATTTCTGTAGCTTGTGATTATTTTATAGCCGTTGTCAAAAACCTTGTTCATTTCAGCTATATAATTTTCATCCAGCAAATTATCTGCATCAAATATAAAATAACCATCGTATTTTTCTTCATAATTCATGATAATTTTAAATGCATAATCCAAAGCGTAGCCCTTGCCAACATATTGTCTGTTGAATCTTTCAAATACAGTTGCTCCTGCTTCTCTTGCCACATCTGCAGTGTTATCAGTACAGTTATCAGCAACAACATAAATATCTATCAGTGAAATTGGATATTTTTGTTTTTTAATGCTTTTAATTAACTGACCTATTACGGCACTTTCATTTCTGGCAGCTATTACAACTGCATATCTGTGATTTTTATCAGCAATTAGCACTTTGCTTTTCTTAAATAAGCCAACTAAGACGTAATAAAACTGATAAAAATAAAATCCTGTAAATAATATAAATATAATTAAATTGAATATGCTTATAAACGATAACAATTTACTACCTCCATCTTTTTGTTTACCTTTCGCTTTGTAAGTATAGCATTTATAAAAATTAAATCAATTAAGAAATTCTTAATATTCGTTTAATTTTCAAGGAAAACGCTATAAAACTATCATAAGCAATGTGAAGGTATTAATTATTATTTCGTTATTATATTTTTTTATGCTTATAACAAATTCCTTAAAATCCCATAAACAAGCTGTAATTAGAAATAATTTGACACTGTGATTGCTATAGATTATACTATATATATAATATAAATTAGGAGTGATATGCAATAATGGACGATGACGGTATAAGTCGGGTCGTAATATTAATTTTTCTTTTATTAATGTCAGCATTTATTTCAGCTGCAGAAACAGCTTTCATTAATTTTAACAGAATAAGAATGAAGAATTTAGCTAATTCAAACAATAAAAAAGCTGCTTTAGTTTTAAATTTAGACGAAAATTTCAATAATTTGTTGTCAACAATTCTTATTTTTAATTCAATATTTAATATTGCGGCAACTTCGTTAGCAGTAAATATTTTATCCAAACATTTTATTAATAACGGAATTTTTATTTCAACTGTATTGATAATTTTTATAATTTTAATTTTTGGAGAACTGATCCCTAAAGGCTTAGTGAAATTAGCACCTGAAAAATATGCAATGTTTTCAGCTCCTTTTATTAAATTTTTAATTTTTATTTGTACACCTATAACATGTATACTTAATATGATGAATAACGGGGCAGTTAAAATTTTCAAATCTGAAGCGCTTCCATCAATAACAGAAGATGAACTGAGAACAATGATTGACGAGGTAGAAAACGAAGGTGTAATAAATAAAAATGAAAGTGATTTAATAAGATCTGCAATTGAATTCAATGAAACGGTAGTGGAGGATATATACACACCTAGAATTGATATTGTCGGTATAGAAGAAAATGACAGCTTGGATGAGATAAAAGAAAGATTCCTAGTGAGTGGTTATTCCAGACTTCCCGTGTTTCAAGGGGATATGGATAACATAGTTGGAGTCTTGCATGAGAAGGATTTCTATCAGGCATTAAACAGAAAAGAAAAGGACATAAAAAAGCTTGTAGCTAAAATATTATATGTGACACCTAACAAGAAAATTTCAGAGCTTTTAAGAGAGCTGCAGCTTTCTAAGGCTCATATGGCAGTAGTAATAGATGAATATGGCGGCACCGAAGGCCTGGTAACCATGGAGGATATCATTGAAGAGCTTGTTGGTGAAATTTGGGATGAACACGATGAAGTAATAGAATGGTTTAAAAAAATCGGTGAGGACAAATTCCTGATTTCATGCAATGCCGATATCGATGACATGTTTGAACTGTTTGATATTGAGCCGGACGAAGAATTAGATGTATCAACAGTTAATGGATTCGTCACAATGCTTTTTGAAGAAATTCCTGAAGTCGGTGGAAGAATTGTATACAAAAACTTGGATATTACAGTTACTAAAGCAGAAGCAAAAAGAGTGTTAGAGATACAGGTAGAAAAAATCAAAAAAGAAGAAAACAACTATGTAATTTAATAAGATATATTTATTGGAGAACAAACATATTATTAAATATGTTTGTTTTGCTTTTTGTAGCAATAAATTTTGAAAGGATTTGTTATGAAAACAATATGGATTGTTTTAATTGGCCTTGGTTTGATATTTTCATTTATTACCGGAAGACCTGAAACAGTTGCAGATGTTTTATTTTTTGATTTGCAGAAATCAGTGGAATTAATATTAAGCTTGCTGCCGGTTATGGCTTTTTGGACCGGTTTGATGGCTATTGTTGAAAAGACTGGAATATTAAATAAATTATCATTAATATTCAAGCCATTGGTTAAATTTCTTTTCAAAGAAGTTCAAAATAATGCTAAGGCAATAAATGCAATAATCATGACAATAGCTGCCAACATGTTGGGTATAGGAAATTCTGCAACAGCATTTGGGATTAAGGCAATGCAGGAAATGCAATTAACCAACAGAGATAAAACAACTGCCAACAATGCAATGTGTATGTTCTTGATAATAAATGTATCTTCAATTCAACTGATACCATTAAACATAATAAAACTGCGTGCAGATGCAGGTGCAGCAATGCCTTCTGACATAATGATACCAACAATTGTAGCTACTGCATTTTCAACAATTGTAGCCATACTGGTTGCAAAATTCTATGAAAGGAAAAAAGACTGATGAATGTTTCTGATTTAATATTGCCCATAATTATTGGGGCTATATTGTTTTATGGAATTTATAAGAAGGTTGATATTTATGCTGTTTTTGTTGAAGGTGCCATGGAAGGTGCAAAAGCAGCAGTAAAAATATTCCCATACATATTGGCAGTTATTTTTGCAATTAATTTATTTATTCAATCTGGAGCAGAGGATTTTATAGTTAGCTTATTGACGCCGATTACTTCATTAATCGGATTTCCTCCTGAGCTATTATCTTTGTCAATTGTAAAGCCCCTGTCAGGCGGAGGTTCACTGGGAGTGTTTCAAAGCATATTGGATATTTACGGGCCGGATTCCTATATAGGAAGAAGTGCTTCAGTATTGATGGGGTCTTCAGAAACTATATTTTATACTGTTGCAGTTTATTTTGGTGCAGTTGGAATTAAAAATATAAGACACACTGTAAAAGTGGGGTTGATTGCACATTGTGCATCAATTTTTGCAGCCCTTACTGTTTGTAAGTTTTTATTTTAATGGCTTGTCATTCTGAGCGTTAGCGAAGAATCTCATGTTTTGAAAAATTTAGAGATTCCTTTACTTTGTTGGGAATGACATAAGGAGACTTTATTTTGTGACAGCTTCATTTGATTGTTGCTTATCTGTATTTGTTGGTTCTTGCCAAACAGTAAATATACCTAATAACAAAAATACATCTCCTATAGAAATTGTTTTTGGAAATGGATAAGGTGGGGGAAGGGTTATAATATCACACAATATTTTAAATTTTGTATCTTCTGTTAAGAGTGAATGAATTAAATTTTGACCTGTCTGAAGATATATCTTTTTTTCTTCAGCATTTGCCAAAACTTCTGAAACCAGCACTGGCATTTTAAAATCATTTGAAACTATTGCAATAAAATTTAATAATGTACCAATGAATAAAAGCTTCATAAATGGTTTTTTAAAATTCAATGATGTAACAACAAATATAGCAAAATATATGAGCCAATGAAACGACAATACATTTGCATAATTGTTGTTGCTGAAATTATTAAATAAAAATTCAGCAGTAATTTCTATTGCTGCTGCTAATATTAATATTTGATAACCCTTTATTTCTAGTTTTAAAAGAGAAAGGTCAAGGGTCTTTTTTCTGATTAATAAAATTATTATGGAAATTAAAGTTAATATTAATATTTCTGGAACCATATTGTACCTATTCTGATAAATTATAATATGAATTTCTTAAAGCTATTATAGCATCATCAACTATGTCAGGGTTGAATTGAGTTCCTGCATTAAGCTTTATTTCATTTAATGCTGCATCCAAGCTCAAAGAATGCCTGTATGGTCTGTTGGTTGTCATTGCATCAAATGAATCAGCAATTGTTAATATAGATGTTTCTAATGGTATGCTATTATGGGTTAAGCCATCAGGATATCCCTTACCATCATTTCTTTCATGATGGTGCCTTATAATACCTGATATATTAGATAAATAGCTTAAGTCGGCAATGATTGTTGCTCCTATTTCCGGATGTGGCTTAATTGTTTCAATCTCATCCTTTTCCAATTTTCCAGTTTTGTGCAAAATACTTTTATCAATTCCTATTTTTCCTATATCGTGAAGAAGAGCTGCGCTTTTTAAAAGATCTATTTTTCCCTGCGGAAGTCCCAATTGCTTTGCTATTGCTTCAGAATATGCACTTACGCGAAGAGAGTGACCGCTTGTGTATGGATCATTCGCTTCAATGGCTCGAACCAATACGTTCATTGTTTCAAAATAATTCTTTCTCATATCTATATAAAGAGATCG
>JBFXKO010000028.1:0-53754 GCA_050173715.1 Sedimentibacter sp.
CAGAGGGAAGCGTAAATAAATTAAAAGTTATAAAACGAATCATGTATGGACGTAACAGCTTTGAATTATTGAAAGCAAAGCTGTTACGTTTAGAGTTAAGGAAAATCAACTAAAGTTGGAAAGAACCGCTGAATAAAAGACCGTAGTGAAACATCACCGGAAAAATGCTAAAGTAAGCAAACGGAGGTGATGTTAAATGAGAAAAAAATATAGCACGCAAGAAAAGCAAGAAATTATCAGAAGGTTTAAGGAGTCTGGCAAGACAGCTTCACAATTTGGTAGAGATAATGAAATTTCAGCAATTAACATCCAACGCTGGATTAAGATAGAAGAAAATAAGCCCAATAGTGCAGCAAGAGAATCAGATACAAATTTTGTGGAAATTAAGAAAGATAATTTTGTAGTGAATTCAAAGGAGCAGACTTTTACACCTTCAATAGTTTTAGCTTGTAATGGTTGCGCTCTTCAAATTGCTGATGGTTTTAACCAAGTTACATTAAAAAATATTCTTGCTGTGGTAAAAGAGCTATGATAGAAACTTTTATTAAAGAAGCTGATCATATTTACATAGCTTGCGGGATAACAGACTTTAGAAAGCAGATGGATACGTTATGTGCAATGGTAATAGATAAATTCAATTTAGATCCATATACAGGAAGCAGCGTATTCATTTTTTGCAATCGAAAGAGAAATGCAATTAAAGTTCTACGTTTTGAGGATAACGGATTTATTCTTGCACACAAGAAATTGATTGATGTAGATAAAATGAAATTTCAATGGCCAAGAAACAAAGAAGAAGTTATGGACATAACATTTGAACAAGTAAAATGGCTTTTGCAGGGGTTAAATATTGATCAAAAAACTGCTTTAAAAAAATATAAATTAAACAAAAATGAAGTTGCTTTTTAATTAAAAATATAGGTTTTAGATATCTTAAAAATATTAGAATTTTAACGTTTTTAAGATATTTTTCGTTGCGTTTTCATGCAATTTATGGTATAATAATATCAATAAAATCAAAGGAAAACCGATGGATTACGAACAAAGAATAAAGGAGCTTGAAGAACAAATAAAACAACTTCAAGAAGAAAATAAACTTAAAGATATTAAGATTGAAAATATGAATCTTACCTTAAATAAATTTAGAAAAATGATATTTGGACCAGGAAGAGAGCGTACACCTGAGAACTTTTCAGTATATGAATCGGATCAATTATCATTCTTTTGTGATGAGGAAGAAGAAAAGCATACCTTAGAAGAGATACAAGAGGCTGTAAAAGAAATTACAGTAAAGCCCCATAAGAGAAAAATAAATAGAGCAGGAATAAGAGAAGATAAACTTAAGGACTTTGATTTTGAAATAGAAGAATATGATATCGACGCTGAAGAAAAATGTGATATTTGTAGTAGTGACCTTGTAAAGGTAGGACGCAAGCTTGTAAGGCAAAGAGTAGAATATATACCTGCAAAACTTGCGGTAGTAAGCGTTTATCAAAATACATATAAATGCACCAGCTGTGGAAATAAGGACAGCAAAAACACAAATGACCACTTTGTAAAAGCAGCAGTACCAAGACCGTTGTTAAACCATTCCTTTGTATCAGCTTCATTGGCATCACAGATAATATATCAGAAGTATTTCATGGGAATGCCCTTAAGCAGGCAGGAAAAGTTTTGGTATGACTTAGGACTTGCATTGCCAAGAGGAACAATGGCAAGTTGGTGCAACAAGTTTACAGAGTACTATTTAAAACCAGTGAGAGATTTAATGCATAAAGAAATCTTAGCGGAAAATGAATTGGTATTAGTGGATGAAACCCGAATACAGTGTAATAAGGAAAAGGGAAGGGCGCCAAGTACAAATTCATTTATGTGGGTATTGCACTCTGGAGAAAATGAAAAAAAAAGAGGGGTAATATTCAAGTATAGCCCCAGCCGAAGCTCAGAAGTAGCTAAGAGCATGCTTGAAAACTACAAAGGGATATTTGTAACAGATGGATACAGTGGCTACAATGCTGTTCCGGAAGCTTTGCATGCCGAATGCTGGGCACATTTTAGGAGAAAGCTATTGGACTCCATTCCCTTGGGTGAAAACAAAAAGCCAATAAAAGGTACAGCGGCAGAAGAAGGGCTTAAGTACGTAAAACGTCTGTTTGAAATAGAAGAAGAACTATCAAATATGCCTGATGATGAAAGGCTTGAAAATAGAAATAAATTTTCAAGACCAATTTATGAGGAAATTTTGTCATGGCATAAAAAAACATCCCAGAAAATAATAACCAATGAAAAACTCAAAGAAGCATTAACGTACATAAAAAATCAACATGTGGAGCTTGGGCAGTTTCTAAATGACGGAAGAATTCCATTAACTACAAATTTAGTGGAAAGGTCTATCAGACCATTTGCCGTCCACAGAAAGGCTTGGCTGTTTGCCGATACACCTGCAGGTGCCGTATGCAATGCGGTAATGTATTCATTGGTTGAGTCTGCCGGGATTAATAACTTAAACATATACAAGTACATTGAATATCTGCTTACAGTCCTTCCGCAGCTAGATAACTTAAATGATGAAGAACAACTTAAACAGTACCTGCCCTGGTCAGAGTCCCTTCCTGCTTCCGTTAGGAGCTCAGTTTCTGAAGTGCTCACAGTAAATAAGGAGCTGTTGGTAAATAAATAACCGTATTATCTATTCTGCTATTATATCAGCTTCCAGCAGATTAGGTAATACGGTCTTTTTTTCAGCGCTTACTTGAGTATCTATTAAATTTATAAAGTAATTGTTAAACTTACATCTGTTATTAGAATTCAGTACTAAGTCTCGTCTCATAGCACGTAAGCATTTTTGCGATATTCGTTTTTTGTCTTAGAAATTAAAACATAAATTGCAATTATTCGACATATAGAATATAATGATATTCAGATAAAGCGAATGACTTATTATCAAGGAAGGTGCAAAATGGAATATATTACGGCACAAGAAACTGCTGACAAGTGGAGAATAACCCGTAGAAGGGTACAAATACTTTGTGCAGAAGGAAGAATAGAAGGTGCAATAAAAATGGCTAATTTATGGCTTATTCCAGAGAATACTGAAAAACCTGGTGATGCTAGGAAACTCAAAACAGGAGATAGTAATGAAAAAAAATAATGAATTAAGAGCTTTAATAGATAAGTTTGAAAAAAATCTAGATTACTATCATGATAGTAAAAAGCACTATAATGAACACTCTTGTAGAATTGAGTATATTGATCCATTTCTTAAAATATTAGGATGGGATGTTTCTAATGAAAAAGGATTGTCGCCTCAATATCGGGAAGTAATAGCAGAAGATTATTCAACGGAAACGGATCGCCCTGATTATTCCATGACATTAAGGGGAGTGTCAAAGTTTTTTGTTGAAGCCAAAAAACCAGTAGTAGATATTTTGAATGAAAGTGCCCCAGCTTTTCAAGCAAGAAAATATGGGTGGAATGCAAACCATAAAATTGTTGTGCTGACTAATTTTGAACATCTTATTGTTTATGATACTACCTACATGCCAAAGGAAATTGATTCCGTGTCGGTTGCACGATTTCGCAAATATCATTTTAAAGAATATATTGAAAAGTTAGATGAAATAGAAGAACTTATTTCTCGTGACAGTATTTATAATGGTAAGTTTGATGAATTTTGTAGTAAAGAATTTCGTGGAGAAACTCATAAACAGCAGGTTGATGATTTATTCTTAGAACAAATCAATCAGTGGCGATTATCACTAAGCAATTTTTTATATAACGCTTCCGAGAAATATCATTCTATAGAGAAGTTAAATGATGTTGTACAGGAGTTTATAAATCAAATTGTATTTCTAAGAATATGTGAGGATAAAAACTTACCACTATATCATAAACTAAAAGACACAATTAATGATGAAACTCTAATTAAGAACAAACTTGAAAAACTTTTTCGTGTAGCTGATAGAAGATATAATTCTGGTATGTTTGAAGGCGATAATATTATTTTTGATTTAAATAATCAAATTATTATTGACATTATAGAAAGCCTATACTATCCTCAAAGTCCATATTTATTCAACATTATTGAGCCTAATTTGTTAGGCAAAATATATGAAGTCTTCCTTACAGAGCAGTTATCTTTTTCAGAAGCTGGACAAATTATCCTCACTAAGAAAAAGGAATGTGTTAACAGATCTGTTGTAACAACTCCAACAGAGATAGTTAAATATATTACAGCTAAGACACTAAGTAATTTGTGTGAAGGAAAAACGCCTAATGAAATCAAGCAATTAAAAATTGCTGATATAGCTTGTGGCTCAGGAATTTTTTTAGAAGAGGCATATAACTTTTTTATACAGTATTGTGTAGAGTGGTATCAAGCTCATCAACCTGAACGTCTCATTGATATAAGCAATGGGCGTAAGAAATTGCCATTGGAAGATAAAAAGAGTATTTTGTTATCATGTATATATGGAATTGACATAGATATCCATGCTGTTGAAGTTGCAAAGTTTTCTTTACTAATTAAGCTAATTGAAGATGAGACAACCCCATCTGTAGAATCGTCCATTCCAATTTTGCCTAATTTAAATAATAATATTGCATATGGTAATTCTCTTATAAGTAACAAAGAAATTTCTAGCACCCGTCTTAATACAGAGGAATTAATAAAAATTGTGCCGTTTGATTGGCAGACAATAAATAATGGAAATCCATTTGATGCAATTATTGGAAATCCCCCATATGTAAATACAGAAGGAATGCATGATTTGTTACCAGCTAAGGAATTTATTTTGTATAAGAAACACTATAAAACGTCATATAAGCAATTTGATAAATATTTTTTGTTTGTTGAGAGAGCTCTGCATAAGGTAAAAAATAACGGATATGTTTGCTATATAATTCCTAATAAATTTTTTAAAATTGGAGCAGGACAGAAACTAAGGCAGCTTATATCATCTGGCAAGTATCTCGTTACATTAGATGATTTTGGAGATGCACAACTTTTTTTAGATAAGACTATATATAGTTCAATAATATTATTGCAAAAAAATGCACATTCTCAGTTTGAATATGCGAATATTAAGTCTGCAGCAGCTTTGTGGTCAGGTGAAGAAAATTGTTCAGTTACACTTCAAAGCACAATTTTAAATGAATTACCTTGGAGATTGACTGATGATCTTGAATTTTTAAGTCTATTGAAAAAGCTTGATGATGTATCTGTACCTATAACAAGATATGTTGATATTTATGGCGGAATACAAACAAGTGCTGAAACTAATAGAACATACTGGTTTTCTACTGAAGAAATTTTAAATGAAAATAAAACTTTTACAGATGATGATAAATACTTATCATGGGAACAGGTAGCAGAAAAAGAAATTATTTATGAGAATAAAAAGACTATTACTTTTATGAGAAATGATAAGATTTATGATATTGAAAAAGCAATGCTAAAACCATATTTTAAACCTGTAAAAAGGGCTGAAAGAGGATTGAATTCTTACAGTATACTGAAAACAGATAAGTGGATTATTTTTCCTTATGATTCTGAAGGTCATTTGATTCCACTGGATGAGATGAAAGATAAGTATGCTGGTACATATCAGTATTTACTTGATAATTATGATGATCTTGTTCCAGCGGGAATTGCTCCTCAAGGGAAGAGAAAAGTACCACATGCTACAGCGGATACCTGGTATCACTATGGTAGAAGTCAACATTTATCTTCGTTTGCAAATCGCAAAAAATTGATTGTAGGAATCATGAGTCAATCCCCTATGTATGCTTATGATATGGATGATATGTTAATATCTGTTGGTGGTACAGCAGGTTACTGTGCAATAAGTAAAAAAGAAAATAGCAAATATGAGTTGGAGTACATTCAGGCATGGCTAACAAACTCACATACAGAACGCATTTTAAAAATTATTGGGAGTGATTTTGAAGGTGGTTTTTATGCAAGGGGCATGGATGTATTAAAAACACTTACAATTGTTGACCTTGACTTCAATGATCCAAGTCAAAAAGCTTTATATGATACAGTAGTTGCAGAAACTCGACGTATATACCATATTAATGAACAATTAAAACAGCAACCTGAAAAAAGAGTTGTGAGTGTTTTGCAAAAAGAAAAAGACAGACTAATTAGATCAATAGAATTAATAATAGATAAGATATATGAACTTGAATACTAAAGGACGGTTACCGTATGAAATTAAAAAAAGACAGCTCAGAGCAAAAATTAAGAGGAGCATATTATACGCCATTGAAATTAGCAAATGCTATGGTGGAGCTTTTTGCTGCCGAAAATATTGATAAGGTTTTAGAACCAAGTTGCGGTGATGGAGTTTTTCTTGATAGTATGCATGAAAAAGGGATATTAAAAAAAGTAAATACATTCACAGCTGTTGAATTAGATGAGGCAGAAGCTAGGAAAGTAAGTAAAAAATATATAACTGAAAAAAATGTGGAAGTAATTAATGATGACTTTTTTAACTACTATAATCGAAATGCTGATGGTAATTATTATGATTTGATTGTTGGCAATCCTCCATATATAAGATATCAATATTTGACTGATTCTCAAAGAGAAAGCTTATCTGCTATTCTCACATCTCATGGAATGAAGGCAAATAAACTTATTAACGCATGGGTTGGCTTTTTGGTGGCTTGTACACACATGCTAAATGATACAGGTAGAATAGCTTTTGTTATTCCAGCAGAAATACTTCAAGTAGCCTATGCAGAAGATTTAAGATTATTTTTATCAAATCAATTTTCAAGAATCACGCTTATAACATTTGAGAAATTGATTTTTCCAGAAATTGAGCAAGAAGTTTTAGTTTTTATTGGAGAAAAAGGAGGAGAAGAAAAAGGTATTCGTATCATTGAAATGAATGATTTGAATGGATTTTCTTCGATTGATCTTAATTCAAATGGTTATCAACAAATACAGCATGTTAAAGAAAAATGGACAAAGTATTTTACTACACCTATGGAGATTAAAATAATACAACAAATAAAAATGGATACTCAATTTGCTCCATTTTCAGATTTTGGGACTATAAATGTAGGTGTTACAACTGGTAATAACGAATATTTTTCTATAGACAAAGAAACATGTGAAAAGTATGAACTTGCCAATGTTACTCTTCCACTGATTGGAAGAAGTTCACATGCTCATGGGATTTATTTTATAGAATCAGATTGGAATAAGAATATAGAAGCGGGGAAAAAAGCGAGGCTTTTAGTATTTCCTAAAAAAAATACAGATGAATATCCGCAAAAACACTTAGAATATATAATGCTTGGTGAGAGAAATGGAGTAAATCATGGTTATAAATGTTCTATAAGAGACCAGTGGTACATAGTGCCATCAATTTGGGTTCCAGATGCATTCTTCCTAAGACGTAATAATTTATATCCTAAGTTTGTGCTAAATAAGTGTGGCGCAATCTCAACAGATACAATGCATCGTATGAAATTTAATGACTGTGTAGATTCGGAGACATTGTTATTGTCGTATTATAATAGTATTTCCTTTGCCTTTACTGAAATTTGTGGGCGAAGTTATGGCGGTGGAGTTCTTGAAATTTTACCAGGAGAAATGGGAAATATAATGTTACCCATTATTAAAGACTTTCCTGTAAATAAAAAGAAGGAATTGCTCAATAAGATTGATATAATTGTTCGTAATGATGAAAATATAGAAGATGCTCTTGATTTAGTGGATGAAGCTGTTCTTATTGAACATTTAGGGGTTGAACGTGAATTATGTATTTCATGCAGAGCTATATGGAAGAAACTTCAACAAAGAAGATTAAGAAGAGGATAGGAGGATTGGAAAATGGCATTACAAGACGAAATAGAAGAAAAGTCAGGAAAAATATTTAGAGATTCTTATCAAATGTCAATTGGAGAGTTAATTAATCTTTATCGGGATGGAGAAATGGATATTCATCCTGAATTTCAGCGTGTATTTAGATGGAGTGATTATCAAAAAACTAAATTAATTGAATCAATAATGCTTAATATTCCTATTCCTTCAATATTTGTTAACCAAAATGAGGATGGTGTATGGGATATCATTGATGGGGTACAGAGACTTTCAACTATTTTTCAGTTTGTTGGAATTTTTAAGGATGAAGATAACAAAGAAATACCTGCTTTAGTGCTACAAAAAACAGACTATCTTCCATCATTTGCTGGAGTTCAATGGACAAATACTATACCTGAGTTATCTTTTACAAAAGAACAGCAACTATTTTTTAAACGAGCTAGAATAGATATTGTAATTATGAAGAAGGAAAGTGATCCAAACACCAAATATGAATTGTTTCAACGACTAAATACGGGAGGTACTAAACTTAGCGACCAAGAAGTTAGGAATTGTTTAATGATTATGACTAATAAATCATTTTATGAATTCACAATGATGCTTGAACAGTCAGAATCTTATCGAAATTGCATACCAATAACTGATAGAAAAGCAGATGAACAGTTTAGGATGGAATTAGTGTTAAGGTTAATGGTTGCAAAATACATAGATTGGGATAATATCGCTCAGTACTCGGAGTTCTCTGAGTTGCTTGATAAAGAAACGTTAAGATTATGTAAAACCGAGATAGATTATGAAAAATTCTTAGAGCGCTTTAATGGAGCTTTTAATTTTCTTTATGGAGTTCTTGGGGAGGATACCTTTAAAAAATACAATGGAGTAAAGCATTCAGGACCTTTTTTGATATCAGCATTTCAAGGAATAGCCGTTGGAGTGTTTGAGAATATGACAGAAATTATAGCATTAGAAAATAATAGCGAATGGTTAAAAAATAAAATTCAATCATTCTATTCAGAGGAAATATTTCTAAAGAACACTATCCCCGGTGTTAAAGCTATTCCAAGATATAAGGATCTTTCTATATTTGGAGCTGAATATTTCAGACCATGAAAATAAGAACGATTAATGATTTGCAAGATGCAATTGATGGAGAAATGGCGTGGAGGAAACGCGAATTATCTGCAATTAAAGGAAACATAAACCAAGCAAGATTGTTTGCTAAAGACACTGCCTTACGCTCTGGAATTGCTTTGCTTTATGCTCATTGGGAGGGTTCAGTGAAAAATATCGCGAGCTATTATTTATCTTATGTATCAAACCAATACTTACCATATAACAAGTTAAAGAATAATTTTCTAGCAATTTCTATTAAAGAAAAATTAAGTCAATTCGAGGAAACAAGTAAAACAACTTTACAGACAAGTATTATTAATGAAATTTTTGATAGTATAGGTAAAAGGTCTCATATTCCTCAAGAAGGAATAATAAAAACCAATAGTAATTTAAATTCTAAGATTTTTATGGAAATAATGGCGACTATTGGTTTGGATTGTACACAATATGAAAGTTCTTATAACTTGCTAGATGAGGTTCTTTTAAATATGAGAAATAAAATAGCTCATGGGGAGCGCATAGAAACTTTGAGTCTTGATGAGGACAGGTATAATGAAATTCATAGGAAGGTTTTGGAATTAATGAATTTGTTTGCAACTCAAATCTCTAATGCAGCAGCAATGAAAGAGTATCTAAATATCACAGTAGAAAATATATAAGATACGTGAAATAAGATAAATGATAAGGTTTAATAAAAGGGAAGACTTAAACGGAGAAAAAACCTATCCCTCAAGATTGAGGGGCAGAGGAGTTGATTTTAACGTAGTCAAATCTTTTTATGCGAGCACTGGTGTTTTGCAGACGCCTCTAATTAAAATATATTGTGGGGAACTATTATGGAAGCAAATAAAATTAGGCTATTAGAATTTTTAGGCTCAGGAAAAAGAACCTTTAATATTCCTGTATATCAGAGAAATTATGATTGGAAACCTGAACATTGTATGAGGCTGTTTAAAGATATTGAAAAAATAGCTTTAAATGATTTTCAAACAGAACATTTTTTAGGAACAGTTGTATATGTTGTTTCATACGTTCAACCAACTTTTATGGAATTTGTATTAATAGATGGACAACAAAGAGTAACAAGTATTACTTTACTTTTGAAAGCTTTATATGATGTAATTGAAGATGAAGAACTAAAAGAAGATATTTATGAATCCTACATAATAAATAAACGAGCACCTGAAGCATTGAGAATAAAATTAAAACCTATTGAAAGCGATATGTACGCTTACCAAAATATTTTGGCTAATGAAAACACAAATACTGAAACAAATATACATAATAATTATACGTTGTTTAAGACCTTAATTTCAGAATCAAGCATACACCCTGAACAGTTATACAAAGCTCTAAATAATATTGAACTTGTTTATATTCAATTAGAAAAAGATAAAAAATCTGAGAATCCACAGTTGATTTTTGAAAGTTTAAATTCAACTGGTCTATCTTTAACACAAGCAGATTTAATAAGAAATTTTTTACTTATGAATCATTCTTATGATGAGCAAACAAAATTATATAAAGAATATTGGGTGAAGATAGAAAAGCTATTGACGAATAGCAAAATATCTGATTTTATTAGAGATTATCTCACAATGAAAACCTCTAAAATTTCTACAAAAGATAAGGTGTATGAAAACTTCAAAGAATTTGCAACTGATCCAAAGAACAATTTTGATGAACAAGGGTTATTGGAAGACTTGTTAGTTTTTGCAAAATATTATTCGTTTTTTTTATATTTTAACTCAAGCAATGATAAAATTAATTATTGTTTAGAGCAATTTCAACAGTTAAAATCAACTACAGTTTATCCTGTTTTATTGTATATTTTTGATGATTGTTATGCATATAAAAAAATCTCTGATAACGAGTTAATAAATATATTAAATATTTTAATTTCTTATGTTTTCAGGAGGCAAATTTGTGGCTATCCTACAAATGCCTTAAACAAAATATTTGCCAATTTGATTAATGAAATAGAAGAAAGTGAAGAACACGTTTATTCTGACAAGGTGCTACGTATTTTAACTAAAAAATCTTCATCAGGAACATTTCCTAGAAATAAGGAGTTTGAAGTTGAATTTATTCAAAAAGATTTATATAAAAGTAAAGTTGATAAATATACTTTATGTCAACTAGAAAACTATTTATCTAAGGAAAAGATTTTTGTTTCGAATGAAATTACAATCGAACATATAATGCCACAAACACTTACACCTCAATGGCAAATAGAGTTGGGAAAAAAGTATGAAGAAATTCACTCGCAATATTTGCATACAATAGGAAACTTAACGATTTCAGGATATAATTCAGAACTTTCAAACAAAAGTTTTATTGATAAGAAAGAAATATTTAAAAATTCGAATATTTCAATTTGCAGAAGCATTTGTGATCATAGTAATTGGAATGATGAAGCTATAAAAAAAAGAGCAAAAATGTTATTCGATACAGCATTAAAAATATGGAATCTTCCTGAAAAATATAATACTCAAAAGGAAAAAACAGATGTAATTGATTATTCAACTCCGTATAGTATTTTAACTGATATAAACATTACAGGTGAAAAACCAAAGCAGTTAATATTACTAGATATGGAATATAGTATTTCTTCATGGAAAGATTTAATAAGAGTATTATGCAAAGAATTGTTTGAATTAGACAATACAATTCTTCATAACTTGGTAAAACATAAAGATTTTACAGGAAGAGAACGATACATTATAAACAATACATCTGATACTATGAACTCTCCATATAAGATTAGTGATGATATATATATTGAAACAAATTTAAGCGCAATAGATATTTTAAATTATTGCAAAATAATTTGTAATCAATATCAAGTTGCTGATGATGTATATTTCGCGTTAAATAAAAACAAATAAATAGTCTGAAATCGCTTTTTACCAAGATACTATCGCATAACATTTATCTGAAGTAGCAATTGATATAAGATATTAGGCGTACAAAATTCGTACATATAATTTTTGAAGCCTGAGTTTTTTGATGGATATGGAAAATATTATTATAATAATACTAATATAATCAAATATGGAAGTTCTTTTAAAATGGGGTTCCGATATATGGAAAATTATTCAACAAAAAGGGTAAGATAGTTTGTGAAGGAGAGTTTCCGACAGATGATTCATTTGAAATGAAAAAATATAAAGGCATAGGTGAAAAAATTGAATTTGACATAGATTATTGAAATAATAAGTTATATTGATAACGCTAATCATATTTTGATTGATTTATGTCTGTTAATAAGTTTTACTATACTTATTTTATATTTAAAATTTCAGAGAATATTATTAATCCATTATAGTAAATACTGATAATTGTTTGTATGAGATAGGGAGGTGCAATATTATTACATTATTCATTGTAAAATGGTAAAATTTTGCTATAATATATATAATACTACAAATCGATGAGGGGGTAAATGTAATGAAAAATGCTAAGATTATTATATTTTTTATTATTAGTTTAAGTATCGTAATTAGTGGGTGCAGTAATGGAGAAAAAGAATTAATTGAAGCTAAAGAACTACTTGCTCAAGGTAAGTTTGAAGATGCGGATTTAATAATGGATAAAGTTAAGAATAAAGAAATACTTAATCAATTTGAACAATCGGTTAATGAAGAATATTCCAATCTTCTAAAACAAGCAGAAGAATTAATTGCTAAAGGGAAATTTAAAGAAGCTACTTCAATTATGGGTGTTGTTGATAATATTGACATCTATAAACAATTTGAAATATTACTAAATGAAGAATATATCAAACGCCTAGGACAAGTTGAAGATTTATTGTTGGTATCTTTTGATGAAGATAAGGCAGCAGAACTTATGAAAGGTGTAACTGATTCAAAAGTTTTAACTGAATATGATAAACTGCTCAAAAAAGCAAATGAACCAGAAATAAAATATAATAAGGCTATGAATTTTATCACACTAGGGAATAATCGCGAAGCTATGAAATTACTTATCGGAATATACGATTATAAAGATGCCCAAGAACAGTATTTCAATATCCTGCTAGATAAAAGAATTGCAAGTAATACTGAAGGTGAGTATTTTGTTATGGATAATGGTAAAGTTCGTGTTTTTATAATTGGTGATGATCATGGAGGATCTGGTGAAAAAGCAGCTGAGAATTGGAGTGATATAAAAGCCATATCTGCACATGCATATGGTCTTGTTGGACTTCAAAATGATGGTCAAGTAGTCGCAACTAGTGATAATGGAAAAAGATCTTCAGTATATTGGGCTGGAGCAGAAGTACTAGATGGTGACTGGTCAAATATTAAACAAATCGCTTGTGGAGCTTATCATACAGTTGGATTAAAGCAGGATGGAACGGTTAAATCTACAAAATATAAAGGTGTTCCTGATTATAATTTTAATCAAGACAATGTTAATGATTGGAAAGACATTGTAATGATTGCCGCAGGAGATGAGCATACAATTGGGCTAAAAAAGGATGGTTCGGTTGTAGCGGTTGGTAATAATGAAGCTGGTCAATGTGATGTAACTTTATGGACAGATGTGGTATCAATTTCTGCTAATGGTCATTGGTCTGTTGGATTACAACGAGATGGGACTCTTTTATATGCAGGAGGTACAAAGGAACAAGATAAAGCTGAATTAATAAATGCATTATTTTCTAAAGACCCAATAGAAGCTTTAAAAAAAGTTAAATATAGCTGGAATCATGTTTTAGAAATTAATAACTGGCATGACATTGTTTCTGTTTCTGTCGGATTTTCACATATTACTGCTTTAAGGTCAGATGGAACAGTTCGTACTACTGGAAGTAACAATAATGGTGAATGTAATACATTAGGTTGGACGGATATGGTATGTTCTGTTGCTGGAGGAAGTATAACTATGGGTGTTTCTTCAGAAGGAAAAATTACTAGAATTGGTATCCCTAGTTTTCTTTATCGCACTATTGATGGATTTAATCTTTTTTCAGGACAATGATATTGATAGTGGGTGGTAAATTTGATGAAAAATTTTAAAATTATTATTTTTATTATTTTTAGTCTAAGTATCGTAATGAGTGGTTGTAGTAGTGAAAAAAGTTTAATAAATAGTTCAAGTTCACAAGAAAAAGAATTATTAAAAACGCAAATTGAGGTATCTAATACTGAGAATTCAACATTAAATAATACAGCTGAAGTATTTCAGAAAAATTATGATAATTTGCCATCAGGCTATTCTTTTGATACTTTGCATGCAGCTAAAAATTTGTATAATTTCTTCTCTGATGTAAAAAAACAATACAGCAATACCAATTTATATACTTTGATTCCAAGCATAAATACAGAAAACTATATAGATGCTATGATTTCCTCTGGAGAAGACGGTATGGAGGCGATGAATCAATTAATAAATTATTGTAATACAAAGTCCATTACACATTTCAATGCTTTTTCTAATAAGATTACTGATAGCGTTGATAACTTAAAGTTAGCTAGACAAGAATTGAATATAATAATGGAAACATTAAAAGCTGGTAAACCTATTGGAACAAATATGCTATATTAAAGAAATAAATAAACTCTGGTTAAAACCAATTACTACTCAATACTGGTGGCGCTGATTTTGAGTGGTGAATATATGATTTAATAAAAATTTATTGAACACTTCCGAGGTGTATAATGAAAGAAAATTGTGATTCATTATCTGAAATAGCAATTAATATAAGAAATTAGGCGTACACAATTCGTACATATAATTTTTGAAGCCAGATTATTTAAATGAAAATAAAGATAATAAAAACATGAAAGACAGAAAAATCAATGAAAGAAATTAATGAAAATTGAATAATCATTGAGTGGGAATAAATAACGAATACGCTACAGTCTAATGCAAGCTGTAGCGTTATTTTTATAGTTATTTTAAATTGATTCTATATTTTCAAAATTAAAACTATTGTATTGAATATATCTTCAAAACTTTCTACCGATATTTTTGCAAAGTTATCAATATTATTTAATACATTCCGCGCAAAATTTTACTGTGAGTGTTGTAATTCTTATATATAGCACCTGATTATTGTAACTTGTAAATAAATATAATTACATTTTACATTTTACTTTCTATAAGTTATAATTAATACAATTATAACTTTATTTTACAAGGAGGTTTTAGCAAATGGATAATAATATAATACAACTTAAAGACTTGCAAAAACCTAAGGAATATAGCATTGTTTCATTGTTTTCGGGTGCTGGTGGTCTTGATATGGGTTTTGAAAATCAAGGATATAAAACAATATGGGCTAATGATATAGATATAGATGCATGCGATACACATAGAGGATGGTCAAAAGCTGAGGTAGTTTGTGGTGATATTGGTAAAATTGGATTTGAAAATATTCCTAAAAGCGATATAGTGTTAGGCGGGTTTCCATGCCAGGGATTCTCATTAGCAGGACCGAGAAAGATTGATGATAAGAGGAATTCTCTATATAGATATTTTGTTAAATTATTAGAAATAAATCAACCTTATGCATTTGTTGCAGAAAATGTTAAAGGGATTCTAACATTAGGTGATGGAGAAATAATTTCAGCAATTATTGAGGACTTTTCAGAAAAAGGATATGATGTTTATCCTAACCTTGTTAATGCAGCAGATTATGGAGTGCCACAGGATCGATGGAGAGTTTTGATGATAGGTTTTAGAAAAGATTTATGTATTAAAAACTTTGAATTTCCTGAACCATTTGATTATAAAGTAACTCTTAACGACATGTTAATGGACATGCCTGAACCTAACACCCATGATATATGTAATGCATCATATTCTTCAAGATTTATGAGCCGTAACAGGAAGCGGGATTGGAATCAAGTTAGTTATACTATTCCTGCAATGGCAAAACAAGTTCCTTTGCATCCGTCAAGTCCGAATATGGTAAAAGAATCGACTGATGTATGGCAATTTGGTGACATAGGAAATACACGAAGATTTAGCTGGCAAGAGTGTGCTGCAATACAAACATTTCCAAAGGGTATGATTTTTTATGGAAATCTTACAAGTAAATATAAACAAATTGGCAATGCTGTTCCGGTAAAATTAGCAGAAGTAGTTGCTTCTGCTGTAAAAGATAAAATAGATAGATACTTTGTTTATAAAAATAAGAGTATGGAAGTGTAGTTATGGCTATACAATCAAAAAACGGAAAAGCTTATGAATATGCTTGCTTAATTGCATTTAAAAATTATTTAGAGAATGTTAATAATATTGTAGAAATTATATATGTTGATGCAGTAAGCATTGCACAAAAAGATTATGAATCTTTAAATATCGATTTAAGGAAGATAATGGACAAGGCAGCCATGGCAGCAGTCAGGGTTATTGCTCGATTAGAGCCAATGCTCCAAAATTCATCTAAGCAAGATTTACTTCTTACTCTACAACCGGACAAAGCAGGTAAGGATGGTGATGTAAGAGATATTATTGCAATTAGAAAAGATTTTGAATGGGAAATAGGTATAAGCTGCAAGCATAATCATGATGCGGTAAAGCATTCAAGGTTATCAAAATCAATTGACTTTGGAGAAAAATGGCTTCAAATTCCTTGTTCAAAAGAATACTTCAATGATATTGCACCAATTTTTGATAAATTAACAGAATTAAAGGATAAAAAAATTGAATGGAAAGCTATAAAAAATAAAAATGATGAAGTTTATGTTCCTATATTAAATTCATTTGCAAAAGAATTAAAGAGATTAGAAGCTGAGAATCCAAAAATTGTTCCAGAAAGATTTTTAAGTTACCTTATTGGAAGGAATGACTTTTATAAGGTGATAAGTGAAGATAGAAAAAAGATTACTAAGATATCTGCATTTAATATATATGGTACATTAAACAGAAGTTTCAAAAATATAAAACCACAGACGATAGCGCCAAAGTTAATAATGCCTACTAAGTTTTATGATATAAGTTATAAACAAAGCTCTAAGAATACCATCATAACAACATGTGATAATGGATGGACTATATCAATGAGAATACATAGCGCTAGCACTTTGGTGGAATCAAGTTTAAAATTCGACGTAAATTTAGTCGGAATACCACAAACTCTATATACACAACATGAACCATGGTAGTAACAATAAAGCAGTCTAATAATTAAGGCTGCTTATTTTTATTAAATGAAAAATGTATTGACAATAAATGTAAAATATCTTATACTTTATTTAGAACAAATGTTCGTTATTGGCTTATATAATTTCTTAAAATAATTATGATTGGGGTGAAGAAATGAAATTAGTCAGTTTGTTTTCAGGTGCAGGTGGGTTAGACTTAGGATTCAAAAATGCAGGTTTTAATATTATTTGGGCAAATGAATATGATAAAACTATTTGGGCAACTTATAGGAAAAATCATGCAAATTTATTAGATGTAAGAGATATAAGATTAATAAAATCATCTGAGATTCCTGATTGTGATGGCATAATAGGTGGACCTCCGTGTCAAAGTTGGAGTGAAGCTGGTTCACAAAGAGGTATAAATGATGACAGAGGAAAATTGTTTTATGAATTTATAAGAATATTAAAAGATAAAAAACCTAAGTTTTTTGTTGCGGAAAATGTGTCTGGTATGCTATCGGATATACATAAAATGGCAGTAAGTAATATAATAAAAATGTTTGATGAGGCTGGTTATAATATTTATATTAAATTATTAAATGCTGTTGATTTCGGTGTACCTCAAGATAGAAAGAGAGTATTTTATATAGGTTTTAGAAAGGATTTAAACATTAATTATAGATTTCCGACAGGAGTTAATAGGAAATATAATTTACGAGATGCTATATGGGATTTAAAAGATAATGCATTACCGGCATTAAACTTCAATAAAACTAATGGAAATAATTGTAGGATAAATAATCATGAATATATGATTGGAAGCTTTTCATCAATATATATGTCACGTAATAGAGTTCGCTCATGGGATGAACCATCATTCACTATTCAAGCAGGAGGAAGACATGCACCGATACATCCTCAGGCGCCTAAAATGTTATTTATTGATTACAATAAAAGAATATTTGTGCCTGAACAGGAACACTTATATAGGAGATTAACCGTAAGGGAATGCGCACGAATTCAAACTTTTCCTGATAACTTTATTTTTTATTATAACGATATAAGTGATGGTTATAAAATGGTTGGAAATGCTGTACCAGTAAATATGGCTTACCATATAGCTTTAGCTATAAAAGATTCATTAATTAATTATCATAACGAGTGCCTTGTTAGTTAAATTATTTCTTGAGTGGAAAAATAAGAGAACTCATAAAAAATATCCTGCGATTATTCATGCAGGATATTTTTATGATTTACTCGAATAAAAAGCTTGTCATGGACATAGAGCCCATAATGCACTCATCATTAAAGACGCAAAGTTTTTCGTCGCCGTTTATTGTTCCTAACACATACAAAAGTGGGGCGAAATGATCAGAAATCGGTACAGCATAATCTGCAGACTTACCAATTTTTTTATAATTAATTATATTGTCATAATTTTTGCTTTTAACATTTTCTATAATATAATT
This sequence comes from Sedimentibacter sp., assembly GCA_050173715.1. Taxonomy (GTDB): domain Bacteria; phylum Bacillota; class Clostridia; order Tissierellales; family Sedimentibacteraceae; genus Sedimentibacter. The sequence continues at coordinate 18,525 of JBFXKO010000028.1, forward strand.
ATCGAATTCCTCAGCCCAATCATATCCTCCATCCATTTGCCAGTTTATTCTGCTTAGGTTATGAGTAACATTACCGCTTCCAAAAATCAGAACCCCTTCTTCTCTAAGCCTTGCTATTTGCCGACCAATATCATAATGCTCCTGCATGGTAGCATTACGGTCTACGCTAAGTTGAATCAACGGAATATCTGCCTTTGGGTATATTCTGTGTAGCACTGACCATGTTCCATGATCGTAGCCCCATGAGTTATCTACATCCACCGGACGAGATATCATTTTAACAGTTTTATTAGAAAGCTCAGGAGAGCCTTTGGCAGCGTATATAATTTTATAAAGAGCATCAGGAAACCCATACATATCATATATTGTCTCTGGTGATTCCTCATCCATAATTTTAGTACCATTTGTATACCAGTGAGCTGAAACGGACAATATTGCTTTAGGTTTTGGTATTCTTTCTGTGAGAGACTGCCATTCTCGTGCAAATTTGTTATCTTCAATTGCGTTCATGGGTGAACCGTGACCTATAAATAATGCAGGCATATTTTTCATGCTTTACCTACCTTCCAATGCTAATAATTATTTATTAATTATGTTATACCCATAAAACACTTATTGAAAACATTGATAAAATATTGTAATTAAGATGTATTTAAGATTAATTCAAATTATCTTATATTAGGTTCGGTATATCATATTGATAGAACATAAGTTCGAACAATACTTGACAAATTAGCAAAAATAGGTTAATATATTTTCATAACAATTGTTGAAGTAAAGAACTTTTTATGGTTTAGAGAAGTAAGTGATTGTACTTTTTAAAACCATTTTAGATTGTGAGTGTAAAAATTGTAGAAGTTCATCCATTAATTAAAAGCTGTGTGTTTCATTATGAATTTGAAGTTATTCATCTATTGACAGACGGAAATGGATGAATGGAGTATCAAGAAAAAGGTAAAACATGGTTGATTCCTATCAATGCGAAAGGGTCGGAAGATGGGCGTAAAAAAAGATGCTCATAGAAAAATGAGAGTGAATGATAATGCAGGAAGAGATAAAAACAATAAATTATTTGGGAAGCAAATTTAGAATTCTTCATGAAATCGAAGAAGCTATTAATGAGTTGAGTAGTAGTGGGGCGATTTGTGATTTATTTGCTGGTTCAGGCACAGTATCTAGTTATTTTGCAGGCAAAAGAAAGGTTGTATCTGTAGATATTCAGGAATATTCAAGAGTTTTATGTTCAGCAGTATTAAACAAAGCGGATATTAACAAAGAACCAGATTTAATTATAGATATTTGTAAGAATGGTTATATTTATCAAAAGCTAGAAAGTATATATAGAGACTTAGTAAATTATGAAAGGGAATGTATTGATAATGCTATTAATAATAAACCAGAAGCATTAAGTGATTTTCTTGAAAATGTGTCGGTGTATGCATTGGAAAAAAAATCTGAAAGTCCTTGTTTAGACCAAAAGCTAAGACTGAAATTAGAAAGAGTTATAAGTGAAACAAAGAAAAATGACATGACCCACAAGTCAATTGTGACTAGATATTTTGGAGGAATATACTTTTCTTTTGAGCAGTCAATTCAAATCGATGGTATTATGAATTGGATAATGCAAAATACTACTGGAATAGAAAAAGATAAATTTGTTGCTTCTGTCATAAGTGCAACAAGTGAGATAGTGAATACTGTTGGCAAACAGTTTGCGCAACCAATTAATCCTCGTAACACAGAAGGAAAAATTAAAAAAAATATCGGTAAAAGAATCCAGAAGGATAGAAAATTAGATTTTTTTGCATGTTTTAAAAAGTGGCTTGAAATTTATACGCTAACAGGAAGTGAAGATAATATTATAATTTGTGATGATTATAAGGAAGCATTAGCGAAATTACCTGAAGAGGTATCTGTAGTGTATGCTGATCCGCCGTATACAAGATATCATTATAGTAGATATTATCACGTATTAGAAACAATTTGCTTATATGATGAACCAGAGGTATCTAATGTTAAAGTTGGAAGTGAAATTAGAATAAGTAGGGGGATGTATAGAAGTGAACGACATCAGTCACCATTTTGCATTAAGAGTCAAGCTAAGAAGGCATTTCAAGAGTTAATTGAAGGCGTTGCAAAAAAGAAAGTTAAGTTAGTATTATCTTATTCTCCGTATGAAAAGTCATCGGGAAGCACTCCACGATTAATGGAAATTAATGAAATTGTGGAAATTGCAGAAAAGTATTATAAAAATGTTTATATTAAAGAGTTAGATGACATAGTTCACAGTAAGCTAAATAAAATTGAAAAGAATTATGAGATTAACTGTCCTGCTGAAGTACTAATAATGTGTAATTGCGAGGAATCTAATGAATGATAATTTAATAATTAAAGGTGATAATCACATTGTTTTAGAAAAATTAAAGACCGATTATTCTGAAAAGGTAAAGTGTGTTTACATTGATCCACCATATAATAATGGTGATATATACCAACATTATAATGATAATTCTAACAGTGATGAGTGGTTGGATGAAATGGAAATAATATTAAGACAACTATATTCATTGCTAAGTGAAGACGGAAGCTTATGGATATCTATTGATGATAATGAAGTGCATTATCTTAAAGTGCTTGCAGATAGCGTCATGGGAAGAAATAAATTTATTACGACTATAATTTGGCAACAAAGAACGACGCGAGAAAATAGGAAAGTTTTTTCTAATAATCATGAGTATATATTGGTATATGCAAAAAAACCAGAAATGTTTAAATCATCTAGAAACTTAATTAAATTGCCAGAAGATGTTTTAAAGAGATATAAAAATCCTGATAATGATCCAAGGGGACCATGGCAATCGGTAAGTGCTAATGCTCAAGCCGGACATGCCGTTCCATCACAATTTTATGAGATTACTGCACCTAATGGTAAGGTGCATAACTTACCACAAGGAAGGTGCTGGTCATATAATAAACAAAAAATGGAATCAGAGATAGAAAATAATAATATATGGTTTGGATTAGATGGAAACGGTGTTCCACGGATAAAGAAATTTCTGAAAGATGCTAGATTAGGTATTACACCAGAAACATTGTGGTTAGCAGAAGAGGTTGGAACAAACAAAAGTGCAAAGAAACATTTAATATCTATGAAATTATCAGAAAAGTTGTTTGAAACACCAAAACCAGAAGAATTAATTAAAAAAATTTTTGACATTGCAACTAATCCAGGTGATTTGGTATTGGATGCGTATTTAGGTTCAGGAACAACAGCCGCTGTGGCCCATAAAATGTATAGAAAATATATTGGCATAGAAATTGGAGAACAAATGGAAAGTATTGTTATTCCTAGACTTGATAAAGTTATTAGTGGAGAGCAGGGAGGAATATCTAAGGAAGTTGAATGGCAAGGTGGAGGTTCATTTAAATATTTGGATATGTCAGAAAATAAAATTAAAATTGCGCAATAGGGAGGTTAATTAGTTGTTATACATACAAGATCCAGATTATACAAACTCAATTTTATTGCATGATGAATTATTGAATATTATTGAAAAAGCTGTTTACGGTATTGGAACATATGCTTTTGTTACAAATGAAGGTTTACAACTGTTAGTTGAAAGTGATACTTTTGAAAGATTTATTAGCAAAGATAATAGTAAATTTACATTGTTAATGGGTATTGATGAAGTAACTAATACAAGAACATTAGAAAAAGCTAGAGTTCTTATGAAAAAGCATAGTAACTTATCAATTAAAGTATTTTATGATAAGAATTCAAATAACACATATCATCCCAAGTATAGTTTTTTTAAAACAAATCAGGGAGGAAGTCTTATTATTGGATCGGGAAATCTGACTTTAAAAGGATTACGAAAAAATAGAGAGGCATTTACAATAACAGAAGTAAATAATGTTGATTTTTCAAGAATAGAATTTGAGTGGGAAGCATGGTTGAGCGAGAACGATGAGTATATCAAAGAGATTGATGATGAAGAAGTTATAATGAAAGCGGACGAAAATGCGAGAAGGCGTCAAAATAAGATACAAACGAGAAAGAAAAAATCAGAGTTTAAGGGTAGGCTCGAAGAGCAGATTGATAGTAGTGAAGATGAAATTGATGCATGGGAATTTGAAACTAATAGTAGAGTGTTAGCTGCAGAAATTCCTAAAAATCGTTGGGGACAAGCAGGATTTCATAAAGAAACAATTCGTGATTTTTACAAAGTGAATATTGAGTCGTTTAGAGAAACGTTAGTTATACTTAGAAAAATTTTACCAGATGGAACGGCAAATGAAATTGAAAATCGTATTATAAAATACAAGAAAGCGAGTAAAAACTATTATTTTGAAATTACAACCCCAGAAAATTCAGCTTATCCAGAATCTGGGCAAAGACCAGTTATAATATTTGTTGAAATAGCACTTAGAACATATCTGTATATGTTGTTGATGCCAGAGGATGAGAATTATAGTGAATTAAGTGATTATTTGATATCGAATAGAGCTGGTGATAAATGTGCTCAAGAAATAATCAATGTTGAAACATTGAAAAGTATTTCTCCCAAATTACGTCTGTTAGAATATTTTGATAAATATGTAGAATTACAGTAATAATCTGATTTAAAAATTCGTTTATAAGTTATTATGGAATAAATTATTATGTAAATAATCAAATATGGTAAGACAGAAGTAAATTATTTAAAAAAGAAAGACAAGAAATTATGTGATGCAATTGATAGAATCGGCAAATTAGAAAGAAGAGTTATTCCTGATTTATTTGTAGCATTGATTAATAGTGTAATTGGGCAGCAAATATCATCAAGGCTGCAGAAACTATTTATGGGCTTTATCTGTTGAAACTAGCGATGAAAGTTTTAGTTTTTGAAATACAAATAGATGGTTTATGATTTTACTGTTTTCAGTACTCATAACCATCTTTTTTATTACTATTATTTATGGGGCTTTCTTTCTGAATAAAGTAATCTTTCTGCTCTTCATTAAATGATTTTTACCCATTTCCTTAGAAGGTTGAAAATGAACATATATATTAAATAATTGAAAAATAGTAAAGTATAATAAATCCAAATTATAGAACATAAGTTCGAACAGCACTTGACAAATTAGTAAGAATAGGTTAATATATTTTCATAACAATAGTGGAGGGTTACATGAAATATATTATAGACAAAGAAGAAGTTCATTACATAATGGAAAAACGAAATATTAAGACACAAACCGAACTTGCAGAAAGGTTGGGCATTACGAAAAACCAATTATCATTATTGTTATCAGCAAAAAGTAACCCTATAAAAAGTAATTACCAAAAATTATTTGATGTTTTGGGAGTAAGTCCAATGGATATTATGTTGCCAAAAGATACTGGAACAGTACATAAAAAATTAAATGAAAAAATAGACGTAGAAAATGACATGAATTATGTAGATACTAATAAAGTTGAAGCTTTTAGAGAATATAAATCTGTTGAATTATTCGCCGGAGCAGGTGGATTAGCCCTTGGGTTAGAAGAGGCTGGTTTTAGTGCGCAGGGAATGGTTGAAATTGACAAATTTGCAGCTGAGACATTAAGAATAAACAGAGAAAACTGGAATGTTATTGAAGAGGATATAATAAGGGTTTCTGAAAAAGGGATAAGAAATTATTTGCCTTCTGGAATAAAAATTGACTTTGTATCAGGCGGATATCCTTGTCAAGCCTTCAGCTATGCAGGGCATAAGCTTGGTCTTGATGATGTTAGAGGAACAATGTTTTTCTATTTTGCTAAAATTATTAAAGATTTAAATCCAAAGGTATTTCTTGCTGAAAATGTAAAAGGGTTATCTTCACATGATAATGGAAAAACTCTTCAAACTATGTTAGAAATTTATGATAATTTAGGATATAACGTTACATGGCATATTGTCAAAGCAAATGATTATGGGGTTGCTCAGAAAAGAGAGCGTGTTATTATTATTGGTATTAGAAAAGAATTTAATGTTACATACTATTTGCCAAAGGTATATGATTATAAACCTGTATTAAGAGATGTTTTAAATAATGTGCCAAAATCTGAAGGAGAAAAGTATCCTGAAAAGAAAAGAAAGGTACTAGAATTGGTTCCTCCAGGTGGGTACTGGAGAGATCTACCAGAAGAAATAGCAAAAGAATATATGGGTATGAGCTATTACTCTGGTGGAGGACGTACAGGAATGGCCAGACGTATGTCATGGGATGAACCTAGTTTGACTTTAACATGCAGTCCAGCACAAAAACAAACAGAGCGATGCCATCCAACTGAAACAAGACCATTTACGGTAAGAGAATATGCCAGAATTCAAAGCTTCCCGGATGACTGGAAGTTTGCTGGCTCTATGAGTCAACAGTATAAGCAGATAGGAAATGCAGTTCCTGTAGAGCTAGCTAAAGCTGTTGGTTTATCAATAATTGATGTGTTAAACAGAATAGAAGAGAAATACATGGAGAAAAATTCTGCAATGTGATATAATAGGAAATATTTACAACCTATTGCAGGAGGTTTATTATGTCAAAATACTTGGATTTTATTAGTGATGAAAAATTATTAAATGCAATTGAAAACTTATATAAAACATATGATAGAAGTTTTTTAAGGAAATCTTTAAAAGAATTAAATAAAAATATTATGGATCCATTTAAATTTCAATTTGATACAATATTTTTAAATCAAGGTAATGCTACAGTTACAATGAATAGCGAGATTTTTCGTCAAAGTGACAAATCAATATCCAATGCTATTGGATTGTTTCATCAGCAATTATTAGGTTCCATAGATGGATTTTGTGAAACACCTGAACTGCCATGCGATGTGAAAAAATGTGATAATACGATTTTTGCAGAGATAAAAAATAAACATAATACAATGAATGTTCGGTCTGCAGCAGGTGTTTATGAGGAGCTAGAAGGATTAGCAAAATCATACCCTCAAGCTAATCTTTACCTTGTTGAAATAATAGCTAAGAAAAGTACTGACGAAGTTTGGGAGCAGACTATAAATGAAAAGAAGCTATCTCATCCTAGAATTCATAAAATTTCAGCTGATAAGTTTTATGAATTAGCAACTGGTAAAAAAAATGCATTTAAACAATTATGTGAAGTACTTCCAATTGCAATAGAAGACTTTATTAAATTGAATAATCTAGAAGAAAAATTAATAGGAGATAAGAAACAAAAGAAGCATCATAAAATTTCCGAAATAGAAGATCAGGTTGATAAAGAAATCATAGATGAGATTTTTAATAATTCGTTTAAAAGTTATTTTGGGTTTTAAGTAAAGATTGATTATCTTCGTAATTTTAAATTTTAAAAAGCTATACTTGACTTTTATAGGTTACGATTAAATATGTTAAATATAATAGTTTACGACATAATATCTAAACCACTGGCTACGATTGAGCGAGAATAAAGATAGATTGATTGGCGCCTTAATTGATTTAAATTATTAAATAACCACGTTAGATTTTTGAATTAATTTGAAAATCATATACGGTTATTTTTTTATTTTTTATAAACATTTATCTTGACAAAATGTAACTATTATGTTAATTTAATTGTATACAATTTTGAATACAATATTGTATACAATATTGTACTCGAAATAAATATTAATAATTTAATTTTAGCAAATCATAAAGATTTAAAATTTCAATTGTACTATGAAAGGTTAATAAATGAAAAAAAATATGTTTGATTTAGCTTATGAATCTATCCGTTCAATGATTACAGAGAAAAAAATATTACCTAGACAGCAGATTGTTGAAGAAGATATTGCTAGTATGTTTGGTATAAGTCGGACTCCTGTCCGTGAGGCAATGCGTAGGTTACAAGAAGAAGGCATCATAGAACGTATAGCAAATAAAGGTTCATTTCTTAAAGCGATTTCATCTGAAGAGTTGGCAAATGGATACGAAGTTATAGAAGCTTTGCAAGCAATGGCTACAAAGATACTTACTGAACAATTTTTAGACAAAACAATTGATGTAAGCGCTTTTGAAAAACTAAAGGATTACGCAGATCTAATTGAAAAAAGCTATAAAGAAAATAATTTGCAGCAATATATAATGTATGATTCTGAATTTCATAAGCAAATTATTAAGATGACAAACAATCCTATTATGATAAAGACATACGAAAATATGATGTATTTTGCACATCAAGTATATATGTTTATTACTCCGACCATTGTTGATAAAAAGATCACTACAGAACAACATTTCCTTATACTTGACAGTATTAGTAAGGGTAATACAATCGATTCTATGATGATATCTCATGATCATATTGACAGAGTTGTTAAACAAATATATAAGCTTTTATAATAATTGACTCTTCTCCATTTTATTTAATAAATGGGTTGATATAAAAATTAAAAAGAGGTGGTTAAAATTGATTAATGAAGTTGATTACATTGCATCATTAGTTGAAAGATCTAGAAAGGCACAAGAAATTGCAGAAGGTTTTTCACAGAGAAAGGTTGATGAGCTTGCTGCGGCTATCGTTTACACATTCTCGAGGGAACCCATTGCAAGAGAACTTGCTGAGTTAACCGTAAATGAAACAAAAATGGGTCGTGTTGATTCCAAAATGGCAAAGATGACACAAAAGATGCCAGCTATTCTTTATGATATTTTAGAAGTTAAGACTGTAGGCATAATTGAAAGAATGCAGGAAAAAGGAATTACAAAAATTGCTAAGCCATTAGGCGTAATTGCAGCTCTTGTGCCAAGCACTAACCCAGAAGCTACACCAATATTTAAAGGTGTTTTAGGTTTGAGAGCAAGAAATTCAGTTATTTTTGCGCCTCATCCGAAGAGCAAAAAAACAACTGGCAAAGTTGTAAGCATAATGAGGGAAATACTGGAAAAAAATGGAGCGCCAGCGGATCTTTTTATCTGTATTGAAGAGCCTTCGAAATCACTTTCACAAGAGCTTATGCAACAATGTGATATAACAATGGCAACTGGTAGTGGTGATATGGTTCGTTCCGCATACAGTTCTGGTAAACCCGCATATGGTGTTGGAGCAGGTAATGCAGTCATCATTATTGATGAAACTGCGAACCTCCAAGAAACCGCTGAAAAAATAGGAATAGGAAAAACTGGAGATAATGCATCAGGTTGCTCAGCTGAAAATTCTATTGTTATACATAATAGTATATATAATGATATGATAAATGAACTTAAAAAGGTTGGCGCATACCTTGCAACTGCTGAAGAAAAAGCAAAACTTCAGGCTGTTATGTGGGTTGATGGACATCTTTCCAGAGATATCGTCGCAAAGCCAGTACTTGATATAGCAAAAGCCGCAGGTATTACTATCCCGGAAGATACAGCATTTATAATGGTTGAAGAAACAGGAAAAGGAAAAGGATATCCGTTCTCAGGCGAAAAAATTTCCCTTGTCCTGACAGTTTATAAATATGATGATTTCGACGAGGCAATTGACACAGTTAATACAATACAAAGATATTCGGGTTTCGGTCATTCCTGCGGAATACATTCATATAACCAAGAGCATATAGAAAAACTCGCCCTTAATACATACACAACAAAGGTTATCGTTCGCCAGCCACATGGAGCGTCAAACTCAGGCGCTTGGCATAATGGACTAGCAAAAACATTCTCCTTAGGTTGCGGTACTTGGGGAGGAAATATTGTTTCTGAAAACATTACCCAGAAGCATTATTTCAACATCACGTGGGTTGCTGAACCTATTGATAGTAAGCCTGCGACAGAAGCAGAGATATATAGAGACTTGCTAGATAATGTAAATCTCTAATACCATAATTTAATTATATATGAATCAACATTTATTGTCAAATATATTACAATTTTAAAAATTTAACGGTTTAGGATTTATAATACTACATTATAGGAGATGATTAATTTTGAACTTCAAATTTTCAATACATCCTCAAATTTATGAATTACCATCTTTAGAAGCTTTTTTTCAGGAATTTAACATAAATGAAAAGGATTTATTATTTATAAATAAGTTTTCATATAATGATTTCTTTAAAGACATAACTTTACCATGTCATACACTTTTTTGCGAGGACTATACGACTGGCGAGCCAAGTGATTCTATGGTGGATGCTCTTCTTAAAGATATAAAAAATCTTGATATAGATAGAGTTATAGGTGTTGGCGGGGGAACCGTACTTGATGTTGCTAAGCTTCTTTCATTGAAGGATGCAGAATCGGCAGATGATATTTATGAAGATAAAATTCCTCTTATAAGAGATAAACAGCTTGTTTTAGTTCCTACTACATGTGGTACAGGCTGTGAGATGACTGCTGTTTCAGTTATTGACAGACCAAAATACAAAGCGAAAATAGGAAAACGCATAGAATGCAATTTTGCTGATGCTGCAGTCTTGATACCGGAGCTTTTATCAAAAATACCACACAAGGTGTTTGCTTTTTCATCAATAGATGCTCTTATTCATGCAATGGAAATATATGTAACACCATATTCAAGTAGCTTTAGCCAAGTGTTTTGTCTCGAAGCTGTAAGAATGATAGTTAAAGGATTTATGGAAATTGCAGAAAAGGGTTCTGACTATAAATTTGAAATTATGGATCAATTTCTTCTAGGAAGTGCTTATGCTGGAGTTGCACTATCAAATGATCCATGTGGAGCAGTTCACGCAAGCGCAATGCACTTTGGAGGTGAGCACCATGTTGCTCATGGAGAGTCAAACTATTGCTTCCTTACTGCTGTATTCACAGTATATTCAAATTTAAAACCAGAAGGTAGGGTTGCAACACTTGCACAAGTTATAAGAGAAACAATGGGTATTGATACTGATTTAATAGGTACATTTGAAGCATTAAATAACTTGCTTAATAAAATCACACCAAGAAAAGGCTTGAGAGAATACGGAATACCAGAAGAAAAACTTCCATACTATGTTGATAAAGTTTTTGAAACACAGCAAAGAATTTTAAGAGGTAACTATGTTCCTATGACTAAAGAGCAATATCTTGAAATTTATAAGCTAGCTTATTAGTAGATGGGGGTACTAATGTCAGATAAAATAGAATTAGTAGAAGTCGGAACAAGAGATGGCTTTCAAATCGTTAAAGATTTTATCCCTACAGAAATAAAAATTGAAACTATAGATAGACTTATTGCTTCAGGGGTTAAAACTTTTCAGTTAACTTCATTTGTAAGTCCAAAAGCTATACCTCAGCTGCAGGACGCAGCAATCGTTGCAAAAACATGCATAAAGAAACATCCAGATGTGAATTTTATGGCCTTGGTACCTAATTTTAAAGGTGCTGAAAATGCCGTTGCTAATGGGGTTAATAAAATTAATTATGTTATTTCTGTAAGTGAATCTCATAATAAAGCAAACGTAAACCGTACAGTTGATGAATCTTTCGCTGAACTAAAAAACATAGTTGGTGAATTTCGTAAGGACACAGATGTTACGCTTGATGTTGCTACAGCATTTGGCTGTCCATTTGAAGGCTATATCCCTTATGAAAAGGTAAGAAATTTAATAATAAGGGGCTCTGATATTGGAATCAATGAATTTAGTATAGCAGATACCATAGGCATTGCAGTTCCTAACCAGGTTCGAGAATATATTACTAAGCTACTAAAAGAATTTCCATATAAAAAATTTAGCGTGCATATACATGATACCAGAAATATGGGCATGGTTAATAACCTAGTTGCAATTGAAGCAGGAATAACGAATATCCAAGCTTCAATAGGTGGACTTGGTGGATGTCCTTTTGCTCCAGGAGCAACAGGTAACGCTGCAAGTGAAGACTTGTCTTTATGCTAAACAAAATGGGTTATGATACAGGTATAAATTCTGATAAAATAATTGAAACAGCTAAATTTGTTAAAGAACATGTCAATGATAATTACAGCGGACATCATATTTTTATTAATTCTAATAAAGTATCTTGTCAGTAAAAATGAAACATTATCAAATCTACACTTGTTTAATATTCTAAAAATAATGGAGGATTAAAATGAAGGTTAAAAAAATAATAAGTATAATTATGGTTTTGTGTGTGATTTTTGTGCTATCAGGATGTAGTGAAGGTTCAAGTAATGCTCCAGCAGAGGATGCATCAAATGAGGAATTGGTATTTAAATTTGGACATGTACTTGCGCCTGATCATCCATATAACTTAGGCGCTGAAAAATTTAAAGAAATATTAGAAGCAAATGCACCACAACCAGTTAGAGTTGAAGTATTTCACAGTTCTCAACTTGGAAGTGAACGAGATTTAACAGAAGGACTTCAGTTAGGTACAGTAGATTTAGCATTAGTTCCTGGAACAATAGCTTCATTTGAACCTAAAATGAAATTATTCTCATTACCATTCCTCTTCAATGACGAAGAGCATGCTCATAAAGTATTAGACGGAGAAGTTGGAAGTGAAATAGCAGCAGATTTACCAAGTAAGGGATTAAGACTTTTAGCATATTGGGAAAACGGTTTTAGAAATGTAACAAACAGCAAAAAACCAATTAATACACCGGATGATCTAAAGGGTTTAAAAATTAGAGTGCCAGAAGATAAAATTTATGTAGAGACTTTCACTGCTTGGGGTTCTAACCCGGTTACAATGTCCTTTGGTGAGCTATACACAGCTCTTCAGCAAAAAACTATTGATGCTCAAGAAAACCCACTTGCTATAATTTATACAAATAAATTTAATGAGATACAAGGGTATTTATCATTAACAAAACATATTTATGGAACTGCTCCATTATTAATATCTGAAATCACTTGGAACAAGCTATCACCTGAAATGCAAAGTGCAATACAGAGTGCTGCTGAGCAAGCAAGAGATTATGAGAGACAATTACTTGCAGAAAAAAATGCAACATATTTAAAAGAACTAGAAGCAGCTGGCATGAAAATAAATGACGTAAATGTTGAATCATTCAATAAGACTACAGAATCTATATATGCCCCATATGTTGGTGAATTTGGACAGTATATAGAGAAAATTAGAAATGCAAAGTAATTTATAATCAAGAGAATACAGAGGGATGGATTAATATTCCTCTGTATTTATAAAAGGAGGTCCATAATGAAAAAGTGGTTTGATAAATTAGAAGAAAATATAATAGCAGTAACATTATCACTTATGTTAGTTTTTATTTTTGCATCCGTTATTTTTAGATATTTTAAATTAGGAGCATTTACATGGGCAGAAGAAGCTTCAAGATATTTGATGGTTTGGTTCTCTGTTGCAGGTATTAGCCTTGGTATTAAGACAAATTCACATTTAGGTTTAAATTTTTTCGTAAGTAAGTTTTCAGAAGAAAAGCAAAGAATATTTTTTTATGTACAGGCGGCTTTAGTAACTCTATTTGGAGTACTTATGGCGATTTATAGTTCATCATTAGTGAAGAATTTATTTATAAATCCACAGCTTTCACCGTCTTTAGAGCTACCTATGTGGATACCATATTCTGCTCTTATATTCGGTTCTGTTATGATTATTATTAGAAATCTTCAAAACATATGCAAATTTAGAACTAATAAAATAGAAATAGAGGTGCATAACATATGACGAGTTTAATACTTTTTGGAACCTTAGTAGTATTATTAATACTAAATGTTCCTATAGCTATTACATTAGGACTTGCTGCATTCTTTGCGATTATTTTTGGTGATATAAGTATACCACTTACAATGATTCCACAGAGATTCTTTACTTCGATTGATTCGTTTCCATTTATGGCTATTCCATTCTTTATGCTTGGGGGTTCTTTAATGGAAAAAGGAGGACTTTCAAGTAGATTAATTGGCTTTGCCAAAAACCTTGTAGGTTTCTTACCTGGTGGTCTTGGAATAATTACAGTCTTTGCTTCAGGATTCTTTGGAGCAATATCTGGTTCAAATGCAGCTACTGTAGCTGCAATTGGGGGCATAATGATTCCTGCCATGGTTGAAGAGAAGTATCCAAAAGATTATGCAACTGCTGTAGGAGCAGCAGCTGGAACATTGGGTGTTGTCGTACCGCCTAGTGTACCTATGATTACATATGGCGTTATCAGCGGAGTATCTATCGGAACACTTTTCTTGGCGGGTTTTATGCCAGCAGCAATTATGATTGTTACAATGTGTATAGTTATTATGGTTATATCTAAAAAGAACAATTACCCAAGATATAAATTTTCATTGCATGAATTATGGAAGTCATTTGTACACGCAATATTAGCCATTATGATGCCTGTAATTATTTTAGGTGGAATTTACTCAGGGATATTTACTCCAACAGAAGCAGGAGCGGTTTCGTGTGTTTATTCACTGATTGTAACAGTTTTTATATATCGTGAATTAAAGTTTAAAGATTTAAGAGCAGTATTAGTTGATGCTGGTAAAAGCTCTGCAATTGTTTTCTTCGTTATTGCCACCTCTAGTTCATTTGGATGGTTGTTAACATCAGAACGTATTCCTGATATGGTAGCTACAGCTATATTAGGTATATCCAACAACAAGTACATAATTTTATTTTTAATGAATGTACTATTGCTTATTTTAGGTATTTTCCTAGAAACCAATGCAATAATACTTCTAGTAACACCTATGCTTTTGCCTATTGCAAGAGCTATCGGATTAGATCCTTTGGTTCTTGGATTAATAATGGTTGTTAATACATCTGTTGGAATGCTTACACCACCAATGGCATTAAATACTTTAATTGCAGCTGGTATAGGTAAGATTTCTATTGAGGAAGTTTCTGTTAAAGTTATGCCACTACTAATAGTGTTAATAATAGATATATTCATTCTGACTTATATTCCAGATATAATTTTATTCTTACCAAGTGTGTTTGGAAAAATGTAAATGTAATTCTGAGAATATTGTGTCAGTTAAGATTGTTTTGCTTTAATCATTGTTTTTTATCACGTAAATAATTTATGAATAAATTTTATTATAGAACAGAAATGGTTATGATTATTGATATCATAGCCATTTTGTGTACGTCTATTTCAACATTATAAAAAAAGATATTCGCCATATGGCTAAGTACATCTTTGTATTTATGGGCGTTGTCTGTTGAAACTAGTGAGAAAGGTGTTAGTTTTTAAAATGCAAATAGATAGTTTGTGATTTTACTGTTTTTAGTACTCATAACCATCTTTATTATTACTAAACCTGTGCTTAGAGATGCCTTAAAAAATGTATAAATTTGTATTATTTTTAGTACTAGTTTTGTTTCATTTGTACATCCTACAATAATATTCGTTGTAAAAAGTGTATCTAAGTATGAAATATTCATTGTAATTTTTGTAAATAAGTAGTAGTATACATATATGAGGTGATGAAATTGTATCGTACCGCTATGGAACAACTTTATAAATGGAAGCAAAAGAAAAATAAGAAACCGCTTATTATAAGAGGGGCACGTCAGGTTGGCAAGACTTGGCTCATGAAAAATTTTGGAGAGAACGCCTATAAGCAGACAGTATATGTTAGTTTTGACAACAATCAACAGATGAAAGATTTGTTTGAAAGTGATATGGAGATTGAACGTATTATTATGGGACTAGAGCTTTATGCAGGCCGTAAAATTAGTCCTGAAGATACACTGCTTATTTTTGATGAAATACAGGAAGTACCAAAAGCATTGACATCACTGAAGTATTTCAATGAAAATGCACCTGAATACCAGATTATATGTGCAGGTTCATTATTAGGCGTTGCTCTTCATCAAGGCACATCATTTCCAGTAGGCAAGGTGGAATTTCTTGACCTATATCCGTTATCTTTTTCGGAATTTATAAGAGCAATGGGAAAAGAACAATTTGTTAACTTGTTGAATAAGGGTGATTTTGGACTTGCTAATACATTCAAACAGGAATACATAGACCTGTTGAAATATTATTACTTTGTTGGTGGTATGCCAGAAGTTGTAGCTAACTTCTCTGAGAATCTGGATTTTAATGAAGCTCGAGAGATACAACAGCGCATACTTGCTGCATATGAACAGGATTTTTCAAAGCATGCCCCCAATGAGGCAGTACCTCGCATTCGTATGCTCTGGAATAGTATTCCTTCACAACTTACAAAAGAAAATAAGAAGTTTATTTATGGATTTATCAAAGAAGGAGCAAGAGCAAAGGACTATGAAATGGCTATGTTGTGGTTGACAGATTGTGGACTTGTTCATAAGATACATCGGGTTTCTGCACCAAACTTACCATTGAAAGCATATGAAGATTTAAAAGCATTTAAATTATTCACTTTAGATGTTGGATTACTTTCTTGTATGGTTCGACTCAATCAAACGGTTCTTTTGAATGGTAATGAACTATTTAAGGAATTCAAGGGTGCATTGACAGAGCAATTTGTTTTACAGCAATTAAAAACACTGCAAGGAAGTGGAACCTATTATTGGACAAATGACCGTGGAAGTGCAGAGATTGATTTTGTTATAGATACAGGTAATTATGTTGTGCCAATAGAAGTAAAAGCTGAAACCAATCTAAAAGCAAAAAGTCTTAAAATGTATTTTGAAAAGTTTAATCCAAAGATTTCAATTCGAACATCTATGGCGGATTATAAGAAGGAAGAATGGCTTATTAATCTACCATTATGGGCAATTGAAGTTTTAGAAAATGAAGTTAATTGATAAGATGGATAATATGGATAAAATAATAAAAGAACGTATTGCATCTTACGGAAACGTCATAAACCAAACAATAAATTTAAGGAGATTATTATGAACAAGACAAATATACATGCAGAATTAAAAGGTAATATGGCATTTGAAATGAAAATTAACGGTCATACGGTGATTACTGATGCTACGCCTGAAAATGGGGGTAATGGTTATGGACCTAGTCCAAAGGCTTTATTGTTAGCTGGAATCATTGGATGCTCAGGAATTGATATAATGATGATTACTAAAAAAATGAGACTGGACATTGATGATGTTAATGTAGAAGTTGAAGAAGAAACTAGAGATGAGGATCCAAAAATTTATAATTACATAAAGCTTATATATAAGTTTAAAGGAAAGGATCTTCCGTTAAACAATCTTGAAAGAGCTGTAAAACTTTCAATGGAAAAATACTGCGGCGTTGCTGCTATGCTTGAAAAAGCTGTACCTATAACTTATGAAATACAGATTATGGAATAAATTATATAGCAGAAAAGTAGAAAATATACATATACTTTCATAAATTTTATAAAGTCATGCAAAACAAAAAATCGGGAAATTTTCCCGATTTTTTACGTTCATACTCTATAATTATTAATTATATTCTATTAACGTTTGATGCTTGTTGGCCTCTGTTGCCTTGAGTTATATCAAAGCTTACTTTTTGACCTTCTTCTAATGATTTGAATCCATTTCCTTGGATAGCTGAAAAATGAACGAATACGTCATCTCCACCATCAACTGTTATAAATCCAAATCCTTTTTCTGCGTTAAACCATTTAACTGTACCTTTATTCATGAGGTACCTCCTAATTTTAATTATACTGCATTGTAAATAAAAATTCACATATTTCTACAAAATATATAAACAGGTTATATAATCTCTAGAAACATGTGAAATCTATAAATACATCTGTAATACTTAATTAATATAACATAGATTTTTGTTTCAGTCAATCAATATTTTAAAATAATTTAAAATTTTATTTACAATATTTTAATAAAGTTTTAAATTATGCTTCGACATCCGCTGTAATATCTAACATTTTATCCTCATCTTTATACTGTTTAAATATATAGCAAAATGTATAGACAAAAGCTTTAAAGTTCGTTATAATGGTAACTAGGTGGAAACACAAATATTAATTTCAAATACTCAATAATTATAATTTTTAGGAGGTTATTAATAAATGAGTAAACCAATTTTGTCAGCACATTTTGAATCAAGAATGCCTTCAGATGTTAGACTGGCACAGATGAAGTATGCAGAACGTAAGGTAAAACCTGAAGCTGTAATCAATGTAGGTATTGGCAATGTTTCACTTCCAACTAACCCTGCTATGATGAAAAGAATGTTTAACTTAGATGCTCCAGAAAGCCCATTTAATAAGGGCGTAATAAGATATACTGCTACTGGTGGATTTGATGAAACTCAAGAAGCATTTAAAAATATTCTAAAATGTGAAGGATTTGATACAAGCAAATTGTTTGTTACAGTAACTGATGGTGGCTCAACAAGCATGGAATTATTACTGCTTGGAGTTTGCGGACCTGCTGGAACTGATGAGAAACCATTAATGATGATAGATCCTGCTTATACAAACTATATTTCATTTGCAGAAAGAATTGGACGAAAGACTGCTACAATCAAACGTCAATTAAATGAAGATGGTAAGTTTAGTCTTCCAGAGCTTGACAAAATTGAAGAAATGATAAAAGCTAATAATCCTGGCGCACTCCTTGTTATACCATATGACAACCCAACTGGACAGCTTTACGATAAAGAAACATTAGTAGGTTTGGCAGGGCTTTGTGTAAAATATAATATGTGGATGGTAAGCGATGAAGCTTATCGTGAACTGTTCTATGTTGAAGGAAGCGAATTAGTAAGTATCTGGGGAATTACTGACAAAGAAGTACCTGGAATAGAAGGAAGAAGAATTAGTATTGAAACTGCATCAAAGGTATGGAATGCATGTGGCTTAAGAATAGGTGCATTGATAACTGACAGCCCTGAATTCAGTAATCGCTGTACAGCTGAATACACTGCAAACCTTTGTGCTAATGCAATAGGACAATATATATTTGGAGCTTTGGCTCATGAAAGCAAAGAACAAATTGCTGGATGGTGCAAGAATCTTCGTGATTATTATCAAGATTTAATTTTTAAAGTAACTAAGGGATTAAAGGACTTAGAGCCTGGCTTGGTAGTTTCAAGCCCAGATGCATCAATTTATACGGTTATCGATGTTAGAAACATTGTAAAACCTGGATTTGATGCAATAGATTTCGTATTGTTCTGTGCTGGAGAAGGTGCTGTAGATTTAGACGGAGTCCAAACAACTTTATTGGTTGCTCCAATGAAAGGTTTCTACGATATTGCTAAGGGTGAGAAAAATCCTGGAAGCACTCAGTTCCGTATTTCTTATGTGGAAACTCCTGAAAATATGTTAAAAGTTCCTGAATTATTTGTTAAACTTGTTAGAAAGTTTGAAGAAAGCAGATAATTAATAAGTAATATATACAAAAGCCTGCATACAGCAGGCTTTAATTATTTATTTAATTGTTTTGATATTATAAGGATATTCTATTGCGCTTTTAACAGCTTTTTTAGACAATCTAACTAATTTTTCTGTTATCCCTTCAGACTCAGGAATAAATTTTACATCATCTAAGCTTAAATCCAGTTTTTCTTCATCAATAATCGCCTTAAACATGGTTAATCCCGCAATATACCTTCCAATACCCGCATTCAAATGATATCCATCACTGGTCAGTTCTTTACCAACTGCATTTAGGTATTTGTTTGTTCTTGCATTTTGTATTGCTGTTCCACAGGGTATTATTAAGCTTATTTGTGATTCATTTGAAGCATATTTATAGGAATTTATAATTGCATTAAACATAGTTTTTTGATTGTAATGATAATAAAAGAAACCATCATTAGTGCTTTCGCTTGAATATGCCCATGTCATGTTTAAGGCAAGCTTCACATTTTTATTTTTTGCTTTATCCTTGACATATGCTGCTAAATTATTTAAATATGGTTGATATGTTGAATAAACTCCAGAATCAGCTGATGCTTGTTGAAATGTTATGTAATCCCATTTTTCATCAAGTATAGCATTTCTCATTGTTTGATTTTCAGTCTTTGTTATTTTGCCTGATTCCCATTTATAGTATGAATATGCTTTATCATTATTTGATGTATAAGTCCAATGCCTTTGTAGGGAACACCCGCTGTTATACAAATTTCCCACTATTATATTAACGCCTGCTGATTTTGCAATTTCATACAAATAGTAATCAATATCCTGCGAAAAGGAATTTCCTATTGTTAGTATTTTAATTGTGTTATCAAAATCCTGTTTTTCATTGTCAGGTAATTGAGATAACTTGAAATTTATAAAAGCTCTATTTAGAGTATCAACAGCTTTAATAAACAATTCTTCAATATAATCCTCACCCAGGTGTCTTGTACTATCAATTGTTGAACCAAAAACATATGTTGGAACTGCCGTTACCCATATTAATATAAATACAAATAATAATATTAATTTTTTAGTCATTCCCAATTATCTCCTTATTTGCTATTATAAATTAAAATAATTCCATTTTCAACATTTTTGATTATTATGATTATTTAAGACGTTATTATTATTGATTTTGTTACAAAATTATTTAATCTTGTAGATATTTTTTCTTTAGTATATAATTTTTAGTAATGGCATTCTTAAAACCTATATGGATATTAAAATAATTTTTCCATTATATAGGTCCTAAAAATGTATGTATTTTTAATTGAAAATAAATTTATTCAGTAGGAGAAAACATGAAATTTATAGAAAATACATCAATCGATCCACATTATAATTTAGCATTTGAAGAGTATATTTTTAAAAGTTTAAAATCTAATGAAGAAAATGAAGAATTTGTTTTATTATGGAGAAATGGACCATCTATTATAATTGGAAAAAATCAAAATACAGTTGAAGAAATAAACATGGAATATGTAAAGGAAAATAATATTAATGTTGTTAGAAGAGTAACCGGTGGCGGAGCAGTTTATCATGATTTAGGAAATTTGAATTTTTCTTTTATTGTTAATGCAGACAATAATGAAAAAATAGATTTTAAGACCTATAATATTCCAATTATAAAAGCATTAGAAAAAATTGGTGTTAATTGTGAGTTGTCAGGCAGAAACGACCTGGTTATAGACGGGAAGAAATTTTCTGGTATTGCTCAAAGCATTACAAAAGGCAGAGTACTCAATCATGGAACACTACTTTTTGATTCAAAATTGGATACATTATCGAAAGCACTAAATGTTAAACGAGATAAAATTGAATCTAAAGGTGTAAAATCTGTAGCAAGCAGAGTAACAAATATAAAACCATATGTAAATGATGATATAGATGTACTGGAATTTAAGCGAGTACTTCTTAAAAACATATTTGAATATTTCAATCAGCCAATAGAGGTATATGAATTGACTGACGAAGATAGAGAAAATATTCAAGAAATGGTTGATAAAAGATATGGAACATGGGAGTGGAATTATGGCAGATCCCCTAAGTTCAATTATAAAGGCTACAACAGATTTGAAGGAGGCTGTGTAGAAACAAGGCTTCAAGTGGAAAATGGAATTATTGAAGGTTGTAAAATATACGGCGACTTTTTCGGAAAGGGTGATGTTAAGGAATTAGAAGAAAAAATTCAGGGCGTAAAGTATGATTATGATGAGGTAAACAATGCTTTAATGAATGTATCAATAGATGACTACCTTGGCAGAGTAACAAAGGAAGAGTTTCTTAAGTGTTTGTTTAGTAATTAAATAAAGATTATAAAAGCATTTTGTCTTTGCTACAAAATGCTTTTTGTTTTACTTATTTATCCGTTTACTACCATTACAGGACATGGCGCTGAAGCAATTACTTTTTGAGTGATTGAACCTATAAAAAATCTTTCAAAGGTTGAAAAGCCTCGCCTCCCCATAACAATCAGGTCATACTTTTCATCTGTTGCCAGCTTTAATATTTCTTCTGCTGCTTTTCCTATTAAAACTTTTTTCGTAATATGTAATTCTCCATAATCAAGATTTCTTACAATTATATCAAGCATTTTGGTTTCTTCTTGAATTAATTTTTTAAGCATTTCCTTTCTGTGGGAAACAAACGCATTTTCAACAGTCATTCCAAAATATGAGTATTTATCTTCTGATGGGAGATTTGTTACGGTAATGAATGTTAACTCAGCGTTTAGCAATTTTCCAACAGATACAGCCTTTTCAGCTGCAAGCTGGGATGCCTTGGAACCGTCAATTGGTATTAGTATTTTTTTCATATGTCCTCCATAAATAAATCTTTATACTTAAATTTAATTTTAATTATTTATTATTCGTGTACCACCAATACTGGACAAACAGAATCTGAAATAACCCTATAGGTTACAGAACCTACAAAGAAACGTTTTACCTTTGAGTAACCAAGCTGACCCATTACAATTAAATCATATTTTCCATTATCAGCTTCTTTTAGTATTTCTTCATAAGCGACCCCTGGTATTATCTTTCTTTTTATTTCAACACCTTCGGTATTTAGACTGCTTATTACGGAGTCCATTAATTTTTTTTCAGTTTCTTTTAGTCTTTCCTTCAATTTTTTTAATTCAGGGTCAATAAAAACACCAAACTTGTTATATCTGTTTACATCGGGTTCATACATAACATGAATAAATGTTACTTCACTTTGAAATTTTTTTGCAATATCTAAAGCCTTTGCTGCTGCTTTTTGGGAAGCAGCTGAACCGTCAATAGGGACTAGAATTTTTTTCATGGCTTCCTCCACAAAATTTATTTGAAAAGCAGTAATAATAGTTCTAATATACTTATACCTTAATTTATTATGTATAAACAAAATTGTTCATTAATAATTAATATTTTTATAAACATGTGGATTATTTTGGTTGATTTTAAGCACTGTAAAATCCTTAAAGATATTGTTTGAGAAATGCTGATGTGATATAATTAATACGATTGTACTCGTTATATGATTCATGGAGGAAAAATGGATTTATTAAATAAATTAAATGAAAAACAAAGAGAAGCAGCATCCCACGATAAGGGTCCTATACTTGTAATTGCAGGGGCAGGAACAGGAAAGACCAGAGTTCTTACTCATAGAATTGCACATCTTATTGAAACAGGAAAGGCAAGACCAGGAGAAATTCTTGCCATAACATTTACCAATAAAGCTGCTAATGAAATGAAAGAAAGAATAGCTCAGCTTATAGACTATGACATTGATAGAATGTGGATTGGAACATTCCACTCTGTTTGTGTAAGAATATTAAGAAGAAATATAGACAGAATAGGTTATGACACAAATTTTGTCATTTATGATACAAATGACCAGAAATCTATCGTTAAAGATTGCATAAAGGAATTAAATTTAGATTCAAAAAAATACAATGCCAATACTATAAGGGCTATAATAAGCAGTGAGAAAAACTTAAGAAAAAGTCCGGATAAATATATTGCCGAGCACTACACTGATTTTATCAAACGTAATGTTGGTGAGGTGTATGCTCTATATGAAAAAAAATTAAGAACAAACAATGCATTGGATTTTGACGACCTTTTATTAAAGACACTGAAGCTTTTGGAAATGGAAGAAGATATACGAGAATCTTACCAGGAGAGATTTAAATATATTTTAGTTGATGAATATCAGGATACAAACCTGGTTCAATACAATTTGGTTAAAATTCTTGGACAAAAGCCTGATGGCGAAAAAAATGTATTTGTTGTTGGAGATGAGGATCAGTCCATATATGGTTGGAGAGGGGCTGACATACAAAACATCCTTAATTTTGAAAAGGATTTTGAAGGTGCCAAGGTTGTTAAGCTTGAAAAAAACTACCGCTCAACTAATACAATTTTGAATGCTGCTAATGGTGTAATTAAAAATAACTCTCAGCGCAAGGGCAAGAATCTCTATACGGATGTTGAATGCGGGAATCTTATTCGAATAATGGAAACAGATAATGAAAAGGATGAAGCCTTTACTGTTGCTGCATTAATGAGAAAAGAAAGAAGAGAAAACAATTTAGATTATTTAGATATGGCCGTTTTATACAGAACAAATGCCCAATCCAGAGCTTTGGAAGAAGGATTAATAAGAGAAGGAATACCATATAAAATCGTTGGTGGTTTAAAGTTCTACGAAAGAAAGGAAATTAAAGATATATTGGCATATTTAATGCTTATTTATAATCAAAAGGACAGCATAAGCTTTGATAGAATTATAAATGTACCTAAAAGAAAGCTAGGACAAAAAACCATTGATATAATAACAGACCATGCATATAATGCAGATATCTCAAAATTTGAAGCTTGCCTTGATTTAGAGGAATTAAATTTGCCTCAAGCTGCGTCAAAAAGCATTGAAGGATTTGTTTCAATGATGGAAATGTTTATGATTAAAAAGGATATCATGCCTTTATCTGAATTTATTCAGGAGGTATACGAGGTCACTGGTTTAAAGGCAATGTTGCTTGAAGAAGACACAGAAGATGGCAAAAGCAGAATTGATAACGTAGATGAATTTTTATCAGCTGCAAAGGATTTTGAAGAAAGATATGAGGAAAACAGTCTAGAGGATTTTCTTGCTCATGTATCATTATTGGCAGATGTTGATAAGACTGATGAAACTAAAAAAGATACAGTTACATTGATGACTGTCCACAGTGCTAAGGGATTGGAGTTTGACACAGTATTTATTACCGGACTAGAGGAAGGAATGTTCCCTATACTAGACCCTGAGGATCCGGAGAATGAATTGGAGGAAGAAAGAAGACTATTTTATGTTGCAATAACCAGGGCTAAAAGAATGCTTTACATTACCCGTGCTAATGACAGACTGCGCTTTGGCAATCATGAAATGAGATCAAAATCAAGATTTTTAAAGGAAATTCCAAGTGAATGTTTAGAAGAAAGTGAGCCTAAATCATTTGCAGCTAAAAAGATCGAAATGTTGGAGAAGAACAATTATACATCAAATAACAGGACGCCATTTGTTAAGAATAACTTCTTTAAGGGGGGATTTGATTTAGATGAAAAAGAAAACAAGCCAAAGTTGAAATCTGATAAAATCCAACCTGGTGACAAGGTTATGCATAAAGCATGGGGTGTGGGAACAGTAGTGCAAATAAAGGATGATGGAGATAGCAAGGTAATAGTTATAGCATTTGAAAATAAAGGATTAAAAAACTTAAATTTAGAATATGCACCTATAGAGAAAATTTAATTGAAAGGGAGAATTATGGACGAAAAACTTCATTTAATGAAGGAAAAAATAGAGCTTTTGAATAAAGCCAACAAAGCATACTATCAGGAAAACAGGGAGATAATGTCCAATTTTGAGTACGACAAGCTTTATGACGAATTAATTGAGTTGGAAGAGGAAACTGGTATAACATTATCAAATAGTCCTACAATTCATGTAGGTTATGAGTTATTATCAAACTTACCCAAGGAACGACACGAAAAGCCCATGCTTTCATTAGATAAAACAAAGGATGTTATTGCATTGAAGGAATGGCTTGGCAGCAATGAAGGCGTGCTTTCCTGGAAGCTTGATGGATTAACTATTGTTATGACATATTTAGACGGTAAGCTTGTTAAGGCAGTTACTAGAGGCAATGGCGAGGTTGGAGAGGTTATTACAAACAATGCCAAGGTTTTTACGAATATTCCTGTGAATATAAATTATAAGGGAAGCTTAATTTTAAGAGGAGAAGCTGTTATAAGCTATTCTGACTTTGAAAAGATAAACGATGAAATACAAGATATAACTGCCAAGTACAAGAATCCGAGAAATCTTTGCAGTGGTTCTGTAAGACAGCTGAACAACAAAATTACTGCAGAAAGAAATGTGCGTTTTTATGCTTTTTCATTGGTAAAGGCTGATGGAATAGACTTTAAAAATTCAAGAACAGAGCAGCTTAACTGGCTTAAGAGTCAGGGCTTTTCCACAGTAGAATTTAAAAAAGTTAACTCATCGGATATTGAAGATGCAGTTCAATGGTTTGCAGAGCATGTTTCAGAAAACGGCCTTCCTTCGGATGGCTTGGTTTTAACATATGAAAGTATAGATTACGGGGAATCATTAGGTTCAACAGCTAAGTTTCCTAGAGATTCTATTGCATTTAAGTGGCGAGATGAAATTAAAGAAACTAAGCTTTTAGAAATTGAATGGAGTGCTTCAAGAACTGGTTTAATTAACCCTATTGCTATATTTGAACCGGTGGAGCTTGAAGGCACAACAGTTAGCCGTGCTTCGGTTCACAATTTAAGTATAATGGAAGGCTTGGAGCTTGGAATAGGTGATACAATCAGTGTATATAAGGCTAATATGATTATCCCGCAAATTTCAGATAATATAACAAGAAGCAACAATATAGAAGTACCACACAGTTGTCCAGTATGTGGCGGTGAAACAAAAATTAAAAATGAAAATGAAATAAAGACTTTGTATTGCATAAATGATGATTGTCTAGCAAAGCAAATTAAATCCTTCACACACTTTGTGAGCAGAGATGCAATGAACATAGAAGGGTTGTCTGAAGCAACCATTGAAAAGCTTATTGCTAAGGGCTTGGTAAAGGAGCTTGCTGATATATTCCATGTAGAAAGCTTTAAAAATGAGATAACTGAAATGGAAGGTTTCGGTGAAAAGTCATTTAACAATTTAGTAAATTCTGTGAACAAAGCAAGGAAAACAACTGCAGCCAGACTTTTATATAGTCTTGGATTGCCAAATATCGGCGTTTCAACCGCAAAGCTTATAAGCAGGAAATTCAATGATGATTGGTACAAAATTGAAGGTGCATCCTTTGAAGAATTAACTGAAATTTCTGGAATTGGTGATGTTATGGCAAATGCATATATTAATTTCTTCAAGGATGAAAAAAAGAAATTAATTGTGAGAGATTTGCTTAAAGAAGTTGAATTTGAAAAAACAGAAGTAAACACCAATGCACAAATATTTGAAAATATGAATTTTGTAATAACGGGTTCAGTTGAACAGTTTAATAACAGAGATGAATTAAAGGAAATAATTGAGCTAAGAGGTGGTAAGGTAACAGGATCTGTAACTTCAAAAACAAATTATTTAATAAACAACGACAATATGTCTAATTCATCAAAAAATAAAAAGGCCAAGGAGCTGGGAATTAGAATAATCACTGAAAATGAATTTGTTAATTGGATGAATAATGGAGTTGTTCCAGAATAATCTTAATAGAATTATAAGGGCGGAGGCGAAAATGGCATTAAGAATTTTATTGTATTTTGGACTACTGGCTGTAGGTTGGTTTTTAAGCAACAAGGGGCTGATTCATGAGAGTTTACTGAAAAAAATCTCGCATATTCAAACATTAATATTATTTGCATTGATATTTGTTATGGGAATAAGAGTGGGCATGGATGAACAGGTTGTTTCATCAATTGGACAAATAGGTATTAAGGCAGCTGCGTTTGCAGCTGTAACAGCAGGATTAAGCATCTTATTTGTACATGCTTTAAGAAAAAAAGTTTTTCATGACAATAAAATTACAGGAGCCCAAAATGACTAAGAAAATATTGATTGTTTTAGCTTTGGGTATCTTAGCAGGATTGTTTGTCATGCCAGAAACAATTTACGCTAAAACAGGTCTGCTGATGGATTTAGGATTATGTCTTTTGTTATTTTTTGTAGGAATAGATTTAGGAAGCAACAAGGAAATATTTAAGAATTTGAAAACAGTGGGTTTTAAAATTCTCTTTGTGCCAATTGCTACAATTATAGGAAGCTTAACAGGTGGAGTTGTATGCAGTTTCTTGTTTAATATAGATATTTTTGGATCGTTGGCAATTGCTTCAGGCATGTCCTGGTATACATTATCTGCAATTGTCATAACTCCAATTTCATCAGAATTGGCAGCAATAGCATTTTTATCAAATGTATTCAGAGAGGTATTTGCATTTGTATTTATACCTACTATTGCAAGACGCATAGGATATTTAGAAACAATTGCAGCAGGAGCTGCTATAAGCATGGACACAGGACTGCCACTTATAACAAAAAATACAAATCAAGAAGTAGCATTAATATCATTTATAAGCGGAGTAATATTATCATTGGCTGTAACGGTATTGGTACCAATATTCGTAGGACTGATTTAAAGCGTATTAAATAAAGGAGAGACATCATGACCAGAGTATACTTAACCAGACATGGGGAAACTGAATGGAATAGACAAAGGAGATTTCAAGGAAGCAAGAATTCAGAACTGACACAGAAGGGAATATTAGCTGCAGAGCTTCTAGCATCTCGTATTGAAGAAATAAGCCTGGACTGCATAGTTGCAAGTCCTTTAAAAAGAGCTTATCAGACTGCAGAAATTGTAAGAGGAAACAAAGAAATAGATATCATAAAGCATGATGGGTTTAAGGAAATTAATCTTGGCGATTTTGAAGGGATGCGTTGGGATGAAATACATGCAAAGCACGGGGATGTTATTAATAGAATTACAGAGGATCCATTTAACAACCGCTACCCTAACGGTGAGAACCTACTAGAGTTTTATAACAGAGTAGAGGCTGCCTTGAAGGAAGTAATTGAAAAATGCAGAAATAAAAGTGTTTTAATTGTTGCACATGGCGGCACCATCAAATGTATTGAATCCTATGTAAGGAAGTTTAAAATAAATAAGGATTGGATGGGGAATGTTGTTCAAAACTGCAGCCTTTCATGCTTTGAAATAAGTGATAAAAATGAAATAAAAGAAATATTCTATAATGATACAGAACATTTAAAGGGAAGCACTGCATACAATTAATGTCGCAAATCGTCACAATTTCCCGGGAAATGGAAAAAAGCATAATAAATTCTCGAATTAACGTAAATAGTATAACACAATTAATCAATCTGCCTTTAATAATATGGCAGATTGATTTTTTTTAATTAAAATTGCATAATAATAAAAGGTTGAAAACGATACCTCATAATACTTTATTAATCAAAATAAATAAAATAAAGTTTTTTATATTAAAATTTAATTTAGTAAAATATTTCAATTGAAAAATTAATAAAGTAATGTTAAACTATTTTTCATAATGATTATCACTGAATATGAATGTATGAGATGGAGGAGCTATGAAAAAATTTAAAAGAGTCCTGGTGGCAAACCGTGGTGAAATTGCAATCAGAGTTTTCAGGGCATGTGAAGAGCTTGGTATCAGAAGTGTTGCAATTTATTCTGAAGAAGATAAAAACTCACTTTTTAGAACAAAAGCTGATGAAGCTTATCAAATAGGAAAAAATAAAAAGCCTGTTGATGCTTATTTAGGTATTGATGAAATAATTGGTCTGGCTAAATCTAAAGGTGTTGATGCAATTCATCCGGGATATGGATTTTTATCAGAGAATGTTGAATTTGCTCGTAAATGTGAAGAGGAAGGGATTGTCTTTATTGGTCCTGACCATATAATGATGAGCAAGCTTGGTGACAAAATAAGATCTAAAATAGTTGCAAATTCAGTTGGAGTACCTACCATTCCTGGCATTGAGGAAGCAGTAAAATCAGAGGATGATGCAAGACAATTTGCTACTTTCTGTGGATACCCTGTTATACTCAAGGCTTCTGCTGGCGGTGGCGGAAGAGGCATGCGTATTGCATGGCGTGAAGAAGATTTACTTAGAGAATTTAGGAGTGCTCAATCAGAGGCAAGAAAAGCATTTGGTATAGATGATATATTTATAGAAAAATACCTGGAAAAACCAAAGCACATAGAGGTTCAGGTGCTGGGGGATAATTACGGAAACATAGTACATTTATTTGAAAGAGACTGCTCTATTCAAAGAAGACATCAAAAGGTAGTTGAATTCACTCCTGCCTTAAGTATTACAAATGAACAAAGAGAAGCAATTTGTCAGGATGCTTTAAAGCTTGCAAGAGCAGTAAATTACAGAAATGCCGGTACATTGGAATTTTTGGTGGATAAAAATGGAAAACATTACTTTATTGAGATGAATCCAAGAATTCAGGTTGAACATACTGTAACTGAAATGGTAACAGGTGTTGACCTTGTTCAGGCACAAATATTAATAGCACAAGGCTATAAGCTTGATTCTGATGAAATAAATATAAAATCACAAAATGACATAAAGCAAAATGGCTATGCAATCCAATGCAGGGTAACTACAGAGGATCCTGCAAACAACTTTGCTCCTGACACTGGAAAAATAGATATTTACAGAACTGGCTCAGGTTTTGGTATAAGACTTGATGGCGGAAATGGATTTACGGGAGCAATAATAAGTCCATACTATGATAGCTTATTGGTTAAGGTTATATCACATGGTAGAACCTTTAACGATGCAATTAACAAAAATACTAGAGCATTAAAGGAATTAACCGTACATGGTGTTAAAACAAACATTGGCTTTTTGTTAAACGTGTTAAATCACGAAACATTTAAAAAAGGTCAATGTGATACAGGATTTATAGCGGACAATCCATCTCTTTTAAATGTTAGGGGTGGTGAAGACAAAGAATTAAAGGTATTAAATTATATAGGAAATATTGTTGTTAATGAAACTAAAGGGAACAAACCACAATTTGACGTACCACGTGTACCGGAAGTAACTGGAAAGGTTGTTAAGAGAGGGCTTAAACAGCTTTTAGATGAAAAGGGACCAAAGGAAATTTCAAATTATGTATTAAACCAAAAGAAACTTCTTTTGACAGACACAACCATGCGTGACGCACATCAATCACTTATGGCGACACGTGTAAGAACAGTAGATATGGAAAAAATAGCACCAGCAATGGCTGCTCTTGCAAGTGGGCTCTTCTCAGTTGAAATGTGGGGAGGTGCCACATTTGATGTAGCGTACAGATTTTTAAAAGAAGACCCTTGGGAAAGACTAAAGACATTAAGAGAAAAAATGCCTAACATTTTGTTTCAGATGCTTCTTCGAGGTGCTAATGCAGTTGGATATAAGAACTATCCGGATAATGTAATCAGAGAATTCGTTAGAGCATCAGCTAAGGCAGGAATAGATGTATACCGCATCTTCGATTCTCTAAACTGGATTGAGGGCATGGAAGTTGCAATTGATGAAGTCCTGAATCAAAATAAAATCGTAGAAGCAAGTATATGCTACACAGGTGACATATTGAATGAAACAAGAGATAAATACACATTGAAATATTATGTGGATTTAGCTAAAAAGCTTGAGCAAAAAGGTGCTCATATACTTGCAATCAAGGATATGTCAGCACTATTAAAGCCAATGGCTGCAGATAAACTTATAAGAGCTTTAAAGAACGAGCTCTCAATACCTGTTCACCTCCATACTCATGATACAAGCGGAAACGGTGTTGTAACTGTTTATGCAGCTGCCAATGCAGGAGTTGATATTGTTGACACAGCATTTAACTCAATGGCAGGATTGACAAGCCAGCCACCATTAAACTCAGTAATTGCTGCACTTAATAATACAGAAAGAGACACAATGCTTAATTTGGACGATATGCAGAAAATTTCTGATTACTGGGAAGCTGTAAGACCTGTTTATAATAAGTTTGAATCAGGCTTAAAAACAGGTACTGCTGAAATTTATAAGTATGAAATACCTGGAGGACAGTACTCTAACCTAAAGCCTCAGGTTGAAAGCTTTGGACTTGGTCATAGATTTGAAGAAGTAAAGGAAATGTTCAAAACAGTAAACTATATGCTTGGAGATATTGTTAAGGTTACTCCTTCATCAAAGGCAGTAGGAGATATGGCAATCTTCATGGTTCAAAATGAGTTAACTCCAGAAAATATTTACGAAAAGGCTAAGGATATGGACTTTCCTGATTCAATAGTTTCCTATTTTGAAGGAATGATGGGTCAACCAGAAGGCGGATTTCCTGAAGGTTTGCAAAAGTTAATATTAAAGGGAAAAGAACCAATAAAATGCAGACCAGGAGAACTCTTGCCACCTGAAGATTTTGACAAAATCAAAAAAATGCTTCTGGAAAAGCTAGGTTTGGAAGGTACAGATGAAGAAGCATTAAGCTATGCATTATATCCGAAGGTTTTTGAAGATTATTTCAAAACTATAAAGGAAGAAGGCAGCTTGAGACTAATGGGAAGCGACATATTCTTCCATGGTCTTGAAGAAGGCGAAACCTGCGAAGTAAAAGTAGCTGAAGGACAAAAGCTCAGCATAAAGCTTGTTGAGGTTAAAACTAATGATGATGGAACTAAGGATTTGGTATTTGAAGTAAATGGAAACAGAAGAGTTATTACTATCAAGGATAAAAATGCTATAAACTTAAAGAGTACTTCTATAGAAAAAATAATGGCAGACCCCGGTCACCAATTTGAAATTGGAGCAAATATACCTGGAAATGTTTATAAGATACTTGTTAAACAAGGAGATAAGGTAGAAGCAGGTCAACCGGTAGCTGTATTGGAAGCTATGAAGATGGAAACTAACGTGTTGGCTCCTTTGGCCGGAACCGTAGCAAAGATTTATGTTAAGGAAGGTCAAAGAGTAATAGCTGGAGAATTGATTGCAGAATTAGAATAAAGAATATGAGATTCTTCAGACTTAGTCTCTGGAATGAACAGAAACGGCATTTTCTCCGCCTGTCATCCTGAGCGTAAGCGAAGGATCTCATTTTTAAATTGCAGAAATATTAGATATCATCTATAATGTAATAAAAAGTATGGAGGTGTCTTATGAACAAATTCAAAGTAGCTTTGTTACAAACTAGTGTTTATGATGATAAAAATTTAAATGTAGAAAATGCTGTTAAATTAATAGAAAAGGTTTCTAAAGAAGGAGCAGATATTGCTGTATTGCCTGAAATGTTTTGTTGCCCTTATGATAATTCTTATTTTAAAAAGTTTAGTGAAGAACATAGCGGTCCTGCTTATACGAGAATGAGCCAGGCAGCTAAAGAAACAGGCATATATGTGGTAGCTGGTACTATTCCTGAATTAGAAAATGACTTAGTTTACAATACCTCTTATGTATTTGACAGAAACGGAATACAAATAGCAAGACACAGAAAAATGCATTTATTTGATATTGATGTAAAGGGTGGTCAGTACTTTAAGGAATCTGACACATTTACACCAGGCAGAGATGTAACCGTATTTGAGACAGAATTTTGTAAAATAGGTCTTGCTGTTTGCTATGATATAAGATTTCCAGAACTAGCTAGGTTGATGGCAAAAGAAGGAGCAGAAGTTTTAATTTATCCTGCAGCATTTAATATGACTACTGGTCCTGCTCACTGGGAGCTTAGCTTTAGAGCAAGAGCCCTTGATAATCAGTCTTATACTATTGGAGTTTCCCCTGCAAGGGATATGGAAGCTTCATATCACTCCTATGGTAATTCAATAGTAGCTTCTCCATGGGGAAATATCGTAAATAGTCTTGATGAAAAGGAAGGTTATATAATACAAGAAATAGATTTAGACTATGTTAAAAAGATTAGAGCAGAGCTTCCTTTATTACAGCATATTAGAAAAGATATTTATAGCTTAAATAAAATCAATTAATAATTATAAATTCAAGAGTAGTCAAATTATTGTTGTAGGAGGAAGATATGATAACCATTATAAGAAATGCAGATGTTTAGCCTGAATATTCAGGGATATTTGCTTGCTGGATGAGGAACTAAACGTAGACACTGTTATAGCAAAGGGTAAATTGGTGGTACAAAATAAGAGTCCTTTAGCTTACGGTATGTTTGAGGATAAATAATCCGACTTTATTTACTGACATCAATCAACAAATTATTTGTATAACATAATTTAAAGTAAAAAGGAGTTTTTTCATGCGAATTATCATAGATGGAGATGCATGTCCTCAGCGGGTAAAAGAAATATGTGAGACTGCAGCAAAAGAATATGGGATAGAACTAATTATTGTTGTTGATATTGACCATTATATTGTTAGTGACTATCAGGTCATAGTAGTTGAGCAGGGTAGAGATTCCGTAGACTATAAAATTGTACAAATATTTAAAGAAGATGATTTATTAGTAACACAGGATTATGGCCTAGCGAGCCTTGTCTTAAACAAAGCTTCTGCTGTTATTCATACAGCTGGGTTTTTTATAAACAAAAATAATATTGACAACTTGCTTCAATCAAGGTACATCAGTGAAAAAGTCAGAAAGCTTGGAGGCAAGACAAAGGGTCCTTCCAAGAGAACAAAGGAACAGGATGAAAACTTTAAGAAATGCCTTTATAAGGTATTGCATGAGAAGCTGGGAAAAGGCAGACGTTAATTTTAGGAGAGCTTATTTTGGCTCTCTTTGTTTGTAATTGCAAAAAATGATTTGACAATGTAAAAAATGTATTGACAAATTTGGAAACATCTGCTATGATATATAAAAAGACATTGAGGCATATATGGAAACAGTAGGAAAAATTCAATCAGTAGACAGAGCTTCTTTAATAATTAAGCTATTAGCAAAAAAAGAGTCGCCAATGAAATTGACTGAAATTGCCGATGAGCTTGATATTAATAAGAGCACTTTACACGGAATAATTAATACATTAAAATTTCACGGACTTATTGATCAAGATAAAGAAACACAAAAGTACAGATTAGGTATGTATTTAGTTGAGCTTGGAAATATAGTTACAAAATCTTTGGATATACGTGCTATTACTACACCGATTATTGCTGAAGTATGTGAGAAGCTAAGTGAAACAGTACATATAGGAATGCTGGATGGATATGATGTAGTGTATGTAGATAAAAAAGAATCTAATCAATCCATGAGAATTTTTACAACCATTGGAGCAAGAAAACCGGCCTATTGTACAGGTGTGGGCAAAACCATACTTGCTTATTTGGATGAAGATATCTTAAGCAATAGTATTCCGGAAAGTCTTGAAAAATTTACAAATAATACAATCACTGATAAAAAGATACTTTTAGAGGAGCTGAAAAAAATCAGGGAATCTGGTATTGCTTTTGATAATGAGGAAAATATAGAAGGATTAACCTGCGTCGCAGCACCTATATTTGATGGTACAGGTAAAGCAAAATATTCAATAAGTGTATCAGGACCGACTATTAGGATGACAGAACAAAAAATTGATGAAGCTATAAATGTTGTAAAGGATGCTGCAAAAAAAATATCAGAGGAGCTTGGTTACAGAGAGTTAAGATAAATTAATAGGGCGCATGCCCATTTATTTTAACAAATAATAAGAACTAAGTTTGATAATGTAAAACAAAATGAGCCAATTGTTGTATTGACTATATAAAGAACTAGACATAGATTACTTATTTTTATAGTAATTTTATGGGTAGAAGAAAAACGTTTATCATAAAAAGGAGCGCTTATGCAAGATATTAGAGATATTATTTTCAAAGAAATTTCGGAAGAAAGATTTAAAGCAATAATTTCTACTGAAAAAGATGGTTGTCTATCAGGTGTAGCAGAAGCTAAAAAAATTGCAGCTGAGATTGATGTAG
>JBFXKO010000029.1:0-48472 GCA_050173715.1 Sedimentibacter sp.
GTGTTTCAATAAATTGACTTTTTAGCAAAGAATTCTTTACTCAAATTATTTTATCTCAACTTTTTTTTGGATATTTAGGCTAAAATTATTTGACTTTTAATGGTTGGATTAATTCGCCGTTCAACAACTAATATAAGTAGAATATCTGATTCTTACTATACTGATGATGATATTGAAATTCTAAGGGAGGTGGAAACGAATGTCTAAGTGCAAATCTATACTTACTCTTAATTCAATTACGTCAATAGTAGTTCTTAAAAAGAAGTAATAAGTTTAAGAGAAGTATAGCTCACATATTTGTGAGCTATACTTCTTGAGAGGTAATATAATTGCCAACAATACATAGTACAGCAGAACTTAAGAATAGTCTCTTCAGAGAACTGATGGTAGAATATAAATAGTACAAATTTAATTGAGAAAGTTCCAAAAATATATTAAAATAATTATACAAGATGGAGGAACTTTATCATGGCAAATCATAATAAACAGTTTAAAGAGGATGCTGTGCGTTACTATCAAGACCATAAAGATCTTGGATTAAAAGGAAGTGCAACAAATTTAGTGTGTTCTCTAGAAGGAGGTGTGTGATCTAGTATGATTGACGATAGAATAATTACTAAAAAAAACCAACTGATGATTCAAGGTTATTTTTTCATGATTTTGATTATAGGACTATTACAAATCATATATCCTATCTATATTTCTAAATTTATTAATGAAATATATAAGGGTAGTGTAATGTTACAGAACATACTAATAATAATAGGTGCGTTTATTATAAGTAAAGTGGTTTTTAATATTATATGTACATTATATAGCAGTAAAATATATTGGAACGTTACAAGTCATATAAAAAAAGAACTTATTTTTAAAACGATTGATATGGATTATGAAAATATAACTAAGCAAAATATAGGCAGATTAACTCAAATTATAGAAAATGATACAGAGCAACTTGTTCGATTTTATGTTTTATTTGTCGCGGTCCTTTTAAAAGATATATTTTTCGTATTGGGTGTTATTGTCATTGCCATTCGAGCTAATATTGCGATAGGAGCCCTAATATTACTCACAAGTATTTTGTTGTTTTATGTCTTTAACTTCATTAATAAAAAAAGTGAGGTAGCATGGGAGCAGACTAAGAATGCTTATCAAGATTTTTTTGCAATTTTTTCCGAAGTATTAATGATTATAGAAGAATTCTCTTGGATTAATCAAGAGAATTATTTATTGAGCTACTTACAAAAAGCAATTCGAAAATTGTTTCAGGCAGATTTTGTATCAAGTTACGTATCATATAAACTTTGGATAGCTTCGATATTGAGTTTTGGCTTTATTAAATCTGCGGTACTGTTAATTGGTTCATTGCCCTTTATATATGGGGAGATGGATGCGGGTACAATATACCTCTTTATCTATTACATTGATATGTTAACCGATCCAATTGAAGAGCTACGAATACAACTAGAAGATATACCTGCAGTGAAAGAATCAACTAAAAGGATTTGTTCAATCTTGGAAATACAAGATCATTTAAAATATGGAAACAAGGTTCTAAGTAATAGAGTTCATTCAATAGAAATGGTAAATGTAAATTTTTCATATGATGAACATTCTGTATTTAATAATTTCAGTTTCAAATTTATTACCAGTAATATTTATGGCCTAGTTGGAAAATCAGGAAGTGGAAAATCTACTTTAATAAACCTAATAACAAGACTTTATGATGTGGATAGTGGGGAAATTCTTGTAAACGAAATATCTATTAAAGACTTTGCGCAAGGAGAGATAAACTCTGAGATTGAATATATTGGACAAAACGAAGTTTTATATAATAAGGACTATACCGTCAAAGAATTTATAGATCCTAAAAATATATATCCAAATCATATCATAAATGAATTTATGGAAGAATATATATGTTCTTCGATGAAATTGGATGATTCGATTTCATGTGTAAATTTGTCATCAGGTGAAGAAAAGACTTTAATTCTATTAAAGGCATTATTGTCTCAAAAATCAGTCATACTTTTAGATGAAATTTTCTCTGGAATTGACTATGTGAAGATTGAGAAAGCACTTAATACCTTGAAAGAAACTAGTAAAATTACGATAGTAATTACTCATGAAAAAGAGGTCATGGAATTATGTGATGACATAATA
The DNA here is from genome assembly GCA_050173715.1 of Sedimentibacter sp. GTDB lineage: Bacteria > Bacillota > Clostridia > Tissierellales > Sedimentibacteraceae > Sedimentibacter. The sequence goes on from JBFXKO010000029.1 coordinate 2,164, forward strand.
GCACTGGAGGAAGATAAGAAATGATAGAACTTGATAATGAAATTAAGATAAAAGATGTCATCATTCATGCCCCTCTATATTTTATCATGGATGTTCTAATATGGTTAATTGCTCACAATATTCCTTTAGTGATTGGGTATTATACAAAACTATATTTTGATCTCATCGGCAAGTACCCTACTGTAGGAATCAGTATTGTAATTATTGGGCTTATATTGATTAGGATTGTTTTTATTAAAATAGGCGCGACCATTGACATAAAAGCACAGCAGAAATGGTCTGAGTACTTCTATGAAAAAGCTTTTGACTCAGTCAAACGTAAATATGATAGAAATGAATTGGATTCAGGACTGCTGTTAGAGGCGATTAATGATGATGTTTCCCAGATTGTAGGTACGATTAGTTATACAATAGACACCATATGTAATATTTTGTATGGAATGATAGCGTTATGTATTTTATTTTACATTGATTCCGTATTATCGATAGGAATTATAATATTGCCTGTCATTGCTCTTTTGATTAATTATTTAATAAAGCCAAAAGTCTTGGCTTTCTCCCAAGACTTAAAAAACATAGGCAATGACTTTTCTTCAAGTTTAAGCACGATTTTAAGTGAAAGCAGAAATATACGAGTAAATCATTTGCAAAAAGAGTTCAAAAAGCAAATAAATCATCTTATTGACAGTCAGAAAGCAAAAGGTGGGCAATTTTCCTCATGGAGAGGATTACTGAATAATACCACAAATATGATTACAGAATTAAATGTTTTGATTATATTGTTATACTTTGGGATAAATCCCGAAATAAGAACATTGGGAGCCGGAAACATCATTTTATTTGTAACCTATTCTATTGATATAGCCGGTATGACTCAATATATAAGTAGTCTTATCGTTTCGTTTAATCAGAGCTTGATATATTTAAAAGATTTTAACGAAAAGTTTTTAATCAGGGATAATCCTAAAAAAGATTTTGAAGAAAATAACTATAATAAGATATTAAATCAAATAGTGGTTGGAAAGATTAATGTCATAATAGGACCTAATGGAAGCGGAAAAACGAATATACTCAAAAATATTTTTAATAATATACAGAATGCTGTCCTGTTGCCTAATCACATGACGCTTCTAAGTCAGTCTATATATGAAAATATTACTTTAGGAGATGAAAATAGTTTGTTTGAGCAATCTGTTTCTATTGCTCAACTCTATCCTTCTGAATTTGAGGAAGGTTTTGAACAACCAATAGAGTATGGCGGCTCAAATATATCAGGAGGACAATTATTTCGAATTGCATTAGCAAGAACGTTAAATAATTCTAAGGATTGGATTTTAATAGATAATAATTTTACATCCATAGACCCTACTATGCGAGAAAAGTTGTTAGAAAGCTTAGGCAGTCAAAATAAGACTGTGATATTTGTTGACCAGCAATATAGAGAATACTACCAGAACTATTGCTGTATATATATTGATTAAAATAATTTAAAGATTAGATTTAGTAAAAAAATATATGAATATATGAATCTATAAAACACCCTTTTGTATGTAAAAATTTAGTTTACTTTTTGTGTATTGTTGTATAACCTGACTTTCCCTATGTGAGAGGCTGTTGCCGTTAGTTTTGATGCAGCAGCCTTTTTAGTGCGTATAAATTTGTTTATATTTTATGATTAAACATTGATTTTATTTGTGTCTTAGTCAGAAAATAATTCACAAGAGGAAGCCCTGTTAACTTTGAAAAGTCATTGATAAAATCAGAGTAAGTTGTAGTGTTAATGTAATTTCTATCAATTTTAGTGACTTTGAAATTTTTTATGAAACTGAAAATATCTGAAGTCGAGTATGTATTCTTAAGAACCTTAAATTGAAAAATGCGTTCTAAAAGCACAGCGAGATAACATATTAGAAAGTGACCCTTGATCGCTTCTTCCTTTTGAACAAATATAGGATGTGCATCAAGCTCAGATTTCATAATTTTAAATGATTCCTCTATTCGCCAAAGATTATGATAGGTGCTATATATATCATCGTCAGTCATTTCAATTTCAGATGTTACCATAAGGTTATAACCTGCAAACATCAGGTCTTTATCGATAGCATCCTGATTGATTCCTACGATTGCTTTTTTACCTTTGCCATCAGTAAAATTCACATACTTTCCTGTTTCACCATAATCACTTTTCTTTGCTTGTGATAAGGTTAATGATTTTGCTTTTTCAACCATTCTGTTTATCTCGTATCTCTTTTTTGCAGCAAGGGTGGGGTTATATGTGAGGAACCTTTTTTCTGTAAGGTTTACGGTAACCTTTTTTCCATTATGCTCTATATCATATGGAAATTCATCTATACATGATTTGTAAGTATATAAAACTTTACCGCTCTTGTCTTTCTTTTCTTTAAAATCCTCATCAAGAAGAACCCACACCTTTTCCTTTTCAGAAAGCCCCTTTACAGTTTTTGAAAATATATATCCATCGCCATTCTTTTTTGAAAAGGCTATGTTTTGGGCACAGTTAAGACCCTTGTCTGCTACATGTATAGTTTTTCCGGTTATATTGTTTTGTTTTTTCAAATTGTTGATTACATCTTTAAGTATAGGTTTTTCAGACTCATTAACGGGGTACATCTTCATCCCTATAGGAATCTGATTACTGTCTAATAACAGACCAAGTCCTACTATGGGATCCTTTCTGTTTTCTTTGCTTGGTCCCTTCTTTCTGAAGTCATCCTCTCTATCAATTTCAAAATAGAAGTTTGTGCAGTCAAAATAAGTTTTTGAAGTATCAACACCATATGTATCACCAACTTGGGCAGTAAATAATTCTATAAATTTTTCATAGTTGGCACCAATAAAAGACAAACCATCAAGAAGCTGATCATATGAGTAATCATAAGAATCATAAAGATTAGGTAATACTTCATGGAAGGTTCTGTTTTTACTGCATGGATTAACACTTCTGGCATATACAAGAGATGAAAGCAGCTCAAAAAGATCATATTCAAAATCATTTGTAAGTTTGAAAAAATCAACGTATTTTTTTATCTCAAGTTTATTTAGGATGTTCTTTAAAGGGAAATATCCTAAATATGTAATTGGAGATTTGTCTGATATTTTTCTTACACTAGAATCTTTCTTTGTTTTGTTTAGTTCGTCAACTTCTTTTTGAAAATGTGAAATCGGATCTGCGATACCATTTTTAATATGAGTCTCAACTGAGCCCAAGGATTTATAGCACTTATGAGCAGTTCCTTTTTTATCGTGACTGTAAAAGCTCTCATCGATAGAAAGATAGGTGCGACCTTTAAGTTTTGTCTTTTTTAAATAATATGCCATGAAAATACCCTCCCTTTTTTTAACACCACTAACGCCATCACTATAATACATAAAGAATATTTTTGCAAGCTTTTTTTGCAATAAAAAAAGCCCTATTTATAGGCGTTTTATAGGTATTGATATTGATTTTGCTCCTAAAGATTTATGGTGCTAACTCCTAAACACGGGTATTGATTATGAACAGTGAAAATGAATAAGATTAGGTTTCTTTAATTAAAAAATATAAAATAATTGTTGACAAATATGTTTTGTTGGTATAAAGTATAAAAAACAATTAAATAAGAAAATACTTCTTATCAAGAGAGACGGAGGGATCGGCCCTGTGAAGTCTCGGCAACCTACAGCTTACTGAAAGGTGCTAAGTCCGGCAAAGAGCAATCTTTGGCAGATGAGGAGACGGTTAGTTTATTACCCTCTCCTAATTGAGAGGTTTTTTTTATGACTTAACCCTATTTGTTAGAACAGTAGTGAAGAACAAATGGATGGTAGATCAAACGCACAAATTCCAAAATTTTGCGACGTTAGGAGCAGAAAGTTTTGTGAATTTGACTGCGAATATAAGGAGGAAATAATGTCTATAGAAAAAGTTAGAGAATATTTAAAACAATTCGGCAAAGACCAGGACATATTAGAAATGGACGAATCAACTGCTACTGTGGAGCTGGCAGCAAGAACATTGGGAACAGAGGAAGCAAGAATAGCAAAGTCACTGACATTTTATAAGGACGAAGCTGCTATGGTGATAGTAGTAGCTGGAGATGCTAAAATAGATAATAAAAAGTTTAAAGAAAAATTTGGTTTTAAGGCACGAATGCTAGCACCTGAAGATACAGTAAAATTCACGGGTCATGCAATAGGTGGTGTTTGCCCCTTTGCTCTTCCCGACAATGTAGAAGTATATTTAGATGATTCAATGAAAAGATTTGAAACCATGTTTCCTGCATGCGGTAGCGGTAATTCTGCAATTGAACTTGCTTTGGATGAGTTAGAAAAAACATCTAAATGCAAAGAATGGATTGATGTGTGCAAAAATTGGATGCCTTAACCCGAAACGAATAAATTTATTGACAAAGATAAAGCTATAATATAGAATGTTTTGATACTAAACATATAAGAATACTAAGTTATTTTTAAATAAAGGATTAAGAAAGGTAATTATGCAAAAAGAATTTCAAAGAACACAGCTTTTATTAGGCAAAGAAGCAATGGAAAAATTAAAGAATTCAACGGTTGCTGTTTTTGGTATAGGCGGAGTTGGCGGATATGTGGTTGAAGCTCTTGCTAGAAGCGGGGTAGGTGGGTTTGCAATTTTTGATGATGACAAGGTGTGTCTTACAAATATAAACAGACAAATAATTGCCACAAGAAAAACAATAGGCAGAAAAAAAGTTGATGTAATGGCTGAAAGGATTTTAGATATCAATCCTAAGGCCAAAGTAGAAACATATGCAACATTTTACTTGCCTGAGAATGCAGATGAATTTGATTTGAGCAAGTATGATTATGTTGTTGATGCCATAGACACAGTAACAGCAAAGCTTGAACTTATAGTGAGAGCAAAGGCAGCAAATGTACCGATTATGAGCAGCATGGGAGCAGGAAATAAATTAAATCCTACAATGCTTGAGGTTTGTGACATTTATAAAACCTCTATGGACCCTTTGGCAAAGGTAATGCGACACGAATTAAAGAAACGCGGAATTAAAAATTTAAAGGTTGTTTATTCAAAGGAACAGCCAATCACACCTATAGAAGATGATGAATTGAGCTGCAAAAATAACTGTGTTTGCCCACCGGGTACTGCAAGAAAATGTACAGACAGAAGAGCAATACCGGGCAGTGTTTCATTTGTTCCTTCTGTGGCTGGTTTAATAATTGCCAGTGAGGTAGTAAAGGATTTAGCAGCAAAGTAAAGGAGGGACATCATGGGGACGACTCCATTAATTCAAATTAAAAACCTAGAGAAAGAATTCATTAGTCAAAACAGCAAGGTAACTGCTCTTTCCAACATAAATTTGAATATCAACAAAGGCGATATTTACGGTATTATCGGAATGAGCGGCGCAGGAAAAAGCACCTTGGTCAGATGCATAAACTTTTTGGAAAAACCCACAAAGGGAACTGTCATCATTGGAGATAAGGATTTATCCAAGTTAAATGAAAAACAGTTAAGACATGTAAGACAAAAAATAGGAATGATATTTCAGCAGTTTAATCTTTTGATGCAGAGAAATGTTGAAGATAACATATGCTTTCCATTGGAAATAAGCGGAATTAATAAGAATGAAGCAAGAAAAAGGGTCTTTGAGCTTTTGGAGCTTGTTGGTCTTTCAAATAAAAGAAAATCATATCCATCACAATTAAGTGGTGGACAAAAACAAAGGGTTGCTATAGCAAGGGCATTGTCAACAAATCCTGAAATTCTTCTTTGCGACGAGGCAACAAGCGCATTGGATCCAACAACAACCCGTTCCATACTGGAGCTGTTGAAGGACATAAATAAAAAACTTGGTATAACAATCGTAATAATCACACATGAAATGTCCGTTGTTGAAGAAATTTGTGACTCAGTTGCAATTATAGACAACGGAACATTGGCTGAAGACGGCAAGGTTGAAGAAGTATTTTCAAACCCAAAGACCGAGGCAGCCAAGAAGCTTGTATACCACAGCAACAGCGATGCTGCTGTAAAGGAAATGACAGGCAAAAGATGCATACGCATAGTATTTGACGGCAAATCATCCTTTGAGCCAGTAATAGCTAATATGGTTTTAGATTGCAGGGCTCAGGTCAACATACTTTTTGCGGATACAAAGGATATTAAGGGACAGGCATACGGGCAGATGGTTTTGCAGCTGCCGGAGGATGAGCTGCTTGGAGATAAAATAATAAATTATCTGAAGAACAAGCATGTTAATGTAGAGGAGTTGATTGGTTATGTTAACGAATAGTACAGTTTTAATGCTTTTGGAGGGAACTATAGATACATTGTACATGACCTTTGTGTCAACTATCTTTGCATATTTGTTTGCCTTTCCAATTGGAATTGCATTAGTAATAACAAAAAAAGACGGTTTGCATCCTATGGGATTTATAAATAGATTATTAGATGTTGTAGTAAATATCGGGCGTTCAGTACCATTTTTAATATTGTTGATTGCAGTAATACCTTTAACTGTATTGATAGCCGGCAAAAGTTATGGTTCAACTGCAACAATAGTGCCACTGGTAATTGCATCAACACCATTTATAGCAAGATTGATAGAATCCTCTCTTCAAGAGGTTGATCAAGGAGTTGTGGAAGCAGCTCAAAGCATGGGAGCTTCACTTTCAATAATAGTATTCAAGGTATTGATACCTGAAGCTAAGACTTCCTTAATTGTTGGCGCGACAATTGCTATAGGAACAATCTTAAGCTATTCTGCAATGGCAGGAGCAGTTGGAGGCGGAGGGCTTGGAGATATTGCCATAAGATACGGATATAACAGATATCAATACGATATAATGCTTTTGACCGTAATTTTGTTGGTAATATTGGTGCAGGTGCTTCAAATGATAGGAATGAAAATTGCAACAAAGACAGATAAAAGAACAATATAAAAATTAGAATAAAAAATATCGGTATCCCAGCTAGCAAGGATACTTTTAAAATAGATAAAAATAAAACTCAAAAAGTGCAATTTAAATGATTTGTCATTCTGAGCGTTAGCGAAGAATCTCATAATCTGAATGTTTCAGAGATTCTTCACTGCGTTCAGAATGACATAAAGATATATTTTAGCGAAAAATCATATTATAAAAAAAATAAATAGGACATATAAAGGAGAAAGCCATGAAAAATTTAAAAAAATTATTTACATTGATATTAGTATTAGCATTGTCATTAACAGTATTTGCAGGTTGCCAAAACAATGAACAAAAACCAGCTGAAAAACCAGCTGAACAAACACCTGCAGCAGAGCAACCAAAAGAAACAGAATCAAAAGGAAAGATAATTGTGGCAGCTTCACCAACACCACATGCAGAAATATTAGCTCAAGTGAAAGACACATTAGCAGAAAAAGGATATGAATTAGAGGTTGTTGAATTTACAGATTACGTGCAGCCAAACCTGGTAGTTGATGCAGGAGATATTGATGCAAACTTCTTCCAACACAAGCCATACTTAGATAACTTCAATCAAGAAAAAGGAACTAAATTAGTTTCAGTAGCACCTGTTCACTATGAACCACTAGGAGTTTATGCAGGTAAATCATCAGATTTAGCTAACATACCAGATGGAGCTTCAATAGCAGTACCAAATGATACAACCAACGAAGCAAGAGCTTTGTTACTTCTTGAAGCTAACGGTTTAATCAAAATAAAAGAAGGTGCAGGACTTGCTGCTACAAAAAATGATATAGCTGAAAATCCTCACAACATAGAAATAGTTGAATTAGAAGCAGCACAGGTTTCAAGAGTTATAGGCGAAGTTGACTTCGTGGTATTAAACGGAAACTATGCTCTTAGCGCAGGATTAAACGTTGCAGATGCAGTTGCCAAAGAAGAACAGGATTCAGAAGCAGCTCAGGTTTATGCCAACATCCTAGTTGTAAAAGAAGGAAATGAAAGCAGAGAAGACATTAAAGCTTTAATAGATGCATTGAAGAGTGCAGAAATAAAAACATACATCAATGACACTTACAAGGGTGCAGTAGTTGCTATAGACTAAAATATAATGGAGACTCGAAAAGGTCTCCTTTTTTTGACAATTATATAGTTTACCCAATGCTATAATTATTGGAAAGAAATATAAAATTTAATAAAAAAACTCTTGCATAATTATTTTTTTATAGTATAATTATAATAAATTAATTAGTGGTCAGACCTTAAGATAACTTTTTGAAGGAGGTATGGTATGAAAAACAAGTTTATATCGAAAAGATATTGGAAAGACAAGTCGACTCCAATGGGTCAAGTTGATGAATTGGCTAAAAATTACGATGATGTGATTAATTTAAGCCTCGGTGATCCCGATTTGATTACTCATGACATAATAATTGACAATGCATTCAAGGATGCAAAGGCAGGGCATACTAAGTACACAGATTTTAGGGGTGATCCTGAATTAAGAAGCGAAATAATTAAGTTTTACCAGGAGGAATACGATTTACCAGTTTTAGATGAAGAAATATTTATCACAACTAGCGGTTGCTTGGCAATGTTTCTTGCGCTTGAGGCAATACTTGATGATGGAGATGAAGTTATTCTTCAAGCTCCTTACTTCACACCATATCCTCAGCAGGTGGAGCTGGCTAGAGGAATACCTGTTCCATTGAACACATATGAAGAAGAAGATTTTCAGATTAGCACAGAAAGACTTGAGGATCTAATAACTGAAAGAACAAAAGCTCTAATTATTAATTCTCCAAGCAATCCAACAGGCAATATATTATCCAAAGAAACTTTAGAAAACATAAGAGACATTGCTGTAAAACATGACCTAATAGTTATTTCTGATGATATTTACACAGATTTTAGTTTTAATGAACCTTTTATCCCGATTGCTTCAATTGAAGGTATGAAAAAAAGAACTATTATAATAAACAGTTTTTCAAAAAATTATACAATGACAGGGTGGCGTATAGGTAATATTATAGCACCAAATTACATAATAAATGTGATACAGCAAATTAATGAAAATGTTGTATTTACTTCTCCTTCAATATCTCAACGGGGTGCTATATATGCTTTAAGAAACAGAAACTTAATACAGACTTCGATGTTAAAAGAATATAGGGATAGGGTATTCTATGCTGCAGAAAGAATCAATAATATACCAAGACTGTCAGTGCTAAAACCGAAAGGTACATTCTATTTATTTGTAAACATAAAGAAAACCGGTCTATCATCAGCGGCAGTTAGCGATTTGATTCTTAGAGAAGCCCATGTTCTAACAATTCCAGGCAATGCATTTGGTGATTGTGGTGAGGGATATATTAGGATAGCATGCACAGTAGGAATAGACAGACTCAAAGAAGCATTTGACAGAATCCAAAATATGAAAATATTTATATAGAAAAGAGAGGTCAAATATGGATAATAACGTCGTAAAAAAATTCAGCAGTAAAGAAATAAGCAGATTTGCAATACCTTCAGCGCTGGGTGTGTTTATTTTCCTTTTCCCCATACCTTGGAAGGGTTCTATAAACATACCAATAGGTATTATATCTGAGTGGCTTGCTAATTTTATCAAGCCTGCAGCACCAACACTACTTTTAATATTTATTTTAACATCAGCAATACTTACAGCTTTTACTTCAATATTTAAACCAAAAGCTATATTGGAAAATAAACTTTTGTCAAAACTCTTTGTATCCAGCCCTATGTATCTTGTATTTAAAATTATAGGAGCTGTGGTTGTGACAATGGTTTATACTCAAACAGGACCAGAATACATTATTTCAGGCAATACAGGAGGAACAATGCTTTCACTTCTTGAAACACTTGTTGCTTGGTTCTTTGCTGCATCATTCTTAATACCCCTATTGATGGACTTCGGAATAATGGACTATACCGGAACGCTGGTAAGAAACTTCACTCAGCCTTTATTCAGACTTCCGGGAAGATCAGCCATAGACCTGCTTGCCTCATGGGTTGGTAACTGCAATGTTGGGGTAGTTCTCACTACAACCCAATACAACCAAGGTTATTACACAGCAAGAGAAGCAATTACCATTGCTTCATGTTTCTCAGCAGTGTCACTGCCATTTTGTTTGGTTATTGCTGCTATGTTAAAGGTTGATCATCTTTTTATTCCTTTCTATGCTATACTATCTATTACAGGAATATTGAGCGTTGTAATAATGACAAGAATTCCGCCTTTGAGCAGGTATCCTGATGAATATTATGCACCTGTAGGGAAGCAGGTAAATGAAATTGAACCTGAGGGTATAACAAAACATCAATGGGCTTTGCAGCTTGGAGTAGAAAGAGCAGCAAAGGGTCCTAACTTTTCACAGGTTATATACAAAGGAATAGACATGTTTCTTGGAATCGTATTTCAGTTGACACCTCTTGTAATGTCATTTGGAACAATTGCATGTATAGTAGCAACATACACACCTATATTTGATTGGTTGTCTATTCCTTTCGGATATTATTTGCAAATACTGGGATTGGAAGAGGCTTTTGCTGCAGCTCCTGCTACAATAGTAGGTTTTGTAGATATGTTCCTTCCTGCTGTTCTTGCAGCTAATATTGTTTCATTGAAGACCAGATTTGTAATAGGAATTTTGTCCCTTGTTCAGATTATTTATATGACGGAAGTAGGTACTTTAATATTGACTTCAAAAATGCCTGTTGATTTTAAGGGATTGCTTGCAATTTTCTTGGAAAAGACAATAATATCTCTTCCTATAATTGTACTGTTTACAAACCTTTTAGGAATTGCATAATTAGAAGCATAATTAAAAAAGGCGATTCATAGGTAATCGCCTTTTTCTTTCAGCATGTAAATATTAATATTGTTCAAATGAATGTGCATTTTTACAGCAGCTTCGGTAGGATTCTTGCTTTCAATAGCCTTTATTATTTCAAGATGTTCGTTATATATATTATCTATGGAGTCTTCACCAAAAAAGGAAATTATAACTGCCCTGTTGATAAAGCTGTCTGATAAATATGAGGTGCTTTCCAGAAGGCTGTTTATTAGCATGTTTTTGCTTATTTTGGCTATTGCATAGTGAAATTTTCTATCAAATGCAGATTTTTGTTCTGTTGTATCTGCATTAATCATGGCATTGTGAATTTCATAGAGTTTGTCCACATCATTTTTGTTTGCCAGTTTAGCAGCTTGTCTTACAGTATAATCTTCGACCATTCGTCTCATTTCCAATATTTCTTCAATATTTCCGTTGGACAGTTTAAATGAGAGAGATAAAGGTTTAAACGTGCTGTATTCTATGTTATTTACAATAAAGTTACCTTGGCCGTGGCGACATTCTATAACTCCAATAATTTCTAAAGCTTTTAAAGCTTCTCTTAAAGCAGGACGTCCTATGTTCAAGGTTTCCGTAAGTTCTCTTTCGGGAGGGAGTTTATCACCATTTTTTAGTTCACCCCTCATGATCATGCCTTGAATTTGCTCTATTACTATTTGTGATATTTTTTTATTTTCAATTGCTTCAAACATGATTGCTCCTAAAATATTATTATTTTTAATTTTATATCATTTGAATAAATATTTCAATGAATATGTTGCAATTATTTTAACAACGTTTGCTTGCAGTAGTTATATTTATATGTTATAATAAATTTAATGGTAAGACCACAAGTCCATATTACAATTAATTAATAAAATTTTTAGAAGAATAAAAGGAGTAGAAAATGAAAATTCTTATTCTTGTAAAAGAAGTTCCTGACATGACAAAAGTTAAGTTTGATTGTGAGAAGGGGGTTGTAGATAGATCTTCAGCAGAATCTGAGATTAATCCCTTTGACATTAACGCACTTCAGACCGCAGTGGATATAAAAAATATTTATGGTGCTGAAGTAACAGTCATGACCATGGGACTATCTAAAGCAGAGAGGTCATTACGAGATGCATATGCTCGAGGTGCTGATAAAGGAATATTGTTGACTGATCGTAGATTTGGCGGGGCAGACACCTGTGCCACTGCTATGACATTGTCTGCTGCAATAAAATATATGGGAGAATTTGATTTGATAATTTGTGGAGAAAAGTCAGTAGACGGAGACACAGCTCAGGTAGGAGCTGAGGTAGCCGAATTTTTAAATATCCCTCATTCATACTACGTTGAAAAAATAGAGAATTTGAATAAAAATGAAATAACAGTATTAATCGAAAACTTATGCGGAAAAAAGCAAGAGAGGAGAATGAAGCTTCCTGCTTTAATATCAGTTACAAAAAACATAAATTTGCCCAAACTTCCTACTGTTAACAGGAAATTGGAATCATTAGATATTGAGATACAAAAGTTGAATCTTGACGCTTTATCAAGCTTTCTTTTCGAAGGACATGCCGGTTTCAAAGGTTCTCCTACCAAGGTATCTAAAATAGAGGTGCCAATGATGGCAAAAAGAGAAAGTATGATATTTAAAGATGATTATACATCTTTCAAAGAAAAAATTGAAAAAGAAGTATTTTTGAAGAGGTAATGCAATGGACATATATAATGGAATACTAATACTTTCAGAGCTTGAAGGAAGTTCTGTACACAAAGTATGCTATGAGCTTATAAATAAATCTTTAGAATTAAAAGAAAGTCTCCAGGAACCAATTGAGTGTTTGCTGCTTGGACCATCCGGATTGGATTTAAGCGAGATTAATAAAAGAGGTGCTGAAACAGTATACTACATGAAGTCAGAATCTTTCAGTGAGCCAGAAGAATATCTTTATAAGCAGAATATTGTAAAATTTATAATTGAACACAAACCAAAGATTGTACTTATTGGAGCTACAACATTCGGACGTTCGTTGGCACCAAGAATTGCAGCAGCCCTAAGAACAGGCCTCACTGCAGACTGCACTGACTTAATAATTAATGGTGAAGGAAATTTTATTCAAGTACGCCCTGCCTTCAGCGATAACATACTTGCTCATATAAACACTGTCACATTCCCAAAGATGGCAACAGTTCGCTACAAGGAATTTTCTGAAGAAGCTATAGATGAAACAAGAAAGACAAACATAATTGAAATAGAACCTTATTTTTCTTCCTATGATAAATCTGAAATATTAAAAATATTTAGTGAAGATAACACAAACATTGCTGAAGCCGAAGTTATTGTTGCAGCAGGACGAGGAATAAGAAAAAAAGAAGATCTTAAAATGATAGAAGAGCTTGCTTCAAAACTAGGCGGAGTCATGGGAGCTTCACGTGCACTGGTTGATGCCGGGATGGTTAGCAGTGCCCGTCAGGTTGGATATAGCGGCAACAGAGTGAAGCCTAGAGTTTACATTGCATGTGGTATATCAGGAGCACCACAGCACCTTGCTGGCATGAAGGAATCTGACATAATAATTGCGATAAACTCTGATCCTTCTGCACCAATTTTTTCGATAGCAAATTATGGATATGTGGGCGATATATATGAGATTGTACCTGCATTAATCAGGGATTTGGCTTAGGAGGGATTATGAATCAGAAAATAATAAATAATATGATTGATATTGTCGGAAAAGATTATGTTATAACACATCCAAGGCAAAAAAGCGCATACTATTATGATGAAATTGAAAGAGCGTTAAGACCTATGGCAAATGAAGATTCTATTGTGGTTAAACCTAAGGATTCCAGTGAAATTTCAATAATAATGAAGTATGCTAATGAAAACAAATTAACTGTAGTAGTAAGAGGCGGAGGAACTGGTCTTTGCGGAGCTTGTACGCCTATCAAAGAAAGTATAATATTATCAACTGAAAGAATGAATAAAATAATTGAAATAGATGAAAACAATATGGTTGCGGTTCTTGAGGCAGGCGTTACGCTTTTTGACTTGCTTGAAGAGCTTGAAAAGCATGAAAATGCAGGATTTCCTGTTCATCCAGGTGATGAGGGAGCGCAGATGGGAGGTATGGCTGTTACAAATGCTGGAGGAGCCCGCGCCGTTAGACACGGTGTCATGCGCAAACACATACAGGGAATGGAGGTTGTGCTTCCAACGGGAGAAATTATGGAATTTGGAGGTAAACTCATAAAAAACAACGCAGGCTACAATCTTATGCAACTTATTATAGGGAGTGAAGGTACATTGGCTGTTGTTACTAAGATAATACTTAAGCTTTACTCTAAGGATAAGTATACAGCAACTATAATAGCTCCTTTTGAAAACTTTGATGATGCTTCAAAATCAGTTATGGATATATTAAAAAGCGGAGTAATGCCCCTTGCTGTTGAATACCAGGATAAACACCTGTTTGTTGATACTGCAAAAATGCTTGGAACAGAATGGCAGGCAAAAAAGGGGAACGCAGACCTTATGATTATATTATCTGAAAAAACTGAAAACATGCTTTACGAAACATGTAGAAAAATCAATGAAATATGTGAAGCTAATAATTCCTATGAAACATTGTTTGCAGGAAAGAAAAGCGAACAAGATGAACTTTTGCTTATTAGAAGTCAGCATTATGAACTTATAAAGGATCAAATAGGTCATTCATTTGATACAGCAGTTCCTGTAGCAGATATTCCTGCATACCTCAAGGAACTTAAGGAGCTGGCTAAACAGTACAACACAATTACGAATATTACAGCTCACATTGCTGATGGCAATATTCACAGCGACATAGTGCTTGTGGATGGTAAAATGCCTCCATATGCGGAAGAACTTAAGGAAAAAATATTCGAAGCATGTTTTAAATACAACGGAACCATAACCGGTGAGCATGGTATAGGGAAACTTCGAAAAGATGATTTAAAACTTCAGAAATGCGAAAGTGAACTTAATCTAATGAAGGGTATCAAAAAACTTTTTGACCCAAATAACATTTTAAACCCGGGAACAGTATTTGACTTATAATTTTAACGTATCAAAGGGCTGTTTCTCATAGAATTTTATTTTCTATTTTGAAACAGCCCTATAATTTATTTAGTTACCGTTACAAACAAGAACAAGCTACCGTTTATATAAATAGTGTCATCATTTGTTTTGTCTACACTTATATCATTTATTATAATTTTTACTTTCATATTTTCGTTTTGCTCTTCAAGTGCAAGCTCATCAGGTGACATAAGTGATTTTGGCTCATTGGCATTTTCAAATAATCTGTTTATAAAACCCTTCATAGGAATTTCAATTATAGTATTATTTGAATCATCTGATATTGCCAATGTTATATAACCGACATCATCTGTCTTTTGCTCTATTATATATCTTTCATCATCAATGTTAAATGTGCTCACAGTTGTATTTTGATTAATACTGTTAAAAATATTGATTTTAATGAACTTATCATAACCTGAAACATCAATTCCTATGTTGTTATCTAGTGTTCCATATACATATCTTGGAGTTTCACCCGGTAAATTTCTATCATAATATGGATTGAAACCATATATCCATTCAAAGTTTCTGTAATAACCTGAATCAGATATATATTCTTCAGGGAACCATTCAATATCTCTTAAATAACCCATCCTTGCAAGATAATCTGATATGCTTGTTATTTCATATTTATCTTCTTTTGACACATCTTTGTTTGGGACTATTTCGTTTTCAACTAACATATTGTTTTCTGTCAAGATTTCTTCAAGACGTGCCACTTGGCTGTTCTTAGATACTGTAAAAGCATCAACGGGTGGAATTATTGACAACAATGCAAATATTGCACATAACAGAACTATTGAATTCGCATTTTTCTTTTTGCTGATTATGAGCATCAAGGCACAAACAATGGAGAATATTCCAAACAATATTACATAGTATCTTGATTCAGTAATTCCGTATGCATCCACCCTTATATATGATGACACCAGCTGCATAGCAACAAGAGGTATCAGCACTATTGGGAAGACTTTTCTGTATAAAATTGAAAACCTATTATTTATATTATGTCCTAATATATAGATGAAATATCCGGCTGCGGAATATCCCAATACCATTGGCCCAACTTGCCCAACAGGCCACACGCCTGTTGCTAAAATCTTTATGAAATATACTATCAATACTGCTGAAAAAATTGAAATTAATGGAATCAATATATAAGAAACCAGTATTTCCAACACCCTTGGATAATTATAGGATATCTCGTTTCTCTTTATATCATATTCATCCTCTGAATTAAATTTAGGAAGGAGAGATAAATAATAAACAGGTGTAAAAAATACAAATGCTATATTTGCTAAATGTGCATAAATTTTGGTGTCTATACCAAACAGCAATATGTCTATAGCACCAAATATGGCTACAAAGCCAAGATATAAAACAACTCCATATAGTATGGCTGTAAAAGCTGCCTTAAAATGGGCTAGTGCCACGTTGCCAAAATTAACATTATTTTTGGCTGAAGGCATATATAAATAAGCCGCAAATAAAGCAAATGATATTACAAACAAATGTACAACCATAAATTGAGAAATGTCATCATTTGTCATGAAATAGTAATACCCCACAGCTAAGACTATAGTTAAAGCATGAAGCAGCAAAGCATATTTTTTAAGGTTTTTAAATCTCTCCAACATGAACTGAACAGCTGTTGACACCATTGCTCCGAATATGCCTGTAAAAAACAGTCTGCCCAGCAATGATTCATTGCGGAAGTCATCTTCTATTGTATAAAACATTGTTGCTGTTAAAAAAGCTAAAAACAAAAGGACTATCGGAAACCTGGTCAACGTTGTTTTTAAATTTGTAGCCATTTTATTTAAAAAATCTTTAATTTTACTCATAGAATCACCTCTCACTATTAGACGTTTTTCCTTTCATTTTGTTCCTTATATTATTATACCATTATATCTATTTGCTAATCTCAATATTCTTCACTTTCATCCGAATATATGTTATAATAAAAAAAATTTCAACAAAAGGGAAAATCATGAATAATACTGGAAAAATTTTCTACAAGCACTTAACTGAACCTATCAATAAATTGTTAAGCAAAATGGGCAATGTTACAAAATTGAATATAAATTATAATTATATTGCTGAGGCAGAATTACAACCGGTTATTGATGAAATAAATTTAGGCTTCAACAAGCTTGAAAAATTAGTAGAATTAATTGAAAACATGAATAAGAATGTATCCTTTGAAGGAATATTAAACTACATATATTTGACATTTTCCGAATTTATCCCATACTCTCACATTGGGATAGCATTATTAAAGGATAATGGCAGAATATTGGAGGCTTCCTACGGCGTTTCAGATCCCGTGTTAAACAACTTGCCTAAAAAACTTGCAGGAATAAGTGCAGAAATAAGCAAGACAAGCCTAGAAAGAATTGTAACAGACGGAACACCTAGGGTCATCAATGATTTGGAAGAATACACAAAAAACAAGGAAGCTGAATATAATAAAATTTTATTAGAAGCAGGCATTAAATCTTCTATAACACTTCCATTAACAGTTAATGACAGACCTATTGGAATTATATTTTTTTCAAATGTCCAAAGAGATATTTATAAAGATGAGCATATTGAATTTTTAAAAACATTGGCTAACAGTATTGCAATTAGCCTTAATAAAAATATATTTATTGATGAAATGCTTTATTCAACGCTTTTAGCACTTACTAAAATGTCTGAAGCAAGAGATGAGGACACTGCAGAACATTTGGATAGGATGACCGCATATTCTGTAAAAATAACTGAATTTTTGCTTCAAGATAATTTATATTGTGATCAATTGACGGTCTCATTTATAAAGGGAATTGAAAGATTCAGCCCTATGCACGATATAGGCAAGGTTGGAGTGAAGGACGGTATTTTATTAAAACCGGGTAAGCTTACAACAGATGAATTTGAAGAAATGAAAAAACATGTTGCATACGGAACCGAAGTCTTACGAACTGCTGAAAGCAATATTGCAAAACAAAGATACAGCATGTTTAAAATGGGAATTGAAATTGTTGAAGGACATCATGAATGGTGGGATGGTTCAGGGTATCCATACAATAAGTCGGGATATGATATTCCATTGAGTGCGAGAATTGTGGCAGTTGCAGATGTTTTTGATGCACTTACAAGCAAGAGACCTTATAAAAAGGCATATGAATTTGATGAAAGTTTCAATTACATAATAGAGGGAAGCGGCAGCCATTTTGATCCTACTATTATCAATTCATTGAAAAAACGCAAAGATAAAATTTATGAATTATATTTAAAATTTCAAAAAAACAAGCCGGCTTAATTAGCCGGCTACAATTTATCTTAGCGTTTTTAAAACATTGCTCCATGATATTACTTGATTCAACAATTCGGTTACTTCACCTTCGTGTCTTGGATCTGGTTTGAACTGGCTCATATTCACAAAGTCAGTGAACAAGTTTAGCATTACCTGAGCTCTTACATCAGCCATCTGAAGCTCTGCTGCAACCAATCTAAGGTGCTCAACTGCTCTTGCACCCCCAGCGCTTCCATAGCTTACAAATCCTGTAGCTTTATTTTTCCATTCTATATTTAAAAAGTCTATTGCATTTTTTAATGCTCCCGGAATACTATGGTTGTATTCTGCGGTTACAAATATGTAGCCATCAAATTCATTTATTTTTTGAGACCATTTTTTTGTATGTTCCTTAGTATATTGCTGCATCATTGCCGGATATGGTTCATCATAAAGCGGTAAATTGAAATCAGCCACATCAACAAGTTCGAATTCTGCATCAGTTCTCTTTTTAGCCAGTTCATAAACCCATTTTGCAACTGCTTCTCCATTTCTTCCAGGTTTTGTGCTTCCTAATATAACTGCTATTTTTGTCATTTATTAAATCCTCCTATATATTGAACATCTATTATTTTAATTAAGTAATTAACTTATTATATTAATACCCAATAAAAGATATTTTAAACAAAAATTACATAATGATGAATTGCATGGACAATTTGTGATTTGTGTGAATATATAAATAAATTTTGAATTGCTGAAATTTTATGTATTGAATTGCTAAAATCATTATGTTAATATAATTTTAATACGTAAAGCATTTATTATTAGAAGGGAATTGAAATTATGAAAAACTTTGTTATAGTAACTGATTCTTCAGCAGATCTTACATTAAATATTATTAATGAATTTGGAATAACGGTAGTACCATTGGGGTATAGTTTTGAAAATGAAAACTATTTAAACTATCCGGATCATAGAGACTTGGACATAAAAACCTTTTACGACAGAATTAAAAAAGGCGAAAGGTCAACTACAACCCTTGTAAATTCAAAGACATTTGAAGAATATTTTACACCGTTATTGCAAGAGGGAAATGATGTTTTATACTTAGGCTTCTCATCAGGACTCAGCGGCACATATGGTTCATCCATAGTTGCAAGAGAAGAATTGTTGCAAAAGTTCAGCGAAGCAAGAATTGAATGCATAGATACACTGTCAGCATCCTTGGGGGAAGGTATGTTAGTTTATTATGCAGCTAAAATGAAGCAAGAAGGCAAAAGCTTGGATGAAGTTAAACAATGGGTTTTAGACAACATACAACATTTATGCCACTGGTTTACAGTTGATGACTTAAATCACCTTAAACGCGGAGGCAGAATAAATGCAATGACTGCAACCATAGGAACAGCCTTAGGCGTTAAACCAATTCTTCATGTTGACAAGGCTGGACATCTGATACCTCATAGCAATGTCAGAGGACGTAAAAAGTCAATTAATGCGTTGCTTGAGCACATGGAAGATACTTGCATAAACCCACAAGAAAACTCAGTATTCATATCACATGCTGACTGCCTGGAGGATGCAGAGTACCTAGGAAGTTTAATCAAAGAAAAATTAAATGTGAAAGAGATTATAATAAACTATGTGGGACCAGTAATTGGCGCCCATACAGGTCAAGGCTGTCTGGCATTGTTCTTCTTCGGAACCGAAAGATAAAGGAAATATTGGGGACGGTTCTTTTTGTTTCCTTTTTTGGAAACGAAAAGAACCGTCCCCAAAAAGCATTGCCTCAAAAAACCATTGACACAAACTATCATTTTAGGTTATAATATCATTTGCTGTAAAGCATTTTGGAGAGTTGTCCGAGTGGTTTAAGGAGCACGCCTGGAAAGCGTGTATACGGGAAACTGTATCGAGGGTTCGAATCCCTCATTCTCCGCCAAAACTTATAATAATAGAGGCGTTTAAACTTAAAAAACGTCTCTTTTTATTTACTAATCAGTGTGCTTCCCCACTGTTATATTTGTTG
Organism: Sedimentibacter sp.; assembly: GCA_050173715.1. Classification (GTDB taxonomy): domain Bacteria; phylum Bacillota; class Clostridia; order Tissierellales; family Sedimentibacteraceae; genus Sedimentibacter. Next base: position 22,362 of record JBFXKO010000029.1, read on the forward strand.
CTTATCTGATTTTGAGCGGCAATTGTAGCAAGGGTATCGCCTAATTGATTAAACGCAGAAGATAATACAGCTAATTCATCATCAGAACAGCATTTTGAAATAGCACAGGCGAGAGCGGTTATGTAGGTAACAAGTTCACAAGATTGCATATTTTTCACCTCTGCTTAGTGTATGATTTAAAATTAAATGTGTTAAAGAAACATTACAATTTTCTATTTTTATTGACTTTTATTATGATTTAAAGTAATATTTCTTTATAAATACTTTGAGGTTATAATATGAAAAAGTTATTATTATTATTATTATTTTTAATTTTAGCAACAGCAATACTAACAGCATGTTCAGATTCTGAGAAATTACCAGGCACTGACAATACTTCTGACATTGTCTATGATGATAAGACTGAACAAAAGGTTTATGATGAGGTAACAGAGGTTTTTAATGCAATAAAAAATTATGAGGGGGCTATAATCAATAAACAATTCAAAGAAGGATATTTCAGTGATTTTATAAGCGATGAACAGGCATTGAAGCTTTTATTAAGCAGGATGGATTACAAGATAAACTCGATTACGATAAATGATACCAAGGATAAGGCCTTTGTGGGAATGACTATTACAGGTGTGGATACTGCAAAGATAATTTATGAAATGCTCATGTTTAACTATGGGTTTTCTGGTATTGCTGGCAACAATAAGAAGTTAGAAAAAGCCATGAACGACTTAGCTGTTAACATAGTTAACAGAAATATCAACAACACAATGGAAAATACCATAAACATAACAGTCAATAAGGAAGGCTTTAACTGGAAAGTTGTTAATGATGTTATAATCAGAGATTCGATTATAGGAAGCAGCATTTCAAATGATTCCATATATGCTAAGGTTGCTGAGAATATGATGAAGGAAAGAATATCCATAGCTGATTTATATAAAGTTGAAAGACCTAATATATCATTAGAGCAATATACAACTAAAAAAATGACTGAGTTCTGTGAAGACTATTTGAGTGAACATATAAATGATTATCCATTTTCAGAGGTGTTCGCAGATATTTAATGCATTTTATGAATAAATATCTGCAATTTCTTGAAACATCTTATATTAGTTCAATTTTCAATGTTAAATTTAGTTTTTATATAATAATTTTTCAAATAAAATACATTTCATCCTAATTAATTGTTATTTTGTTGATTTTGTGATAGATAATAATTTATATTTATTCAAAAGTGATTCTCTACCACTCAATTGTACAGAAGTAAAGAATGTATTGTTAAATTAAAAATTCACGCCGCCTTAAGCGTGAATTTTTATATATTCGATTAAATTTTCCGGCGGTAGAGGTTTGCTGTAGTAATAGCCTTGGATAATGTCACAGCCTATTTTATTTAATATATTTACTTGTTCTTCCGTTTCAACGCCCTCAGCAATGACCCCAATTTTTAAGACGTGTGCTGTTTCAATTATTCCTTGAATTAATACTTTGTTTTGTTCTTCAATTATATTATCTATAAACATTTTGTCTATTTTTATATAGTCAAAAGGAAATAAGTCATTGACTAGGTAGCTTAAGGAATTGTGACCTGAGCCGTAGTCGTCCAAAGATACCTTTATTCCTGCTTCTTTAATTTTCTTTAACATAGATAAAACATTTTGTTCATCTTTTATTATTGATCTTTCAGTAAGTTCAAATTCTAGCAAGTATGGGTAGACACCATAATCTTTTAAACAGTTCTTCGTATAATTAATTAAAGAGTCATCATTTAAATCTATTGAAGATAAATTAATTGAAACCTTTGTGTTTATTCCGGATTTTTGCCACTCCTTTATTTGCTTTACAGAGGTGGCTATAACCCATTTTGTAATTTCACCTATAAATCCCGCTTCTTCTGCAATGCTTATCAACTGTTCAATTGAAAGATCCTTGTATGAATCAATTTTGATTCTGAGCAAAGCTTCTGTGCCTACTATTTCATTGTTTGTTAAATTTATTTTTGGCTGATATTCAAGTTTAAACATGTCATTTTGCAATGAATAATATAGAGAAACTAGGGTGTTGTAATACTTAATGCTTTCTAATTCTAATTTATTGTCATATATAGTGATATTTTTTTGTAATTTAGAAGCTTGGCTAAGTACCTTTTCTAATTTTAAAATGATTTCTTTGATTTCGTTGCCATGCATTGGAAAGTTTACAATTCCGCCTTGAATTATTATTGATACAGGAAAAGTATCCACATATATGGGCTGCTTGGTTTTGTCAGCAAATTCATTAGCTACATTGTATGCATGATTGTAATCCTGATTTGGGATTATTATTATGAATTTATTAGAGCTGACAGTATAAATATTACAGGAGCTAAAAAAGTTATCTGCTGTATTTATTAATTTAATGTACGATTTTTTACCGACCTCATGATTTACATACTGGTTAATCATTTCTCTGTTTTTATATTCAAATATTATTAATGACAATGTATTATTCTTTTGCTCGAGTATCATTTTGCTTAAATCTTCTACAAATTTATTGTAATTTGGGTAACCTGTAATAATGTCAATATAGGCTCTACTTTTTTCTGATTCATTAATGGATTTAATATGTCTTAGCAATAATCCTACAAAAATTACTATGATTATAAACATAATAATTCGAAAGACCCATGAACGTGTTTCCTGCATGATGCCACTATTTACAACTAAGGGCATGTAAGGACCAAGGGCTAATCCTGCTATGATTGAAGCAATAATACCTGCCTTAATTCCAAATAAAAAAACTGTTAGAAAAATCGGAATATACATTAAATGTACAAATGAAGAGGTTCCACCTGTAAAATAAACGAATACACCAATAAAGATAATTAATGCTAATATTCCCACACTTACAGATAATCTATAAAATTTATTTTGAGTTATTTTATCGGTATTTATTAAATTTGTAAACATACGCCCCCTAATATGCATTATTTAAAAATAATATAAATCGTTGAATGACGGGCAAAGCCCTTATTGAATTATTTCATTAAAATCATATATTAACTATACCCAAATGTCAAACCTTGTAACAATTTACCAAAAATATTTTTATCAGTGATTTGATTGAATAAATACAGAGAGATTAAGTATTTTATTTTTACATGTGGTCATCCTAAATAATAACAATTTTTATGGAGGATTATATGTCTGAAACAGTTTTAGAAAGAATGGAAGGTCGTGTAAGCTATCACGATTCTGTTGAAGAAATGCTTAAAAGAATAAGAGAAGATGGGCTTTCAAGCGTATTTTCAAGATGGCCTGAGCAAGAAAAAATACGCTGTAAATATTGCCTTCAAGGTATAAGTTGTCAGCTGTGCACTCAAGGCCCTTGCAGAATAAGTGAAAAATCAGGTGCTACAAAGGGTGTATGCGGTATTGGTCCTGATGCAATGGCAATGCGTAATCTTCTTCAAAGAAACATAATGGGAGCAGCTACATATGGACACCATGCCTATGAAGCCTTCAGAACTTTAAAGGCAACAGGTGAAGGAAAAACACCCTTTAAAATTACGGATGTTGAAAAATTAAAATGGATGTGTGAAAAAACAGGCATTAGCACAAGCCAGGAAACAAATCAAATGGCAATTCAGTTAGCTGAGCTTCTTGATAAGGAAATGAAGGTAACACCTGATGAGGAAAGTGTAATGGTCGAAGCATTTGCTCCTAAAAAGAGAAAGCAAATTTGGAAGGATTTGCACATTAATCCTTGTGGCGTGCAGCATGAGGTTGAAAACTCTATTGCAAGCTGCTTGACAAACGTTGATGGTGACTATGTTTCACTGGCGAAGAAAGCTCTGCGCTTGGGACTATCAACTATTTATACAGCTCAAATAGGTTTGGAAATGACGCAGGATATTTTGTTTGGAACTCCAATGCCTCATGAGGTTGATGTGGATTTGGGAATTATGGATCCTGATTATGTAAATATTGCATTCAACGGTCACCAGCCTTGGATTGGTGTTGCATGCCTACAAAAGGCTAGAAAGCCAGAATATCAGGAAATGGCTAAAAAGGCTGGAGCTAAAGGAATTCATATTGTAGGTTCTATTGAAACAGGTCAAGAGATGCTTCAAAGATTCCAGACTGACGAGGTATTTGTTGGATTAATGGGCAACTGGCTGGCTATTGAACCTTTCCTAGCTACTGGAACAGTTGACGCCCTTGTAATGGAAGAAAACTGCTCGCCTCCTGCCATTGACCAGTATGCAGAAAAATATCAGGTTGCACTTATTAGTGTCAGCACAATAATCGGAGTTCCGGGATTGGAACATGCAATGCCATATTATCCTGCTAAGGCTGATGAGATGGCAGAAAACTGCATTAACATAGCAATAGAAAACTTCAAGAAAAGACACGGAAATATTAAACCAATGGTTCCAAAACACAAAACTAAAGCAATTGCAGGCTTCTCTACGGAAGCCGTTTTAAAAGCAATCAACAACGACTTAAATGTTTTGGTAGACGTTATAGTAAAAGGACAAATAAAAGGAGTTGTTGCTCTGGCAAACTGTGCAACACTAAGAAATGGTCCACATGACTGGAACACAGTTAATATAACGAAACAATTAATAAAGAAAAATATATTAGTTGTGGCAGGAGGCTGCGGTAATCATGGATTGGAGGTAGCGGGACTGTGCAATATGGATGCAGTTGAGATGGCAGGAGATGGATTAAAGGCTGTATGCAAGGCATTGGAAATTCCGCCTGTATTAAGCTTTGGAACTTGTACAGACACTGGAAGAATTTCGATGTTGGTTACAGCACTAGCTGACCATCTAAATGCTGATATTTCTGATTTGCCAATTGCCGTAACAGCTCCTGAATGGATGGAACAAAAGGCTACCATTGACGGATTGTTTGCGGTTGCATATGGAGCATACACACATTTGTCACCTACACCTTTCATAACCGGTGCTCCCGATTTGGTAAAACTTCTTACTGAAGATGTTGAGAGCTTAACTGGAGGAAAAGTTGCTGTAGGAGATGACCCTGTAGAAGCAGCTAATGGAATAGAAGCACACATAATGAAGAAAAGACAAAACATGGGAATATAATAATAAGTAAAATTAAAGCTGTCAATTTTGGCAGCTTAGCTTTTTTACCCACAAGAAATTACCAAAAAATTACTCATATTTTACATCATGTTGCTTTATATTTTATTTTTTCCATTTATTATTACTTTGTAAATAATAATTTTAATTCGGAGGAAAAAATGAAAAGAATTATATCTTGTTTACTATCATTAGCAATGATAGCAGGAATAGTGACAGGCTGTGCTACTGCAAATGCTCAACCTAAAGAAAGCATAATAGAGAGCAATGCAATCAATTACTCTTTATCAAATTCAAGAAGGACTCCTAAGTACATATTTATGTTTATTGGAGATGGCATGTCAGCAGTACAAGTTAACTCAGCTCAGATTTATGGTGGAACTAATGAACATAACAATATTAACTTAGATGAAATGAACTTTCAGGATTTTGAAGCAGTAGGATATCAAACTACTCAGGATGCTACATCATTTGCACCAGACTCAGCATCTACAGCAACTTCACTTTCATCAGGATTTAAAACATGGAGCGGAACTTTAGGATTAAGGCCGGTAGGAAATAAAGCTGGAAATAAAGCAGAGAACGTTGATGGAAAAGATGTTCCAAAGACTATCGCTGAAAGATTAAAAGAAGAAAAAGGCATGAAAATTGGTATTGTTTCAACAGTAACTATAAACCATGCAACACCTGCAGCTTATTATGCACATGTACCATCCAGAAATGATTACTATGATATAGCTATGCAAATGGCTGATTCTGGATTTGATTACTTTGGTGGCGGTTCTATAAATCAAGCAACAGGAAAAAACAAAGATCAAAAAGATGCATATGAAGTGGTGAAAGAAAAAGGATATAAAGTAGTAAATACAAAAAATGATATATTAGCTCTTAACAATAAATCAGGAAAGGTATATGCAGTGACTCCTGTTACTCAAGATAGTGGAGCTATGCCATATGCAATAGATAACAAAAAGGGAGACTTAACTCTTGCAGATTTCGTTAAAAAAGGTATAGATGTTCTTGACAATAATAAAGGATTTTTCATGATGACTGAATCAGGTAAAATTGACTGGGCAGGTCATGCTAATGATGCAAAAGCAAATATCTCTGATGTTTTAGCATTTGAAGAAGCTGTACAAGTAGCTATAGACTTTGGTAAAAAACATCCTAAGGATACATTAATAATCGTAACAGGTGACCATGAAACAGGTGGTATGACTATAGGACAAGCAACAACTGGATATGATACAGCATTCAGCATTTTAGAAAACCAAAAGATGTCTTATGTAGCATTTGATGAATTAGTAGATGATATGATTGAAGCAAAGCCAGAATTAAAATTTGCTGATGTAATGCCAGCTATAACTGAAAACTTTGGATTAAAGAACGAATTTACCGATGCTGAAGCTAAAGATAATGTAGCTGCTAAAACATATATGGCTCTTGAGCTTTCAGACAGCGAAGTAGCTAGATTAGAAACAGCATTTGCTGAAACAATGAAAGAAGAACCTACTAAAAATGAAGAAACAGCTTTACTATATGGTGGTTATAATCCACTTTCAGTAACATTAACTCATATATTAAATAACAAAGCAGGTATTGGCTGGACATCATATTCTCATACAGGAGTACCAGTTCCTGTATATGCAACAGGCGCTAGATCAGAGTTATTTACTGGTGCATATGACAATACAGAAGTGTATGATAAATTAGTAGAAGCTACAAAACTTAAATAGTTAATATGCATTTTAATACAATGTATTTAATGGCTGGAAATTATTCCAGCCTTATTTAAATGAAGGAGTAATATTTAATGATGTTTAAGAATGTTAATAGAAAAGAAGTTGCATTTATTGCAACCTTATTGATAGTAGTAGCAATCCTCATTGTATTGCCTACAGGATTTCAAAAGCAAGAATATAGATTTACTGAAGGAGTTCGAGCTAAAGTTATATCTGTCAATAACATTGGTATACATACCTCAGGAATTTTTAAATTAGGTGATCAAAGTACCCTGATTGAAATAGAGACAGGCTCGCATAAGGGAGAACAAATTGAGGCAAATAATATGCTTACTGGCAGGTTATCTTTTGATAAGGTTTTCAAAGAAGGAGATACAGCTTGGGTATTAATCGGATTTGATGAAAATAACAATATTAACTTTGCTAATATGATAGATCATTATCGTGTAGATAAGGAAATATTTTTAATTGGGGTCTTTGCTGTTGTTATAATTATATTTTCTGGATTTACTGGAGTTCGCACATTGCTTTCCTTTGCATTTGCACTGCTGAGTATCTGGAAAATTTTAATACCTGCAATGCTTAATGGTTACAATCCATTAATAGTTGCACTGATAGTAGGAAATGTACTTACAATTGTGACACTTCTTTTAGTGGCAGGCTTTTCTAAAAAGGCATATGCAGCCATTATAAGTTCTGTAATTTGTTCTTTAGTTACATGTATTCTTGCAATTGTCTTTGGGAATTTATTTAATATACACGGAGCAGTAATGGAAGGAGCAGAATCACTTCTGTATGCAGGATATATGAATCTTGATTTAACTACTATTTTTCAAGCAGGGATATACCTTGCCAGCTCAGGTGCAATACTCGATTTAGCAATAGATATTTCATCAGCACTTGAAGAGATTGTCAATAACAATCCAAATGTTACTAAGGTTGAACTGGTAAAATCAGGACTTAACATTGGAAAATCCGTAGTTGGAAGTCAAACTACTACACTACTACTTGCCTACATGGGAAGCTATATAACTGTCATGATGGTATACATGGCACAGGGCACACCGATGATGAATATTTTAAATTCCAAGACAATTGCAGCGGAAATACTCCATACATTTGTGGGTTGTTTGGGGCTTGTTTTAGTATCTCCACTAACATCAGTAATTTGTGGATTAATTTATGAAAAAGACAACAGTTCTGTGGATAAATCTTTGTAATGTTAAATTCTCACTTTGACTTTTAGTAATTTAATGATAAAATAGTAATATATGTATAATAAAAACTTGATATAAAGTCGATTTGAGTGAGGGGAATGATACTGTGTCTGATAGTAAGAGGATTCTCACTTTTTTCTTGTATTCAAATAAATAAAGGTTATAATTAAGTAAAAGAATAAAAGGGATTATAGAGTAATGAACATTAATATAAATATTCCAAGTGAAGTTGAAACAGCATTAAGCATTTTAAACAAAAACAATTTTGAAGCATATATAGTAGGTGGCTGCGTAAGAGACAGCTTGCTTGGTGCTGTGCCAAATGACTGGGATATTACCACATCAGCAAAACCTGACGAGATAAGTGATTGCTTTCAAAATTTCAGAATAATAAATACTGGGCTTAAACATGGTACAGTCACTGTTTTAATAGGAAAGATGCAGCTTGAAATTACCACTTACAGAATTGACGGCAAGTATACAGACAACAGGCGCCCTGATTCGGTGCTTTTTACAAATAATGTTAGTAATGATTTAAGAAGAAGGGATTTCACCATCAATGCTCTTGCTTACAATAAAGGCGGCATAGTTGATTTGTTTGGAGGAATTGATGATATTGAAAATAAAATAATAAAATGTGTGGGAGAGCCAGATGAAAGGTTTAATGAAGATGGCCTTAGAATTTTAAGAGCACTTCGTTTTGCTTCTGTGCTGCAATTTAATATTGATATAAACACTTCATCAAGCATACACAAAAATAAATATCTTTTAAACAATATTTCTAAAGAGAGAATATCCAATGAATTCAGCAAGCTGTTAATGGGCAGCAATTTTCACAATATTATGAGCAAATACAAGGATGTAATAGAAGTGTTTATACCTGAAGTTGTAAGCTATAATGGGGAAATTTGGGAAAGCATTTTAAATACATTATATTATGCTGATGATTTGGTATTGAGACTTGCATTGCTTCTGCATAAAACAAATAATGCAGAAAATATATTAAAAAATCTTAAATACGACGGTACCACCACAAAAAAGGTTAATTCAATAGTTTCAAACAAGGATATTAAAATAATTCCCGATAAAATAAATATAAAGAAACAGTTAAACATAATTGGTAATGATAATTATATAAATTTGATAAAATGTAAGACTGCTATTTACAAAACACAAAAAGAAAAATTTAAGGAAGAACTCATTAATATAAAAAATGTTGAAGATATATTAAACAATATTGTAATGCATAAAGAATGCTATAACTTAAAAATGCTGGCAATTAATGGAGAGGATTTAATAAGAGAAGGATTTTCCAAGGGAATAATTTTGGGTTCAATTTTGAATGATATTTTATGTTTGGTCATTGAAGAAAAGTTGGAAAACAATAAAGATGTATTAATGAAATACGTAAAAAAATACAAAAAAATTAAAAATTAATTATTGACAAACAAAAAACCAAGTGATAGAATCCTAAACAATAATACAAAAACAAACCGTTGAAGCGAAGATAAAACTGATATGTGCACTTACAGAGAGCAGGGGAAGATGAGAGCCTTGCAGAACGCAGTACAGACAAATGGATCGCCGAGGGTGAAGTGAAAGAGTGAACCTCAAGTATCTGAAACGTATGCCTACGTTACAAGGCAGAAAATGTGTTAGCATTTTTGTTAAAGCGGATTGAATTTTCAGTCAATTAAGGTGGTACCGCAGGAATTTATGCCTGTCCTTTTATAAGGGCGGGCTTTTTGTATGCCATAATCGCAATGAATAATCAATTTATGGGACTGATATGCAGCTTATAAATTTGTGAATGAGACGGCGTTTTTGTATAATAATAAAACATAAAAGGAGAACGAAATGAAAAAATTATTATCAATCATCACAATCATGGCAATGGTATTTGCATTATTAACAGGATGTGCTACAAGTGCGAAGCCAAAACAAGTAGAACCGTCAGAACCATCAGATTCAATGAATCAAGCTGCACAAGAAACAAGCAATGAAAAAATTAAAATAGGAATAATTCAACCAGTTGAGCATCCGTCTCTGAATCAAATCAGGGAATATATAATAAAGGGCTTAGAAGAACAAGGTTTGAAGGACAAAGTTGAAATAACTTACAAGGATGCCCAAGGCGACCCATCTAACATAAACACTATTATTTCCCAATTTGTGGGAGATGAAATGGATGTTATAGTGCCTATTGGAACGGGAGCTGCACAAAGTGCGGCAGCAGCAACTAAAGAAATACCTGTAATATTTGCAGCTGCAAGCTATCCTGTAGAAGCAGGTTTGGTTAAGGATGTAAATAAACCTGAAGCAAATGTAACAGGTGTTTCTGATGCAATTGACGTAAAACAAATATTTGATTTAGCATTTGAATTGACGCCAGAAATAAAAACATTTGGATTTGTTTATAACAGCGGAGAAGTTAATTCAGTAGCTGCTATAGAAAAAGCTAAAGAGTATCTAGATAGTAAAGAAATAAAATATGTTGAAGCAACAATCACAAATTCAAGCGAATTGCTACAGGCTGCACAAACATTGGTTGGTAAGGCAGATGCCATATTTACACCTACTGACAATACAGTAGCTTCGGCAATGCCAGTGCTTTCTGCTGAAGCTATAAATGCAGGTATTGCAGTATATACAGGAGCAGACTCAATGGTAGGTGACGGCGGATTTGCAACAGTTGGAGTTGACTACACTATCCTTGGAAGACAGGTGGCAGATATGGTTAAAAAAGTTATAGATGGTGAGCAAATATCTAATATTCCTGTTGAAACATTGAAAGAATATTCAAAAATTATTAATACAACAACTGCAGAAAAAATCGGGGTTAACTTAACAGAAGAAGAGCTTAAAGAATTTCAGAAAATGGAATAATTAATAAATTATGCTGTAATAGATAAAGTAGGAACAGCCAGGCTGTTCCTCTTTGAAAATAATTTAGAGGCAGGATGTTAAAAAATGAGTTTAACAGCATTTATAGGAGCAATTGAATTAGGTCTTGTTTATTCGCTCTTGGCATTTGGAACATATATTTCTTTTAGAATATTAAATGTGGCAGATTTGACAGTTGACGGAAGCTTTGTATTGGGAGCTGCTGTTTCTGCTATTTTTACATTTAATGATAAGCCTATACTGGGTTTATTGTTGGCTATAGCAGCAGGGGCTATTGCAGGGACAATTACTGCATACCTGCAGACCAAAATGGGCATACAGCCCATACTAGCAGGAATATTAACTATGACAGGCTTGTATTCCATCAATCTAATGGTTATGGACAACAAGGCAAACATACCTTTATTGAATAAAGAAAGCATATTTTCTTTTGCTGAAGCAATTTTTCAAAATAAAGCATACAGGATTTTAGCATTATTGATAATAATAGCTTTTGTATTTATTATATTAAATTGGTTTTTCAGAACTCAGCTGGGATTGTCCATTAGAGCAACAGGTGACAATGAAGACATGTGCAGAGCTTCTTCAATTGATACAGATTTTGTTAAAATAGTAGGTTTTGCATTATCTAATGCAATAGTTGCCCTGTCAGGTGCATTGGTTGCTCAAATGCAGCAGTCAGCGGATGTAAACATGGGTGCAGGCATGGTTGTAATAAGCTTTGCATCAATAATCATAGGAAGCGTTATAATTAAAAACAAAAATATTACATTGGGACTTATTTCAGTAATAATTGGCTCTGTAATTTATAGATTCATTATCGCATTAATATTGACTACAAACTTCCCTCCTTCTTATTTGAAATTAATATCATCATTAGTTGTTATAATAGCTCTTTCATTTCCAAATATCAAAAAGAAAATGGGAATCAATAAAATGAGGAGGGAGTGAGTGTAATGTTAAAGATTGAATCAGTAAATAAGGTGTTTAATAAAGATACTCCTGATGAGCACAAGGCATTAAATAATTTAAGCTTAAATGTCTCAGAAGGTGAATTTGTAACTATTATTGGAGGCAATGGTGCAGGTAAATCAACGCTTTTCAATATTATATCAGGGAGTTTGATTTGCGATACAGGCTATGTAGAGCTTGAGGGGCATAACATTACCTATATGCCTGAACATAAAAGGGCATCCTTTATCGGACGAATATTTCAAGATCCAATGAAAGGTACAGCTCCACACTTAACTGTAGGTGAAAACTTATTAATTGCATACATGAGAAGTATTAAGAAAAATGTTCTTTGTGTTCCTTCAAAAAAGGAAAAAAACTATATACGGGAGCGCTTAGCTTCATTAAACCTAGGTCTTGAAGACAGGATGAATACAAAAATCGGACTTTTGTCAGGAGGTCAAAGGCAGGCTGTAACACTTGTTATGTCTACCTTAGTTAAACCAAATTTACTATTGTTAGATGAGCATACTGCAGCTCTGGACCCATTAAGTGCCAAATCAGTTCTAGAGCTTACAAATAAAATAATAAGTGAAAATAATATTACAACTCTTATGATTACACATAATATTACATCAGCTTTAGCTTTGGGAACAAGGACTATAATGATGGACTCAGGTACTGTCGCTATTGACATAGCAGGCAAAGAAAGAAAAGAGCTTTCAGTACAAGATGTGCTTGAAAAGTTCAGCAAAATAAAGAACAAGGTTTTTGATGATGACAATGTACTTTTATAAAAAATAGGATAACAATGGAATAGGAAACGGCATTGCCGTTCCCTATTCTTTGTCATTCCGAGGCTAAGCCGAGGAATTTTAGACACTCTGGGGACGGACACTCTGGGGACGGACCTTGCAGTGCAAAGAATCGCTGCACTGCAAGGTCCGTCCCCAGATTGTCCTTAATCGGTATAAATAAAAGTTTCTTCAAATCCACATTCAGGGCAACTGACTGTAACCTCATAATTGTAGGCAGTAAGCACTTTAACACTCGTACATTCACTTGCATTTTCATCCTTGCCTTTAAATTTAACTTTCTTTTGAGCATCCTCACCTTTTGCATATGTATAATAGTATTTCTTTCCACAGTTATTGCATTTGCGTCTGCCTTTAATTGCTATCATTATTTCACATCCTAGTTCATAAAATTCAAATTGACTATGTCGATTATATTATGCAGTAAAAACTATTTCAATATATTGTTTGTAAAAACATCTAAAAACTATAGTATTTTACCACTACAAGACGCTTGATAGTAAATCTATTTGTTAATTGAATTGAAAAATAATATATGTTACAATAATGTATGTCAATAAATTCAACAAATATGGGAGGGAATATGAAAAAAAGAATACTTTCATGCATTTTAATGATGTGTCTAATTTTAACATCATGTAATAAGCCTGCAGACGTAGTACCTGATATAAATACTTCACCTATTGAGAATAAAGAAGATAAATTTGAATTAACAGCACTTAACTCTGACAAACAGGGAATTGATAAATCTACGGTTTTTCAGTTAACTTCACAGGAAGAAATTAATGATAATTTCATCAAAGATAACTTACAAATAATTCCCAGTCAAGAATACAAAATAGAAAAAATTTCAGCAACTATACATAATATAATTCCACTAACAAATTTAGAAAATGATAAAATATATCAAGTAAAGATTGATGATGAAGAATATGAATATTCATGGGCATTTCAAACAAAGAAAAAGTTCGAAGTAACAAGTACAATACCTGGAAACGACAGCAGTTTCGTACCTGCTAATTCAGGAATAGAGATGTATTTTACACTTAGCAATCTAGATGAAATGGATGATTTCTTTGAAATTAAACCCAATGTAGAAGGAAAGTTCATTTATAAGGACAATACTGCTATTTTTATTCCTGATAAATTAGAGGAAGATGTAAATTATACAGTAACTATTAAAAAGGGATTTGGATTGAAGGATAGTGAACAAAAATTAGAGGAAGACTATACTTTTACCTTTAACACAAAATTGCAGAAATATTCTGAAATATATTTTGACAGCCCATTGACTAATATATATGAAAATAATGCAAAAATAATTGAAGCATACACAAATGATCAAGATGAAAACATTGAATACAACATCAAAATTTATCAATATAATAGCTCAGCAGCTTTTGCAAATAATATCATGGACTATGCAGATACCGGCAAATTTTTAAGTGATAAGAATGGTGTTGAAGATATAGAAGGTTTAGTTAATATAAATACTATAAAACAAAAGCCAAATGTTGTTTATAAATATAATAATCCCAAGGTTTTATTTGAACTTCCTAAGGAATTGACCAAAGGTTATTATTTATTAGAGTTTAACAGAGATGGAAGTGATGAAAAAAAATATCACTTTTTACAAATAAACGATATGTTGATTTACAATGCTTTCTTTGACAATCAGATTTTAGTATTTGTAGCAGATGGAAAGGATAGTAAGGGCATTGTAGATGCAGCGGTTGTTGTTAATGGTGAGCATTTAGGTTTTACAGATAATGATGGAATGATGGTCATTGATAAGGATACATCTGTTTATAATGATAAAACAATTTCCATGAGGGTTGAAGCAAAAGGCTACACTGATTTTATTTATACAGAGAGCTTTTATTTCTATGATTATTATTACAGAAGTCAAAATGAATCATACAAGTACCTAAGATATATTGATACAGACAGGCCTGTTTATTTGCCAACGGATACAATTAATGCGTGGGGATTTGCAAGACACAAGGATGATAAGTCAATTAATCAAGTTAAAATTGAGTTGGTGGAAACTGACACTGATTTAATACTTGACAGTAAGACTGTTGACTTAACAAACATAGGAACATATCAAACAGAATTCAGTATAAAAAATATCACTTCACAAGGTTGCACAATCAATGTATATGATAATGACATAAAAATTTCAACTAAATATATTTCAATAGGTGAATATACAAAACCCTTGTATACTTTGAATGGTGAATTTAATAAAGAATTTGTCTACAGCGGAGAAAGTATAAATTATAAATTAAATGCTAATTTCTTTGATGGCTATCCTGTTCCAAATTTAGAGATTAAGTATGGAACATATTACAACGGTTATAGCGGCACTGTAGAATATACAACTATGGATTCCAGTATTAATTTAGGCGAACAAGGAGAGACGGTTATAAATATTAATACTGAAATGAAGAGCGATAGCTGGCGACCGGTAACTATCAATATGAATGCCAGGAATTCAACAGCAGAGGATATGACTACCGGCACCCAAGACTATTTTGAAATCTTTCCTAAACATAAGATGCTTGAAATAGAACAAAATGACATTGATTATCCGGATTCTATTGATATTTTGCTTCATGAATTAGACAATACCAAATATAATTCAAATGATTACAGTGGATATGAAGATTTGAGAGGTCTGCCTCTAAGTGAAAGCGTAGTAGTAGACGTTGTAGAAAGATACTATGAAAAAGTAAAAACAGGGGAGCATTACGATTATATCAATAAGGTTAATGTAATTGAATATGAGTATTATCCAGTGGAAAATACTGTTTACAGTGAACGTTTGAATACTGTAGATGGATATGTTAACATTAAAATTCCTAATTTTAATCCAGAGAGAAGTTATAGAGTTATTGCTCATTATGAAGATGGCAATGGAAATATTAGAGAAGAAGCTTATGTTGGCGGTTACCCACGTTATTATGAAAAATTATATTACAGCTTAGAAAAAACTGATAATATGAAAAATTACAGATTAAATGATAATGTAAATATGCAGCTGTCATATAATAACGAAAATGTTGAAAATACAGAAAATGATAAACTTGTTTTATTGCTCATGAGAGAAGGGTTAATTGATTACAAAACAACAGACAACACTAGTGCTGGTTTTACATTTGATGATAATTACATACCAAATGTAATGATTAACAGTGTATATATTAAAAATGGTTACATGTATCCTGTAGAATTTATCGGTTCTTTATACTATGATACAAGTGAGAAACAAATACATTTTGATGTGACTACCGATAAAGAAGAATACAGACCAGGTGAAGAAGTTGTATTAAATATTAAGACTAAGGATGAAAACAACAATCCTTGTAGAGTTGATGTAAATATATCTGTTGTGGATGAAGCATATTTTGCAGTGTTTGAAAAGAGTGTGGACACATTAAACTATTTGTATCAAAGTACATGGGACAATGGATTGAAAGCCGCTTATCTATCAAATATTGATTTAAGCATGGGTGAAAGTGGCGGTGCTGAAAGAGGTGGTGGCGGAGAAAATTATATTAATTTTAGAGATGATTTCAAGGACACAAATGTATTTAAAACTGTAACTACCGATAAAAACGGCAATGCTAGTTTTAAATTTAAGTTAGCAGATAATCTAACCTCCTGGAGAATAACATATCAAGGGATATCTGATGAACAATATGCAGGAAGCGGAACTAAGAATATAACAGTCAGTCTGCCGTTTTATGTAGATTTAATAATGGGCAAGGAATATCTTAAAGAAGATAAGGTATCAGCTTCATTGAGAGTGTTTGGAACTGAAGCCAAAACATCAGAACAAGTAAATTACGAGGTGAAAGTTAAAAATATAGAAACGGGAAAGGAACTGAAATATTCCCAAGACGGTGTTATAGGGGATTATACAAATATATCATTTGATAAATTAGATGTCGCGCAATATGAAGTATCTGTATATGCAAGCTACAAGGATTTTGAAGATGGTATAAAGGAAATTTTCAATGTAGTTGATTCATCCATATATTTTAATAATACGGATTATTATAAGCTATCGGATAGTACGGTATTAGAGGAAGTATATTCAAATCCGATTATTACGTTGCTTAATGAAAGTAGCTCTGATTTTTATAACAGTTTAAATAATATTGCTTCAAGTTCCGGAAAAAGGATAGATCAAACAGTATGTTCATTAGTAGCCACTAAATATATCAATGAATATTTTAAAACTGATTTACCTATTGATGAAGACTTATTGCTGCAAGAAATAAATAGGTATGAGGTTGCTGGTGGTCTTAGTCTGCTAACATATTCGGAAGCAGATGTGGAGTTAACTGCTAAATTGATGAATATAGTTGAAGACGAGTATTTAAATACGAAAATCAAGAGATATTTTAAAAGAGTATTAGATGATAATGCCGAGTACAGCTCAGGTATAGCAGCTGCAATGTGGGGGTTAAGTAAATATAAGGAGCCGGTCTTGCTAACTATCTATGATTTATTGGAAAATGACCAATTAGAAACAAGAGATAAAATTTATCTTTCCCTTGCACTAGCTGAGTTAGGAGATAACAAAACAGCTAAAAAGTATTATAAGGAATTTGCAAGTGATTTAAAAGAAGCAGGAGATTATTTATATTTTGAAAGTAATGCAGATGAAAATATAAATTATACTGAAGACTACGAATTGACTGCACTATTGTCAATTCTGGGAGTTAAGATACGTGATTTTGATACAAGCGATAAGTTGTTTAAATATATCTATCACAATCCATCTAAATACACCCTTGCTAACTTTGAGCAATTAATTTACATAATGAACAGGGACATTATGAATTTAGAGGAAATTAAAGATTTGTTTGGCGAGGTCACAGTGACAGCAGGTGGTACTAAGAAAACTTACAAATTAAAATTATTTGATAGAGAAAGTTTTTCAGTCACAAAAGATAAAATTAAAGATGTTAAATTCAGCAACATAAAAGGCAGCATTGCCTGCAAGGTTGAAGCTTTAGGCAACAAGGATGATTTAGAAAAAAATAAAACCGATGATTTTTCTTTAGGTATAACATATACTCTGAAAGATTCAGCACAGGCACAAGCAGAATACAGTCATTCAGATGTTGTTAAAGTTACAATTATGCCAAGTTTTAGCGGGAAAGTAGAAAGAGGTAATTACGAAATAACATATATAGTTCCAGCAGGCTTTAGGTTCATTGAAATTGATAGACAGAATCCATTTTGGGTAGAGGAAGATGGTCAAAAGTTAAAATTCCATTTTTACTATGACAAACAAAACTTTGCTGCCATTCCAATTATATTCTACATTCAAGCCGCTCAAACAGGACAGTATACTGTAGATTATGTAGTAATAAAAGAAAACCTAGAAGCTAAATTAAATTACTTAAACAAACAAACCCTAACAGTAAATTAAGTCCTGGTGGGGACGGATCTTTTGTGTAGGACCTGGGATCCGCTGGGTCCGCTGGGGACGGTTCTTTTTGGGATTGGTGGTCTTCTATCACAATAGTAGGTGAAATTATTGAGTAAACTATCAAAAATAATTGTTGCTTTAATATTATTTATAATAATAATAGGCAGTATACTGATTTATAACAATAAAAATAAATTAGCCAATGACAATGAATTACAACCATATCTTAATAGTGGTAGTAAAAATCTAGGATGTCTATATTACAATATAACTGATTTTATAAATGTGCCTGATTATATAATAAGGCAAGATGTTGGTACTATACGGGGATGTATAGTACCACATCATTTAGTTGCAAAAAATTTGATTCATGAAGTTTTTCAAAATGTAAATAAGAATAAATATAAAACGGTTGTCTTAATAGGTCCAGACCACGAAAGTGTAGACAAGGGCAAAATATTCACAACACTAAGCGATTGGCAAACACCAACCGGTATTTTAGAAACAGATAATGAGGTAACCAGAGAATTATTGAAGAATAGCTTTGTAATAGAAAATGACTACAAATTAACCATAGAGCATTCAACCTCCAGCATAATTCCATTTATAAAATATTATTTAGAGGATGCTAGAGTAGTAACTTTAGTGTTGACTAAACAGGTGAAATTAAAAGATATAGATATATTGGTTGACGCGTTATATAAAAATATAAATATGGACGAAACATTATTTATAGCATCAGTTGATTTTTCTCATTATTTAAATTTGGAACAAGCAAATAAAATGGATTCAATCAGTATGGAAGCCATACAAAATAAAGATATAAACAAAATCATGACTTTCACCAATGACAATTTAGATTCACCAATCAGTATAGTAACTATGCTAAAAATGATGGATAAGGCGGGTATAGTTAATAATACTATATTAAATCATAGTAATTCAGAGCTCATATTGAAAAAGAAAATAGAAGAAACAACTAGCTATATTACATATTTATTTTATGATGACTTGATGCACTAATTGAAAATGTCTATAATAAATGGTATCATATTTTTATATTATTTGGAGGATACACAATATGGATTGGATTTGTGAAAATAAAAGTCTTATTGAAAATCAATTAGTGAATTTAAAAATTAATGGAGATTATATTGAACTTCAGGAAAACGATAAAGAAGGATATTTAGAAACACCTGTTATTGAAATTGAAAAATTTACAGAAATCACTCCTTCATGGAATTCAAAAACTAATATAGACAGTTCTGTGGAATTTTTTATAAAGCTTAGGGTAGAAGATAACTGGACTCAATATATAAGCTATGGAATTTGGTCTACGGATGGAAACAATATAGGTGTTGGAGATTATTATAGAGACAACATAATTAAAGCAACTGATGATAGAATTTTTGTTCAAGACAATAAACATGGAGATGCAGTTCAAATAAATGTAGTATTAAGGGGCAAAAATCCTAGACTAAAATTAATAGCATTTTCAACTGATGGCGGTGAAGATGAGCCACTTGAAGGTAACTATTTGAGAATTTTGGAAAATGTTCCTCAAATTTCACAGCTTGCAAGCGGACACAAGGATGCGCGTGTCATATGCAGTCCCACATCTCTTACAATGGTTTTAAAATATCATAACAAGGATGTAAACTTAGATCAGGTAACAAGAGGAACATTGGATTCAGGAAATCACGCATATGGTAATTGGCCACAAAATGTTGCATTTGCCGGTGAACAAGGGATGAGAGCATATAGCAAGAAATGTAAATCTATAAACCCGATTAAGAATTTTATTGCTAAAGGAATTCCTGTTGTTGCTTCTGTTTGCATGAAGGAAAAGGAAATGCTTGATGGTGCCATTTCAGCATTCCCATCAGGACATTTAATGGTGGTTGTAGGATTTGACATAAAGGATGGAATTGAATATGTGGTTGTAAATGACCCTGCTGCAAATTCAAATGCTGAGGTAAGAAAATATTACAATCTTGACCAATGGGTTAAGGTGTGGAGACATTATATATATGTGGTTACAAAATAAAAATGAAAAGTGAACAGTGCAATGAACAGTGAACAATGAATAATGAACATTGAACAGTTAAGGAAGGGATTTATTCTTGCGAATAAATCCATATTTTAATAATGGAACAACTTAGTCTTTTTTAAATAAATCAGTTTAAATTGTTAGTTCTAATAAGTATTTCGCTAAAATAACTTCGCCACTATAATTTTCTTTTGCTTGTTTTATTAAGTCATCTAGGTTTCCAAAGTGAGGCAGATGTGTTAAAACCAGTTTTTTTACATTTGACTTTTCTGCTAAGATACCTGCCTGGGCACTATTTAAATGTCCTGCCTTTGTTCCGTCCATGTGTGCATAAAAGCTGCATTCAGCTATTAATAAATCAGAATCCTTAAAAAAATCAGTTAATTCATCAAAATATGAAGTATCAGAAGTAAATGATAATACCTTATTGTCGCATTTTATATTTACGCTGTATGCTTCAACAGGATGATTATTCTTAATGAAGCTTATTTCAAAAGGTCCTAGATTCAATGTACTGTCTTTATTATAGCCCTCACCGTATGTGTAATTTTCCCATTTTAATATGTTGAAAAATTCACCATTTGGAGCATATATGGGAAGAGCATTATTGATTTCTCCAAGCTGTGTCTTTATTTGTCTTGCATATTGAAGCGGTCCTATGTCACAGCAGTGGTCATAATGATAGTGAGTTATTAATACTGAATCAAGTTTACCTAAGTCAGTAACCTTTTGCAGTGAGCTTAAAACACCGCTGCCGCATTCTAATAGCAACTTATAATCATCTTGTTCAATTAAATATCCAGAGGTTGCTTCTCCAACCTTGGGAAATCCTCCCCAGTGACCAATTATTGTTACTTTCATAGGGCCTCCTTAAGCCATGTTATTAAACTGTGAATTATACAGCTGGGCATAAATGCCATTTGATTGTATTAATTGTTCGTGTCTTCCCTTTTCCTGAATTCCCTTGTCTGTTATTACTATTATTTCATCTGCATTTTTTATGGTTGAAAGTCTGTGGGCAACTACCACAGTGGTTCTTCCCTTTGACAGCTCTTCTAATGAGTTTTGTATTAACAGCTCAGTGGCATTGTCAAGGGCAGAGGTTGCTTCATCTAATATTAATATTGGCGGATTTTTCAAAAATACCCTAGCAATTGAAATTCTTTGCTTTTGTCCTCCTGATAATTTGACTCCTCTTTCTCCCACATATGTGTCGTAGCCCTCAGGTAGAGACATAATAAAATCATGTATGTTAGCCATCTTAGCTGCTTCAATAACCTCATCCTTTGTGGCATCAAATCTTCCACAATGAATGTTGTCCATAATTGTTCCAGTAAATAAGAAAACATCCTGCTGCACGATGCCAATATTTTTTCTAAGGGATTTTCTTGTAAAGTCTTTTATATTTATATCATCAATTAAAATTTTTCCTTCCTCGGTTTCATAAAAACGAGGTATAAGGTGGCACAGTGTTGTTTTTCCACCTCCGGATGGACCAACGAAGGCAATGGTCATTCCTGATTCTATATTAAATGTGATGTCTTTTAAAACTTCCTTGTGATTATCGTAGGAGAAGGTAACATTTTCAAATTTTATGTTACCTTTAACAGAATTTATGCTTTTAGCTCCCGGTTCATCCTTTTCAATATCCTGATCCATGATTTCTATAAATCTCTTAAAACCAGAAATTCCTGACTGGTATTGTTCTACAAAATTTATCAGCTTTCTTATTGGATTCAAAAAGTTTCCTATATATAATATAAATGCTGCAAAGTCTCCGAAGTTTATGTAACCCTTAAAGAAAAATATACCGCCTGCGCTCAGTACCAGAATATTTAAAAAATCAATGATAAATGAGGAGCCCACATGAAATTCAGCCATGACCTTGTAAGCTTTTTTTCTGGCTTGCTTGAATTTTTCATTGTTGTGTTCAAATTTTTCTATTTCATTTTCCTTATTTGAGAATGCCTTTGAAACTCTTATGCCTGAAATGCTGTTTTCAATTGTAGCATTTACTTCACCTATGGTGACTCTTGTTTCCATAAAGGAGTCAGACATTCTAATTCTCAGTTTCATTGCAAAATAAATTAAAAACGGAACAACAGAAAATACAATCAAGGCAAGAGGAAAATTAATAGTGCTTAATGCAATGAAGGAACCAACTAACATTATGGCAGATATGAACAAATCCTCGGGACCGTGATGTGCAAGCTCTGACACCTCCATTAGGTCATTTATGATTCTTGAAGAAAGAGAGCCTGTTTTGTTTTCGTCAAAA
Organism: Sedimentibacter sp.; assembly: GCA_050173715.1. GTDB lineage: Bacteria > Bacillota > Clostridia > Tissierellales > Sedimentibacteraceae > Sedimentibacter. Next base: position 44,851 of record JBFXKO010000029.1, read on the forward strand.
AATACAAAGGGCAGGTCCTGCAAATGTTCGAAAATATCCTTTCTCATACTTGCCTGCATCATGATACCCATTATGTGTCCGTAATAAGTGATATAATAGTTCAGTCCAACTTTTAGTAAATATATAAGGCCTAAAATAACAAGCCATGTTATCATTAATTGAAGCTGCTGATTGGGAACATAAGTATTAATTATGTTTCTTGTAATCATGGGATAAAACAAATCACAGATTGCCATTATAAAAGCACAAATCATATCTGTGATGAATATTTTTTTTACCGGTCTATAATATGAAAGAAATCTTTTTAGCATTATTATTCTCCTGTTTTTAGTTTACTGCATATAAATGCAGCTAGGACATATACTGCTATTGCTGCAAAATCAAGCAAAATAATATATATAATTTTAATGGGATTGAAATAACAAATAACCGAAATAACCGAAAGTGCAACGACCATTGCGATGTTTGCAATAACTGTTGATTTTATTTTAAAAATACTTTCTGTTAATTTCCCCACACTGGTTGAATGTAAAACAAAACTGATAATTATTAAAGGAAGAGCAAATCCCATGTTTGTTTTAATTATTGAAGAGCTTTGAGAAAATATAAAAATGGCAACTGCTAGCAAGGCATAGTTGAACCATTTTTTTTGTCGCATTTCATTTATCTTTTTTTGTCTCATTTCATACATGGCACACCTCATATACATTATTTCTATAATAATACCATTTTACTGAGCATTTATCAATAAACAAAAGAATAGCAAAAGAATAAAATTTGGACTTTTGAGAAGGAAAAGTTTCATTGACATTTATAAGGAATTGTGGTTATAATATTGTGTTTTTAATAGTATTAATTTTCAAAATTTATTACAGATATAGAAATGATTTGATTATAAATGTTGAAAATAGGTAAAATATTGTTAAGAGCATTGTTCAGTAAAAGATATTTATTAAAAAATTTTATTAACTGAAAGGATAGTACAATGAAAAATTCAAAATTATTATTACTTATTTTTGCTGTTGTAATGATGCTTTCAATAACAGCATGTCAAAAAGAAAACATTCCTGATGATGCAGCTCCCACCAAGACTGAATTAACTATGGGTTACACAACAGAGCCTGAAGGTCTTGATCCTCACAGAACTGCTGCAGCTTCCACATTTACGGTTACAAATAACATATATGATACATTGGTAGGCGTTACTTCTGATTGGGAAGTAGTACCTAGACTCGCCAAGGAATGGAATATCTCTGAAAATGGAATGGAAATAACCTTTAAATTAAGAGATGATGTTAAATTCCATAACGGAAGGGACATGAAGGCAAAGGATGTTGAATTTTCCTTTAACAGATTAAAGGATGCAGAGAGCCCAAGAGCAAGAGATTATGCAAATATTAAAAGTATAGAAGTTGTTGATGAATATACAATAAAATTTACTACTGAAAAATTGGATGTTGAACTTCTGAAAAGCTTCGCATATCCATGGGCGGCTGTTGTGCCAGAAGAAGCAGCTGCTGACTTAAAAACAAAGCCTGTAGGAACAGGAGCATTCACATTGAAGGAATGGGTACCTCAGCAACATCTTGTTCTTCAGAGAAACGACAATTATTACGGAGATAAGGCAAAATTAGAAACTGTTAAGCTAGTCCTCATTCCTGATGCCACATCTATGTTGGCAGGTTTCCAAGTAGGAGATTTGGACATTATTCCATTATCAGGGGATCAGGTTACAATGGTTGAAGGAAATGCAGAATACAAAATCATATCTCAGCCAATGAATGCCGTACAAATTATGTCAATAAACACAAACCACGAAATACTTTCAAATGAAAAGGTAAGACAGGCGATATCTATGGCAATCAACAAGCAAGAGGTTATAGATGCATCCATGTTTGGATATGGTGACCAAATAGGCTCTCATTTACCTCCTACATCACCCGATTATTTTGATACAAATGATGTTATAGAATACAATCCTGACAAAGCAAAGGAGCTTTTGAAGGAAGCAGGATATGAAAACGGATTTGAGTTCAACATGTCTTTGCCAAAAAACTATCAGCTTCATGTTGATGCAGGTCAGGTTATTGCAGATCAGCTGAGCAAAATAGGAATTAATGTGAACATAGAGCTCATTGAATGGGGCACATGGTTAAGCGATGTCTACGGAGCTAAGAAATTTGACACAACTGTTGTTGGTCATACAGGAAGACTTGATTCATTTGCATTCCTATCAAGATATTATTCAAACAGCAATGATTATATAAGCTTAAAAACAGGTGAGGTTGATGAACTTTTAGACAGAGCACAGCAAGAGCTTGACGCTGATAAAAGAAAAGAAATATACAAAGAAATTCAATTGATCCTTGCAAACAAACTTCCGGCTATTTATTTACAGACACCCAGAACAATTCTTGCTTTACAGAAGAATGTAGAAGGAATGGAAATTTTCCCAATAGATTTTTATGATTTTAAGGAAGTTTATTTTAATGAATAACATGTGGTGAAATTATGTTAAGATATGTAATAAACAGAGTTAAGAGCTCAATAGTTGTTTTGTTGGTTGTTTCCATAATTACATTTTTTGTTCTTATGATAATTCCCGGAGATCCTGCACAGCTCATATTGGGAACTGATGCAACACCTGAGATGATAGAGGATCTCCACAAGGCCATGGGGCTGGATAAACCTCTTTACCAGCAATATTTAGGTTGGCTTGCAGATTTATTAAAGCTAGACATGGGTAAATCCTATGTTTATGGAGAATCTGTAATAACATTGATATTGAAAGCTCTGCCTGTTACATTGTCAATTTCAGTTTTTGCAATGATTATTGCAACAGCATTTGCCTTTTTGTTTGGAATGCTGTCTGCAGTTAAAAAAAATAGCTTTATAGATTATTTTTCAAGAAGTATAATGCAGCTTGGAACAGCCATTCCTTCCTTTTGGATAGGAATGGTTTTTATTGTTTATTTCGGACTTAGATTAAAATTATTTCCTGTTTCGGGATTTGTCTCAATTAATGAAAGTTTAGTAGGTTATTTAAAAAGCATTACGTTGCCTTCAATAGTCTTAGCCATAGGGGAATTAGGGACATTGCTTCGCATTGTGAGAAGCTCTATGCTTGATTCTCTAATGCAGGATTACATGGATATGGCAAAAATACAGGGACTTAGCACATGGAAAATATATATGAAGTATGCTTTAAGGGGCGCATTGATTGCACCCATAACCATTATTGGGATGCAGTTTGCAAAGCTGGCTGGTGGGACTGTTGTTGTTGAAACAATATTTGCGCTACCAGGCATAGGAAGGCTTGTCTTGACTGCCGTTGAGCACAGAGACATTGTTCTATTGCAGGGACTTGTAATGTTCATAACATCAATGGTAATTTTTATAACATTGATGGTTGATGTGCTCATAATGATTATCAACCCAAGAATAAAATCTGTTGAGCGAGGAGAATAATGAGAAAGAATTTGAGTCTAGGTATTGGAATAATACTTGTTTTATTAATATTGGCTGTTTGGTTGCTGTCTTTTGTATACATGCCATACCAGCCAAACGAAATGAATATTTCTCAGCGTTTTATGAAGACGGATTTTAACTCGGAGCATATTTT
>JBFXKO010000030.1:0-48431 GCA_050173715.1 Sedimentibacter sp.
TTTGCTTCTAACAGCGGTGAGTAATCACCACTTATTGTAATACAAAAAATTAGGTAAAAAGAACAGATTTTACAGGTTATTTTAATGTTAAATCTGTTCTTTTATTTTTTAACTGTGAATAGTAACACTTATTTGACTAAAAATCAAATCACTTGTATCCAAATGTCTTAATTTTTAACAAGTTTTATGATATAATTACCTCATATACATTACATGAATGTTGAATAATAAACATTGAGTCCTCCTGCTTTTTCTGTATATCCAGGATCCCAGAAAACTGTGAAAAATACAATGTATCTATAAAAAATAAAAATGGTTATATTTATAGAAAGACTGACTCTGTTTCATTGGTCTTTAAATTTCATGATAAATCAATTGTAATCATTGGTAATAACAGCCTGTCTAACGAAGAATTAATAAAAATTGCCGAATCTATAAAATAATAAAAAATAATGTTACATTTTAACCTCCTAAATTGTCTTATATGTGTAAAAACATTATATAATAAAGGAGATTAGAATGAAAAGGATTGTAGGTTTAATTATTGTGGCTTTTGAAATGAAGGCATATGCTTCTGATGAAAAGCCGGCAGGAGAAATTTCTCCCATGTATATTGATGGGAACAAAATATTAATTAATACGTCGTATAAATAACTTTATTTTATTAAGGAGTAGAAATAAAATGAAAAAGAAATATTTGATTATTCTTTTTTTACTGATTGTTGTCTTGATAGGTAATATTATTGGAAGGATTGATGTGTCCAAGGATATTACTCAAAAAGGCGAGACTGAATTAATGGCAATAGAGCAAGTGGAAAAATATTTGTTTCTGATTGAAAGGTCTTATCAAAATAGACATGACAGTATTGTTAGTGATGAAGAGTGGCAAGAGGTTATTTCTCAAGCAGCATTTAATAGTCCCTTCGGTATTGACGGCAGAGTGTATAAACCTATGACCGGACAAGTAGGTTCATCTGTTCGTTCAATAACTGACTGCAAAATTATTGATTCTAAGGTTCTTTCATCCAAGCCTGATGATGTTACATCAATAGTTGTTACCGGACAATATATTTTTAATGATCCGACATTTCCTGAACCAACTAGGCAAAAAACTCAGTATACTAAAAATTATTATTTTATCGAAGAAAATGGTCGCATAGTAATAGACAGAGAAGAAATTGTATCAGAGATATATAAATAATTAATTAAGGTGTAGAGAACAAAAATATTTTTATTCTCTACACCCGTTTTTATTGTTTAAAGTGTTGTAATATGGATGGCAACCGGTGTGCTTACGGCACCTGCTGTCATTATTACAAATTCAGCATAACTTAATCCTGCAGGTGCAGGATGATCCATAATATGACATACATTTGGATTAGTAGTAGATATCAATGGTATACCGTAGGTAGTTCCCGCTGGAAGTTTTACCGCACCCGAATATGTTCCCCCTCTAGCATTTACCCTGATCCTAACCGTAAGTAGTGGTCCCGCATCATTATTTACAGGTATTCGTACTCGATAGGTTGCTCCATAATGACCTGTATTACTTATAGCGTTACTACTGTCGTAGCTTGCTGAAGCACTAAGAAGATTGTCTGTTGTACCATTTGAAATGCTGTAAGAAACCGTTTGTCCAATATAATATGTTGGTGTGGTAGCTGATATCTCTGCACCTTGCCAACTTCCTCTCGCATCATCGCCTGATATTGATAAAGGTACATTCGTTATTGTTCGTAAGTTATCTGATGTATTCTTACTTGCAACTGTTCGAACATAATAATTAAGGTTACCTGATCCAGAATAACGTGTTACTGTAAACTCATACAAGAATCCACTTAAATATCCATTTAATAGATTGTGTTCTTCAATTAAACCAACGCTTTGCCCAAACGATTATTTACAGGGGTTATGGCGTCAAGGGTTCCCCCTAAGCAAGCTTTGGCAAGACATTGTCCAACAATATTATACTGACTGGTATTATTTGTTCCCTTTTCACGTTTAACTCCTTGTAACTCAATAGTATTTGTAGAAGATAAATTTTGTACAGTAAGACCAAGTTTTATTGTACTGCCTACATTGTTTAAGTGCCACCCATATACTCTGTGCTGTACGGTTGTACTCGATGTATTTACATAATCGTGCCATAAGGTGCTCGCTGGTATGGGAAAGCTTGTACTATTTAGTGTTTCTGGATTATCACTTAGCATAAGTCTTCGACCTGTAGTTAAAGTAGCCGATGGAATATTAGTTGGCGTTATAACAGTCAACTGTGCAGAACTCAAATTTGTTTGGTTACATGTCATTGAAAATCCCTTCTATAACTTTAGATTTTTGTTTATGTTTTTTTCCCGATTTAACGTACTTAAATAGCCTTTAAAAACTAAGAAGCTAATTTACTCTATTGTAATAATCACTGATCCTCATCCATAAAATTTATCCAACGGAATCACCCCTAACCTTTATTTTTTATCCCTTTACTATATAGACAATTCAGAAGACAAAAATGTAACATTTTTTATAAAATTTCCTAAAATATTTTTGTTTTTAAAATTCCCGATTATGTTATTAAACAATTAAACGTTATATTATATAATTACACATCAGCATAAGGGGGTATTGGAGTGTACAAGAAAAGAGCCATAGATATTTTGAGACAAAGATTGAGGGGTGATGAACATAAACATGAGTAAAAATAATTATGGTGATTATGATGATTATGAATTAGAATTTCTTATTAAAAAAGCCGCTATAGCACTTGCCGAAAAAGATGGTGAATTGTTTGACATGTTGGAAAAGGACGATACAATAATAAATCCCAATCAAGATTACTTGATAAAAAAATATATGCAATAACAAATATATAAAATAATAAAAAATAATGTTACATTTTAACCTTCTAAATTGTCTTATATATGTAAAGCATTATATAATAAAGGAGATTAGTTAGAATGAAAAGAGTTGTAGGTTTAATTATTGTAATGAGTATTTTATTAACTTTTGGAATGCAGGCATATGCTTCTGATGAAAAAATTGCAGGAGAAATTTCTCCCATGTATATTAACCTTATGAGTTTGTCTTCATATCTTGATATTGACAAGCTGGGCATAGCTGCTTGCACTGCAAATTTGACACAAAGCTTAAGTGACGGTTCGTGCAAATTAATTATGAATTTACAGAAATTAGATTCTGATGGAAAATGGAGCACTATAGCTACATGGACAAAGGAAGGTGTAATGAAATGTGTAAATTCGCAATACAGAGCTGTTTCAAGAGGTAAATTCAGACTCTCCGTAACGGGTGAAGTTTATGACAGCAATGGTAACTTCATCGAATCAGGAGTAGTCAATTCTATAACTAAGACATATTAAATTCACAAAATAATAGGGACAGTCTTTACAGATCGTCCCGTTATTTTTATTTTTAATCATAACCACTGGCTCAGCCGGTGGTTTTCAGTGTACAAAAAGGTGCCCTATTGAGCACCCTTAATAGTATTAGCTAAACTGCTTTATTTATTACATTTTTTAATTTTGCAAAAATCATTCTGCCTGCTGCGGTTTGAAGAACACTTGTTACGGTAACAACAACTGAATCTCCTATGCACTTCTTGCCGCCTTCTACAACGATCATTGTGCCATCATCTAAATAAGCCAATCCCTGACCTGATTCCTTGCCATCCTTAACAACCATTACAGTCATTTCTTCGCCTGGAAGAACAACCGGTTTAACTGCATTTGCCAATTCATTTATGTTTAATACATCAACTCCTTGGAATTCTGCTACTTTGTTTAAATTAAAATCATTTGTTAAAACCTTGCCTCCAAGCTCCTTGGCCAGCTTCAAAAGCTTAACATCGACTTCAATATTGTCTCCGTAATCCTTTGATTCAATCAAGACGCTGACTGCATCATCCTTTTGAAGAATGTTCAATATATCCAAACCTCTTCTGCCTCTGTTTCTTTTTAAGCTGTCTGATGAATCAGCAATATGCCTTAATTCCTTTAAAACAAATTCTGGTATTACCAATGTACCTTCTATAAAACCTGTCTTGCATATGTCAGAAATTCTTCCGTCAATTATGACGCTGGTATCGAGAATTTTTGGAGAAATTATTTCTTTCTTTGTGCCTTTATCTTGTTTTTTTACTGTTGGCTGCTTCTTAAGGTTTATTTGCGGCCATATAACATCGTCCTTTTTTCTAGTGGAAATTTTTATTCCTAAATAGCCAAAAATTAAATATGATAATATTGCAACAATTGTGCCCACATATTTAATATCAGAGAATGGCTGGCTAATTAAGAATGCAATTATAAATCCAACTATAAGTCCAACTGCGCCCCAAATAATATCCATGGTTGAAAACTTCAACAGTTCTCTTTCAAATGAACCAACTATACCAAGACCGATTTTTTTGATTTTAGTTGATAAAAGAAAAAATATAATTCCAAAAACAAAACTGATACCAATAATTACTAATACGTTTTGAAAACTTGTTAACTTTAGAAGACCATTTTGATTCAAGAGTACTCCTATAAAAGCACCAAGAGATGCCCCTATAATAGTAATAACTGCTTTAATAATCTTATCTATCATCTAATCACCTCCTTTTAAGTATACCCAAATATTGCTACATTATTTAATGTAGCACATTTTTTGTTATTTGGCTATAGCTTTTGTGTAAATTATATTTATTTATTATTAAATTTACCTTAAATAATTTTAAATATTCATTGGATTAGTCTTACGCAGTCTCCGTTCATCAAAGCATACAAAAAGAGTATGCGCTAAAGCACATATCTTAAAAGATTATTGCTCCAGTGCATATTCATTAATTATGATATCCAAATATTCCATTATGCCCTTGCTGTCTTCATTTGTAGAGAGTGCTATTTCGCTTACTAGCATTTGCTTTGCGCTTACAAGCATTTTCTTTTCTCCGGTTGACAGCCCCTTCTCTTTGTCTCGATATGTTAAATCTCTTACAACCTGCGCAACCTCGTATATGTCTCCGGTCTTCATTTTTACCATGTTGTCTCTGTATCTTTTGTTCCAGTTTGAATCGTTTATTTCAGCATTCTGCTTCAATATTTCATATACCTTTTCAACTGCGTCTTTGTCAATTATATTTCTAAGACCTATATTATTAACATTATCTACAGGTATCATAAGTTTCATTTCACCGATAGGCATCTTAAGCACAAAATAATTTTTCACTTCGCCAAGTATCTCTTTTTTTTCTACTGTTTCAATTACTCCTGCTCCATGCATTGGATATACTACCTTGTCTCCTAAATTAAACATTATACACCTCCTATAAACTTAGTATACACCAATCAAGAACAAATGTCAAATCAGTTATTATACCTTGACAAGATGCTGTTGTCAATACAAAATATTGAAAAATTTATTACAATTTGAACTTATTTTTTACAATTGTACATAATGCAAAAAAATTCACAAATGTTGTTAAAAAATCGTTTACAATCTCAAGTTTGCAACAAAAAAGCGGCTTAATAAAACCGCTTTTAAAAATTTTATTTTTACTAAATATTTTTTATTACTTCAGTACATGCTTCTACAATATCTTTTGCTGTCAGGTGATATTTTTCTAAAAGCTCTGCAGGTTTTCCTGATTCTCCGAAGGTGTCTAAAACACCTATTCTTTTAACTATAACAGGACATGTATCACACAAGGTTTCTAAAACAGCACTTCCCAATCCACCTATTATGCTGTGCTCTTCTGCTGTTACAATTGCTTTGGTTTCCTTGGCAGCATTTATGATTATTTCTTTATCTATTGGCTTGATTGTGTGTATATTTATAACTCTTGCTTCAATTCCATTTTCAGAAAGAATTTTAGCAGCCTTTAAAGCTTCCTGCACCATCAATCCTGTTGCAATTATAGCTACATCATTTCCTTTTTTAAGTTCAACGCCCTTGCCAAGTTCAAATTTGTAAGTTTCGTCATAAACATCTTCTACACTCATTCTTCCAAGTCTTATATAAACTGGTCCTGTTATTTCAGCAGCCTTTAATACTGCCTGCTCTGCTTCAATTGAGTCAGCTGGATTAATTACTGTCATATTAGGTATACCTCTCATCAAGCTTATATCTTCAATTGCTTGGTGTGATGCTCCGTCCTCTCCCACTGTGAGACCTGCGTGGGTTGCTGCTATTTTTACATTTAATTTTGGGTATGCAACTGTATTTCTAATTATTTCATATGCTCTTCCTGCAGCAAACATTGCAAAGGAGCTTGCAAAAGGGATTTTCCCGGCAATTGCCATTCCAGCTGCTGTTCCTATTAAGTCCTGCTCAGCTATTCCCACATTGAAAAATCTCTCGGGTGCAACCTTTTTAAATTCTGCTGTCTTGGTGGAACCGGACAAATCTGCATCCAATACTACTACGTCTTTGTTTTCAGCTGCTAACTTTTTTAATGCCTCACCATAGGCTTCTCTTGTTGCCTTAGCCATTATTCACACCTCCCTAATTCATCCATTGCTGTGCAATATTCTTCATCATTTGGTGCTTTACCGTGCCATGATGCTTTATCTTCCATAAATGAACAGCCCTTGCCCTTTGTTGTTTCCGCAATTATAACAGCAGGTTTACCTGTAACTGTTTTTCTTTCTTCAAATGCTTTTTCCAATGATTCGAAATCATGTCCATCAGCTTTTATAACATACCATCCGAATGCTTCCCACTTCTTGTCAATTGGCTCAACGGTCATAACATCATTATTTTTTCCATCTATCTGCAAACCGTTGTGGTCAATGATGGCTGTCATATTGTCAAGGTGGTAATGACTTGCAAGCATTGCTGCTTCCCATATCATTCCTTCCTGTATTTCACCGTCACCTAAAAGAGCAAATACTTTTGTTTCTTTGTTATCCAGCTTGAAGGCAAGAGCCATACCATTGGCAATTGCAAGTCCTTGACCTAAAGAGCCTGTTGAAGCTTCAACTCCTGGTAGCTTCTTCATGTCAGGATGACCCTGAAGCTTTGAGTCTATTTTTCTTAATGTTCCTATTAAATCCTTGCTGATAAATCCCTTTTCCATAAGAGCTGAATACAAAACGGGCGCTCCATGTCCCTTTGAAAGCACAAATCGGTCTCTATTTTCATCTTGGGGATCTTCTATATTCATTTCCTTGAAATATAAATATGTTACAATTTCAACTGCGGAAAGCGAACCTCCCGGATGCCCTGACTTTGCATCGTGAATCATTGTCAATATGTTTCTTCTCATATTTTTTGCTATTACACACAAATTTTCGTGATTCATTTATTCCTTTATTCCTCCTTATTTTTACTTTTTATTTTTTAGGCACTGTTTCCCAATCCTTTAAAAATTGGTCTATTCCCTTGTCTGTTAACGGGTGCTTTGCAAGCTGCAATATTACCTTGTAAGGCACGGTTGCTATATGGCATCCCAGTCTTGCAGCTTGTGTCACATGCATAGGATGTCGGATGCTTGCTGCGATTATTTCAGTATCAATATCATAATTATTAAATATATCAACTATTTCTGCTATGAGCTCCATACCGTTGTTGCTAACATCATCTAGCCTTCCTACAAACGGGCTCACATATGATGCTCCTGCTCTGGCAGCAAGTAGTGCTTGACCTGCTGAGAATATGAGAGTTACATTTGTTTTTATGTTTTCCTTGTGAAGAACCTTAACAGCCTTTAAACCTTCTGTTGTCATTGGTATTTTAATGATTATATTTTTATGTATTTTGGCAAGTTCCACTGCTTCTCTTATCATGCCCTCAGAGTCAAGGCTTATAACCTCAGCACTAATTGGTCCATCAACTATTTGAGTTATTTCACTTACAACTTCCTCAAACAATCTTCCTTCTTTAGCTATTAAGGATGGATTAGTTGTTACACCGCAAATAACACCCATGTCATTTGCTTTTCTTATTTCTTCTACATTAGCTGTATCAATAAATAATTTCATTGTTTTCTCGTTTCCTCCTTATTCTATTTCTTTTACAATATTTTTATTGCCGAACAACACATTAAGCATAAATATTGGCAGCAAAATTTGTCTTTTAATTCTTTTAGGCTCCTTCATAAGTCTGTAAAACCATTCAAGTCCAAGCTTTATAAATATTTCAGGAGCTCTTTTCACGTTGCCTGCAAGACCATCTAGTGTGCCTCCATTGCCTATGATTATTCTTGCATTTATTTTATCTCTGTTATATTCTATCCACTGCTCCTGTTTTTTAGCACCAAAACCTACGAACAGTATGTGAGGCTCAGCTTTATTTATATCTTCTATAACCTTCAGCTCTTCCTCATGTCCGTTTTTACCTAAATGTGTGCCTTTGAAATAGCCGTGCTGTGTACCTACAATATTTATTCCCGGGTATTCATCATGTACTTTTTTCATGGCAGCTTCCGCTACTCCCGGCTTTCCACCTACAACAAACAATTTTAAGCCTTGTTCGTTTGCAAGCCTCAATAAATTAACAGACAAATCATAACCAGCCACCTTTTCCTTCAATGGATGATTTTTAATTTTTGATGCATAAATTAAACCTATGCCATCAGGAATATTGATATCCGATTTATTCATCAATTCTAAGAATTCCTCATCCTTTTGGCACATCATGACAATTTCGGTGTTAGGGGTATAAATAATGTACTGCTCTTTGTTGTCAAGCTTCTTTTTAACTATGTCCATAGTTTCATTCATTGTCTTGTTGTCAATTCTGACACCCATTATGTTTAACTTATCCATTTTATAATTCCTTCAATATTTTATAATTAATTTTAGTCAGCTCTCTTAATGCTTCAACACTCTTTGAAAGTTTCTTTTTTTCTTCATCTTCATTGTTAATTTTTTTAATAATTTCATTGTAAAGCAAATCAACATCTATGTTGTCTATGCTGCATGCAACATTCATGTTTACGCTGCTAACGAAGTTGTCAACCTTATGGTCGTAGGATACTGCTGCAAATGGAACATTGGCTGCTGCTGCAAATATTAAGGAATGAAGCCTTACACCTACCATTACATCCATTCCTTTTATAATATCAAAGGCCTGGTTTGTTGTAAGCCTTTCCTTATAATAAATTGCCTTGTCCCCAATATTTTTTTCAACCTCGCCTATTAGCTGCAGATCCTCATTGTAATAAAATGGAATAAAGTAACATTCTATATTGTTTTCAATCAATCGTTCTGTTAACTTGCTTATTTTTTGGCTCACATCTGCATTTTTCCAATTTCTAAGTGAAAAGCAGACCTTCTTCCTGCCGCTGTGCTTAGATACATAGTTTTCTCCTGCTCTTAAATTAATTACAGGGTCTGTTGAAAGACTTATTTTATTTGTATCCATTCCTATGCCCTCAAGAAATTTCTTAGAGTGCTTATCTCTCACCGTTATGTAATCAATCAGTCCCATAGTGCTTTGTACAGCTCTTTTGCTGTTATCATTCACTATAGGTCCTATTCCCTGGCTTAGCATTATCACCTTATTGTTCATAATTTTGGCAAGGCGAATTAAAAACAAATAATAATAGATGCTTCTCTTGCTGGTGATATCTTGAAGCAAGCTTCCTCCACCGAACACCAGCGCGTCAGATTTCCTAAGCTTACCTGCAATTGAAAACACATTGTATCTGTCTATGGTATTAACATTGTATTTTGATTTTGTTGCTTCTTTATTGCCTGATAAAACAGTTATGTTGTTTCTGTCAGTGATTTCCAGAATTTGCTTGATAGCCATTTCCAATATTGCCTCGTCGCCTAAATTTCCAAATCCGTAATATCCCGCCAACAATATTTTTTTCACTTCAGTCTCTCCTGTAATCTCCCGTATATTTTAAATAATAAATCAATTGCTACAACATAAATTAAACCTATAACAATTCCAAATCCCAAAGCTATGACTGTTCTTGCCAAGGACAGATATATTGGAGTTCTCAAATGAGAAAATGTATTTATTACTGAAGAGGTTCCTATGGCTGATACAAGCATGAAAAGACCGGTGAAAAATTCTGATTTCTTGGTTGCAGCATAGACTGCAGCAAAAATTGCAGGGAATGCTATCAAAAATTCCTTTGTTCTCGGTCTTGCCAGCAATATATATTCCATAAAGTTTCTTGTAATCATCTCAATACTTGAAGGCTGAATATTCGTTTCATGACCTGTTCTAGAAATATATATATAAGCAGCTACGCCGATGACACCTGCAATTATTCCGTAATAAATTTTAATGTTGTAATTTAATATGCTGATGCCGGTGTTCACAACGCTTTTAAATGAATCATTGCTATCATTGCTCATGAAGTAAATTAAATACATGAGTGCAAATATGCCAAAAGGTAAAATTTGCGAAAACTTAACTCCTCTGAAAATGTCCATTTCAAGAAAGTACTTCACATCTGCAAGCATGGCATCCAAGAATACTGCTCCTGCCAGAGATATGACAATTGCACCTGACAATACGACAGTTGAATATGTAATAATTTTTATAAAAGAATATTTTTCTTTAGAATCATAAACCTTTTTTATATTCATCATGAAGAAATAAATTGCAAGTCCTGAAAATACAACTGCTGCTGCAAATGCAAATCCTTTTTCAGCAATATTTCTCATGACCAATGGAATTAATGCAGAAGGAACAGATACTAAATATAAATAATTTACTCTTTTGTCCTTTATGTTGAACATTTTTATGAACAAAAGCACTGCTGATAGTGTGATCCCAAAGGACAACACAGAAAGTCTCTTTGCTCCGATATGAAATTCTTCCATTGCATGTGCTTTTCCAAGAGTAATATTGTGCTCATCCAATCTCTTTTCCAAGCTTTCAAATGTCCTCTTATATTCCTGTTCATCAGTTAAATATTTTGTGCTGTCTACTTCTTCAAAAAATGGTTTAAAATAAATCGCCCTAATATTACGTTCAGTTATTGCCCTGAACATTGTATTTTCAATTTCTTCAGCGCCTTCATAGTTATAATATTTATTTCTTTCCCTGATATAATCCCACATTGTGAAAATTCTTAAAGCATTATAACCTGAATCCTCAACTAAATCGTCAAGTCCTTCACCTTCTAAGTGTTCTCTTTGTGTTGAGCTTTCAATCAGTCCTATAGCAATATCTTTTTCATTTATATAATTTAATAATTTATCCTCATTTTCCGGGTATCCTAAAATTTCCTTTCCATGCAAAAGGTATATTCTTGGTTCCAGATTGTATCTATCGTTTGCTGCCTCATAAACATCTGCTAGCTTTTCATTGTATGTAGGAAAGTTGATAGGTCTTAAAATAACATCCAGGCCTGAAGCTATTGCAGAATTAATTTTATCATCATCATAGCCTATTCCTATGTTCATAAGCCTTGAATCTGCAATCTTGGTCTTTTCGTAGATACCCTTGCCTTTCTGATTAATAATTTTTTCTGTTTGTCCATAATATATATCATCATTTGTACCCTTTAAAGATATGTAATAAACATTGTCCAAAGTGTATGTTTTAAAAAATTCTTCGCTGTATCTTTCTTTTAGTCCCAAAACAAGGTAATTGTACAAAGCTTCATCCTCTGTTGTAACAATAACATCATTTTGATCCAGTTTATTTTCTTCTATTAACGATACTATTTTAGCATTGTAATTGTTTTGCCATCCATAATTTTTAACAAGCTCCGATACTATTTCCGCTCTTAGTGGCTTTCCACTTTCAATTAATAGCTTAATTGTTTCTTCTTGTATTGCAACCGACTGAGCTCCATATTCCTTAAATTTGCCATACCAGTAGTTTAAATCATATTCTGAACTGTCTGCAAATTTTTTCATTTCATTGTAATCAAGTATTATCTCTGCAGATTTATACTTTTTTTCTATTTCCACTCTTTGAAATACTGTGTAAATTCCCACTAAAAGTGATAGACATATAAGTAATACAACCAATTTATCAATTTTATTCAACTTCATTTTATCTTCTAATGCTCCTCATTATTTTCTTAAAACACATACAACCATCTTAACTAAAAATTCCTTAAATATTTGCATTTTTGCAGGCACCTTGAATATGCTTCGGAGTGGCTCCTCTTGATAGTATTCAATATTAAATTTGCTGTTTTTTAATATTTTTTCAGCTCTTTTTATTGTCATTTTATTTATGTAAGAAAAATATTCAGTTCCGTCAGGTCTTTTGCTAATACGAAATTCAATCCTTTCCTTGCCATCAGGCAGATTTTTAACCAGTTCCTTGTATGTTTCAATCAATGTTTTTTCAGGGAAAAATACATGTACCCATGGCATTCCTATGGCATCGCTTAAATGAGCGCCATAAGGATGATTGTATGGCGGGAAGTTTAAATACAACTTTCCGTTCTTTTTCAAAATCCTATAGCATTCATCAAGAACCCTTTCAGGTTCATCCACATGCTCCATGGCATCGTTCATTATTATGGTATCAAAGGATTCATCTTCAAAGTTTGTTTTGGCAGCATCAGCGCATACAAATTCAAATTTCTGTTCCATTCCATATTTCTTCGCTAATCCTTCTGCTTCACTTTTATACTTGCCAAGGATTTCAAGTCCTACAATTTTTTCTACTCCCTTTGATGCATAGAAGATTGTCTTTCCTCCTGCACCACATCCAATATCCAAAACTACTTTGTTTTTAAACATTTCATCAATATTTGTATATTTAAGATAAAATTTTATAGTTTCTATCCCTTTTTCATATTGCCATTCTGCATAAGTTTTTTTGCCTTCATTGCTTAAATTAAAAGGATGTACCGGCAGCTTGAACATTTTATTTACTGCTATACATAATTTCTGCATATTTTAACCTTCTTCATCAGTTTTTTATTACTTTGCAATTATATCATTTCAATTGTTCAAATTCAATCATTTGTTACTATCCTATAACAACAAGATTTAAATTTAAATTATATGTATAGTTTGATAATTTTAAGGCTTTAAATAATGCACCTCATTATTTTAACAATTTTTCCATAATTTATTATTGGCAAATTATGTTTCGTGGTTTCTGTCTTTTCTTGTTGAATTATTTGTTATTTTAATATAAAATATCATTACAATCAAAAAGTACATAGTAAAAGGGAGTTGTTATATTGAAAAAAGTCCTGATTATAGCAGTAATATTGACATTTGCACTCACTTCCGTCATATTTGCCGCTCCAGGTGACACAAATGATCCCATAGTTGTATTAAGCTACCTTAATGACCGTCTGGAGGATTTAATAGAAAAATACAGCTTAGAAGACATTGATGAAATTAAAGAACAAGTCGACAAATTAAGCGATTCTGCTCCAGGTACCAATGGTACCTCTTTGGCCTTGGAGGTTGTGGAAATCAATGCAGGCGAAAAAATAATTGGCAAAGCAGGAACAGAGCTTATATTAAGAGGCGGAGAAGCCAAAATTATAGGAAGCGAGCTTGGCGGTTTAACAAATGTGACCCTCGGAAAAGATTTTGTCGCAGGCATGGATGCAGTTCCTAACAACTTGTTAATTGTACCAAGGGATGACGGCAGAGGTGTCTATACTGACAGCTATGCAATATTCATGGTTCGCGGTTCATATGAAATAATTAAATAAAAAATCATCCTGGACGATTGAAGAATCTCATTGTTAATAGATGAGAGCCTTTAATCTACCAGGATGACAACTTATTTAATTAACTTTTCTAATACCTCAATAAGCTGCGGATCAAATTTTATACCAGCATTGCTTCTGATTAACTTTAATGTTTCATCTTTGCTTAAATGAGAATTTCTGTCATAGTACTCGACCAATGATATTATTCTTGAATTCAAAGGTATATCTTCTCCTTTTAACCCCTTTGGGTAACCGCTGCCATCCCAATGCTCATGATGAAACAATACTGTTTCAGCTAATTCATTTGAGCTGTCAATTGAGTTTAGAATTCTGTAACCCAAGACTGCATGCCTTTTCATATCTTTATTTTCCTGGCAACTAATCGTGTAGTCTTCATCTAAATATTTTGATTCCAGTGCAACCTTTCCTATATCATGGAAATATCCTGCTGTTTTGAGATTTTGTATATCTTTTTCTGACAAGTTCAGTTCTCTGCCCATGATTTCACACAACTGACTTACATTGATGGAATGATTACGTTCTATTTCCAAATTTTCATGAAGTGTTTTTATCATAAAATCAACGGTTTCTTTTTGTAATTCTTTTTTCTCGGTTGCTTTCACATAATACATTTTTTCTTCAGCTTTTTCTTTAATATCATCAATACATTCATTTTTATTCCATTTGGTGTTTGCTCCCATGGACATATTGCATTTTATGAATTTCACCTTTTCCTTGGACAATTCTGTTTTTATTCTATTAATCAATTTTTCTGCTTCATCATTAGCTGTTTTTGGAAGCAAAATCATAAACTCATCTCCGCCACTTCTTGCTATGATGTCATCAGCCCTGCATGCTCTTTTCAATACTTCTGCAACCTTCTTTAATAATAAATCTCCATTCGCATGTCCAAAAACGTCATTTGTTATTTTTAAACCGTTAACATCTCCCATGATAATTGAAATGGGTAGATTTCTCTCTGTATCAAGACGTTTTAATTCTTCCTCAAAAAACCTTCTGTTGTACAAATTTGTTAGTGAGTCGTGAAAACTCAAATACTTAATATTTTCCTGAACTTCTCTTCTTTCTACTGCATTCCATACTCCGTTCATTAAGAGTTTCAACTGATAAACATCATAATCATCATAGTCACTTTTTTTATTACCAAGACCTACCACGGCAACAATTTTGTCGTCAATAAATACAGGTATTGTCATAAATCTATTTAAGGCTACATGTCCATGTGGACATCCTTTTTTCAGTGGATTGGATTTGTGAAAGTTATTTACAATAATTGGTTTCCTCTGCCTTACTGCCTCACCCCATATACCTGTTTTATCTAGTTGATACTTACTCGATTTCTCAATTACTTTACAGTCTTCCATAACTCCTTGAGTCCATGAGTTAAGTGTGAATTCCTGTTTTTCCTCATCATAAAAATATATGTATCCATATTGGCTCTCAGTTAGCTGTAAAGCTTCATTTAAAACATAATCCAACTGTTCCTGCTTGTTTTCAAAGTTTCTCATTAAAACCTCAGCTAGTATTTTGTATCTACATATTTCCTTTTCCTGTTTCTTATTTATTTCATTTATTAGTCTGATCCGTCTTTTATTAGCAAAAACATGAATAAGCAAGAATATTATTATCAATATAAAAATAATTGCACTGTCCATTTTTACTCCATTAATTTATTTTGTATTCTATTTAATTAACTATTTACATTCATACCCCCCATAGGTAAATTATTTATATATTACGACACAAAAACTGCCTGTTTATTGAATTTTTTAGCAAATTATATCATTACATGTCGAAAAGTACAATAAATTATTATAAGAAAAAATAAAACAATTAAAGGAGTCTAAGCGCTTAGTTTTATTCTCAGTTTTTTTACTTGCTTTTAGCCAGTTCTTCAATTACTCTTACAAATTCATCGGTTGCTTCATACCCCTGAAGCTTTTGTTTATTGTTTTTAGTGCTGAATTCATTGAAATACTCTTCCTTTGTGTATACATTCTTTGTTTCTATATCATAGTACAAATCAAAATCATATTCCTCGCTATCACTGAAGAATAGCTTTTCATCTTCAACTATGACACTTGCTTCTATCCAGTAATATCCGTCCTTTTTTAAAGGGAGATCCTCTATCAGTTCAGATTTCTTCGACTTATAAAGATTTTCAAGCAACAACTTCACATTTCCTGCCTTGTCTAAATCCTCTGTCTTGGTTCCATCAATGCTGTTTAGTTTCTTTATGTCCTCGTTTTGATTAGTATATCTTATTCCGTCATTTGAATAAACAGTTATATCAACATCGGAAACACTGCTTATTGTGCCTGAAATTTCTGTTATTTTTCCTTGTAATACCTCATCAATAACTGAAATATATTCATTTTTTCTGAAAAGCATAGATATCAATATAACCACTGCAGCCAGCAAAAGCATCAAGATTGCTATTCGACCGTAATGTATTTTTCTTTTTTTCCCGTACATGCTTCGTCTTCTTGCCATAAGTTCACCAACCTATATCTTTTTTTTCAAGAATATCCTTGATTTTTATTTCAAGCTCCTCGACTGTGCCTTCGTTGTCAATAACC
Source organism: Sedimentibacter sp. (assembly GCA_050173715.1). Lineage (GTDB taxonomy): Bacteria > Bacillota > Clostridia > Tissierellales > Sedimentibacteraceae > Sedimentibacter. The sequence goes on from JBFXKO010000030.1 coordinate 16,195, forward strand.
TCGTCAACCATTAATACCTTCTCTTCAATAGGTATTTGCTTATTTATTATGTTTAATACATCCTTAATATTCTTATTTTCTTTTATTGCTCTATGTGTAAGCCTTTCTATTTGAGTTTCAGGGCTCACATAAACAAGCCATATTTCATCATATTTTAAGCTATATTCCTTATCCTTGCTTATATTTTCTAAAAATAAAGGAATATCAAGGAAAATTACCTCTTCGCTGCTTTCTTCAACACCATTCATCAAAGCATCAACAACATAGCTGTGAGTAATTTTATTTAAGCGTTTTAAGCTTTCCTCATGGTTGAATACTATGCTACCAAGCTTCTGTCTGTTTATTGTTTCGTCATGATTTAATATTTCTTTTCCGAAACAGCCAAGAACATTTTTATATAGCACATTATCCTTATTATAACCCTCATGTACAATTTTATCTGAATCCAGCACCTTAAATCCTAATTTTTTTAATATGTCAACAGCAGTGGACTTTCCTGTTCCAATACTTCCTGTAATAACTATCACTCTTTTATTTTGCATCATACCAGCTTCTTCCAACATTTACATCTGATTTTAATTTTACCTTGAAGCTATCAACTACATTTTCCATTTCTTCCTTAAGAATTATTTTAACCTCTTCAAGCTCGGGTTCATATGCTTCAATTATAAGTTCGTCGTGAACCTGCAAAACAAGTCTGGATTTCATTTTATTGTTTTTTAATCTTTTGTAAACTCCAACCATGGCGGCCTTGATAATATCCGCAGCAGTTCCTTGTACAGGAGTGTTGAGGGCTATTCTTTCACCAAAAGAACGTATGTTAAAGTTCCTCGAAGCAAGCTCCGGAATGTTTCTTCTTCTTCCAAAATATGTTGTAACGTACCCGTCCTTCTTGCCACGTTCAACAATATTTTTCATATATTTATCTATATTGCTGAAAAAGCTCAGGTAGTTGTCAATGTACATCTTGGCTTCTTTTCTTGGAATATTTAAATCTCTGCTTAAACCATAGTCGCTTATGCCGTAAACAATTCCAAAGTTAACAGCCTTTGCTCTGCTTCTCATTTCAGGTGTAACATCCTCCATTCTCACATGGAAAACCTGAGAAGCAGTCTTTGTATGTATGTCTTTATTGTTAGCAAATGCTTCTATTAAATTTTGCTCGTCTGCAAGATGAGCAAGAACTCTAAGCTCTATCTGAGAATAATCCGCATCGCAAAGTATATAGCCATCCTCAGCTATGAATGCCTTTCTAAGTTCTCTACCTTCATCGGTTCTTGTAGGAATGTTTTGAAGGTTTGGCTCTGTGCTTGAAATTCTGCCTGTTGCAGCAATGGTTTGATTAAAAGAGGAATGAACTCTTCCTGTATCTTTGCTCACAACATTTTTCAATCCTTCCACATATGTTGAATTGAGCTTAACCATCTGCCTGTATTCAACGATTTTATTCACAATTTCATGCTCTGATTTTAATCGGTCAAGAACCTCAGCATCTGTTGATATGCCAGTCTTTGTCTTCTTGATTACAGGAAGTCCCAGCTTTTCAAACAATATGACGGTCAACTGCTTTGGAGAATTTATATTAAAGCATTCTCCTGCCATTTCATATATTTCTTTTTCCAAGGAAGAAATTTTTTCCTGAAAATGATAGCCAAGATTGTCTATAACATCTGTATCTACTTTAAAACCCACATATTCCATGTAAGCCAAAACTTCAATGAGCGGAAGCTCTATGATATTGAACAAATCTGTCATTTCCAGTTCTTTAATTTCATCTTCAATGAGCTTTTCAGTTTTTATTACAGTGCTCATATAATTATAAAGATAGCTCTTTCTTTTTTCCAAGTCCAATTCCTTGAATGTCAGCCTCTTTTTGCCTGTACCTAAAATGTCATTTTCTGATGGAATTTCTTCCTTTAAATATTCATATGCAATTTTATCAATAGAATAAGAGCTTTCAGATGGCTCCAAAATATATTTGCCTATTTCTGAATCAAAGGATATATTGTTAAGAGCAATGTTATTTTTCATTAAGTATATAACTTCATTTTTAATGCTGTGACCAATAGTTTTTATATCTTCTCTTTGGAATACATTCTTCAATATTTCCAAAGATTTTCTCTCGTCAACCTTATCCAAATCTATGTAATATATATTGCTTAAGTCTGAAATACCAATAGCAACTGCATGGCTATAAATTGCTCTGTCCTTATCAAGCAAAAATTTGATTCCAAGCTTCTTGTCTTTTTCTATATTTTTAATGGCTTCTTTAATATCATCTTCGTTATCTATGTATTTAATATCAATTTTATTGAATGTAGTCTTTTCATTGATAGTTTCAGTATCAAACATGGATATTTGATTTTTCTCCTCTGATTCTTCCTCTGCTACTCTTTTCTTAAATGTTCTAAATTCCAGCTCATCATACAATGAAAGTAACCTTTTTGAATCAGGCTTTTGAATTTTATATTCATCTAATTTAAATTCTACAGGAATGTCAATAATAATTCTCGCTAAAGTCTGGCTCATATAAGCCTGCATTTTATCTGTTTCAAGTCTTTCTTTAAGCTTTCCTTTAATAGAATCAATATTTTCATATATATTATCAAGGCTTCCATATTCCTGAATAAGCTTTAATGCTGTTTTTTCTCCAACACCTCCAACTCCGGGAATATTGTCAGAAGGATCACCCATTAGAGCTTTCAAGTCAACAAACTGAGCAGCAGTGATGCCATAGGTATCATTCATTGCTTTTACATCCATTTCCTCTGTGTTTGTGACTCCCTTTTTCGTAAGTATAACCTTGGTATTTTCATCAATAAGCTGCAGATAGTCTTTGTCACTGGTAACCAGATAGACATCTGCTCCTTGCTCCTCTGCTAAATTTGCAAATGTTCCTGCAACATCATCCGCCTCAAATCCTTCTATTTCTATGCATTTAATGTTATGTATTTCCAATACGTCTCTTATTAGCTGAAATTGTTCAACCAATTCGTTAGGGGCCTTTGCCCTTGTAGCCTTGTAATCCTTGTACTGCTCATGTCTGAAGGAAGGTTTTTTAGGATCAAAGGCAACACATATGTATTCAGGAGAATAAGTATCTAAAAGTTTATACAGCATGCTTAAAAATCCATATACCGCATTAGTGTACTGTCCTTTTTTTGTTTTTAGGGGAGGCATAGCAAAAAAAGCTCTGAAAAGAATGCTGTTGCCGTCCAATATCATTATTTTGTTGTTCATGGCATCTCCTTAAGTATGTTCCCAAAAGTAACTTTATGTCATTCTGAACGCAGGAAGAATCTCCAAAGTATTTAAATTATGAGATTCTTCGCTAACGCTCAGAATGACAAGCCATCAAAAATTTCACTTATTGAGTTTACTCATAATATAAAATATATTTTTTATTAACTAATTATAACAACTTATACCCACATGGTAAAGGAATATTTTCATATGTAATATATTGAAATTTTAAACATATAATTTATTATCAATAAGAAGGGATGAGTATTTATGAAATTATTTGAACCAAAAAACTATAACTTTTCCAACGTTAAATTTTTCTCACCAATGCAGTTGAACGAACATTACATATTGTACACAAGATATATTGACTGTTTAAATAAAGTCAGAAAAGATTTAGGGTCTGATATTACATATTCAATTTGCAACCAAAATTACAGTGAAATAAGGTCTGCGGCAAAATCTGATACCTTTTGCTATGATGCAATCAAGCTTCATGAGCTGTATTTTGAAAATTTAACCGGCAATAACACCAGAGCATTCGGTCCAATTGAATCATTAATAAAGGAAGTGTTTGGCTCATACGATAGTTTTATAGAAAAATTCAAATGCATTGCGCTATCAATGAGAGGCTGGGTCTTATTTTGCTATGACCGTTACAATGATGAATATTATATATATGGGCAGGATTCTCATGACAATGGGGTTATGCTTTATGCAGAGCCGCTCATAGTCTTAGATGTATATGAGCATGCATATATGATTGATTATGGCATAAACAGAGGCAATTATATAGATGCGTTTTTAGCCAATTTGGATTTCAGTGTAATAAATAATAGATTAAGTATTCGAAATTTTTAAAAAATCTCAGTAACCGACTTTATGATTAGACATATAATATCGTAAACAATACTTCAAGGAGGTTTAAACATGGGATTTTTAAATAATAGAGTTGGCGGAGAAAGCGGATCAAACTTACTATTCTTCTTCTTATTGTTAGTTATTCTATTCAATTGGTGTGGAGAAGAGTGCCACTAATATGATAAAATAGGTCTGGGAAACCAGACCTTATTTTATTTTATTTATATTTTTCAACCATAAATTCTTTAAACTTTTCTTCAATATTGGAAAAATATCTATCCTGTTGATAAACATAATATAGCTTTCGTTTTAAATCCATTCCTTCAATATTAATTACAAACATGTTTCCATCCTCAATTTCTTTTTCAACAGCTTTTTTTGGAAGCACTGCAATTCCCATATTTTTCGAAATAAATTTCTTTATTGTCTCATTGTCCTCTGCTTGAATTATTACGTTTAAATCATTCAGCTTGACACTTTTTTTATTTAAATAATTTTCAAATATTTTAAGTGTTGCTGAACCATTTTCTCTTAAAATGAACCTTTCATTTAAAATCATGTTCAAGGTGGTTTTATCTTGATTGATTTCATTCTTCTTTTGATATGAGGCAACTATGACAACTTCATCCTCAGCAATGCATATATTTTTAATTTTTTTATTTTTAGATTGAGTTCCTGTAAAACCAAAGCTTGTAAAGCCATCCTCAATGTTTTTGAACACCATTTGAGAATCTATTTTTTTTACAGCAAATGTAACACGGGGATAGAGATTGCTGAATTCGATTATCAAATCATGCAGATAATAATCAGCAGGCATGGAGCTTGAATAAATGTCTAGATTTCCTTTAAGTGCATTATCATCTCTCTTTAAAAGTGAATAAATTTTATTTTCTTCACTTAGTACGGTCTTAGCATACTTGTAAAGAAGTTGTCCTGCTTCAGTAGGAACTATTTCTCTTCCTTGCTTTTTAATCAACTCTGCTCCAAAATCCTTTTCTAATATTTGCAACTGCTTAGATACTGCTGGTTGGGTAATGAACAGTCTTTCAGCTGCTTTAGAAATATTTTTTAAATTTATAACCTCAATAAATGTCACTAAATATGATGTATTCATAATCCCCCTCTATATTGGCTGAATTCCCATGCCGATTGCTTCGTGTTCAAATCCTCTTCTTGGGGAACCTATTTGTCCGTACAAAACAACTGCTATCCAATTTCCGCTTGAAGGATCGTCTTCAATTAAAGTTCCTCGAACAATTGTAAAAGTTAAGCCAGCGCTTCTCAAAACCTCTCCAAGCATCACCTGCCCTCTGCAGTAACCGCTTAATGCTTCAATGATTGCATGATAAAGAGCATGCTCCTCATGGTAGTTTTCTCTTATAACATCCTCACGAGAGGCCGCTGTTTCAATTGCAGCTACAATTTTCTTGGCATCCATGCTGCCTGCCTGACCTTGATAAATCACATAGTTTTTATTTTCATAATGATTCTTTAGGTTTTCAATGTCTTCTCCCAATGCCATAAGCAATGCTATTTTTCCTATTCCTCTTTTTTCCATGAGTTTTCCGCCTTTTATATATTTAAAAAAGCAATTTACCGAAACAATTGCTCTGACTATTAATAGCTCGATTATTGTCATTCTGAGCTTCAGCGAAGAATCTCTTATTTAAAATCATGAGATTCTTCGGGCAAACCCTCAGAATGACATTTATCAAACTTAAGCAGTTGAATCCACTTGCTTTTATTATACATTAGAATGGGGAATTTTCCAATATTTTTTTCTCATAGCTGACAGTCTTTGCTTCCAGCTCATCAGCTTTTTCCTTGCAGGTTCTTACAAAATCCTGGTCATTTATGGAACTTAAATTAATTCTCACGTTGAGAATGGCTGAAAGAACAGCTGTGCGAGCAAGCATAGCTGCCACAAGACCATCCGTAACAGCATTGGTATTGCCCTTTACAACTACTGCTTCAGAAAGAGGCAATATTTCAAAGGAAATCTCTGCAACCTCTAGTGGTACTGTAGCCGCAAGCTTGGAGCTTTCTTCTATTGCCTGCTTTCTTATGTACTTTTCTTCCTCAGTTTCCTTAGGAAGTTTGTATGCTTCCATTACCTTGTTGTAAGCAATGCTGTCCTTTTCAATATAATCAATTAATACATTTCTTAGATTAAGCGCCTTTTCTAATATTTCTTTCATTTCATCTTCATGCTCAGCATATTTTTTCTTGCCGATTGTCAATCTTGCTACCATTTCTGAAAGAGCAGCGCTTATGGTACCGCATACTGCTGCAACGCTTCCTCCCCCAGGGACAGGCTCATTTGATGCAACCTTATCTGCAAACTCTGTTAAAGTCATGTTTTTCATCTTAGTTCTCCTCGTATAATTTTTCCGTTTTTAATTACTGTTTCAACAATGTTGACTCCTGCATGGTATGGTAGGAAATGAATTGAAGGATATTCAAGAATAATAATATCTGCTTTCTTGCCCTTTTCAATGCTTCCTATTGTACCTGCTCTTCCCACTGCTGCAGCTGCGTTTATTGTGAGAGCTGATATAATTTCTTCAATTGACATGCTCATATGAAGAGCTGCAAGAGCAATAACCAAAGGAATGGAATTTGTAAAGCAGCTTCCAGGATTAAAATCTGTGGCTAAAGCAACTGCACATCCTGAATCAATCATATGTCTTCCTCTTGCATAATGCTCCTTTAAACAAAATGCTGTGGCAGGCAAAAGTGTTGCAACTGTGTTTGATTCAGAAAGCATTTTAATTCCTTCATCTGATGCTTGAAGCAAATGGTCGGCAGAGGTACAGCCAAGTTCAACAGCAAGCTCTGTTCCTCCAAGCTGAACCATTTCATCAGCATGTATTTTCAATTTTAATCCTTTGTCCTTAGCTGCAGATAAAAATCTTCTTGATTGTTCTATTGAAAATACATTTTTTTCGCAAAATATATCAGCAAATTCAGCCAGATTATTTTCTGCTGCATACTCCATTACTTGTATCATATTATCAATGAATTCATCCTCTTTTCCCTTGTATTCCGGCAGCACGCTGTGAGGTCCAAGAAAGGTAGGAGCAACATCAATTGGGTGAATTTCTTGTAGCTTCTTCATAGCCTCAAGCTGTTTTATTTCAGTGTCACGGTCAAGTCCATAGCCACTTTTACCTTCTACAGTAGTGACTCCCATTGCCATGAACTTATCAAGTCTTTTTTTACCTACTTCAACAAATTCATCAAAAGTTGTTTTTCTTGTCGCTCTTACAGTGCTGGTTATTCCACCACCTCGCTCCATAATCGACATATAGCTATCGCCCTTTAATCTCCAAGAAAACTCATCAGCTCTGTAGCCTCCGAATATCAAATGAGTATGAGAATCTATGAATCCCGGCAGCACTGCCTTATTAGAAGCGTCAATTACTATATATTCATTTTCATTATATTTCTTTAATATATTTTCTGTAGTTCCTACATCAACAATCACATCATTTTCTACAACAACACAACCGTTATGTACCAAACCTATATCTGACATTTCCTTGCCATGCTTCGGTCCATTACCTTTACACGTAACCAACTCAGCTGCATTTTTAATTATCATCTTATTCACTAAATCACTCCTTCCCAAACAGGGGCAGACAGGGGGACGTTTCACTTGTCTTTTTTGTGGTTTGTTTCGAAAAGACACATGAAACGTCCCCGTGTCCGCGCCTAGATCCTTGTTTCTAACACTTGATCTAAATTAAAATTTTCAAGTCTCAAATAATAGTCTGCAGTATCGACAATTGCCTGCAATGGTACCAATCCTACAATCTCACTGCCAACAACACTTACTCCATATCTTTCTGCTTCCATTTTAATTGTTTCAAATACACGATATATAGAGGACTTTGTATAATCAGTAAGATTCATAGAAACCTGCACAATTCCTCTGTCCTCAAGGTCTATGCCCAGAGCCTTAACAAATCTGAATCCACCATTAATATGTCTCACTTGTTTTGCGATTTTATTTGCAATTTCTAAATTATTTGTTCCAAGGTTAACATTGTAAGCTACAAGAGGCATTCTGGCTCCAATGGCCGTAACTCCTGCTGTAGGATGAATTGTATCAGGTCCAAAATCTGGCTTCCACATTGCATCCTTCATTTTTTCTGCCATGCCTTCAAATTGTCCCTTGCGTATGTTTGCAAGATTTTCTCTGTGAGAAGCCGATGCTGATTTTTCATAAAGAAAAAACGGAAGATTATATAATTTTGAGGCTTCCATAGCAACCTCTCTCGCCAGTCTATCAGCTTCTTCAACTGTTGCATTTTTTATAGGAATAAAAGGCACAACGTCAACTGCCCCCATTCTAGGGTGCTGTCCTTCATGCTTGGTTAAGTCTATCAATTCAACTGCCTTGCCTATGGCCTCTATCATTGCAACCTTCAGTGCATCCGGTTCCCCTACCAGGGTTACAACAGACCTGTTGTGAGCCTCATCGCTTGAATAATCCAAAAGCTTTACATTATGTCTTCCTCTGAAAACATCCAGAATTTTTTCTAATTTTAATAAATCTCTGCCTTCGCTGAAATTAGGAACGCATTCTATAATTTTATCCATATGTCCTCCTATTTATAATTCTTAAGTGTTTTTTCAATAAGCTCATCGCTTGCCAGGTATGGAATTGTTATGTGGTCAGTGTCTTTGCACTTAGAATTATATTCAATTGAGGTTTCAATTGAATGCTCGTTTCTTGCCCAGTTTCTTCTTGAAACGCCAACCATTGTGTCCCATGGTATGGATTTTTTAAGTATTTCATCTACTCTTTCGCTTCCATCCAGCACCATTCCAAAGCCGCCATTGATGGATTTGCTTATTCCAACACCGCCGCCGTTGTGCAAAGCAACCAAACTCATGCCCCTTGCCGCATTTCCTGCAAAGCAATGAACAGCCATATCCGCAGTCACATTGCTGCCGTCGTATATATTTGATGTTTCCCTGAACGGTGAGTCAGTTCCGCCAGTGTCATGATGGTCTCTTCCCATCATAACAGGTCCAATTTCTTTATTTCTAACCATTTCATTAAATTTAAGTGCAATATCACGTCTGCCAAAGGCATCTTGATATAAAATCCTTGCCTGTGTTCCAACAACCAGCTTATTTTTTTCAGCATCACGAATCCAAATATAATTGTCTCTGTCCTGTCCTCTTCTGTTAGGGTCTATAACAGACATGGCTGCATGGTCTGTCTTTATGAGATCCTCTGGCTTTCCGCTTAAGCACACCCATCTGAATGGTCCATAGCCATAATCAAAAAGCATTGGTCCCATAATGTCTTCCACGTATGATGGAAATATGAATCCTTCTGAAGTATCAACTCCATTTTTCGCAATTTCCTTTACTCCTGAGTCAAAGACTGCTTTCATGAATGCATTGCCATAATCAAAAAAGTAAGTGCCTCTATCTACTAAGGTTTTAACAGCTCTAAAGTGCTCAGCCAAAGATTTATTTACTAATTCTGCAAATTTTTGTCTATCGCTGTTCAATAATTCAGTTCTTTCTTCAAATGTGAGACCCTTTGGACAATATCCTCCATCATATGGTACATGGCAGGATGTCTGGTCTGATAATAAATCCACATGAATGTTGTTATCTACTGCATATTCCAACAAATCAACTATATTTCCATGATAAGCAATTGATATGGTTTGCTTTTTATCCATATATTCCTGAGCTATTTTGTAAGCTTCTTCTAAATTGTCAGTAGCCAAAGAAACCCAACCTTGTTTCAATCTTGTTTCAATTCTTGAATAATCAACCTCAGCAATAATTCCAACACCGTTGGCAATTTCCACTGCCTTAGGTTGAGCGCCGCTCATTCCCCCAAGTCCTGATGTTATAAACAAATGTCCTGCTAAATCCTTATCAGCAGGAATGCCAAGTTCCTTTCTTCCTGCATTAATCAATGTATTAAATGTACCGTGAACTATTCCCTGAGGACCTATGTACATCCATCCGCCTGCAGTCATTTGTCCATAGCTTGAACAGCCCATAGCTGTTGCTTTAGCCCAATCATGTGGATTGTCAAACATTCCTACCATGAGACCGTTAGATAATATTACTCTAGGGCTTGTTTTATGAGATTTAAATAATCCTAGCGGATGACCTGACATTATTGCAAGAGTTTGATCACATTTAAGTTGTTCCAAATACTTCTTAATTAATTGATACTGCATCCAGTTTTGGCAAACTTGACCTGTTTCTCCGTAGGTAACAAGCTCATAAGGATACAATGCAACCTCATGGTCTAAATTATTGTCAATCATAACCTGGAATGCCTTACCTTCTATGCAGTTTCCCTTGTACTCATCAATCGGCTTGCCATAAATTCTTTCTTTTGGCATGAATCTGTAACCGTAAATTCTGCCTCTTGTCATTAATTCTTCCATAAATTCAGGAGCCAATGTTTCATGCAGATTTTCTGGCACATACCTTAAAGCATTTTTAAGTGCCAGCTTTATTTCTCTTTGATTTAGAGTAAGCTCTCTTTTAGGAGCACGTCTCACGTCTTCCTTAAATACAGGATATTCCGGCAATATTTCATCTAACTTAATTGTCATTGCTTTTGATATGTCTAAATTATTTATCATAATACACCTCCAATTATTTCTATATTAATTATATAAATTTACCGTCGAAAATTCGTCTAATCTTAAGATTACTTAAAGATTTAAATTTTATAATAAGTTTAAGTTAATAAGAAATACTTATTACTTACCCTCTCCCCCTTGTTTTTTATAAATACCATTAAGCCCTACGTTCGTCGTAGGGCTTAATTTTGCTTGCCCTAAATAGTAATTTACTCATTGAAAATTTCTTCTTTTTAATATATTATTTAAGTATCGACCTAAACGAGGAATGAAAATGAACGTTATATCAGTAAAAATACTAGGAACACCATCTGTTAAACTAAATAACAAACAAATAACATTCCCTTATAAAAAATCTGAGGCTTTGTTTTATTATGTCTGCATAAACAAGAAAGTATCCAGAGAAGAAGCAACAAACATGTTCTGGAGCGATTCAAATGAAGAAACCGCACGTAAAAATCTAAGAGATGCTATATATAAAATAAAGACAAGCATTGATGAAAATATCTTTGCACCATCAAAATCAGTTATAGAAATTTCCAATGAATTTGTTATTGAAACAGATATAGACAATATTAATGAATCAAATGCGGTTAATTTATATGTGGGTGACTTCCTTCAAAATTTTTTTGTGAAAAACTGCAATGAATTTGAAAACTGGCTGCAAGAAAAGAGAAATCATTACAAGAACATATATATTACATCCATACATAACAAGATAAATGAGCTCATCAGTATCAGTGACTATAGTACTATAGAAAAATATGGAAATATATTAATAAAGAACGACCCGTACAATGAAAAAACATACCGATATTTAATGAAAATATATGCCTTGTCTGAAGATTATAATAAATCAATTAAGCTTTACCAAGAGCTTTCTAATGTTTTAATGAAGGATTTGGGCGTTGAACCAGAGCTTAAAACAAAAAAAATATACAAAGAAATTTTGGAATTAAAAAACACTATTTCTTCAAATGAAAACAACTCATATGCAAATTTAAAAAACAAGGTAGAAAATTTAACTAATATGTATTCCATGTACCATGAAACATATCCAGTTATATCATCAGAAACAACTGAAGCACTAAGCTCTTCAAATATTAGCGATATAGAGCTGGAGCTTAAAAATATTGAAAAAGACCTGAACAACATTGACAATTTGGATACAGAATATTTAAAAATAAAAATGGAAGCGTCATATCTTGCCGGAAGATATTATATATCTATAGGAGAATACAACAAAGGCGTAAACAACATTCAAATTAGCATTAAGCTTTCTAATAAGCTTGATAATCTAATTTACTTGTTAAACAACTTCAAGCAAATGATTTATTATGCCATTCAAACAGACAATAGCGATATAATGCTGGAATATATTGAAAAATGTCTTAATCTTCTTGAAAAAAGGGACATTATCGAAGAAAGAGGAATCATATTAAGACTAAAGGGTTTATATTTAATAAAAATAAAAAACTACCAACAAGCAGCCCTTGCTCTAAATGAATCAATAAATATTTTTTCTAGCTTGAATAAGTTTAGCAGCAAATATTCAGTGAATATTTCCGCAAGCTACAATTACCTTGGACAAATGAACAAGGATTTAGGTAACAATGATGTAGCTCTGGATTATTTCATGAATGCCATAAATATATATAATAAAAATTCTGTTGAAAAAGGATTGGAAATTTTTTATTCTAATGCAGGACAAGCACTTTATAATTTGGGAAGGTATGATGAATCCGAAATATACATCAAAAAATCCTTAGAACTCTTTGATAAATTTAATGTTATATGGGGCAGGGATTTTGCAGAATGTTATGCAGCATTTATTGAAATGAAAAAAGGAAATTATGATATAGCAAAACAACATGTTTACGAAGCATATGAACTTGCAAAAAAACTAAACAATCCTAAATCACAATTTTTAGCAGAAAGAATTATAAACGACTTAAAAAAATTAGTGTGACAGTCTATACTGTCACACTTTGCTTATTTAGCTACTTCTGCTTCATTATCAACGAGAACATTGATTTTTTCCCTTTTTGGTTGACCAAATTCATCATAATCTTCTTTGAATGTATCATACTTACATGGATTCATTGCCACTTTTATTAATGACCATGTAATCGGAACAAGAATAATTAATGTAGGTATACCACCCAAGTTAGATAGTGATTTCAGTCCATCAAGACCTGCAAATGTCATAGTTATCCATGCAACAGCACCTAGCATAAATCCCCAAACTACTTTAAGCCAAGGCTTTGTTTCAGGATTGTCAGGAGAAATACCGAAGCTGCTTAAACCTGCTAAAGTTGAACACATTGCATCGGATCCTGCCACATAAGTAACTATTGCAGTAATAACAAATACAATGCTTATGATATTTGATAAAGGAAGACCTCCAAAAAAGGCATATGTTACCATATCATTTCCCTGTGTTGTTAATACCTCTCCCAAATTAATATTCTCAAATAACTGCATGTGTATAGCTTGACCACTAAAAAATGTAAACCAAACTACACTAAATAATGATGAAAGAATAAGATTAACTAATACAACTGTTCTAATCTTATATCCGTAAGATATACGACCTAAGAATATACCACTTACAGGCGCCCATGCCATCCAGATAGCATAATACCATATAGTCCACCATACCGGCCATTCATCTTGAGCAGCTGCGCCTGTAAAAAAGTTTTTCTGGAAGAAATTATCTACATAATTACCAAAACCTTCTAAGCCCAAGTTAATCGAGTATAAAGGATTTCCAAATATTATAACCCAAGCTAAAAGGAATAAAAATATACAAAAATTCCATTTAGCCAGATGCTTCAAGCCATCTGTTATACCGAGGATAGCTGAGAAAACAAATGCTGCCACTATGCCGAAACATACTATGAAGTTTAACATTGAGCTTCCTTCAATACCAAAAACAGTACGTAATCCCCCTGTAACGGTCATTGTTCCTACTCCCAAAGTATTTGCAACACCGCATACCATTGCAAACAGTATGACAGAGTCAACAATCTGACCTGTTGTTCCATTTACCTTCTCATCACTAAGTATTGGTGAAAGCATTGAAGAAACAGTGAAAGTTTTTTTCATATTATAGTAAACAAATGCAAACATCACACATGGAACACCGTAAATTGCATATGGTGTAAATGTCCAATGAAGGAATATTGTAGACATAGCAAATATAGCTGATTCCGGAGATTCCGGTTCAATTCCATATGATGCAGGTGGTTGAGTAATATGAAAAATGGGCTCTAGTGCACCCCAGAACAATATGCCTATTGCAACCGTCATTGCAAGACACATAGTGAAATAAGCAAACATACCAAACTCCGGTTTTGCATTGTTGCCACCTATTTTTACTCTGCCAAAAGGCATAAAACAAATAGCAATACATACAAAAAACATAATTACAGTAACCAATTCATAGCCTGCTCCAAAAAACTTCATGGACCATACAGTTACATTTGATAGTGTTGATGAAAATGTATCAAGATTAAATAAAGAAAAAAGTACTGCCACAATTAATAATATAAATGACGGCCAAAATACTAATGGTCTTATTTTTGTTTTCATAATATCCTCCAATTTTTATTTTTAAAAAATATTAGTGCACCTTACTTTTTATACAACCAATTATAAATTTGTCAACCTCCTTCTTTGTTTCTTGGTTTTATCTTCACAATCACCCTCCCCTATGCAACCGTCTTCCATGATTATGTATATTGCCTATTTATAATTTCTTTAACAATTCACTATAATTATAAGCAATTATAGTGCCACTCCGTTATGATTTGGCAATAAATATTAGTAAGTGTTGAAATTCAAGTACTTTATTTTTTATTTTTCAAACATATCATTAATTATATCTATATTTTCTACATATTTAAAGCAATTATTTTACAAAGTAATGCAAATAAATTTTGCATCTAGCAAATTCATTTTGCAGTAAATTTAAGCATAAATCTACATCCTTGTTAAAGAGTTTATTATGCTCTTAATACTATAATAAGTGTTGTATATTTTTGGTTATTATATTAAAATAATATATAGGTTCATCAATTATAACGAGGTGAAGATATCCCCATCTTCTTTAAAGTGGCGGGTGCCTTTTAGTAAACAAGGTGATGTGTCTTAATCACCCACCTCGTTGAAGTGGTGTGAGGCAATTGCTATGCAATTGCTTACGATACTTAAACATAGGAAGTGAGCTATCTTGAAATTAATTGATATAGTAATTTTATTAAATGAACATAGACATATTACGGCTATAAATTGGAATAATGAACAATTAAAAAAAGTATATAAAAATACATGGGATACATATATAAATAAAAATTTGGAATCTATTTCAGACATTATCATCAATGAAAAAACAGAAAGTTTATTCTGGAAGGATGAATGCTTTATTTATGAAAAATTAAATACATCACATAACGAAACTTTTCTTATGTTGAAAAGAAAAGACTTTAAAGAATATTTATATGAACAAAGCTTTGATAGAATGAATGATGGTATTCAAATATATGACAAAAATTCATGTGTAGTTTTTATTAATAAAGCCAGCAAAAAAATTTCTTCAATACCTGATAATGAAGATGTATCCGGAAAGCATCTTGAAGACTTGTATGACTTAAATAATTCATACAGTACTGTTCTTACAACACTCAGAACACAAGCACCAGTTATTAATCGATTTGATAATTTCAAATTAAGAAACGGCATTAACATAACCAGTGTAAATACAGCTTATCCTATTTTTGATGATAAAAACCTTGTAGGTGCTATTTCATTTGATCAAGATGTTAACGTAATCAGTGAAAATATAGAAAGGTTAGAAAATATTAAAAAAATAATGCTCGATCAAAGCATTTCTTTTGAAAATAAAAAAAAGAATAATAAATATAATTTTTCAGACATTATCGGTAAAAACAAAACATTGCTTGAAGCTATTGAATTATCTAAAAAAGTGTCAGTTCAAGACTGTAATGTTTTAATATACGGTGAAACCGGAACTGGTAAGGAAATGTTTGCTCAAAGCATACATGAAGCAAGTAACAGAAAGAACAAAAAATTTCTTGCAATAAATTGTGCAGCCGTACCTGAAACATTGATTGAAAGCATGATGTTTGGAACTACTAAGGGTGCATTTACAGGAAGTGTTGATCGAGCCGGACTCTTAGAAGAAGTGAATGGCGGAACTTTATTCCTTGATGAATTAAATTCGATGAGCTTGAGCATGCAATCTAAAATTCTTAGAGTTATACAAGAAAATAGTTTTCGAAGGGTAGGTGGAGAAAAGGACATTAATATAAATGTAAGGTTTATATCATCTTGCAATGAAAACCCTTACAAAATAACAAGCGAAAATTTATTGAGAAAGGATTTATTTTATAGATTATCAACAGTTATAATTGAAATTCCGCCCCTTAGAAATAGAATTGATGATTTGGAAATTCTTATAAAAAATTTCTTTAAGCAAAATAAACATAAATATTTTAAAACTGTTGAACATATTGATGAATCGGTTATGGAAATTCTAAGAAAATACAAATGGCCAGGCAATGTAAGAGAATTATTTCATATTGTAGAATATGCTCTTAATGTTATAGAAGGTAATTCATGGAAAATTTCTCATTTACCTAAATACATTACTGATTATTATGAAGAAACTACTGAAAAACCTATTGATTATGATAAAAATCAAAATGATAATGAACATATATACGGAAAAGAACTTCAGTATTTAATGGATTGTTATGAAAGTGATATACTGAGAAAAGTTTTAGAGCATAACGGTTTCAATATATCAAAAACTGCTGCTTCCCTTGGAATTAAAAGACAGAGTTTACAATACAGAATAAAAAAATATGGAATAATAGTATAAAATAAAGAACTTTCAAAGTGATTATATAATTACATTGAAAGTTCTCATTTTATTGTATAAAATTTATATTAGGAAATGTACAAAAAATAAATTGACTCGTCTTATTTCAGTATCAAAAATAAATTTAGAATTTCAATTCTCCTATTTCATCCTCCACTATATCAACAATGGTCATTTCTTGAATTTGCTTTAAAATATATTCAATATCCGGATAGATATATCTGTCTTCAACTAACATTGGTACCTTCTGTCTAATAAAATCATGCACCTTTTCTGTAACAGGAGATTGTTTTAAAGGCTTTAACAAATCAATTGCTTGCAAGCTAACCATAAATTCTATGGCAACCATGTATTGAAGCTTTTTAGCTGCTATTAATGATTTCTTTGATGCAAAATAGCCCATAGACACAGGATCCTCTTGATTAGCGGATGTTGATATACTGTCAATTGTTGATGGATGGGTGAGAACTTTTATTTCTCCTAATAGACCTGCCAATGTATATTGAGGTATCATAAAACCATTATTCAATCCAGGCTTTGCTACTAAAAATGCCGGCAATCCATCATTTAAATTTCTATTCACCATTCTGTCTGTACAGCGTTCAACTAAATTTCCTATAATTGATGCGGCAATACACAGCATATCTGCATGAGAACCCACATATGAACCATCAAAATTACCGCACATCAATGCTTCATCAATATCGTCTTCGCTGAATATTTCAGGATTATCACTTGAAGAATGCATTTCATTCATTATTACTTCATAAGCTTCCTTGATTAATTTTTTACATGAGCCGTTTATTTGAGGCATTGCCCTTAAGGCATATGCGTCTTGAACCTTATCATTCATATGTTTTATGCTGATTTCACTGTTATTTAATATTTTAAGCATGTTTTCTGCCGATGTTATTTGTTCACTATGCTTTTTAGCATTATGAATTCGAGGATCAAGAGCTTTTGTCGTTGCTCTGAGAGCTTCATATACTAATGCTCCTGCTATCTCAATATTTTTCATAGCCACAATCATTTCATATAATGCTAATATAGCCAATGCAGTTACTGTCATAGTTCCATTTAAAAGAGATAAGCCTTCTTTACAGCCAAATTCCACAGGTTCTAAATTATATTCTTTTAATACTTCTAAAGATGGAACTTTTTCATTATTTTTTAAAATATATCCTTCACCCATAAATGTAAGTGCTATATGCGCCTCTACTCCAAGATATCCTACCGAGCCCTCACCAGGTGCAAAAGGTATTATGTCATTGTTTAAAAACTGCCTTATTAGCTCTAATGTATCTATTGTAATGCCTGAATGCCCTTTACCTGTATTTAAAATCATCATAAGCAGAATTGCTCTAACCTGTTCTTTATCCAAGGGACTTCCTACAGCACATGCATGAGACCTGACTATATTTTTTTGTAATTGAGCAGCATCTCTTGTTGAAATAGTGTACCTGACATTTTCACCAAAGCCTGTAGTAACTCCATAAATTATTTTTTCTTCTTTTAAAAATCTCTCTATAATGTTTCTGCTTTTAATTACGTTTGCTATGAATTCTTTGCTAAAAATAACTTTTGCTTTATATTTTACTATTGCGATAAATTCTTCTAATGACAGCAAACAATCTGTAATAATTACGGTTTTAATGCTTTTTACATTTTTAACAGTTAATTCACCCATTTTTTAATTTCCTCTATAAAATTAATTTAGAACCGCAACTTTCCTACAACACTTTCTGTACATTCAATAACTTTGCCATCAATAATAAGTTCAGCTGCTTTTTCAATATATGGATGCATATTATTATCAGTTTCAATAGTTGGAATAACTGTTCTCACCAAATCATATACATTTTTTGTAGCACCTGATGGCTTTAAATCATCGTAAAAGTCTAATGCTTGAGTGCCACATATTAATTCTGTTGCAAATATATATTTTGCCATTCCAACACATTCATAGGCCTTTATGGCTGCATTATATCCCATGCTAACATAGTCTTCTTGATTTGCACATGTAGGAATATTATCTATAGTCGCTGGGTGCGATGCAATCCTCATTTCTCCTAAAATTCCGGCAGCTGAATATTGTACTATCATCAACCCATTATTTAATCCTGCATCATTATTTAAAAATGCCGGAAGACCGCTAACATGTCTATTTATCAGTCTATCAATCCTTCGCTCTGACATTTTTGATAGATTAGTAATGGCTATAGCTAAAGTATCTGCTGCCATACCAACATATGTTCCATCAGCATTGCATCCCATAAGAACTGTCCCATCATTGTTTTCATCATCAAATATAAGTGGATTATCTACTGAAGAATTAAGTTCAATTTCTAATGTCTTTAAGCAATCCTTTATTGTTTTTTTCACTGCGCCGTGCAGTTGGGGCATACATCTGATTGACAGAGCATCTTGAACCTTACTGCCTTTATACTTTTCAATTATTTCGCTGTCGTTTAAAATTCTTCTGATATTTTCAGCAGTAAAGCCTTGATCTTCATGTGGTCTAATCTGCATTAATCTATCATCCATTGCCATAAGTGTTCCCTTTAGAACCTCTAATGTTAAAGAACCTGTTATATCGCTGGTTTTTGCTATTGTAATTGCATCATACAAAGCTAAAGCAGTGAGTGCTGTAACTGACGTTGTACCTGAAACAATTGTTAAACCTTCTTTAGAAGATAATACAATTGGTTTTAATTTTAATTTTTCATACATTTCATCGCTTGGTAATAATTCATTTTTATAATAAACCAATCCTTCTCCGATAAGCACCTCACCTATATGGGCTTCCAAAGAAAGATAACCTACTGAACCATGTCGTGGCACAAATGGAATTACATCGTTATTTAATAATTCTTTTATAAGTTCTAAAGTTTCGATTTTAATTCCTGTATGCCCTGTTCCAAAATGAGCAAGCATTACAAACATCATTGCCCTTACACATTCCTTTTGCAAAGGTTCCCCAACAGAACATGTGTGAGACAATATAATATTTCTTTGTATAATTTCTCTGTCTTCTTCATTGATAAATTTGTTGCAGTTATCACCAAGACCTGTAGTTATGCCATAAATTATTTGCCCTTCCTTGCTGAATTTATCGACATATTTTCTACACTTAACGACTCGAGTAATATATTCTTCTGAAAATTCAACAAAATAACTATATCTTGAAACATTTACCACATCTTCAATACTTACTTTCTTTCCTAAGATGATCTTTTTCATTATCAATAAATTTTCCTTCTTCCATCTAATTGTGTAATTAAGCAAATTAAGTGACTATTATTTTTAAAATTTAATCTTTCATGCATGATACAGCATCATATACCACACCTTTAACTGCGCGTTCTTTATACAATTTCTCATGTTCGTAAATCTTGAGCTTAGATTCACGTTTGCGATTCATACGGATTGTGCTGATTTTATTTGAAAGCAATGAAGAAAGTGTATTAAGCTTTTCTGTTTCAAAAGGCTTATTTCCAAGAATTGACGCTATTTCTTCAATCTCAAGAGGCTTTTTATCAACAGCGCCTATGAATCCTTTGATATCGCTGTATTCATCTTCCGACTTTTTCCAAGATAAGCACAAAGATATTTGTGCAATTGTTACTTCTGTGCGGCTTCCCAGCTTCACAAAGCAGCTTTTCTTTTCATATTCAATCGGAAGCCAAATTGCCATTAATATTTCATTCTTACCTAATGTTGTTTTTCCAGATTCACTTATAAACTCATCAATACTGATTCTTCTCATAATGCCATCAGGTGTGAATATTTCAAATTCACCATCATATAGCATTATACAAGGCAACACATCACCTGCAGGATTAGCATTCATAATATTGCCTCCTATTGTTCCCTTATTGCGTATTTGAGCTGAACCTACATGATCACATGACATAGATAGTGCTGTAAAATATGTTTTAATTTTATTATTATTAGCTACCTCTGCATGAGTGGACATAGCACCTATTCGAATCCATCCATCTTTCTCATAAATACCTTTCATGTCATTCAAGCTGCACAAACTGAGATAAGTATCAATATGCGTCTTCTTAGCTCGAATAGATACCATTAAATCTGTTCCCCCTGCTAAAACAACAGATTCTTCAGTCATATCTTTAAGACATACCTGTAATTCCTGCAAAGTTTTAGGCTGCAAATAATTAGCATTTTCACCAACCATTATGATTCCTCCTGATTGTTATTGTAAGCTGCATCCTTTATGCTCTCTTTTATTTCCTTATATCCTGAACAGCGGCAGAGATTGCCTGATATAGCTCTTTTGATTTCTTCATCGGTAGGATGTGGATTTGAAAGTAGCAAAGCTTTTGCAGACATCACCATGCCAGAAGTACAAAATCCGCATTGAATAGCGCTTTTCTTAATAAATGATTTCTGTATGATATCCAATTCGCCGTTTTTCTCCAATCCTTCAATAGTCAACAATTCTCCTCCATCAAGCTGACCAACTACAGTGAGGCATGAATGAATTGCTTTTCCATTAAGAATAACCGTACACGCTCCGCATTCTCCCTCACCGCATCCTTCTTTAGTGCCTGTAAGATGAAGATCCTCTCTTATAAAATCCAGGAGTCTGCGTTCGCCAGGTACATCTATATTCATATTTTCTCCGTTTAAAATAAAATTAAGTTTCATGCTAATTCTCCTTTGCTAATGCTTCTAAAATAACAGATGGTGTCAATGGTGTTTCTGTAAATTTTGTGCCCAGTGCATTATTTACTGCAGCAACAATGGCAGGAGCAACTGGAACAATAACAACTTCTCCAATTGATTTAGCACCGAAGGGGCCATTTTTTTCCTCTTCCTCTATAAAGATGGTTTTATAATCCGGCATGTCAAATGCATTTGTAACTTCGTAGTTTTTCAAATTGTCTATGAGAGTTTTCCCTGTTTTGGGGTGAATTTTAATGTCTTCACATAAAGCAATCCCAATTCCCTGCTGAATTCCGCTGCCTACTTGTCCCCTACATAAATCAGGATTTATAGCTTTTCCTATATCATGAACAGAAAGGCAATCTACAACACGAACCATTCCAGTGAAAGTATCAACTTCAACTTCTGTAAAATGAGCAGCTGGAACACCAGGTCCTTCACTTGCATTATATGTATATGTTTCAAAAACATCTTCTCCCATAACTGTAATGCTATATATAGAAATTCCTTTTAAATCCATTCTTAACTGAGGATTATTTTCTTTATAAAAAACTTCATCCTCATATATCAGATGATATTTATTACATTGCAAAGCATTGGCTGCAACATTTCTTGCTTTTTCAAGCAATTGTTCACAACACTTTTTCACTGCATTTCCAAGGCAATAAACCGTTCTGCTAGCAAAACATCCATAATCATAAATACTCACTTCTGTATCTATTTCTTTCAATTCAATGCGTTCAATATCCATTTCCATAACTTCTGCAGCAATTTTCTTCATCGCCATAACTGTTCCGCAGCCATGGTCATGTATGCCTACGTTGATTATTAAACTTCCATCCTCCTGCAAACGGACAGCAGCATTTGCCATATCAACCATATAAGGATAGAATGAACTGGTATGTGAACATACTGCCATTCCAATGCCATAACGATACCTTCCATTCTTGTTCTTTTCTTTACATGATTCTTTTCTGTTTTCCCACCCAAAGGCATCCCTGCCTTCAGTAAGGCATTTTTTAAAGTGTGCATTGCCTATAGGAACATGTTGAACAATATCCATTTCATATTCATCCATTACATTCATAAGTCTTAATTCTATGGGATCAATGTTCATTTCTTCTGCAACCATATTTAAATGATTTTCTAATGGAAGTGCAATTTCGCTAGAGCCCCAGCTTCTGAAACTTCCGTTAACCGGTGTATTAGTGCATACTGATTTTCCATCATAATGCAGATTTTTCAACCTATATACCTTGCCAAGTTTTGCGCCCATTGTACTTGCATAACTTGGAGAAACTGTTTGATAAGCTCCGCTGTCCAAAACAGCAGATACAGATAATCCTTCAATTTTTCCATCATTATTAATCTTGCTTTCAACAGTTATATCAGCATTATGTCTAAGCATCGTATTAATTATTTGTTCTTCTCGAGTAAAAACTAACTTGACATCTGCTTTTAAGTCTTTTGCAGCATAAGCAGTCAAAGGTTCAAGAATTGTTTCTTGCTTGCAACCAAAAGACCCACCCATTACAGCCTTAATAACACGAACCTTAGAAAATGGCATATCCAGTAATTCCGCTACTGTACTGCGTATTCCAAATGCAGTCTGACACGGTGACCAAATAGTCAACTTTCCGGTTGATTTTTCAAAAAGTGCTCGTGAAGCATGTGTTTCCATTGTAAGATGTGTAATTCGTCCCATGCGTGTCTTGCTTTTAAGGATGTTCTCCGCTGTACATCCTTCGTAATCTCCACAATTTATTTCAGGCACTACACATATATTTCCTTCTTCATGAATTTTTACAGCATTTTCTTTTAAAGCATCTTCAACGGTAATAGCTGCAGGCAGTTCCTCATATTCAACTTTAATTTTTTGGCACGCATACTCCGCTATTTCTTCCGAAACAGCTACTACACCGGCAACCCTTTCACCCATAAAACGAATGTGTCTGTCGAAAAGTTTTTCCTGATAGGGTACGTTTTCATAATATGCAGCACGACCTCTATCAAATTTTTTATCCGGAGTATTTAAATATGTATAGATAGCCTTTACACCTTCAATCTTTTCAGCTTCAGAAATATCTATGCTCTTTATATATCCATGTGCAATCGTACTTGGCTTCAGCTTCATGTGCAACATATTTACTGATTGTAAATCTCCACAATACTGTACAGCACCGGTCACCTTACCATATGCTCTATCATTTGACAATTCTTTACCTATGTATCTAAACTCTTTTTCTTTTTTCACTGTCTCCACTCCCTTCAACCATCATCTACTGCAAAACATTGACAACTATCTAGCTTAATACCTTAATATAATTTTAATACAATATTTATATAATATCTAGCAAATCTAATGCCACTTAATTGATATTTTGAGTTTATATTAAATTAATGTTGAAATTTCATAATCCATTATTTTTTATTACCTAAATTTAATTCATTATTACTCATTTTATAACAAATGTAATGTAACTTTATTAAATTATATTGCAAAATAATTTTGCACCAAGCAAAATAGTTTTGCATTTTTCTTAGGTAAATTTCTATTATCTATATTAAGCAAAAATATAAATGTGACAGTGGGGACGGTACTCATCTGTCACATTTATTTATAAACAAAATTTTAACACCTAGAAATTACCCCTCTGGATATTCCGGTTGCACGTTCAATTTGTCTAATTGAAAAGTTCTTTCTCAAATCAATAATAATTATATTTCTTTCCTTCTTTGGCAAACAACCTATTTTATCAGGATCTAAACCCATTTCCTTAATTATTTTTCTAATAGATTCAATACAATTGTTATTTTCTATTTCATCAAAATCAATATATTCTTCATTATTTTCATAATGATATTTTATAAAGCTATCTTTATCTATTATTGAAAATACGAAATCTGTTTTAATTAATGAATCTTGTTCTAAATATTCTCTAAAACTGCTCCATTTATAATCGTCAATTGTTGTTATCCCTGCATTAACTGGATTTTGATGTATGTATCTAATTGCTGTTAATAAATATTGTTCATCTTCAACTGGCTCGCTTTTAAACCTATTAGATATTAAAATTCCACTTCTGTCATACTTTTTATTAAACCAACCAGCATACCTTATGAGCATTCTTTTCATAATTAATGATATCTGACCTAATTCCAATTCCCTAATTAAAAGATGAACGTGATTGTTCATTAAACAATATGCATAGATGTCAAACTCAATATCTTCCTTCAAGTCTGCTATTATTTGTAATAATTTCTCATAATCTTTATATTCCTCAAATATTGCATACCTGTTAACACCTCTAAAAATAACATGGTATATACCAGTAAAGCTCAACCTTCTAGCCACTCTTGCCACAAGATCACCTTCTTTTTACCAATATTATAACTTTTTTTACCATTATATGTCAATATCTAAGTGAAGTTGTATTAAGACAATTTATATATGATTTTAATTAATTATTAATGATTCATTTATTTATAATTAAATAGTCTGTTACATAATTTATATATCAATATTAACTGGAGGAAGTATGAAAAGCATTTATGTAATTCTTACTAGAACGAATACTATATTATCAAGAATAATCAACATTGTAACAAATGACAAATTTACGCATGCATCAATTTCACTAGATAAAAATCTCGAAACAATGTACAGTTTTGGAAGAAGAAATGTTTATAATCCATTTATAGGGACCTTTGTTATAGAGAATTTCAATGAAGGTGTTTATGGATTTCACGAATACTTGCATGGACAAGTTATAGAAATTGAGGTAACTAATGAACAATACGAATCAGTTGAGAAGTTAACAAATAATTTTATACTTAACAATGAATCTTACAAATATAACTACATAGGACTTATTAATATCTTATTAAAAAGAGAATCTTTTTCTGAAAATAAATTCTTATGCTCTGAATTTGTATATTATATTTTAAATTCAAGTAATATTATTGATCTTAAAATACCTAGAAACCTTGTAAGACCTCAATATTTTGAAAAATTAAATGGAAAGGTTATATATGAAGGAAATCTAAAAGATATTTATATAAATTCTGATTATTTGAAATTTCTACAGACAATGCCTACTTAACACACAAAAAAGGCACCTATGAAAATGTGACAGTTAAGGATCGTACGCAGTCTCATTCACAATTTTATTTGCTCACTATCGTTCGCATAAAATTGGAATTTGTTGAGGTTGACCTACCACACTGTCACACTTTGTTATTCTTCTGTGTAAATTTTCACGGCATCTCGTAAAAATTCAGCACATCCAGGCTGTTCTTTGTCGTAGTATGCTCTGAATCTTTCATCGTCCACATACATCTGCGTAAGATTTGCATGGGCTTCTTTATTATAAGTTCCCCAGCAAAATGTAATCCATTTTGCGTGAAGTGCTGCTACTTTTTGTCCAAGTTTTCCAGCTGGATTACCTGTAGCATATGCTTCCTTCAATGTTTTTAATACTTCGTTTCCTAATTCCTGCAATTCATTGTATTGTTCTTCTGTCATGTTCCTAAATTGCTCATTAGACTTTTTCACAACATTCTCACCATATTTTTGTCTTATTTCTTCACCATATTGTTTTTCGTTATCATCTACTAGCTTTTTCTTAAAGCCTTCAAATTTTTCTTTATCGCTCATTTTTATACTCCCTTCTTTGCTAAAAATTGTTTTTTCTACATTATGAATTAAAGCATCTAACTGCTGCCTTCTTGCAAGGAGTTCTTTGTAATGCTGTTTTAGTGCATTTCTTTCATCAAAATTTGGGGATGATATTATTTCTTTTATGCTATCCAAATCTAGTCCCAGCTCCCTGTAAAACATTATTTGCTGAAGTAAGTCAACTTCTTTTTCTCCATATATGCGATATCCTGAAGAATTGATTCTTGCTGGCTTAAGAATTTCAATTTCATCATAATATCTTAATGCTCTTGTGCTGACTCCAGCTAATGCACTGAATTTTTTTATTGTATATTCCATATTGGAACCTCCTTACAATAATAGTGTACAGGTTGACGTAACGTTAATGTCAATACCCAATATTTAAAAGTTTTCACAAAAAATATGACAGTTGTTTTCATATTAGCATATGACGACAATCCCGTCCAATTGTCACGCCTGAATAAAAATGTGACAGTTAAGTACCGTCCCCACTGTCACGATAAAATTTAATCTTGATTTCATTCCCTTAGAATATTTTGAAACTTTTTTGTTCTTATCATTTTCAAGCCCTACCATAACCAGTAAATCATCAACATTTCGTAATTTTTTTGTATATAAGGAACCAAAAAAGTCAAGATTTTCTCTTGCTGTTAATTTTTCATAAAGACTAGGAAATTCAAAATCAACTCCTATATTTTCGTAAAAGTCACTTTTATATTTTTTGCTTTCTATTCCGTTAACAATTGAATTACCTTCGTAGTTTTTTAGTAATCCTGTTAAAATCTTCTGCAACGTGCTTTTACCAGCACCGGACGGGCCAAGAAAACCAAAAATTTCTCCATTCAATACTTTGAAATTTACATTTTGAATAAATGTTTTGTTTGTATAACTAAATGACAAGTTTGATACTTTAATCATGTTTATTCCTCCAGAAAATGCATAACCAGACCTTTTAACATCAATTCTAAAGATTCATCAAATATTTCTTCACCAACTTCTCTTTTATGCAGCATAGATAAAAATATTGCTCGCAGCGCTCCGCTGTAAACATTTATCTTTGTTTTTTTGAAATTTGGAATTAAAGCAGCAAGTTTTTCCATTATTTCATTATCGTTTTTTAAATGCTCTTCCACAACCTCATTAGGCAACTTTCTCATTAATAATTCTAGTTCACAATTAGTCATAATATTTAATAAACATGTACTGTCAACCTTTTTGTATATTAAATAAAAGTTCAGTTAAATTTTCACAACTAATGTTATCTTTAATTAATGATATATCATTAATTAACTGGTTTTGTATTTCGTCATGCATGTCATTTATTACTTCGAATAAAAGTAATTTCTTAGATTCATAGAATAAATAAAACGTACCTTTAGGTATATTAACTCTCCTAACAATCTCATCTACGGTTGTTTTTTTTACTTGAAATAATTTTTTTAATGTTTTCTGTGGTGTTGTTCATATTTTTCGAACAATTTCTTGCTGATAAAATTAATAAGTAAAATAAATAATATGTAAAGTATTGATTTTAAGGGATTTTTAAAAAATGAACTTATATTTTCACCAATAAAGGCAAGTGATAAAATCATTACAAATTTAGAAGGAAGCATAGTTATTAAAAAAAGCCTAGTGTCCATGTTGGCCAAAGCAGCTGTGCCGCTTATTAAAAATGATGGTGTAAAAGGAAAGCAATACAAATAAAAAAGAACCGTTAAATTTTTCTTCTTGATTTTTTCCAAAGTTCCTTTATACTTACTTTTTTGTATTTTTGCTTCAAATTTTTTTCCTCCCAGCTTTCGTATAAATAAAAACAATAGAAAAGAACCGATGCAATTACCAATCCATGAATAAAGATATCCAAAGAAAAATCCAAAAACGGCAACGTTAATTATTACAAATCCCACTAAAGGAAGTATTGGAATAAATGCTTCAATTATAGGGAGCATAATACCAGCTAATGGTCCTCCCAACTCAACATAATTTAATAAATCTGAAAAATTCATGTTCCCCATATTATAATCCAATCTGATAAATTCAATAAGGGCTTTGCCCGTCATTCAGTGTAACCCGCCGCCTATAGAGGTGGGGGACATTTAATTTAGTTATATTTAATATACCCAATTATTTCGTATGAATTATTATAATATAGACTTGATTATTTTAAAATATAAAATATAATAAAATTGATGTAAAGTTAGTGACTAAAGAAAGGATATATATGAAATATTTCATTGGAGCACTTATTCCTGAAAATTATAAAAATAAAATAGAAATGCTACGTGCAGAATTTAGATTTTTAACTACAGAGCCTCACATAACCATAGTTCCTCCCCCTGCTCTTCCTGATGATGATTCATTTATTAAGGAGGTAGTAGAAATTTGTAAAAAGACCAACTCCTTTAAAGTAAAGCTGGGACCTCTAGGACAATTTGGTAGCAGAGTTTTATTTGTAAGTGTGAATTCGCCTGAGCTTGTAAAGCTATATGAAAATATCTATGAAGCATTAAACTTAGAAAAAGAAAGCAGGGGATATACGCCTCATTTAACTGTTGTAAAGCAAAGACCAAGAAAAGCAATTGATATAGAGGATGTTAAAAAAAGGGCTGAAATCAAATTGATTCCCTTCCCTGAATACACATTGAAATCCATAACCATATATCATCAGCCCAAGGAACGATTCATTTACGTTCCATATATGGAGGTTCCCTTGGGACAATAAACAGTGAACACTGAACAATGAACAATGAACGTTGAACGTTGAACAATGAACAGTTAAGGAAAGAATTTATGCGTGTGCACAAATTCTACAATAATTGTTCATTATTCATTATTCATTATTCATTGTTCATTTTTATTTCAGTCTTTCTTCTATCAATTTTGCCAGCTCATTGGCATAGTGATTTAATTCTTCTTGATTTTCTCCCTCAATCATAACTCTCACCAAAGGCTCTGTACCTGAAGGTCTTATTAATACCCTACCGCTGCCGTTGAAAAATTCTTCTATTTCTTCAATTTTATTTTTAATCTCTTCATCGTCTAAATATGATTTCTTTTTTTCCTCTGAAACATGTGCATTTACCAGTACTTGTGGCATAACCTTCATCATGCTTGCCAACTTAGAAAGCTTTGTACTTTTTTCTTTCATGACGCTGATAAGCTGAATAGCAGTAAGTAGACCATCCCCTGTGGTATTGTAATCAAGAAAAATAATATGCCCAGATTGTTCTCCTCCTATTGAATGATGTCCTTTAAGCATTTCTTCAAGAACATATCTGTCGCCAACCTTAGTCTTAATAATATTTATACCTTTATCCTTTAAACACATGTCTAGACCCATGTTTGTCATAACAGTACCTACAATTGTATTGCTTTTTAATAGGTTCTTTTCCTTCAAATGTGAACCGCATATTGCAAGAACATGGTCTCCATCCACCATATTTCCGTTTTCATCTGCAGCTATTAATCTGTCTGCATCTCCATCAAACGAAAGCCCAACATCTGCTCCTGTTTCAAGAACCAGCTTTTGTATTTCGTCCGGTTTTGTAGAACCGCAATTTACATTGATATTTATTCCGTTAGGATCATTATGGATTACATAAACCTGCGCACCCAGCTCCTGTAAAAGCTCCGGGGCTGCCTTATAGACTGCTCCATTCCCGCAATCCACTGCAATTTTTATTCCATTCAAATCCACATCAATTGTATCTTTTAAAAAGTCCATATATTTTCTAACAGGATTTTCAATTCTGATTTTTCTACCTATATCTCCTGAAACCGGCAGCTTTTCTATATCAAGATTGTTGAGTATGTATTCTTCAATTGAATTTTCCAATTCATCTGTCAACTTTAAACCATTCTCATTAAAAAACTTTATCCCATTATATTCAACAGGATTGTGTGAAGCAGTAATCATAACTCCCCCATCTGCTTCCAAGGTCTTTATCATGCGTGCAACTGCTGGCGTTGGTAGTATTCCAAGATATAATACATCAACACCTGCTGAGTTTAATCCTGAAGACAAGGCACCTTCAAGCATATCTCCGGAAATTCTTGTATCCATACCCACAACCATCTTAGGTCTTTTTTTGCCCTTTGTCAAAAAGTAACCTCCAATACGCCCTAGTTTATACGCCAAATCTGGCGACAAGTCTTTGTTTGCGATGCCTCTCACGCCATCGGTACCAAATAATTTTCCCATATTTCCTCCACATTAATTACAATATTTAACATTAATCTAACATTATTCAAATACATCATTGTTATGCCTTAAAAATTTTCTGACGTTTATTATCGTTATATATTCTATCATATAAAAGGACAAAAAGAAAGATGCCCTAACTCTATTTTTCCGAGCGTTAGCGAAGAAAAAATAGCGGTAGGCCATTCTTAACGAATTCCCAATGTACACGACCATAGGGAGTAAATACATTGGAGAATGAGACTAAGAGGTGCCATTTTATGAATGGTACCAGTTTGTTCTATGTTTTCCTACTTCATTTAAATCATAAGGAGTTTCCTGATAAATTATGTTAATCCAGTTTTTAAAAAGCAAATTAGCATGGCTTCTCCACTTAACGTAGGGCATTTTTAAAGGGTCGTTGTTAGGATAATAGTTAATTGGAATATTTATAGGCTTATTGAGGCTTATGTCCCTGTCATATTCTTTTTTTAATGTCAACGGATCATATTCTGAATGACCCATTATGAATATTTGACTGTAATCATCCGTAACTGCAATGTGTACGCCTGCATCCTTGGACTCAGCTAATATTATAAGTTCTTCAATACTTTTTAT
This sequence comes from Sedimentibacter sp., assembly GCA_050173715.1. Classification (GTDB taxonomy): domain Bacteria; phylum Bacillota; class Clostridia; order Tissierellales; family Sedimentibacteraceae; genus Sedimentibacter. Next base: position 47,004 of record JBFXKO010000030.1, read on the forward strand.
GTCCTCGGCGGTTACCTCGGTATGTCTTGAATGAGGCACATAAAATATATCGTCAAATCCGTTTAAAAGCATGCACGTTTCATGTTTTTTCTCATGCTCAAACACTCCAAATACTTTTTTATCCAAAACTCTTTTATTGAGATTATAATAGTGATGAAGCGCTGCCTGAGCTCCCCAGCATATGAACATTGTTGAAGTTACACTTTTTGCAGCAAAATCAAATATTTCTTTCAATTCTTCCCAATAATCAACCTCTTCAAATTCCATGAGCTCAACAGGTGCACCGGTAACAATCATTGCATCATATTTTTTATGCTTAATATCCTTTATGCTTTTGTAAAAGCTTTTCATGTGGCTTTCAGGTATATGTTTTGCATCATGTGTACTAGTATGAATAAATTCAACATTTATCTGTATTGGAGAATTTGAAAGAAGTCTTACAAACTGGGTTTCTGTTTCTATTTTTGTAGGCATAAGATTTACAAGAACAACCTCCAGTGGCCTTATGTCTTGTGTTTGAGCCCTTTCGCTGCTCATAACAAAAATATTTTCATCCTTCATGATTTTAAATGCAGGAAGCGTTGATGGTATAATAACGGGCATAATTTTTTCCCTTCCTTCTAATCACTTTTTTGCCTATTCATATCATAAGTATTGATAATCAAGGATAAACAAAACCCTCTTATAAGAGGGTTTTAAATATAATATATTAATTTATCGTAAATACAACTATTTGTCAAATAATTTTTAAAAGCTTGAACAGTTATCTAAAAGCAATGACAGGTTTCTGCAAAAGTTAATGTATTCGTCCATTGCATTTGTATCATTATCTTTTTCTGCCATTTTCTTTTCTTCAAACAAAAGAGCTGCTAGTTCATAAAAATTATTGATTAAGTCCTTTTTGTTGAATTCATCATAAGAGAACACTTCATTTTTTTGTCCATGCCAAGTATTAAAATAATTGATTATGTATTTGAAGTATTCCTCATGGTCTTTAATAAAGTAATATAAGCTGTAAAATTTATACTTGCTCCTTAGTTTAATCTTGTACATATTTAAAAAGGTCAAATAATTCTTGTCCTTGTTTATTTGAATAATTCCTTCTATGCATCCCAATATGGAAGCAATAAAGCAAGTATCATTATCAATGTCTAATTTGATATCTTTAAAATCAAGAATTTCAACATAATTGTCAACAGAAAAATTCACCCCTGATATTAGTTCTCTTACCATATTATCCCCCACAAAATTGTCTTATTAATATAATAAAACTAACTTTGCATTTTGTCAATATTTATATAATGAATTATTTGCGTTGCAAAAACTAACAAATCATAATAAACGTATTTTTATGATTTAATTGCTAATTGCTACTCACTTTTATTAAAACTTTTTTGACATTTCATAACCTTGTTGATAAATTAGCTT
>JBFXKO010000031.1:0-48319 GCA_050173715.1 Sedimentibacter sp.
TTAGGTATTAAAGTATTGCCTACTTATGTAATGATACCTGTAGCAGTATTTAGTACAGTATTCTTTGCATTCAAGACTCACGACATGGAAGCTGAAAAAAATAAGTGATTACAAAATAATAGAAAAGCTTCCAAATGAAGCACCATAAGAAGCTTTTCTTTGCTTTTATAAATAGTAATATAATTTAGGAGGAAGATTTATGCAAGAACTTATTAAAAATGTAATGGATGAAGTTGTAATATGGAGAAGGGATTTACATCAAATTCCTGAAATTGGCAATGACATTCCAAAAACAAGCGCGTATGTAGCTGAGCAGCTCGAAAAGATGGGAATATCCTATATAAAGGGAGTAGGTATTGAACATGCAATTGTTGCAACAATACAAGGAACTAAAGAAGGTCAAGGAAAAACCTTAGCACTTAGAGCAGATATGGATGCTCTTCCGGTAGTTGAAGAAACTGGTCTTCCTTTTGCATCTAAAAATGGCAACATGCATGCATGCGGTCATGATGCTCATACTGCTTCATTGCTTGGTACAGCTAAGGTATTAAATCAAATTAAGGATCAATTTTCAGGAAAAATAGTTTTATTATTTCAACCAGGAGAAGAGGTTTCCGCTGGTGCAGAACCAATGGTTAAAGCCGGATGTTTAGACGGTGTAGATGGAATTATCGGAATACATGTTGGAAATATTTCAAGTGATGGTGTACCAGGAAATGCTTATTTTAAATTTGGTTCAATGATGGCTTGTCTTGACAAGTGGAACATGACTATAAACGGTGTGGGCTCACATGGTGCTTATCCTCACGGAAGCCATGACCCTGTTGTAATGCAAGCTCATATAATTACTGCTGTACAAGAAATAATCAGCCGTGAATTAAACCCAGTAGATCCTGGAGTAGTTACTGTAGGTATTGTAAAAGGTGGTTCAGCTTACAATGTTATTCCTGGTTCAGTATATTTGGAAGGAACCGCTAGAGCTGTTAACCAAAAAACACGTGAGTACATTTCAAAAAGAATCGGTGAAATTGCTGAGAGTGTAGCAAAAGCCTTCAGAGGAACTATTGATTACAACTATATTTTTGGAGCACCTCCTGTAGTAAATCATAATGAGTTTACCCAAAATGTTATAGGGAGTGCAAAACGAGCAATAGGTGAAGAAAATGTACAAATAATGGATAATCCAGTTATGGGTGGTGAAGACTTTGCCTACTACTTAGAAAAGGTACCTGGAACATTTATCTTCGTATCTAACCCATTAGCAATAGACGGTACTTGTTTCCCACATCATAACAGCAGATTTGCTTTAGATGAGCAGTATTTTGATAGATGCATAAAAATTTTTGTACAATCAGCATTAGACTTTCTAGGTTAATAAAAGGATCAGTATCAAAAAATTTAAAGTTTTAATTTAATAATATAATCAGCCTTAACTCCATCAAATCTTTCGCATGATAAGAATGGAAATATGTATGATAAATTAACTTCAACGAATATTGATAAAAAGTATATAAAATATTATGAAACATGAAGTAAAATGTAAATTTTCTTAATTACAGAATATAATTAATATTGCGAATTTCAATGATTCCTCAATACTTTATGTAAAAAACATGCTTAGGTATGTTTTTTATTATATAAAGCATAAATTATTTGTAGAGTTTAATAATTATGGTATAATAAATAAGGTAAAATAATTATTCTCAAATTAGGAGGAAAAATGGAGTTAAAAAATTTTCAGGAGTTAATTGCCAAGGTTCAAAATAATGATTCGAAAAAAAGAGTAGCAGTTGCTGCAGCTCATGATGAGCATACATTAGAGGCAGTATTTAGAGCAAACAAGGATAAATTGGTGGATCCTGTTTTAATTGGGGACAAAGTTAAGATTAAGGAAATACTTCAAAAAATATCTGTTGAATTTGATGATGATAAAATAATACATACAGAAAGTGACCAGGAAGCAGCAGAAAAAACTGTTGCCATCATAAATGAAGGAAAAGCTGATTTTATTATGAAGGGTAAGCTTCAAACTGCAGATTTATTAAAGGCAGTTGTAAACAAAGAAAAGGGACTTAGAACAGGCAAAGTTATGTCTCACGTTGCAATATTGGAAGTGCCTGCATATCACAAGCTCATAGCTGTAACTGACGGCGGAATGATGATGTATCCAAATACGGAAGAAAAGAAGCAAATAATTGAAAATGCAGTTGATGTATTTTTAGCCATGGGATATGGATGTCCAAAGGTTGCGGTTCTAGCTGCTGTTGAGACAGTAAATCCTAAAATGCCTGAAGCAGTGGATGCGGATATATTAAAGAAAATGAATCAAAATGGAGAAATTGAAAACTGCATAGTTGAAGGACCTATATCTGTGGATTTGACATTTAATAAGGAATCTGCTCAAATAAAGGGCTATGATAGTCCAATAACAGGGGAAGCAGATATATTAATAGCTCCAAATATTACAACAGGAAACATTATGAGCAAGGCATTAATAGAATTTGCCGGTGCTACTATGGCTGGAATGATTGTGGGAGCAAAGGTGCCGGTAGTATTAACCTCAAGGGGAGCTACTTCTGAGGAAAAGTATTTGTCCTTGGTTTTGTCAGCCTCAGCCGTAAAATAATTTTTAGTAAAATGTCATCTGTATAAAGGATGACATTTTTTTTGCAAAAATAATTAAATTACATAAATAAAAGACTCTCAAATATAAATTATAGTATAGATGATTTGCTATATATTGGGGGGATACTTGTGAAAGAAGACAGCGAAAAAATAAGGGGGAAGGTAAAAAAACTAAAGGATACATATAATTTTAGAGGACCGCTTCATTTTACCGATTTTTCAAATTTAAATTCTATAATAAGCATTGGTTATTTGTGTAGCAGAAATCTATGCTATGCCAACAATATTGAATTTCACGATGCTTTAGATGAAGAAGCAATTGAGAATATATCAAGCAAGGTTAGAGATTATACACGTCTTTATTATGTAGGAAAGAACAACCATGAGGCAATGCAGCATATTAATATTCCAGTGTATCTTTTATTTGATGAGGAGTTATTATATTTAGATTTGGCAGCTTACACTAACGGCAGTGCAGATTTCATGGATACTGATTTTGGCATGGACTTTGATTTTTTTAATTATGAAATAGACTGGGATATTGTATTTAGCAATAGAAACACATCAGAATGCCTAAATGGAGCCGTAAAGGAGCTGTTTTGCAGGAGAAAACAATCTGAGCTTTTAATTGATGAACCGGTACCCTTGAGACATTTGAAAAATATAATATTTAGATGCAACGCAGATTATAAGAGAGCATGTAGTTTGTTTGGAAAAAATAAGATGTTTGTTGTTGAACCGGAAATGTTTATTAATTTTAATAATTATGTAAAGGATTACAGCATTGTGTTTAACAGCTTGTTGGAAGATGATGTATTCATATTGCATTTCAATACCAGCAAGCCCGTAAAAAATGGCCACAACCACGAGTATAGGCTGTATGATATAAATGATAATTTGCTTCGCATAGCAAAGGTGAATTTTCTGGAATCTGACAGCACAGATTTTCATTTGGAGGTTGCAAATCTCCCATGTTTGCCTGTAAAGTTCAAGCTTTGGTTTTATGGAATTTTATGTATTGAAGAAATAATAGGATGACTAATAAAAAAATTCATAGTGGACAGTGCTGATCTTAATTAGGTGCTGCCCTATTTAATTTTTCTATATATTTCTTGATATTTTCAACATTAAAATATATTATATAATTATGGAGAAAAATTACAAGTACAACAGAAAACGAGGAAATTTTATGTTGAATGAAAAAAGATTTGCCGTATTGATTGATGCTGACAATGTATCAGCTAAATATATAAAATATATTTTAGACGAAATAACAAATTATGGAGAAGCCACGTATAAAAGGATTTATGCAGACTGGACGAAACCTAATTCTGCATCATGGAAAGATGTGTTGCTGGCAAATTCGGTAACACCAATACAGCAATACGGCTATACAGTAGGGAAGAATGCAACTGATTCAGCAATGATAATTGATGCAATGGATATACTTTATTCAGGAAATGTTGATGGATTTTGTATTGTATCCTCTGACTCAGATTTTACGAAATTGTCATCAAGGCTTCGTGAATCAGGAATGTTGGTTGTAGGAATGGGAGAGAAAAAAACACCAAAGCCATTTATTGCCTCATGCAATCAATTTAAGTACCTTGATGTATTGGCAGAATCTGAAGAAAAGAACAATGATAATCAAGGAGTTAATGAAGACAATAATAAGCAAAATAAAGTCGATTCAAAGGATGAAACAGAATCACAGGATAAATCAAACAAGCATGATAAAAACTTAAAAACCATGACTGACTTAAATACTATAAAAACCACAATCATTAAAATGATGAATGAAATTGATGATGAACAAAGCATGCATATGGGAGAATTAGGCAGCAGATTAGTTAAAAGATATCCTGATTTTGATGTAAGAAATTATGGTGACACAAAACTTTCAAAATTTTTAAAGAAATTTGATTTCCTGGATATTAATACGAAGGTGGAGGAAGGCGGAACCTCTATGTGGGTTTCGATGAAACAAAATGACAACCCCAATCCTTCCAACCCTCAAAAGAATTCAAAGAACACCAACAATCAAAAAAGAAGAATAAGGTATAATAAAAAGAAATAAAATTTTTACGGTAATGCAATTTGGAGGAATATGATAGACATAAAGTATGATCTTAAAACAATAAATGAAAAAAGAGCTGTAATAAAGGCTTTGTTGTTTGATAAATCTGCAAATATTAAAACTGAAAATTTTAAGAAATTATCCGAAAAGGATTTAATTATATTGTTTGAACTTTATGATGAAATTTTTCTTAAAGGATGGTTTAAACATAACTTCAAGGGCAAAATAAAATTTATATTGTCTAGACAATTAACAAGAGCTGCAGGAAATACAAGAACAAAGAAAAATATCTCACAAATTCCAAATGAAGATATAGAGTTTGAAGTTAAAATATCCTTAAATCACTTGGGTAATTTCAATAAAATAGATAGATCAAAGTATGTAGGCGGTATAGAGGCCAACAGTGTATTAGAAAGCTTGATGCTTGTTTTTGAACACGAGTTATGCCATGTAATAGAATTTTTAATAATGAAGAAATCAAGCTGTAAGAAAAAGCCATTTAAAGATTTAATATATAATTTGTTCGGGCAGACGGAATCAACCCATAAATTAGTCGGTGTAAATGAAGTTACTGCACAGGAATTCGGATTAAAGCCGGGGGACAGCGTAAAATTTTTGTATAACGGGAAGTATATAAGCGGATTCATTCAAAGGATAAATAAAAGAGCAACTGTAATGTGCCCTGACAAGCATGGCAATTACATAGACAAATTGGGAAGACACTATAAAAAGTTTTATGTAACTCTTGACAGTATAATAAAAGTTGAGTGTTGATGTTTTTTTAAATGAGAAGAAAGGGGAATATATTTGAACTTATTAATTACTGCAATAACACCAGGCATAGCCTTAGGATTGATAATTTATTGGTTTGACAGGCACGACAAAGAACCCATAAAAATGCTTTTAAAAGTGTTCATCATGGGGATAATTTCTGTAATTCCAACAGTAATTGTGGAAAACTTGTTGATGTCCTTCAATATTTTTGGAGGAATATTAGGTGCTGCATACACGGCATTTATTGTCGCAGGTTTTGTGGAAGAATATATGAAAAGGCAGGTTGTAATAAAACACGTTTATTTTAATCCGGTTTTCAATGAAAAGCTTGACGGCATAGTCTACTGCGTAATGTCAGCACTTGGTTTTGCTACAATTGAAAATATTATGTATGTGGTGTTCAGGTTTTCCGATGTAGAATCAATTGGTCTTTACAGGGCTTTTTTATCGGTTCCTGCTCATATGCTGTTTGCAATAACAATGGGGTATTATTTATCCTTGTCTAAGTTTGCAGCAACTCCGGAGCAAAGCAGGTATTTTTACAAAAAATCTTTGACAGTACCTGTAATTTTGCACGGTATTTTTGATTTCATTCTCATGTCTGGAATAGAGCTGCTTATGCTTTTGTTTATACCATTCGTCATTTATCTTTGGGTCACAAATTTAAAGAAGCTGAATATATATTACAACGATTCTAAAAATGAAGCTAACAAAGAATATTTTGATGAATTTGAACAATAAAAGATAATCTTGAAAAAATGAGATTCTTCGGCTACCCTCAGAATGACGACAACCAAAATTACTTTGTATTAAAAAAAGGTAATCTTTTATCGGATTATCTTTTTTAACTTTATTTATTTTTTAAGCATTTCCATTACAATTTTTTCACTTGTAATAGGAAGTTTTCGTATATTAACCTTTGTTGCATTGTATACTGCATTTGCTATTGCTGGAGCAGGAGTGTTAATTACTAGCTCTCCAATTGATTTTGCACCAAAAGGACCTGTTGGTTCATAGCTGGATTCAAAACCAATTCTTATATTTCCCATATCAAGACGAGAAGGTATTTTATACTGCATGAATGAATCATTGAGCATTCTGCCGTTTTCATCGTAGATAATATCTTCATACAATGTCATTCCAATTCCCTGCACAATTCCGCCTTCTGCTTGGACTCTTGCAAGATTTGGATTTATAACAGTTCCACAGTCAATAACTCCAACATAGTCAATGATGTCAACCTTACCTGTAAGCATGTCAACCTCTGTTTCTACCAATCCTGCCATGAATGGAGGCGGTGAAGTAGGGGAATAAAAAGATTCATTAGCTGAAAGTAAGTTATTTGTTCCAACATATGTGCTATTGCCAATTTCAGCAAGAGAAATGTTCTTGTTTTGTTCCATGCACAACACTTGTTTTCCGTCAAATTCACAGTTTTCAACAGGGTAGCCAAGAAGTCTTGCACCTTCTGCTAAAATTTTATTCCTTAATGTTTCACATGTTTTAACAACTGCCATACCTGTAATGTAGGTGGTGCTTGATGCATATGAACCGGTATCGTATGGAGATAAGTCTGTATCAACTCCATGAACCACAATGTTGTCAATGTCTGTGTCTAAGCAGTCTGCTGCAATTTGCGCAAGAATAGTATCACAGCCCGTTCCCATGTCTGTGGCGCCTATCATCATGGTATAAAATCCGTCATCATTTAATTTTATTTCAACAGCTCCCACATCAACCAAGGAAATTCCTGAGCCCTGCATTGCAACTGCACATCCTACAGAGCGCACCTTGTTGTTTCCCATGTCTCTTGCTGGGTATTTTTCATCCCATTTAATCATTTCTTTAGCTTTTTCCAGACACTTGTCCAGCGTGCAGCTCTTTAATTCTTCATCATAATAGGTGGGAAGAACCTTTCCTACATTGTTTTGAGTAAGCATGTTATTCATTCTTAAAACTGTAGGATCCATGTCAAGTTTGGCAGCCAGCTCATTAACTGCAGATTCCAATGCAAAGAAACCTTGCGTTGCTCCATAGCCTCTATATGCGCCTCCACCCATGGTGTTTGAGTAAACAACATCATTGTCAAACTTATATGCATTTGCATGGTATATAGTCATTGCCTTGTGTCCGGATAATCCAACAGTTGTAGGACCGTGGTCTCCGTATGCGCCTGCATTCCACAGTGAATACATGTGTATTGCCTTTATAATTCCGTTTTCATCAGCACCTAATCTGATTTTTATTTCTGACTCGTGGCGAGGACTTCCGTTAGTGAAGCTTTCCTTGCGAGAGTAAATCATTTTAGCAGGTTTTCCTGTTTTCCATGTTACTATGGCAGGAAATATTTCGCTTACTACTGATTGCTTTGCACCAAAGCCTCCGCCTATTCTCGGTTTTATTACACGAATTTTAGACTTTGGAATTTGGAGAGCGTTAGCAAGAATTCGTCTCACGTGGAATGGTACCTGAGTAGAGCATACAACATTTAATCTTCCAAAGGCATCAATGCTTGTATGAGTTCTGAATGTTTCCATCATTGCTTGGTTGTTTGCTCTTGTGTTGTATGTTTGTTCAATAACATGGGTGCATTTCTTTAATTCTTCTTCGACATTTCCAACCTCCATGGTTTCAGTGGAGCATATGTTTCTTTTGTTGTCGGCTCCCACTTTGCAAAGTGCTGTGAAGTCTTCTTCAGGGTGAACCAATATTTCATTGTCCTTTGCAATTCTAAAATCAAGAACGGGCTCTAATACTTCATATTTAACTTTTATTAATCTAAGAGCCTTATCAACTGACTTTTCATCCCAGCCTGCAACTATTGCAACAGGATCCCCCACACATCTCAATCTTTGGTCAAGTATAAGTCGGTCATATGGGCTTGGTTCGGGATAAGTTTGTCCAGCTGTGGTAAACCTTGATTTTGGAACATCTTTATATGTTAACACACATTCAATTCCAGTTACATTTTTTGCTTTATCTGTATTAATTTCTTCAATTAAAGCATGGGCGTGAGGGCTTCTTAAAAGTTTCACAACCAAGCTGCTGCCTTGAGTAACATCGTCTGTGTACACCGGTTTTCCTGTTACCAAAGACATTGCATCCTTTTTTCTGACACCTTTATTAACGAACTTCATAGGAACCCTCCTTTTTGTTTTTTAACTCCAGATATTTCTTAACAGCTCTAAGCTGTCCCATATATCCTGTGCAGCGGCAAAGATTTCCTTCTAAATATTTTTTTATTTCATCTTCAGTTGGATTTTTAAGTTCTTTAACCATGGCTAATACGTTCATTATGAAACCAGGACTACAAAAACCACACTGTTCGGCTCCTTCATCTGCCAAAAAGGCTCCAAAATCTTTAGCTTCTTCCTGGATTCCTTCGATTGTTACAACATGAAGACCATTAGCGCGAAGAGCAAGAGTAGAGCATGAAAGTATAGGCTTTCCTTCTAACATTACTGTGCAAAGACCGCAGTTAGAAGTTTCACATCCGCGCTTTACGCTTAATTGTCCTTTTGCTCTTAAAAAATCAATAAGCAAAGTATCAGGTGCTATATCATCTTTTATTTCTTTATTGTTTATCCATAATTTAATTTGCATGATTTCCTCCATTCAATAATTCCTCAATGTTTCTTTTTGCAAGGACCTCAGCAAGAATTTTCCTGTATTCCTTGCTGCCGCGGATGTTTGTTCCAAAGCTTGTCATTTCAACAGCATTTTTAATCTCTGCATCAATTTCATCTTGAAAAGGATTGTGGTTTAAGTTGAACTTTGATAATTTTGCCTTCATAGGTCTTGCACCGAGAACCACGAACCACTCATTTCCATTGTTTGCAACTGCACAGGTAAGGACAGGAAAATCAGTTGCACTTTTTCTAAAGCTTGAATAAGTAACCTTTCTTCCATCCTTTTTAATAATTATTTTCAATAAGATATCATTGTCCAAAGGCATGTCTACATATTTTTCTAAGGAAACAATGCCGCCCTTATATAATTCCACATAAGTATCTAATGCCATTAAAGCAGTCAATATATCTGAAAAACCGAATCTTGAATAAATGCTGCCTCCTATTGTGGCAAGGTTTCGCATTTGAACTCCAACGATGCTTTCAACGGATTTAGAAAGCACATCATTAAAACTTTTTTTAAGACCATGGTGAGTTTCAACATCTCTAAGAGTACACATGCATCCTATTTTGAAGCTTTCTTCATCTTCTTCAATTGAGTTCAAGCCAAGAGCTGAAAGGTCAATTGCAGTACCGAATTTTTTTCTTCCCATCTTAAGCCAAAGCATTCCGCCTACTATAACATTTCGTTTGCTTTTATTTAATTCATAAGCTTGTTCTAAATTTTCAGCTACAACATAATTATCAACTGTAAACATACTTTACCCCTTTCGATAAATCTATATATTTTTTATTCTCCGTAAATTTTTTGTCATAAATTTTCATTTTATTCTACCTTAAAACAGTGCAACAATCAAGTGCTTTATTATCTATTATTCGTTATAAAACGAATAATAGAAAAGATTATAAAGTAATAATATTGAAAAGCAGTCAAAAAAAATAAAACCCGTAACGGGTTTTATTTTTTGAAGTTTAATGTAAAGAGTAATTATCAAAGTTTGTGTCAGAAGAATGTAACTTTTCATTTGTTGATTTGTTGTTTATCATGCTTCTGACAACTGGTGCCATTGCAACAGCAGCAGCAGCCACGCCTATTCCAAGCATAAATTTTCCGGGTGTTTTCTTCATCATTTTCAATTTTATCACCTCAGCAATATTTTCTGCTGAAATTATTTTTATATACTGATTAGAAATTTCCAAATTGTATTGTAATTTCAAATTTTATTGGACAACTTTATAATTGAAACAAGCTTTCTATTTCATCCTTTGAAAGAGTGTTTATTAAGACTTCACCTTTCTTGATCACTGTATCAGCCAAATCTTTTTTGTTTTGCTGAAGCTTTTCGATTTTTTCTTCAATAGTATCTTTAGTTATAAGCTTAAAAACCTGCACCTTGTTGTTTTGCCCTATGCGGTGTGTTCTATCGGTTGCTTGGTTTTGAGCGCTTATATTCCACCAGGGGTCATAGTGAATAACCACATCTGCACCTGTGAGGTTAAGTCCTGTTCCGCCTGCCTTCAACGAAATTAAAAATACAGGTGTTTTGTCTATGTTGAATTTATTAGCCAGTTCTAACCTTTCCATGCTTTTGGTTGCCCCTGTAAGCATGAAATAATCAACACTATTTAGCTTTAATTGTCTTTCTATAATTCTCAGCATTGTTGTAAATTGAGAAAATATTAAAATTTTATGGTTGTTTTCGATGCTGTTTTTAACAATTTCCATGCATAAATCAAGCTTTGAGCTGCCGCCGTCATAATTATCAAAGCAAAGAGCAGGGTCACAGCATATTTGTCTTAATCTTGTAAGCATTGAGAGAATTTTTATTTGGCTTTTTTCAAATCCATTTTCATTTACTTCATTTCTAAACTGTTTGTTAAGCTTCATTAACTCTGCAGCATAAAGCTTTCTTTGAACTTCCTCCATTTGCGTAAATGTCAATGTTTCTATTTTGTCAGGAAGCTCTTTAAGCACATCCTTTTTTAACCTTCTCAATATGAAAGGTACTATTTGTTTGTTAAGTCTTTGAAGCATATCTGTGTCTTCATTTTTTACAATGGGAACCTCATATTTATCCTTAAATTTTTTGTAGTTGTACAGATATCCTGGCATTATGAAATCGAAAATAGACCATAGGTCAGCCAGAGAATTTTCGATTGGAGTTCCTGTGAGAGCAAAACGAACCTGACTTTTTAAAAGCTTAACAGCCTTTGCATTTTGTGTGGATGAATTTTTAATATATTGGGCTTCATCCAAAATGCAATATCTGAATTCATGGTCTTGATATAGCTCTATGTCTCTTTTTATGAGGTCATAGGATGTCAAGATTAAATCATAGTTATTGATTGATGATATTAATTCACTTCGCTCTAAGGAAGTTCCTGCTATTATTAAGACGGAAATTTTAGGTGAAAATCTTTCTATTTCGCTTTTCCAGTTATAAACCAGCGAGGTGGGGCACACAACTATGGACGGCATTTTGCTATTTTCTGATGATAATAAGCTTATAACCTGAAGAGTCTTGCCAAGACCCATATCGTCTGCCAGAATTCCTCCCAATGAGTATTTTGCCAGTGACTTTAGCCATTTGAAGCCTGTTACTTGGTAGCTTCTCATGATTGGCTTTAATTTTTCAGGTAGTTCAAAATCACTATCAACGGATTCACTTATGCTACGAATCATTTCTCTGAATTTTTGAGATCTGTCAGCTTGAATCCAGGCATTGTTTTTTATTAAGCTGTCTAAATACAAAGAGCGGTATTTAGGCAATTCAATGTGGCCTTTTTCTAGGTCTTTCTCTGTTACATCTAAATCCTCCACAAGTTTTTGCAGGGTATTGAAGTATTCATTATCCAGGTTTAAGAAGGAGCCATCCTTTAGTCTGAAATATTTTTTTTTGATTTTGTATGATGCTAAAATGTCCTTTAGCTCCGATGGGTCAAATTCCAACTTGTCAATTTCAATTTCAATAAGGTTGCTATCAAGTTTGACACCCATGGACATGGACTTTGGATATTTTATATTAATTTTTTTGAAATCATCGCTTATGTTCACCTCGCATAGAGCAGTGAGTCCACTTACACCTGAGGTTAAAAATTCAAAAATTTTATTTTCATCTGTCATGGTATATTTAACCGGCGTTTTCTCAAAACCAGCATTTTCTACAGCAACAAGTATTTTAGTTTCATCCAACAGGTTTCTAACTATGGTATTGTCTTGTGAAGATTTTCTGAAGGGATTGATTTCAATATCCCCATAGGAAAAAATCACGGAGGCATAAATATGCCCAAGGCTGTTGCAATCTAAATAAATGCTTGAAGACAGAGGCAAAGCGTTAAGCTTTTCTGATATTTCCAAATCAGTCTTGACTACGGCATGCTTAGATATTTGAGGCAGCACCGCAGAACAAAATTTACCCATTAAATCCTTGTCTAATGTTATAGATTTTGTTTGCTGCATCATAATTTTGTTAACAGCAGGCAGCACAGTATCCTCAAATTCCTTTGAACATTTATAAAGAGTATCCTCAACAATCACATATGTGTGTTTTTTGGAATTAATTATGAAGAAAATATATAAATTAGTTGAAAGAAAATATTGCTCATTATTCTCTTCATTTATATAAAATATAACCTCCGGGTCCTTATTCTTAAATGTAAGGCTATTATAGGGGTATCTAAATCCGTGACATTCAATGGTGCTTCCTTCAAACAAATTGAAAAATGAGTCAAAGGAAAATGGAAATATCCTGAAGGCTCGGCCATTAAGGGTGGAAGCATTGTACAGCCCTGAGGTTTTTTTGACAACCTGCTTGTAGGACTCCGCTTCATCTCTTAAAAAAACAGCCAATGGTCTGGAGCTTAAGTCAAAACTGCTTAAGTCATGATTAAATTCCAGGCTTTTACCATAGACTACATTGGACTTGTTGGCAATATTGTCAGCAAGCTCATATGCATCCTTCACTACGTACTGCCTCTTGTCACCAATTGTAAATTCAACCCCTATATCATCCTTGCCGGATATGAACAAAATAGGCTTGAGCTTCACATTGCCTTCCTTTTGCTCTGTTATAACACTTTCTTTTATTTTGTTTTCAAATACGCTAATCAAATCTTCCAGCGGAAAATTACGCTTCTTGGGTTGATTTTTGTTTTCCTTAAAAACCACATCAGGGTAAGAAATTATTTTTGGATTATTGCTGTAATATATTTTTAGCATTGTGGCAACTATATGCTTACAGCTTCCCATGTTTTCCAAAAAAGCTGGACAATCACAGTTAAAGTCAACAATATCTCCCATTTCATCCAACATTACTTCAGTATCATAGGATGAATAGCTTTTTCCTTTGACCAATGCATCATATTTTGTGATGTAGCCTTCTTCACCCTCTACTTGTATTTTTTCTGCTCTAATATCTACAACCATGCTATTGTTGAAATATTCAACGCCTCGCTTGTAGGTTATAATATTTTCTGAACAATTTTTAATATCGTTTATATTAAAATTAATTTTTCCCATAATTTCACCAACATAAAAATAATTTAATAAATTATTATAACTCAATTGAAAATATTTATAAAGGGCTAATTTTGTAAAATTGAGCGTGAAGCTTTTATAAGGTTTTAAAGTTTTAAAATTCTTTAAAAAAATTTTATATAATAAAATAATAAGGTAATAATATAATAAAGTTTCTTAAAGAAGGTGATACCATGTATTCAACAATGGCTATAAAGGTGGAGGAGAGGGCAGCAAAAGCTCCTCATTTGCAGGAAATTCTCACTGAATATGGATGTATTATAAAAACAAGAGTTGGATTTCATGAAACAGATGAAGAAAAATGTTCAATGGATGGGCTTATATTACTTCATTTATGTGGTGACAAAAAAGAATTTCAAGAGTTGTACGAAAAAATTGAAAAACTGGACGGAATAACACCTAAATTTATAGAATTCTAAATTAATTTAGAATTCTTTTTAGTTAATAGTGATAAATTGGATTGTCTGGGTTAATAAGTTCATTTTTTAGTGATCTCGGACTGTTTCAAATTGTCTTTCAAAAATTGTTTATATTGTATATAATGAATTAAGAGAATTAATTTCTAAGGAGGATATATGGAAAGAACATTAGTGCTTATTAAACCAGATGCAATGGAAAGAAAATTAATGGGAGAAATAATTTCTTTTTATGAAAAATCAAATCTTCACATAGCAGCAATGAAAATAATCAAGCCACCGATTGAACTTGCCAAAGAACACTATGATGAGCACAAAGAAAAACCATTTTTCAATGAGCTTATTGAGTACATAACTAGGGGAGAAGTTTGTGCATTAATAATTGAAGGACATAATGTAATTGAAGAAGTTAGAAAAATAAACGGTGCAACAGACCCTAAGAATGCAGATTGTTCTACAATCAGAGGCAGGTATGCACTATCAAAATCAGAAAACAGCGTTCATGCATCTGATTCAATTGAAAGTGCACAGCGAGAAATTAATATGTGGTTTCCAAAGTTGAAAGAAGGAAAGAAATACAGACATTATAAGGGCAACGAATACCTTTTACTTCATCTGGCAAAACATTCTGAAACAGAAGAAGAAATGGTAGTATATCAGTCTCTATATGGAGAAATGGGAGTATGGGTTCGACCTAAGTCAATGTTTTTCGAAAAAGTAGAAATAAACGGTAAACTTGTAAACAGATTTAAAGAAATAGAATGATGTTAGCCTTATTTGGAAATGGATAAATAAAATGCAATGGACAAGTTTATTGCATAAATTTTTTATTAAGAATAATGTCTACTTATGCGATGTTTAAAATGCGTTTAAAAATTGTTAGATAAATTTATAAATATATTAAAAAAATTAAATTAATAAACACAATTGTACAAAACAAAATCAACACCCTTTGTTTATAATTATATTAAATAAAAGAGGAGGATGAGGTTATGGAAAAAAATTTAAAGAAACCTTCATTTGGAGTTTCATTATTAATCGTAGCATTTTTATTTATAATTATTATTGCACAGCTAGTAGTTGCGGGTAGTCCAGACATACATATGACACTTGTATTCTCAATAACATTTGCTGTAGTACTTCTGATGGCAACTGGAACATCATGGTCTGTAATTGAAGATGGTGTAATGCATGGTTGTAAAATTGCTACTGTACCAATGTTAATACTTATGTTTATAGGTATGCTTATTCCTGCACTTATTGCATCAGGTACAATACCTTCGCTTATATACTATGGTTTGAAAATTATTAATCCTTCAATGTTTTTATTAACTACAGCCTTAGTATGCAGTATAGCTTCTATCTGTACAGGAAGCAGTTACACTACTGGTGGAACATTTGGTGTTGCTTTTATGGGAATTAGCATAGGACTTGGAATACCTCCTGCATTAACTGCCGGTGCTGTAATATCAGGTGCTGTTATAGGAGATAAACTATCACCGATTTCGGATTCTACTAACTTAGCTGCTGGAGTAACTGAAACAAATTTATTTGATCATGTTAAAAGTATGATGTATACTACAACACCTGCATTTATAATTTCATTAATTTTATATGCTGTTCTAGGAATGAAATATAATGCTGATTCTATTGATACAACCGCTGTAGATGCAATACTTACCGGCATTTCAACTAATATTAATGTTACACCTATGTATGCATTGATCAGTTTAATTCCGCTTGCTGCAATTGTTTTTATGGCAATAAAAAAAATAAGTGCTCTTGCAGCAATGATTATTGCATCACTTTTAGCTATGGCTATTGCTATTTTTGCTCAAGGACATGGTGTTTTAGAAATGATGGCATTTATGAATTATGGATTTTCTGCTGATACAGGAGTAGCGGTAGTTGATAAGCTTCTTAACAGAGGTGGCATTCAGTCAATGATGTGGACTGTTTCATTAGGATATTTAGGGCTATCATATGGTGGAATTCTTGAAAAATCTTTTGCCTTGGAAGCTATATTAAACAAAATGGCAAGTTTCACAAAAAATGCTAGAAATCTTATTATAACTCATGTTTTTTCATCAATATTTGTAAACCTCATATCAGCTAGTCAATATGTAGCCATTATCATTCCAGGAAGAATGTTCTTACCTGCATATAGAAAGCTTGGAATCAGAAGTGATGTTGCTTCTAGAACATGCGAAGATTCGGGTACTGTTACATCACCATTAGTGCCGTGGGGATTGTGCGGAGTATTTTTCGCAGGTACATTGGGAGTAAGTACAATGGAATATCTGCCATATGCTTTTTTATGTACATTAACTCCGATAGTAGCAATTATTTATGCAATTACAGGTAAATTCATTTGGATGGAAAATAGTTCAAAGGAAACCGTTAAAAAATTTGCTAAATAAGAAAATAGCTTGTAAAGGTCAGGTAATAAAATGTATAAAATTGATAAAACTCAAATCTCTAATCTATTAATGGATTTGGTATCTATAAAAAGTCCATATTTTGAAGAAGACAATATAATGGAATATGCATATAACTGGTTCCAGCAAAATAATATTAAAGCCTTTATGCATGAATATCATGAATCCAAAATAACCGGATATAAAGGTAAGAATATTATAATAAATATCGAAGGTAATAAGGCTGGACCTGTAATTTGTATAAATTGCCATTTGGACACAGTGAAGCAGTGTAATGGATGGACGGCTGATCCAAACGGAGAAATAATAGGTGACAGACTTTATGGAGTTGGTGCTTTAGATATGAAGTCAGGATGTGCGGCTACTATGATTGCATTAAAGGCTTTTGTTGAAAATCACAAAGAATTCAAAGGAAAAATTATAAGCACATATGTTTCAGTTGAAGAGGGACCATATGGTATAGGTACTAATGCGCTTATTGAAGAAGGATACTTAACAGATGTTGATTTTTCTTTAATTACAGAGCCAAGTGCAGGTTTTACCGGCAATAAGTTTCCAGATGTTTGTCTTGGTGCCCGCGGTGGATTTGGGTTGGAAATAGAATTCTTTGGAAAGTCAGCTCATGCAGCTACACCAGAAAATGGAATAAGTGCAGCAGAAGCAGCATCTAAAGTAATTTGCGAATTAGAAAATGTAAATTATGTTAAGGATTCTCACTTGGGAAAGGGTTCTGTTTGCGTTGTTGCTATAGAATGTGATGGTGGTGCTTGCAGTGTTCCAGATTATGCCAAGGTTCGTTTGTTCTGGCACATTGTTGTCGGAGAAAATGAAACAACTATTACCAGTGAAATTGAAAAAGCAATATCAAGGGCAAACATAAAATGCGAATATAAAATTAATTTTAGAGAAGCACCTTCAAAAGATTCCAAAGGATTTTTACCTTATACAATTACAGGTGAGGAGATTATTGCAAAAGACTTTATAGAAACAGTTAAAGATGTATGTGGTACAGAGCCTAGTTTTTCATATTTTCAAAGTATCGGAGATTTTAATTATTTAGGCTCTCGATTAGGAGCACCTGCGATTATATTTGGAGCTTCAGGAGGTAATTTTCATGGAAGCGATGAATATGTTGAACTTGAATCTGTCGTAAAGACAGCTGAAGTTGTTTATTCTTTTTTAGTAAAGGTTCTTTGCAATTAAAATCACATATTAATGTGATAGGGGAGACGATTTTCGTCTTCCCTATTTGAGATATTTTTAGATACATGATATAATTAAATTAATTATAGTCAAAAAATACTGGAGGAATACGATGCTAGCAGATATTCTTATTAAAAATGCAAGATGTATGACCATGGAAAACAAAGAAATAACTGATTGGATAGCTATTCAAAAAAATAGAATACTTGCATTGGGAGTCGGCTCAGAATATGAATCAATTATTGGCAAGGATACAATAATTTTGGATGCAAACGGCAATACAGTATTGCCCGGATTTATAGACAGTCATTTTCATGTAGTTCAAACTGCGCTAAATTCTATGAGTCTCGATTTAAGTGACGTAAAAACACATGAAGAATTAGGTGAGCGAATTATGGAGGCATCTAAGACGTTTTCTGGAAATTATATACGAGGAATTCGTATTAATGAAAATCAATTCTTAGAAAAAAAATTTCCTGGAAGAATTCTGTTAGATAAATATTGTAATGATATTCCTGTATTAATAAATTCTTATGAATATCAGGTAAGTATGCTGAATACTTGTGCGATGTTGTACTTTAAAATACCATTTACAGCAGAAGGCATAGAAATGGATGATAAGCAGATGCCTACCGGTATTTTTAGAAAACAAGCTAATGCAATATTACGCACAAATATATTGAAAAATATATCAGCTTCTGTTAGAAAAAACGCAATATTAGATATCATGGCTACTCTCATTATGAATGGTATAACCACGGTCAATGCCATGGAAGGCGGCTTTATGTACAGTGATAAAGATGCTGATTTTTTGTTTGAATACGGAAAAGATTTTCCTATTGATATGGTGCTGTTTTATCAAACCTTAGATATTGAAAAAATTAAAGCGAAAGATTTAAAACGAATTGGAGGATGTCTGTATATTGATGGAACACTTGGAGCAAGAACAGCAGCATTATCCTTTGAATATTCTGATTGTCCAGGTACAATGGGGAGTCTTAGATTGACACAGCATGAAATTAATGATTTTGTTCTTCAATGCTATAAAAACAATCTACAGCTGGCATTATATACTATTGGAGACAGAGCTATAGAAATGGCATTAAATGCTCATGAAAATGCTCTTTATCAAACCGGTAATACAGGACTTCGACACAGGCTTGAACACGTAGAGTTAGTAAATGAAAATCAGATAAAACGTGCTAAGGATATGGGAATTATTTTTTCTATGCAACCTACCTATGAAACTTATTGGGGAGGACAAGGTAAAATGTATGAACAAAGATTAGGAGATAAATATATTCGTACAAACCCATTTAAGAAAATTATAGAGAAAGGTGTAACAATCTGTGGAGGCTCTGACAGTGATATAACTGAGCCTAGACCTCTTTTAGGAATTCACTCAGCTATAAATCATCCTGTTTATGAACACAGAGTAGATGTTTATGAAGCAATAAAAATGTTTACAAGTAATGGAGCTTATGGTATCTTCGAGGAAAATGAAAAAGGCACATTAAAAACAGGAAAACTAGCTGATATTGTAATCTTAGATAAAGATATTCTTAATACCCCAATAGATCAAATAGACAAAATTAAAGTTATCGTTACTATTAAGTCCGGTGAAATACTGTTTAATAACCTGGTATAGGTAGGGTAATATTATGTTGAATATTTATTTTTTAGGAAAGTCTAGAATTGAATATAATGGAAAGCTGCTAGAAGATCAATTAGGGAGCAAAGCAATAGCTTTAATATGTCTTCTTGTTTTAAAAGATAATGGGTACTTGAGTAGAGAAAAAATAGTAGGTTATTTATGGCCAGACAGCAGCATAGAAGCTGCAAGATATAATTTAAGGTATAATTTATGGCTTATAAAGAAAAATATTGGCGTTGATGAACATGGAAATTCTTTTCTAAAAGTTGATAACGAGTTTTTTTGTATTAATAAAGATTATGATTTTACATGTGATATTACTGATATAATGAAATTTAAACCGAGTAAATATGATTCGATTGATAGTATTCTTAAATTAAAAAAGTTATTCAGAGGAGATTTATTAGAAGGATTTTATTTTAAGAAATGTGAAGAATTTAATGATATTATTATTTTAGAAAGAATAAATTCTGAACAGCGCAAGGTTAAAATACTTAAAAGATTAGCTGAGCTTTATGAAAATGCGGAAAAATATGATTCATGCATTGAAATAATTAATGAAATTCTTGATATTGAGCCATATGATGAAGAAATGGTTTTAAAGGTAATGGACATATATACTAGGTGTGGAAAAAGAGTTGCAGCAATAACATATTATAATAATTATAGCAATGGATTAGCAGGGAGTCTAGGTATCTCTCCGTCATGTAATCTAAGAAATAAATATAATGAAATCAGAGCGTTTGATAGATATAATTCATGGGAAGAAAACATAGATGAAAAGAAGTGCTTCAAGGAATCTAGTATTAGAAGTAATCAAACAAAAATTAAAATCCAATCTGTTTGTATGAAAAATATAGAATATTTCTGGATTGCAGATGTAATAGATAAGTTAATAAAAGTTGTAGATTCAGATATAATTAAAAGCATGAGTAAAAAAGAATTATTGGACTTAGGCTATATACAAAGTAATATGTTAAAGTTTTGTAATGAACAGTGGGAATTAATACAAGAATATAAAAGAGAAGTAATGGGAGTATGTATAATAAATGCTTTTATCAATCTGTTAAACAATATATGTATAAAGCATAATTTAACTATAATTATTTTAAACAGTATAAACATAGATGAAGTTTCGTCAAATGTTTTAGAATATCTTAAAAGATTAAATATTGTTGGGTTAACACTCATTGAAAAATAATCTTAATTATTTTGATTGATCTGATAACCTGAATTTATGAATTCTAAATTTAATTTAGAGTTCTTTTTTTTATGCAAAATAATAGAATTCCTTTATTTTGTTATGATTAAAAATTTACTGATAAAATTATTTATAAATTTCCAATTAAGTGGTATAATACTGCAATAATGTTTAAAGGGAGTGACGTATGATGAAAGAAAGCAAGAAAGTTGTATATTACATTTGTGACAATCACGATTGGGGCTATGTAAGCTACCTGGTATGGGACATACTAAAAGAAGAAGGCTACTTAAATAAACCAGCAGGATTTACCTTTGATGATAAAGAAGTCTATAAATATATAGATGGCAGAAACAATGAATATTATTTTGTTCCTACAGAAATAGCATTATGTAGAGATTATCCCAGATATCTTAATGAAATGAATAAATATTTCAGTGACTTTGACATGTCTGGTATGGTAACATGGCATGAAGGAGTAAACGCACCTGAAAAAGTAATAACTGTACATACAATAGGAGATGTTAATTCCGGATGCTACGGGCCAGCAAATCCTTTATATAATCACAATCTAATGTGGTCTATGAATAAAATAAGAAAAGAAATGGGATTGGAAGATTTCAGAGTTGTAACTGAAGCAACTCATTGGTCAGGGGTATATGACGGAGAGGGAGACCCTGAGTTATTGCTTAAATATCCTGTTCCAATGGTGGACATAGAAGTAGGTAGCGAGTCTGAAAGCTGGTTTAATTTAGATGCATGCAAAGTCTTGGCACTTTCGCTGTTGCACATATTTGATGAAGACATAAAGCTATACAACTTACTTTGCATAGGCGGTGTACATTTTGATCCTAATTTTGCTGAAGCAGTTCATACTCAGTGGAATGATGGTAAAAATTTTTTTGGTATTTCTCATATCATTGCAAATCAATGGCTGGTATCAGGTGAGTATGAAGGTGATAATGGAATAGAAAAAGCTTCTAATTGTGTTGATTCAATAATTGGAGGGATTGATGGAATTGTATTTCATGACAAGCTCAAGGGATGCTACAAAGATGTGGTTCGAAAACTTGGTGAAAAATACAATGTTCCTATACTTAAACACCAAGCATTAAGGAACCCTGAACAAATCAATTGGAACAATTAAAAAGATTTTGCCTAAAAAATAGAACATATGATATAATAAAATCAAGGTTTGAAAATAAGCAAGTTTATAGAAGAATTTTTTAACTCAATAAAATAAAATACTAAGACATATAAAATAGTTTTATCAGGAGGGAACAATGAAATTTGAAACACAATGCCTTCACGAAGGTTATCATCCAAAAAACGGAGAGCCAAGAGCGCTTCCTATTTATCAAAGCACAACTTACAAATATGATTCTTCTGAGCACATAGGTAAATTATTTGATTTATCAGTATCTGGTCATATGTATTCACGTATATCTAATCCAACCGTTGCAGCTGTTGAAGAAAAAATCGCAGCTATGGAGGGAGGAGTAGGCGCAATGTGCACTACATCAGGTCAGGCTGCATCCTTGTTGAGCCTTTTAAATATTTTAAAGGCAGGAGACCACTTTATTAGTCTATCATCAATTTATGGTGGAACCATAAATCTTTTTGCTGTAACCTTGAAAAGATTTGGTATTGAATGCACATTTGTAAGCCAGGATTCAACCGACGAGGAAATCCAAAAGGAATTTAAGGAAAACACAAGGGCAGTATTTGGAGAAACTATTGCAAATCCATCACTTGTTGTGTTGGATATTGAAAGATTTGCTAATCTTGCTCACAATAACAACGTGCCTTTTATTGTTGACAACACATTTGCAACTCCTTATCTTTGCAAACCATTTGAGTTTGGCGCAGATATTGTAACCCATTCAACCACAAAATACATGGATGGCCATGCAGTTCAGTTAGGCGGAGTAATAGTGGACGGCGGAAAATTTAACTGGGCAAACGGAAAGTTTCCTGAGTTTACTTTGCCTGATGAATCCTATCATGGAGTTGTATACACTGAGTCCTTTGATAATGCAGCTTACATTGCAAAGGCAAGAGTTCAGCTTATGAGAGACATAGGTGCATACCCGTCAGCCAATGCAGCATTTTTATTGAACTTAGGGCTTGAAACATTGGCGGTGAGAATGGACAGACACTGTAGCAATGCATTGAAGGTTGCCGAATTTTTAAGTAAGTCTGATAAAATTGAATTTGTTAACTATCCTGGATTGGAAAGCGACAAATATCATGAGCTTGCAAAGAAATATGTTCCAAATGGTTGTGCTGGAGTAATTGCATTGTCTATTAAGGGCAGCAGAGAAAATGCCGTTAAATTCATAGATTCCTTAAAGCTTGCTTCAAATGAAGTACACGTGGCAGACATACGTACCTGTGTGCTCCATCCTGGGAGTTCAACTCACAGACAGCTTACAGACAGCCAGCTTAAGGCAGCAGGCATAACTCCGGGACTTGTGAGACTCTCTGTAGGAATAGAAAATATTGATGATATAATCGAAGATTTACAACAAGCACTTGCACAAATTTAAATTTTACTTTAATTATAAAAACAACATATATTTTTCATACAAATATGGTTTATATTCATAACCATAGGACAACTAAGCCTTTTTAATTAATCCCTCTAAATTAAAAATCAAGAGCTGATTCGGCTCTTGATTTTTAAGTATCAAAGGAACAGCGGTACGATTTTTTGCTCTAAGACATCCACTATTCCCATATCAGACATCTTGGCTTTTGGAATGACTGGAAGTGCCAAGGTTGCAATTCTGAGAAGGGGATTTTCGCTTTGGGACAAACCAAGATTTCTTAATGCAGATTTCATCATATCAACTTCCTTTGCCAATTCTTCACAGGGCTTTTTTGACATGAGACCAGCTATTGGCAATGCAAGATTTCCAATTACCTTTCCTTCAGCTGCACAGCTTATTCCGCCACTTGTTTCCATTATTTTTTTTGCAGCTGCATAACCATTTTCAGGAGTGTCGTAAACAATTATCAAGTTGTGGCAGTCATGAGATACTGTACTTCCAACAGCTCCGAACAGAGTGCCAAAATTTCTGACAATTCCATGACCAACCGTATTATGTCCAGGGTGCCTGTTTACTACAGCAACATATTTTAAGTCATTATCAAATGAAATATCTAAATGACCGTTTGCAACAGGCAGTTCTTCAATTAAAAATTCTGTATCTGCAGAATTAAAATCGCAGTATTTTATGATTCTTGTGGTTATTTTACCTTCAAAAACAGGTGCCTTAATACTAAAATCTTCAATTTTTAATCCATCAACATACACAGTGTTTATGTTTTCCAAGTTAAAGTTCATATTTTCGATTTGGTCAATTAATTTTCTGTCTTCTGCAACTAATTTTCCTTGGAAAAATACAGCCTTAGGAATTAATTCTTCTAAACTATCCACAAGCACCATATCAGCCACAAATCCCGGTGCTATAGCTCCTAAATTTTTTGCTCCTATTTCTCTTGCCACATTCAATGTGGCGCTTCTTATGGCATCAATAGGGTGCATGCCGCATTTAATGGCCTTTCTGACAACATCATTCATTTGACCATTACGAATAATATCTTCAGGCTCTCTGTCATCTGTGCAGAGAGTTAAATTATCATAGTATCTGAAATTTTTTACCCCATTTACGATAGCTTCAACATTTTTAGTTATTGAACTTTCTCTTGCATCCACAAACATTCCGGCTCTTATTTTTTCTCTTGCTTCATCTGAAGTTGTGCTTTCATGGTCGCTGTTTGGACCTGCACATAGGTAAGCTGATAATTCTTTTCCAGATAGGTTAGGAGCATGACCTTCTATAAACATATTTTTTTTATCAACAGCTTCAATAATGTTGACCATTCTATCATCATTATTGATAACTCCCATAAAATCCATTACCTCAGCAAGACCTATAACTCTGTCTAGATTTAAAAGAGATGTTATTTCCTTTTCAGAGAATACTGCTGCTGAATTTTCAAGACCCGGCACCGCAGGAACACAGGAAGGAATTAAAATAAGCTGCCTCATGGGAAGATTCATGCTGCATTCATGCATGTACAAAACACCCTCTATGCCACAAACATTTGCTATTTCATGTGGATCTGTAACCATGGTAGTAGTTCCGCATGGAATAACAGCGTGGGCTAAATTTCTTGGAGTCATCATGGTGCTTTCAATATGTGCATGTGCATCAATAAGACCGGGTATTAAAAATTTACCATTTGCATCATAATAATTATTTGCTATAAGTTGCTTTTCGGATTTCTTCTTATTATCGGGGTCACATTGTATGTGAGCAATGAATCCGTCATAAATTCCAATTGCACCTTTGTATATTTCTCCGGTAAACATGTTTACAATTTGAGCGTTTTCTATAAATAAATCACAAGGTCTTTTTCCTAATGCAGCTTCAACTAATTCTCTTTTGTTCTTAGGCTTAATATTCATATGACACCCCTTTTTATATGATAGCAATACAGGTATTTCCATTTGTTTTAATAATAATGGTTTGCTTTATCTTTGTAAAGCCAGTATTTAATAGAATTTATAAAATTAACTATTATTTATGATTCAATTTATAGTTGTACCCCTGACATGGCAACAGAAGAAATTGCGATTGTTTTGCTAAAGCCATTTCTACCATTCCCACAGCGCCTTCTACAATCATTTGTCTTGCATATATTATAGCTGAAGCTTGCTGTCTTTGAAGCATAGCTCAATAAAAAAAGAGCTTTAGCTCTTAGTTTTATATTTCTTCGCCCAAGTCGTTTAATTCAGGTATATTGGATGATTTGTATTTTGCTCTTAAAGCAGAAAAAATTCTTTTGCCACTCACATCAGTTATTCCGTTTCTTTCTAAATTCAAATCAACAATAACACTTATCTTGCTAGTTTTATTTTGTAAAACCGTGCTTATATTCCAGGGGGTTTCCAGTATGATCTTTCTGTCATATTCAAATTTTTCTAAACTTTTATACTTTGTATCATCCAGCTCAAGTTCTTCAATATCTTTTATGAGCATGGGTACTTCTTTTTCTTCCAAAACTATGCGTACTAACTTTTGTTGTTTTTCTGTGCCGCTAATTTCTCTCATTTATATTAAAATCTCCTTTGAAATTATATTTCTTTAGCAATTATTGTCATTATACTATTATTTATTAATAAATTGCAAATATTTATTCGATTTATTTAGATAGAGAGCTTAAATAAATTAGAGAAGTGGCAGCTAAATCACATCATTAGGACAGGTCTGAGGAATGATTAAAGTTGAACATGACCTCAAATTCCTAATGTGACGAAGACAACAAGGATTTAAATATTTAGGCGATAGAAGAGTAACAGGGACTTTTAATATGTTTTCAGAATGTTTTGCGCTATTTCTTTTCTAGAGGTTCTCAAATCCATTGCCTGTTTCTCAATATATCTGTGGGCTTGATTTTCAGTCATGTTAAGGTATTCTATAAGTACACATTTTGCTCTCGTAACGAGTCTTATTTCATCTATCTTATTTTGAAGTTGAATGTTTTCATTTTTTATAAAAGCAAATCTCCTCCTGCATGCAAGAGCTAACTTCTGAGCTTGATAAAAAACTTGCCTTACTATAGGATTTGAAACAATCAATACACCATAATCTTCAACCTTTGATGCTATTTCATCAGCTATTTCATTTTTAACAATGAGTATAACACCTGAAGTACTGATTCCAGTTATAGTGATAGCCAGATTATCTCCAAACTCATCTTTAAGAGGAGTGTTTATTACTATGAGATCATATTCTGCTTCACTCAATAATCTTCGGGCTTGTGAACCGCTATTGGCAGCATTTATCTCGTTAATACCATTTGTTCTGACAAGCCCTGACAGGAGCTCTGTACCCTTTTGGGAACTAGATACAATTAAAACACTATCCATGAAATCATCACCTCCCCGGTTTATGATAAAGAAGCTGATATCTTTACTTTGTAATGTATCAGCAATTATACACAGTAAAAATAATTATTCAAATCAAATTCTTCCTTATCCTTTGAAGATAAATATTGACAGTATTCATCCTTCTTTGCTGCAATAAATTTATTGATTACTTCAGCAGGCAGGTGATTTTTTATAAAGTCACTATCATTGGCCAGATTAATAGCCTCTTCCAGAGAACCCGGAATTGGTTTGAAGTTTTTAACCGTATATTCGTCAGCTTTATATAAATTTAGATTTGCAGGTTTTTCAAGTAATGTTTTATTTTTTATACCATCTAGCCCGGAATAAATCAGCAGTGCAAAAACCAGATATGGATTGCAGCTTGGGTCAGAAGACCTAAGCTCAATTCTTGAATATTTACCGCTGGCAGCAGGTATACGAATAAGCTGGGAACGGTTCTGAGGAGACCATGTCACATACTTGGGAGCCGAATGGCTTCCAAAACGTTTATAAGAATTCGTCAGAGGATTCATAAATAATGTCATCTCCGGTATTCTGCTTAATATACCTGCTAAGAAATTATCAGCGTCTTCTGTATGATTAAATTCCTTATTAAAAAGATTTATGTTGTTTTTTAGAAGAGACATATTAATGTGCAATCCGCTGCCACTGAAATTTTTAAGAGGTTTAGGCATAAAGGATGCATGTAATCCGTTTATATGTGCAATTGCTTTTACAACAGATTTAAAGGTAATAAGATTATCTGCTGCATTCTTTGCATCGCTGTATTTAAAACATATTTCATTTTGTCCGGGACCCTGTTCGTGGTGGGAGCTTTCAGGGAGTATGCCCATTTGTTCTAAGGTTAAACAAATATCACGACGAACATTTTCACCCTTGTCAAGAGGAGCTACATCTAAATAAGTAGCTTTGTCATGCGGGGTGAGAGTAGGGTTGCCTTTTTCATCCTTTTCAAAGAGATAAAATTCGCATTCGGTACCTATTTCAATTTCATACCCTAATTCTTGAGCTGTACATACTGCGTTTTGAAGAATATTCCTGCCATCTCCATCAAAAGGTCTACCGTCAGGGTGTTTAATATTGCAAAACAGCCTGACAACACTTCCTTGCTGTGGTCTCCAAGGCAATATTGACAAGGTGGTAGGATCAGGGAATAAAAACAAATCAGATTCTTCCACATTCATAAATCCTTTAATTGAGGATGCATCAAAGGATATACCACTTTCAAATGCTCTGGGAAGTTCATCAGCTAATATAGAAATATTCTTCAATGTTCCAAATATATCACAAAAGGACAATCTAATAAATTTTACGTCATTTTCCTTTGCAAATTGTAAAACTTCATTTATTGTATAATTCATTTCTATACCTCCTAGATAATTATATCATATCAATTGTTAATATATATTTGTTTATAATGAATATTTTTATTAGGTGTCAATACATAAAAATTATATGATAGTATTTCCTCTTTATTATAGCTGAATTCATTGCAAAATTCATCTATATATATTTCAATTTCTTCCATATCTTTTTCTGTTGCTTTGCTACCTTCTATTTGGACCGGCAAATCAACAGGAAGCTTATTGCTTCTCAGATAAATTTTTCCTCCATACATTCCTGTTGCACAAAAATATCCCACAGGTGGTTCAATTTCAGAGTTTAATCCCAAAACAATTATTATTCCTCCTGCCTGATATTCTCCAAGAAAGCTTCCTGTAGATCCTCCTACGACAATTACCGGAAGTTTTTCCTTATAGGCCTTCATATGAATTCCCGTTCTGTATCCTGCATCCTTTTCTACAAATATTTTACCGCCTCTCATAGCATAGCCGGTAGCGTCACCGCTTGACCCATGAACGTATATATTTCCTGCATTCATAGTATCTCCTACAGCATCCTGTACATTTCCTCTTACAGTAATATTACATCCGTTTAAATATGACCCTAGGGCATTTCCGGGTATACCTTCAATGACAATATTTTTGTCGGATAGTCCGCTGGCAATGTATCTTTGCCCTGAGCAATCCTTTAGTAATATGTTATTATCTGTTGAATT
Source organism: Sedimentibacter sp. (assembly GCA_050173715.1). Classification (GTDB taxonomy): domain Bacteria; phylum Bacillota; class Clostridia; order Tissierellales; family Sedimentibacteraceae; genus Sedimentibacter. The sequence goes on from JBFXKO010000031.1 coordinate 28,576, forward strand.
TTTGATATTGATGTTTAAATTCTTATGATTTATTTTATCAGTTTTTATAACCATGAATTACCTCCTGTGCATTGTTTACTCTCCGGCATGCATGATGCCTAAAATTTCTAATTCCTTTTCGTTAAGCCCTATACCTCTTAACATGAGTCTGTTACCTTTTAACGCTTCGATGGAATTGATACCCATTCCACCCATCATTTCTTTAATTTCATTTTTCCAAGCAGAGATCAAATTATAAAGTTTCGCGTATCCTTCATCGGGATCAAGTCTCTTTATCAGTTTAGGATGCTGTGTAGCTATACCCCAATTGCATTTGCCTAGATGACAACTCCTGCAAAGATGACATCCCAGTGCTACTAAAGCAGCTGTACCAATATAAACAGCATCAGCACCTAAGGCGATGGCTTTTACAATGTCAGCACTGTTTCTTATGCCTCCGCTGACAATTATTGATATATTTCCTCTAATTCCTTCTTCTCTAAGCCTTTGGTCAACCGAAGCCAGTGCCAGCTCTATAGGTATACCGACATTGTCTCTGATTCTTGTTGGAGCTGCACCTGTGCCGCCTCTGAAGCCGTCTATGGCAATTATATCAGCTCCGGATCTTGCGATTCCGCTAGCGATTGATGTTATATTGTGAACTGCAGCTACCTTTACAATTATTGTTTTCTTGTAATCAGTTGCTTCCTTTAAAGAATATATCAGCTGACGAAGGTCTTCTATTGAGTATATGTCATGATGAGGAGCAGGGGATATGGCAGCATTGCCTTCAGGTATCATTCTTGTCTTTGAGATATCCCCAACTATTTTTGCTCCGGGCAGGTGACCGCCAATACCCGGCTTAGCTCCTTGACCCATTTTGATTTCAATGGCGGAACCTGCTTCCAAATAATCCTTATATACTCCAAACCGTCCTGAAGCTACTTGAACAATTGTATTTTTTCCATATTTGTATAAATCTTTATGAAGTCCACCTTCACCGGTATTGTAAAGGATTCCCAATTTTTCCGATGCTCTTGCAAGACTTTCGTGAGCATTGTAACTTATTGACCCATAGGACATTGCACCAAACATAATAGGAACAGAAAGCTCAAGCTGCGGTTCTAAATCAGTAATGATTTTTCCTGACGCATCTTTCTTTATACGGCTGGGCTTTTTGCCTAAAAATACCTTTGTTTCCATGGGCTCTCTCAAAGAGTCAATCGAGGGGTTTGTTACCTGGGATGCATTTATTAATATTTTATCCCAATAAACAGGAAAGGGTTTTGGATTTCCCATGGATGATAACAGAACGCCACCGCTTGCTGCCTGTTTATATATTTCTTCTATAGCATCCTTGCTCCAATTATTGTTTTCTTTGAAAACATGATCGGTTTTCACTATTTTAAGTGCTCTGACAGGGCATGTTGCCACACATCTGTGACAATTTACACATTTAGAGCTGTCATCTGTCATTGTTTTGAATTTTTCATTGTAGCTGTGCACTTCATTTGCGCATTCCCTTATGCATATTTTGCAATTGATACATTTTTCTTTGTTCCTAATTACTTCATATTTCGGATATAATAAATTCATAACCATTATTTTTCACCTCCGTTTAAGGTAACAATTATTGGTTCTCCACCTTTAGGCGACCATATTCTGTCAGGGTTTGGCTCGATAATTCTTATAGCGCATTCTTCGCTTGATGCATAAAACATATCACCCTTTTCTGCTACTACCATTGAGCGAAGCTTAAGCCTGTCATTTAATGCCATTAAACCTCCGTTAAATCCTAACAAGATAGAAAATGGTCCAGTTATTAGCAAACTACTGAATACATTTTTCAAGTATTTTAATTGTTCTCTTTCACCAGGCTCCCTATTTTCAATTGTAGACCAAAATGGTGCAGCTATCACATTTGCCATTTCTTGAAGAGTAAGTCCCTGTCTTCTTACAAGGTAATCAATCATATAAGTTATTACTTCAGTATCAGTTAAAAGGCTACATTTATATCCGAACATTTCCATGTATCTTCTGTTTGTATCATAGGAAGATATTTCTCCATTGTGAACTACAGAATAATCCAAAAGTGCAAATGGGTGGGCTCCTCCCCACCATCCGGGTGTATTTGTGGGGTATCTGCCATGAACTGTCCAGCAGTATCCTTCATATTCTTCCAGCCTATAAAAGTGTCCCACATCCTCTGGGAAGCCAACCGCCTTGAAGACCCCCATGTTTTTACCGCTTGAGAATACATAAGCTCCATTAATAGTTGAATTAATATTAATTACATTTCTTGCAGTAAATTCATCTTCATTTAACTGAGATTCGTTTAATCTGGAATGTCTTGGTGTCAAAAAATATCTCCATATCAACGGTTCATCCGTAATTGCTGATGTTTTTCTGATAGGAATTTTAGAAAGATTCTCTAGGTTAAAATAAGACTCAAGATATTTTTCGCATTCTGTTTTGGCAGAAATATTATCATAAAACACATGGAAGGCATACAGATCCTTATATTGCGGATAAATACCATACCCAGCAAATCCCCCTCCAAGGCCGTTTGAGCGGTCATGCATTATTGAAATCGATTTTATAATTTTTTTCCCATTGATTTTATTATTATTTTTAGAAAAAATTCCAGATATTGCACATCCAGAAGGTATTCTTATCTGTCCTTCTTTTTTCATAGTACTTCTCCCTTTTTTAGGTATAAAAAAAGGGCTCACTAAATATTTTCATCACAAGAGATAAAATATATTTAATGAACACCTTTGGTCATTTGCGATATTATAATATAACAATGATGTCGTGTCAAGAAATATTTATTAAAAACAGATTTTTCAGATTTTTCAAATATATTTTATTATTTTGGTGCAAACAATTTTGCAATGGGCATATTTATAAAAATATATTAATTATTATAAGTATCTATAAATTGATGAATTTAGAAATATACTATAAAACTTTTAAAAATACATGTTGACAATTCTTTTTATATGTGGTATTTTCTATATAAAAATTTTGAAGGGGTCGTAATTATGTATAACAAATTTACGAAATGCATAAATTTTACAAAAATAAAATTAATAAATATAACGACTATTGGTAAAAGTATATTTTTAAAAAATAGTTGTAAGCACTAGTATAAGTGTTTGCGGCTATTTTTTTTACTTATTCAATAAATCAATTATTATAAATTGGAGGCAGATATGAAAGGAAAGTTAATATTAGAAAACGGGATGATATTTGAAGGTGATTGCTTTGGAAATATTTCAGATACAGTAGGTGAAGTTGTTTTTAATACAGGAATGACCGGTTATCAGGAAATTTTAACTGATCCTTCATACTATGGTCAGATTGTAACTATGACATATCCTTTAATAGGTAATTATGGAATAAATATAGATGATTCACAATCAGAATCACCTAAGGTAAAAGGGTTTATTATAAGAGAAAGGTGCCTCGAGGCTAGTAATTTTAGGTGCGAATTTGATTTAGATACGTATCTTAAGAAAAATAATATTATGGCTATTGAAGGAATTGATACAAGACATTTGACAAAAACAATAAGAAATGCGGGCACCATGAAAGGAATCATTACAACCAATGCAATCGGAAAATCAGATATAGAAAAATATTATAATGGATTTTCAAACAAAAAAGCAGTGCAGGAGGTAACTGCAAAAGAAATAAAAACAATAGGCGAAGGAAATATTCATGTAGGAATTATGGACTTTGGAATAAAAAATAACATAATAAATTCTTTCTTAGGTAAAGGATGTAAAATAACAATATTCCCGGCGTTTACTGAAGTTGAGAAAATACTGAGCTATAACTTAGATGGTGTTTTCCTTTCTAATGGACCTGGTGATCCTGCCGACTTATCCGTAATTATTAATAATGTAAAGATATTGATAAAGAAAGTGCCAGTTACAGGAATTTGTCTTGGAGTTCAATTGATTGCTTTAGCTCTAGGCATTGAGACTACTAAAATGAAGTTTGGACATAGAGGATGTAATCATCCAGTTAAAAATTTATTGAATGGTAAAGTAGCTATTACTTCTCAAAATCATGGCTATATGATAAAGAAAAATTCTCTGATTGATGATGTAGAAATAACCCACATCAATATAAATGATGAAACTATAGAAGGGATAAGGCATAAATACCTTCCGGTAATGGGTGTTCAATACCATCCTGAAGCATGCCCAGGTCCTCATGATTCAAATAGTATTTTTGATGATTTTATTAATATTTATAAAGGAGCAAAATAATGGCGCTAGATAAAAGTATTAAAAAAGTATTAGTTATAGGTTCAGGACCTATTGTTATAGGGCAAGCTGCAGAATTTGATTATTCAGGAACACAGGCTTGCAGGGCTTTGAGAGAAGAAGGAATAGAAACTGTTTTAATAAATTCAAATCCAGCTACCATAATGACAGATGCTGATATAGCTGATAAAGTTTATATTGAGCCTTTAACTGCTGAATTTGCTGAAAAGGTAATTGCTAAAGAGCGCCCAGACAGTGTAATAGCAGGAATGGGAGGTCAGACAGGTCTTAATTTAACGGTCGAGCTTTATGATAAAGGAATATTGAATAAATATGGCGTAAGAGTTATAGGCACAAGTGTTGAATCAATCAAAATGGGAGAAGACAGAGAATTATTTAAGGACGTAATGCACAAAATAGGAGAACCTATTATTAATTCTGAAATAGTTACGAATTTAGAACATGGGAAAGAAGTGGCTATAAAAATCGGATACCCAATAATTATTCGTCCTGCCTACACTTTGGGTGGTACCGGAGGTGGCATTGCAAATAATGAAGATGAGCTTATAGAAATTTTATCTGCGGGGCTTAAACTCAGTATGAATAATCAGGTTTTAATAGAAAAGAGTATAAAGGGCTGGAAAGAAATTGAATATGAAGTAATGCGCGATAAAAACGGAACGTGCATAACAATATGTAATATGGAGAATCTCGATCCTGTAGGAGTTCATACAGGTGACAGTATAGTTGTGGCTCCTTCGCAGACTTTATCCGATGTTGAATATCAAATGCTTCGAACAGCTTCTATCAAAATAATAGATGCAATTGGAATAGAAGGAGGGTGTAATGTACAGCTTGCGTTAAATCCAAATAACTTTGAATATGCGATAATTGAAATAAATCCTCGTGTTAGTCGCTCATCAGCTCTTGCTTCAAAAGCAACAGGTTATCCTATAGCAAAAGTAGCTACTAAAATAGCATTAGGTTATAACTTAGATGAAATTAAGAATTCTGTTACTCAAAAAACTTATGCATCCTTCGAACCATCCTTGGACTATGTTGTACTTAAAATTCCCAAATGGCCATTTGATAAATTTTTCAATGCTGATAGAATTCTAGGAACAAAAATGATGGCTACCGGAGAAGTTATGGCTATTGGTAATAATTTTGAAGCCGCTCTATTAAAAGCTGTTCGTTCTTTAGAAATAAAGCAATATAATTTATACAGCAAAAAAGCTTCGCAAAAACAATTATATGAGTTAAAAGCTAGAGTTCAAACACCTGATGATGAAAGACTTTTTTATCTAGCCGAACTTATGAGAAGAGGATACAGGATTGATAGAATAGCAGAACTTACTACAATTGATAAGTTTTTCCTTTATAAAATAAATAACATTGTTAAAGAAGAAGAGCTGTTAAGAAAAGCTAATATTGAGGAATTAGATGAAGGATGGCTTAAAAAGTTAAAGAAAATGGGTTTTTCAGATAAAGGTATAGCGGATTTGATAAACGTGAGCCCTAATGATATATATAATTTGAGGATGAAATATAATATTAAAGCTGTATATAAAATGGTAGATACTTGTGCAGGCGAATTTGAAGCTTTATCTCCATATTATTATTCAACATACGATGAATATGATGAAGTGCAGCCTTCTGATAGCAAGAAAATACTTGTAATAGGCTCTGGACCTATAAGAATAGGTCAAGGCGTTGAATTTGACTATTGTTCTGTTCATAGTATATTTGCACTCAAAAAATGTGGCGTAGAAACAATTATAGTAAATAATAATCCTGAAACAGTAAGTACAGATTTTGATATAGCAGATAAACTTTACTTCGAACCATTGACTGAAGAGGATGTATTAAATATAGTGGAAAAAGAGCATCCAAACGGTGTGATACTTCAATTTGGTGGCCAGACAGCTATAAAGCTGGCAAACTTCTTCAAAGAAAAAAAGATACCTATACTAGGAACAGACCCGGAACAAATAGATGTAGCTGAAGACAGAGAAAAGTTTGATGCAATATTAGAATATTTAAACATTAACAGACCAAAAGGAAAAGCAGTTTTAAATTTAAATGATGGTATAGAGGCAGCAGAAAAGATAGGGTATCCAGTTCTTGTGAGACCGTCATATGTATTAGGAGGACAAGGCATGGAAATTACTCATTCTAGAGATGATCTGGTTGTTTATTTGAAAAATGCATTTGAAAATTCTAAAAATCCTGTTTTGATAGATAAATATTTGATTGGCAGGGAGATTGAAGTGGATGCAATTTGTGATGGTGATGATATTTTAATACCGGGAATAATGGAGCATTTAGAAAGGGCCGGAATTCATTCAGGTGACAGTATTGCAATTTATCCTCCAAAAAATATAAGCTTTAATACTAAGTTAAAGCTTGCAGAAATAACAAAAAATATAGCTAAGAAATTAAATACTATAGGTATGATCAATATTCAATTCATAGAATATGAAGATGAACTGTATATAATAGAAGTAAATCCTCGTTCATCAAGAACAGTCCCTTATATAAGCAAGGTTACCGGAATTCCTATGATTGAACTTGCAACACGAGTAATGCTCGGAGAAAAATTAAAAGATATTGGATACGGAGTTGGATTATACAAGGAATCAAACTTAATAGCCGTTAAAGTTCCGGTCTTTTCAACGCAAAAATTATTAGGTGTCGAAGTAAGCTTGGGACCTGAAATGAAATCTACCGGAGAAGTGTTGGGAATCGGTAAAACCTATATAGAAGCTTTATACAAAGGATTTATCGCGGCAGGTGTTAAAATTCCAGAAAAAACTAAGAAGATATTAGCAACAATCAAAGATATGGAAAAAGACAACTTTAAGGGTATAGCGTTAAAATTAGACAAGTTGGGGTATCAAATTGTGGCTACTAAAAATACGGCTAAGTTTTTGAAAAATATAGGAATAAATGTTGAAATAGTAAATAAGGTTAAAGAAGAAAAAACGAATTTGATAGATTTAATAAAAAGTGGTCAAATCGGATTAGTTATAGATATTCCTACAAAAGCTAATGACTCTAACACAGATGGTTTTAGAATAAGAAGAACATCTGTGGAGTTATCTATAAATGTATTGACTTCCTTAGATACTGTAGCAGCTTTAATAGAGATTATAGAATCTGATATTTATGATAAGGATGTGGATATATACAATATATCCGTATGTTGATGAAAAAGGGTGAAAAAGTTTAAAAAAAATTGTTGACAAAATTAAAAGGGGAGAATATAATTCTTTTATAAATCAGCAAAGGCGCTGTAGGATATTCCTACCGCGCCTTTTTTGTTATAGGAGGACAGTATGAGTTATATTTCAGAGATTTTTGGAAGCATGGTTTTTAACGATGATGTAATGAAAGAAAGATTGCCGCAGGTAACGTATAAGGTACTGAAAAGGACAATTCAGGAAGGAAAAAGCTTAGATATACATGTGGCTCACGTAGTGGCTAATGCGATGAAGGATTGGGCAATAGAAAAGGGTGCAACACATTTTACTCATTGGTTCCAGCCGATGACAAGTATTACTGCAGAAAAGCACGACAGCTTTGTATCAGTAGCTTATGATGGTAAAATAATTATGGAGTTTTCAGGCAAAGAGCTGATAAAAGGTGAACCCGATGCATCAAGTTTTCCTTCGGGGGGATTACGTTCAACATTTGAAGCAAGAGGATACACTGCATGGGACCCTACATCCTACGCATTTATAAAAGATTCTGTCTTATATATTCCTACGGCTTTTTGCTCTTACGGAGGAGAAGTTCTTGATAAGAAAACACCGCTTCTTCGTTCTGTGGAAGTTCTTAATCAACAGGCTCTTCGAATATTGAGATTATTCAGCGACAAAGAAACTAAAAGAATTACTACGACGCTGGGACCTGAACAGGAGTATTTTTTAATAGATAAGGAATTGTTTAATAAGAGAAAAGATTTAATATTTGCAGGCAGGACATTATTTGGAGCTAAGCCCCCGAAAGGACAGGAGTTAGAAGACCATTATTTTGGGGTCATTAAACCGAGAGTTCAGGAGTTTATGAAGGAGCTTAACAATGAATTATGGAAATTAGGCATACCGGCAAAGACAGAACACAACGAGGTTGCACCTGCACAGCACGAATTAGCAGTTACATTTTCTAATACTAATGTTGCCTCCGACCACAATCAGTTAACAATGGAATTATTAAAAAGAGTTGCCTCAAAGCATGGATTGGCGTGCTTGCTGCACGAAAAACCATTTGCAGGAATAAACGGAAGCGGTAAGCACAACAATTGGTCATTATCAACAAATGAAGGGATTAATCTTTTGGAACCGGGTACTTCTCCCCGTGAAAATGCAAGATTTTTATTGTTTTTAGTTGCAGTTATAAAAGCTGTGGATGAATATCAAGATTTATTGAAGGTATCGGTTTCAACTGCAGGAAATGACCATCGTCTAGGCGGTAACGAAGCACCTCCGGCCATAATATCCGTTTTCTTAGGAGATGAGCTTACATCAGTCTTAGAATCCATAGAGGGAGATGTGGAGTATGATAAAGAATACAAGAGGGAAATGGCAATAGGTGTAGATGTAATCCCTGTTATCCCTAAGGATACGACAGACAGAAACCGTACATCGCCTTTTGCTTTCACGGGAAATAAATTTGAATTTCGTATGGTTGGCTCCAAATTGTCAATAGCGGGACCTAACATGGTATTGAATACCATCGTTGCCGAAGAGCTGTCTCAATTTGCGGATATATTAGAAAAAGCAGAAAATTTTAATGAAGCATTAAACAGCTTGATAAAAGATACGATTAAAAATCACAAGAGAATAATTTTCAATGGTAACAATTACTCGGATGAGTGGGTTAAGGAAGCTGAAAGAAGAGGTTTATTAAATTTAAAATCTACTCCCGAATCATTGCCTTATTTTGCAGCCGATAAAAATATAAAAGTGCTTGAAAAATTCGGAGTGCTGTCGGGAAAAGAAATTCATTCAAGATTGGATATATGCATGGAAGATTATTGCAAGGTTTTAAATATTGAGGCACTTACTATGACAGAAATGATAAAAAAAGATATATTGCCTGCCGTATTCACTTATATTAATGAATTATGCGAAACAGCAGCTTCTAAAAAATCATTTTTGCCTGATGCAAATTGTGATGCTGAAAAAGCTTTAGTCACCAAGCTTTCATTGCTTTCCACGTCATTGTATAGCGATACGGAGATATTGGATAATTTGCTTATCGAAGTTAAAAACTTCGAAGATATAAAGAAAGCAGCTTCATTTTATAGAAATTCCATATTTTCGAAAATGCAGGAAATTCGTATAACAGTTGATGAGTTGGAAATCAATACTGCACAAAAGTATTGGCCGTATCCGACTTACGGGGAATTGCTATTCAGTGTATGATGAAATTATTTTAATAATTTTTTAAAAAACACTTGACAATTTTAAAATATTGCATAATAATACAAATTTGCATTAAAATTGCGTTTATTCCGTTTATTCCTCATCGCTGTCATTAGGAATTATAAATTGATTTTTATTAAAATATGTGATAATATTTATAAGCAGCCATTTTATTGGCTGCTCTTTCTTTTAATAATAGTTTTTTAAGCTTATATTAAGGTAAAAATTATAAAATATATCGTTAATTGTCAATTCGTTCGTTAAATAAAAACAATTTAAAATAGAGGAGTGAAATCTTGAGAAAATTATTTCCATTTATGAAAAAGTATACACGTTATGCAATATTATGCCCAATATTAGTGATATTTGAGGTTATAGCGGATATTGTGATTCCATATCTTATGTCACTTATAGTGGATGTTGGGATAGCAAATAGAGATATAAGTTATGTGGTTAAGGTTGGCTTTTTAATGATATTAGCTGCACTTTTGGGGATGACATTCGGAATCATAAGCTCTCATTATGGAGCAACTGCAGGTTATGGTTTTTCTGCAGAAATAAGAAAATCAGTATTCAAAAAAGTTCAAGGCTATTCATTTTCAAATCTTGATAAATTTTCAGTATCATCGCTTGTAACAAGACTTACAAATGACTGCAACATGTTGGGCCAGGTAGCAATGATGAGCCTAAGAATGGCAGTAAGAGCACCGTTCATGATGATATTTGCACTTATAATGGCGTTAAGTATCAATGCATCATTGGCCAGTGTGTTTATGATTGCAATACCAGTTACGGTTATATTATTAGGAACTATAATGGCAAATGCAAGACCGCTTTTTATAAAAATGCAGTCTCGTGTTGATAGAGTCAATGCAATAATACAGGAGAACTTAATTGGTATAAGGATTGTTAAATCCTTTAATAGACAGACGCATGAAGAAAAAAGATTCAAGGAAAGAAATGATTCATTGAGAGATACATCCTTAAAGGCAATTTCAATAATAATGTTTTTGTTTCCTGTGTTAACTGTAGTTACTTATTTAACCATAATAGCAGTGCTGTGGTTTGGCGGAAATCAAGTGGTAGCAGGTAGTATGGGAAGTGGCGAGCTTGTATCATTCATTACTTATATCACACAAATACTTATGTCACTTATGATGCTTTCATTTTTCTTTATGCAGCTATTAAGAGGGTCTGCCTCTGCAGCCAGAATAGTTGAAGTTTTAGAAACAGAATCAGAAATAGTTGAAGATGCTGAACCGGTTATTGAAATAAAGGATGGATCCATAAGCTTTAATAATGTTAGCTTCGCATATGAGAAGAGTGCTGAAAGGGCACTTAAAAATATAAATTTAGAAATCAAATCAGGGGAAATTATAGGAATAATCGGCTCAACCGGCTCATCAAAGTCAACCTTGGTACAACTGATTCCAAGGCTTTATGACGTAAAAGAGGGTGTTGTTTCTGTTGGCGGAATTGATGTGAAGAAGTACCACATTAAGACATTAAGAGATAAGGTAGCATTTGTTCTTCAAAAGAATGTTTTATTTTCAGGTACCTTAAGAGAAAATATGAAGTGGGGAAACGAAAATGCAACAGATGAGGAGATTATAAGTGCACTTAAGCAATCTCAATCATGGGAATTTGTATCTAAGTACAATGACCTGTTAGATTACAGAGTAGAACAGGGAGGAGACAATTTTTCAGGAGGTCAAAAACAAAGACTTACAATTGCAAGAGCATTGATTAAATCGCCTAAGATAATTATTTTAGATGATTCAACAAGCGCGGTGGATATTACAACTGATGCAAAAATCCAGCAAACATTTAAAGAAGAGCTAGAAGGTGTTACAACAATCATAATAGCTCAGAGAATATCATCAATTCAGCGTGCAGACAGAATTCTCGTAATGAATGAAGGAGAAATAGTATCTGTAGGAACACATGAAGAATTAATGATTAGTTCACCGATTTACAAGGAAATATATGAATCACAGCAGAAAGGGGTGGTTGGACAATGAAAGAAACAAAAAGTATAGATAACAAGCAGCAGGAAATAAAAGGTCACGGAAAGGGTCCTAAACAACTGAGACCTCAAGATCCTAAGAAAACATTGGCAAGGTTGTTCAGCTACTTCAAGTTTAATAAAATTTTGTTTTTTAGCGGAATATTATTTATTATTTTAAGTTCCGTTGCAGAAATAGGAATTAATGCGATGCTTAGCCCGGTTATTGATACACTGGTGGGTGATTTTGATAAAAACAAGTTCATAATGTATTTAACTATCATGGGAATACTGGTACTTGTTATTGCATTTTCTCAATATGTAGGAAATCTATTTATGGCAAAGCTTGCTCAAAAAACAGTCCATAAAATACGTGAAGAAATGTTTTCGCATATGGAAAAACTGCCAGTTTCGTATTTTGACAAGCATTCACACGGTGAATTAATGTCAACATATACAAATGATGTAGATATGCTGAACCAGTCTCTTGAACAAAGCGCATCACAAGTTTTAATATCAATAATCACAGTTATTGGTACCTTTGTTATGATGCTTATTTTAAGCCCTGTCATGACATTGGCGGTAGCAATAATGCTATCGTTAATGATCATGGTTGTAAAGAATATTGGTCAAAAATCCTCAAAAAACTTTCGTAATCAGCAAGCAGCGCTAGCAGGTATGAACGGATATATTGAAGAAATGATGTCTGGGCAAAAGGTTGTAAAGGTATTTAATTATGAAGAAAGAGCAATCGAAAACTTTAATGAAAGAAACGAAGAGCTGAGAAAAGCAAGTACACAGGCATCTGCCTATGGTGTAATGCTTATGCCAATCATGGGTAATCTGTCATTTGTTAAATATGCAGTAATATCAATGTTTGGTGCTTATCTAGTAATGATAAATAAATTCAGCATTGGTAACCTCGCAGCATTTTTACAGTATACAAGAACAATATCAAGACCTATTACTCAGGTTTCAAATCAGCTTAACACTTTGTTTGCTGCTTTGGCGGGAGCGGAAAGAATTTTCAAGGTTTTGGATGAAGAAATAGAAGTAGATAAAGGTGATGTTACTTTGGTAGAAGAATGCAAGGGCAAAAGAAATCTTTGCTGGAGTGTTCCAAAAGCTAATGGAGAAATTGAAATGGTTCCTTTGAGAGGAAATATCACATTCAAGGATGTGGATTTTGGATATGTGCCTGACAAGCAGATTTTAAAGAAAATAAATCTTTATGCTAAGCCTGGTCAGAAAATTGCATTTGTTGGCTCAACAGGGGCAGGTAAGACTACAATCACAAACCTCATTAACCGTTTTTATGAGATTAATGAAGGCACCATACTTTATGATGGCATAGATATAAAAAGAATTAACAAATTTGATTTGAGAAGCACCATGAGCATAGTTTTGCAGGATGTCCATTTGTTTGAAGGAACAGTTGCTGACAACATAAGATACGGAAGATTAGATGCTACCGATGAAGAGGTAAAGGAAGCAGCTAAGCTTGCCAACGCTCATTATTTCATTAAGCATTTACCTGATGGTTACAACACCGTGTTGACAGCAGACGGTCAAAATCTTTCACAGGGTGAAAGACAGCTGTTATCAATTGCAAGAGCAGCAGTTGCTGACCCAACAATTCTTATACTTGATGAAGCAACCTCATCAGTTGATACAAGGACAGAAAAACTCATTGCAGAAGGCATGGATAAACTCATGGAAGGCAGGACTACATTCGTTATTGCCCATAGATTGTCAACTGTAAGAGATTCCAATGCAATAATGGTGCTTGAGCAGGGCGAAATCATCGAACGAGGCGACCATGAGGATCTCATGAAGCAAAAGGGCCGCTACTACGAATTAAATACAGGGGCAGTGGAGTTAGAATAACAATAATGAAAAGAATAATCTCTTCAAAGGGATTATTTTTTTGTATATAAAATTATAAATTTTAGTCATATATACATCTGAATAAATATATATATTTATAAGGAATATATTTAATTAAGATTAAATATTTAGGAGGATGTATGAGAAGGTTTAAGAACAAGCTGTCTAATAAGCTTTCCAACAAGCTGTCAACAAAATTATCAAAACCTTTAAACGTGAACAGAGAAGAATTAAAAAATAATGTATTAACAATTGGATTATTTATTTTTATAATAATAACTACATTTTGGCTCATAGACATTGTCTTTGGCCTTTTAAGTAATTCAATGAACTTTTCAGAAATAAAAAATGTACTTTTTTTGATAAGAGATTATGTATTATGGTTTGTACTTGCAGTACTATATATTTTAGTTGCAAAGAAAAAACATTTCAACTATGAATCAGTGATAGCATTTACTGCACTAGGCTCAATTTATACAGCCATTAAATTGTACATGGCTGAGTTAGGAGCAGTTTGGATTTTCATAGTTGAGTGGATAATCATAACAATGGCTATTTACAACATGGTTAAAATTGTATTTTCTCATCTTTCAAGAACTCAGACAGAATAAGCTTTAAATTTTTCATTTTGGCACCTTCATAATTGAAGGTGTCTTTTTAAGTGCAACTAAGACTATGATATTCAACGGTTTTGTGTGACAGTTTAGAATCGTCAGACTGCGCAAAAACACATTTTAACATGAAATAATTTCATTTATATAAAGAAACAGATTGTCACATTATAAATTTTATTTGACAACAACACTATATATTATAATACATTTAGATATTTGTCTAAATGTCTAAATGAGTAGGAAGGTGATATTATAAATGGGATTTCAAGATAGTTTTAAGGCCTTATCGGATCCTACAAGGCGTCAGATAATAGAATTGTTAAGAAACGGAAAAATGACAGCAGGAGATATTGTTGATCAGTTTCAGATGACTGGTGCTTCTATTTCTCATCATTTATCCATATTGAAAAATGCAGGATTAGTTTCAGATGACAAGCAAGGAAAGTATATTTATTATGAACTGAATCTCTCGGTTGTTGAAGAGATATTAGCATGGCTTGCTTCTTTGAAGGAGGAAAAGTAAATGAACAAAATATTTAAGCATGAAAACATAAAGTTATGGATATTATTTGCAGTAACATTGATAATCGGATTGATTTCCTACAGCCATCTCCCGGAACAAATACCGATACATTTCAATATTGCTGGAGATGTTGATAACTATGGAGGAAAAATTTATATTTTTCTGGCACCAATAATAATATTGTTTATGATTGTTACAGCAGAGGTAGCAAGAAATGTTGATCCAAAGAAAAATTCCTACAGTAAATTCAATAAACAGTATTATATGATTTTCTTTTTGGTTTCGCTGTTAATGCTTAGTGTTCAATTATATACATTAGCATACAGTAAGAATATTAAGGTTTTAAATATCAGCATTTTTATGCCGTTTGCCGTTGGATTGTTATTTACCATAATAGGAAATTCAATGCCTAAGTTCAAGCAAAATTTCTATGCGGGTATACGAACCAGCTGGTCATTGTCAGATGAAGAGATTTGGTTTAAAACCCACAGATTTGGAGGAAAGATTTGGTTTATAGGCGGCATATTGATGATGATATCGTCAATATTGCCTGACAATATAAAGATGTTGATCTTTTTTGGAGCAGTGATTTTGTTGACTTTGGCACCTATGATTTACTCATATGTTATTTATAAAAAGAAATATAAATAACTTGAAAGGACAGTATATGAAAAATAAGGATTTAAAATTAAGCTTAATATTTGCCTTAATTGGTTTAGCAGCAGGGGCCTTCACTTCCATATAGTCCTTGAGAGAAATTTCAAGGACTTTTTGTATGCTTTAGATTTGAAATATGGTTGTATCATTGTAATTACCTAAACTTCATGGTATTATTTGTATAAATGATAATTTTTACAAGAGGTGAAAATATGAGTTATGAGAACGTTAGGGTAATCAGGCTTTTTGAATATGTAAAGGGTCTTAAGTATAAAGAGAATGGTGTGGAATTATATGCAAAATACAAGAATGATATTGAAAATGTAAAGCCTCAGGAAGCATTTGAAGTATTTAAAATACTTTTAGACGAAGGAACAACACCTAATGAGGCGGTTCTGCTCATATTGGAAAGATCCAAAAAGAAGTAATTGATTTTATAAATAATAATCTAAAAAATTAATTTATGAAAATGCATAATTATGAAATATATAAAAATGTAAACCATGATGAAGTAGCAGTTAATAACAACGAAATGCAGATTTTTTTTATAAGTGTAGATTAATAAGTTAAAATATCATTCAAATATTAACAAATAATAGGACATGTTAAAAAATGCAGTTATTTATTAATAATCATACATATATATACAATGCCTACTGAAATCTAATAGAGGGAAGTAAATATATAACTTATTTTTATAATTGCCCATTATTGTATGAAAATTATGAAATTGACTTGAATTCTTCAAACATGATATCCTTATTCTGATTTTAATATAACAAAAAGGAGAGAGATATGAACAGAAAGAATTCAAATTTCAAATTAGTTTTTTCAGCATTAGCAATCGTAATTAATATTGTATTAGGAACAGTTGTTGGATTATTAAATATACCATTGTTATTTTTAGATACAGTAGGCACAATTTTTGCTGCTGCATTGTTTGGACCTTGGTACGGAGCAGCAGTTGGAGGATTAACAAATGTAATTCAGGGAATTATGACAAACCCTAAAAATATCCCATTTGCATTGGTTAATATAGCTGTTGGTATAATTGTGGGACTTATAGCAAGAAAGTGGAAGTTCAATATTGTAACATCAATAATTACAGGGGTAATACTATCAATAGTTGCTCCTCTTATTGGAACACCTATAGCTACATATGTTTATGGAGGCATTACAGGAGATATTAATGATGTATTTTTTACATGGTTGGTTAAATCTGGACAAACCATTTTTACTGCTGCCTTTATACCAAGAATTACAAGCAACTTTGTTGATAAAATTGCAAGCTGTATATTAGTATCATTATTAATAAGCAAATTGCCTGTAAAATATACTGAAGGTTCTAAATAAATGGAAAGAAGTAAACGTATTGTATTTGTTTCACATTGCATAGTGAATCAAAATACAGTTGTGCATCCCTTAGCAAGGACCAAGGGTGCTTATAAAGACATAATAATAGAATTAATGAATAATGATATAGGAATTCATCAGCTTCCATGTCCTGAATTCAGATGTTTGGGATTAAAAAGAGAACCCATGTCAAAAGAACAGTATGACACTTTAGAATTCAGAACCATTAATAAAGGAATTGCAAAAGATACAGTCAATGTTATAAAGGAATACATCAATAACAAATATGAAGTATTAGGAATCATAGGTATAAATGAAAGCCCTACATGCAGCATAAACAGACAAAAGGGTATATTAATGGAAGAACTTATAAATGCATTACATGATGAAAAAATTCAGCTCAAATTTTTGGACGTACCAACAGATTATCACGATGGAGCAAAAGGCGAGACGTTTATTGAGAAGCTGAAAGACTTCACTTTATAGTATAATTTAAGATCTTAAATATAAAGACAATTGGGATATTTCTCAATTGTTTTTTGTTATAGTTAGCATAAGGATTTTAATAATATTTAGTTTGAATATTGTTAATGCATGCAATTTGAAGTATAATTAATTCAACAATTTCTTAATTTTTCCAGTATCCGTAGCTGTATGAGTTAAAAATTAAATTGTAGATATTTAAGGGGTAATAAATTGAAAACAACGATAATAAAAATGATTTAATTATTTTTGAAGATATAGAAAATAACCATGAAATTAAAGTAAATTTAAATAATTCAAAATTAATCAAGATGTTTGTGGAGTGTTAATAAATATTATTTCGATGAAATGGTCAGTGTACTGTAAAATTTAAAAGAGGAGTAAACAAAATGTACAATAATAAGTAAAAAAGTATATACTGAATTTTCTGAAGATGACGGTTATAGAATTTTAGTTTTAAAAGAAACGAATTTATTGAACCAAATTGATGAGTGCGTAAAAAGTTTTATTAATGAGATTAAAAACTTCTTTTACTTATTTGATTATGTTATTTCAAATTATTATGCTATCGAATAAAGTATAGAAAATAACATGAGTATGTTAATTATAATAAGATGTGGTATAATAAGGTAAATGTTAATAGGCAGGTGAGTTATGGATATTTATGAAGTTATAGACTTATATAAAAAAGAAATAGATAAACTTAGACCTTTTGAAGGAGACATGCTTCAACAAATAAAGGACTACTATAAAATAGGATTAACCTGGTCCTCTAATGCTCTAGAAGGAAATACTTATACTGAAAGTGAAACAAAGGTATTATTAGAAGATGGATTAACAGTGGGTGGTAAACCATTAAGAGACACATTTGAAGTTTTAGGACATGGTAAAGCTTATGACTTCATGTTTACACTGTTAAGCAATAAAAGAATTACAGAAGAACATGTTTTAACTATGCATAAATTATTTTATGGTGATGTTAAACCAACTTATGCAGGCAAATATAGAGATATAAATGTTATAATTACAGGTTCAAATTATCCGGTTACAGATAATAAAAATATTCAATATGAAATGAACTGTTTATTAAAATGGATAAAAGAAAACAGACAGTATTATCATCCTGTAGAATTTGCTGCTCTTCTTCATAAAAAATTTGTATTCATTCACCCATTTAAGGACGGAAACGGAAGAGTAGCAAGACTTTTAATGAATACTTCTTTGATACAGGATGGATACTTACTTGCCATTATTCCACCAATTCTTAGAAATGATTATATTTCATTATTAGAAAAGGCACATAAAAATGACAAGCCATTTATAGATTTTATAGCTGAAAGAGTAAAAGAATCTGAAAAAGAAATTATGAGGCTGTTACACATAGAAATACCAAAATACAAAATATGAATAGAGTGGTGCAGTGAAATTATTAATTCATGATTTAAGTAAAGAAGATTTTAATGATTTACTAGGGACTATTAAAGGGGATGTTTTGGTTATTGGTGACAATAACACAATTCATAACTGTATAGGGTGTTTTGGTTGCTGGATAAAGAAACCCGGTGAATGTGTTATTGTGGATGATTATAGCAATATGGGCAAGCTTCTTTCAAAATGCAATGAAATGATGGTTATAAGTAAGTGTTTTTATGGAGGATTTAGTCCGTTTGTGAATTTATGGTTTGGAGGTGCTGCCTGATTACCGTGGAAATGGTTATGGAAGGGAATTGTTGATTTTGTCAATTAATAAATTAAAAGAAAGCAATGTTAAAACAATTAACTTGCAGGTTCTCACAGACAATAAAAATGTTTTGAATCTTTATAAATCTTGTGGGTTTAAGGAGAATTACACTATGGATTATTATAAATTAAAAAAATAATTATTGTAGCACTACATTTCAGATTTTTATTTGATAGGTGTGATTTAATTTTTCAGAAAAAAATATTTTTCAAAAATTACTATTGACAAAATAGATTTATAGATGTTATACTCCTAAAAATACACAATTTAATGAGCAACATAAACGCAGTGATAAGGAGTATTAAGCATTTTCAGTGATTTCAGAGAGTTGTTGGTTGGTGCAAAACAATGTCCGATGAAATGCCGAACTAGCCTTGGAGCGGATCATCCGAAATTTTCAGTAGGATGGTACGATGAAGCCAATCGTTAAAAATGGCAGGATATCGATTAGAAATAGTCCGTATCCGGAGAGAGCATTTCGAAAGAAATGAATAAGAGTGGTACCGCGAAAGATTTATATCTTCCGTCTCTTAGGGATTAGTTTACCCTGAGAGAGGAAGATTTTTTTATGCCCTAACCCCATTTTTCAGAGTCTTTTTCTGAAAAATGGCTGGTAGGTCAAACAAACGAGTTCTCAATTTATGCGAACGAAAGTGAGCAAATAAATTGATTGTTGAACGGCGAATTAATCCAACCATTAAAAGTCAAATAATTTTAGCCTAAATATCCAAAAAAAAGTTGAGATAAAATAATTTGAGTAAAGAATTCTTTGCTAAAAAGTCAATTTATTGAAACA
>JBFXKO010000032.1:0-45109 GCA_050173715.1 Sedimentibacter sp.
CCTTAATGTCTGGGGATTCCTTCCTATTAGTTTTGCAAATTCCCCTACTGTATAATATTTCAATTATATCACCTCTGAATTTATTATAATACTTACACTATATAATTTCAATAAGGTTGTATAACTTTTTATAATATTTTGTCAGCTGTTATTTCCCTCCTTCCATAAATTGCTGTGCACTATAGATTTCGTGATAAAGACCGTGTTTTTGCATGAGCTCACCATGAGTGCCAGTTTCTAATACGCTTCCTTGATCAAGCACCAGAATCTTATCAACTTTTTCAAATGCACTTAATCGATGTGTTGCAATTACAACAATTTGATCTTTAAAATCCTCTTTAAGACGTTTTACGATTCTCTGTTCCGTTGCAATATCCAAGGCTGAAAACGGATCATCTAACAATAAAATTGAAGGTGATTTATATATGGCTCTAGCCATTGATATTCTTTGCCTTTGTCCACCCGATACTTTTAACCCCTTCTCACCTACCTGTGTTTTTATACCCTCATCAAAACGATCTATATCTTCTAAAAGGCCAGAAGTAACCAGCGTATTCAGAAGTTCTTTTTCGTTTTCTTCATTTGCCATTTCAAGTCGAATATTTTCTTCAATGCTCATAGAGAACAGAAATTGCTCATGCCCAGAGTATCCGATAATCTGATGCTTATTAGCGTCAGGAATGTTTCTTAATTGAATTGAATCTATGAAAATATCTCCATCATAATCATATTGACCTAAAAGAGCATTAATCAAGGATGATTTTCCGGAACCAACAGCACCTGTAATACCTATAATTTCTCCGGACTTTGCTTCAAAACTAATATCATTTAAAACCTGCTTGGAGCCATACGAAAAATTAAGATGCGACACTTTTAATTGGTTTACTTTTTGGGAATCTAATGATGAATGATTCTGATCTCCTTTAGATTCATGTACGATCATTTTCTCTTTAACCCGTTGCCACGCAGCTTTTGCACCATGCCAACGGTTAAAAATCTTTGCAGCAACTCTAGTCCTTCCAGAGAAAGCTACAAACATAACCATGTAAGCATTGAAAGATCCAACCGTCCATATGCCATTTCTTACATTTTCTCCACCCAACCCAATAACTACCACAACACCAAGCCCAGCGAGCAGCGCATAGATTGGCAAAAGCGACTGTTGTAATAGTATTTGTTTTATATTCAATCGAACTTGTTGATTATAGGCATCCAAAATACTCTCAGTCTCTGATTCTTCTCGACCGAATAGTCTTAGAACGGATATAGCAGAAAGATACCTATGAAGTCCGGTGTTTGCTGTAGCTGCTGATTTCCTCGCTTCAAGTGAGCAACTGTACAAGACGTTTCGCATCATATGTGCTAGTATTAGTGTGACCGGTACCAAAAGTGATGCTAATAAAGTAATTTTCCAGTCCATATAAAGGAGTACTGCAAAATACGAAATCATTAACAACCATGTATCCCATCCTTCATTTAAGGTAGACATGACAGTGTCAACAACCAGCGTAATATCTCCAACTGTTCGAGACATCAAATCACCAACAGTTTCCTTATCAATATCAGGGAGTCTATACTTTAAAACTCTATCAAGCAGTGTTTGCCTTAAATCGCAAGCAACATGGTTGAATTGATCCCTCATATACCATCGTTTAATAAACCTTGAGAATTGAAAAAAAGATGTCACGCCTATAAAGTATATAGCTGATAATAAAACAACTCTTGTAGTTCCTTCACCGGCTGCATCGATAAGTCTACCTAAAAATATTGGTCCTAACACAATTGCCGTATTATAAATGATTCCTGCTATCGAAGATATAATGAATTGAAACTTGTATTTTAGCAAATATTGAAAAAGTGTTTCTCTTCCTACAGGTGGTCCAAATTTTTTCATATTCTCACCTACTCTTTCATTTCCTTGAATAATTCGTATGCTTTAGCTCGTGCTTCTTTTAATACGACCTCTCCCTGTGGTGTCGTCCTATAATATTTTCTTATTTTTCCCTCCACATTTTCTTCTGCTGAAACCAGCAGTCCATCTTTCTCTAATCCATATAGAATAGGATAAAGTGTACCTGAACTGATATTGTACCCATGACGACTTAGTTCTTCTATCATCCAAAGACCGTAAATCGGCTCCTTTGAAGCATGATGAAGGATATGAATGCTTATAAATCCTAAGAATAATCTCCTTAATACTTTTCCTGACATAATACCTCCATGCCTTATTGTCATATTTCGATTTCTAATTACGATTTCGATTTTCGATAATAGTAACACGTACTGAATCTATTTGTCAACAAGAATATCGCACCTTAGACCAAGAGGTGTTTTTTGGTTACCAAACAAAACTCCACCCCCATAAATTATGTTGAAATCCTTATAGGTGTAGTGTTAGGCATCAGTAAATTGGTTATAGAATTACCATCAGAAGCCAACCAGCAATCAGAACTTTATCCGACAGAAAAATAATATCCTATTAGTAGTAGCAGTAGTATTTGTGAAGCTTGTGTGTAAACTCGCATGAGTTTTCCACAAATTCACAAATCATAATTAAATATAAATAAGTTTCTCATTTTCAGTTGTACTTTTTCTTGACATAGTACCAGTCAGAAATGTGCAGATATTTGCCGTATGTGTGCTGAAGAATGCAGAAAAGTGGCAAATATGCATTCATTAGTTTAAATTTATACTACGATAATTTTAGAATAAAACTAAAAAGATAAAAATCACTTAACAGCTGTATTTTACAGCAACTCCATTAAGTGATTTTTAATGAATAATTATACATTTATTAGTTAAAGACTTTATTGGTCAGTTAAAGAGTTTATTAGTCAGTTAAAGACTTTATTGTACGACTACAATATGTCTACGAACAACTAAGTTGTTAAAAAAAAGTGCTTACAAACATTCAAATTACGTAAACACTTTTTTTGAAAGTTACAACTTAGTTGTTAAATTTCCTTGTATGAATGGCTTCTTTTAAAAAAAATCCTTACAACTAAGTTGTTAAAATTTCTTATCATAATTAATATTATTTGTATTAATATACTAATGAGCTAAGACTAATTTTTATTTTCCAAAAATATTTTTTAATAATTTCCTGACCTAAAAATGCTGATTTTCCTGAAATTCTAACATTATAACCGTTACTTGTTCCTTCAAAAGCAACTTGTGGGTTAGCTTTCATCTCTTTGAAATCATCTTTATTATTTGCCGTACAAAAATAAAATCTATTACCTTCTTCAAATTGATACAGCCAACCTCGTACTTCAAGTTGATCTCCATTTGTTGTTGCAAAATATCCTACTGTTCCATCTTTTATTTTTATTTTGAAACTTACTACTAATGAGTATTATGCTTTTAAAAAAATAGGTGCAGTTGCGTACCTGATAACTTTTTAAATTATATAATCAAATTAATATTTTGCTAAAAGTTGAGCAACTAATACTTTATTGCTTTCAACACATCCGCCGCATCCAGTACCGGCTTTTGTAACTTTTTGAACTTCTTCAAATGATCTTGCTCCTTTTTTAATCGCTTGAATCATATCTTGAACTTTTACATTGTAACATCCGCATACTACTTGATTTTCATCTATTTTTTTCTTAAGTATTAAATTATTAACTAATTTTTCATTACTACCTTTACACTTTCCGCAACCTGTACTAACTTTAGTTATTTGCTGAACTTTTTCAAATGTTTTTGCGCCACTATTTACTGCATTTATTAAATCTTTTTCAGTAAGATTAAAGCATCCACATATAATATTGCTATTTTCTATTCTATCATTGTTTTTTTCCGTTAATCTTGAAATTTTTGCTTTATAAGATTTAAGCGTATACTTGCCAACTAAATCTTTTAAAATCTGTGCTTGCCCTGATAATTCTTCACTTGCTGCAGCACTTTCTTCAGCAGTAGCTGAATTGTTTTGAACAACTCCAGATACTTGCTCAACTCCCATAGTTACTTCACCTATTGAAGTAGCTTGGTCTTCAGACGCCCTTGAAATTTCCTCAATAACATTTGTAAGATATTCCCCTTCTTCTACCACTATTGATAAGGAATTTGCTGTTTCATCAGCTAATTTTATTCCATTTTTTACTGCCTGTATAGATTCCCCGATCAAAGAAGTAGTATCCTTAGCTGCAGCTGCACTCTTAGTTGCTAAATTCCTAACTTCGTCAGCAACAACTGCAAAGCCTTTTCCGGCAGAACCAGCTCGAGCTGCTTCAACAGCTGCATTTAAAGCTAATATATTTGTTTGGAAAGCTATATCCTCTATTGCTTTTATTATTTTACCAATTTGATTTGATGAATCATTAATTTCATCCATGGCTTTTATCATGTCTTGCATTTGGACATTGCTTTTTGCTATTTCATTTCTTAAATTTACAGCCCTTGTTCTTGCTTTGTCTGAATTTTGAGCATTATTTTTTACATTATCGGATATCTCATTTAACGTTGCTGATAATTCCTCAACGGAACTTGCTTGTTCCGTAGCGCCTTGAGAAATTGCTTGTGCACTAGATGAAACTTGATCAGCTCCGCTTGCAACTTGTTCAGATGATTGATTAATCTGTGTAATATCTTCATTTAAATAATTTAATATGCTTTCAGTAGAAAATTTTAATTTTGCAAAATCACCTTCATAGTTCATGTCAATTGTAGATGTTAAATTCCCTTTTTCGATTTCCCCAAGATGATAAGAAACATTTCCAATAACTTGATTAATTTCTTCAATAGTAGTTTTCAAACTATTTAATAAAATTCCTGTTTCATCATTGGATGTAGCTTTAGGTACAACGGAAGTTAAATCTCCATGGGACAATAAAACTAAGCGGTCTGCACAAGTTTTAATTGGGTCCAAAATCTTTTTAGCAGTTTTACGAGCTATAATAATTCCAAGAAGTATGAAAATTACAACTGCTATGCTCATATCTATAATTGAAGTATAAACGCCACCTAAAAATTCACTTTGCTCAACATTAATTGCCATACTCCAACCATTAGTCCCTTCAATAGGAGCAAATGCGGCCAATATATTAACACCATCGGCAGGGTAACTACCAAAACCTGTTTCGCCATTAATCATTCTTTTTTCTATTGCTGCAAGTTCTTTTAAACTTTCATCGGTTTTAACAATTTCCTGAATATTTTCTACTCCAACAATAGATTCATCTTTATATGCTATAGTAAGTCCATCCTTATTTAACATATAAGCATCACCAGTATCTCCTACATTAATTGACCTTACAATATTATTTAAAAATTGTTCATTTGGTACAAAATATACAATTCCTACAACTGTTGAATTCGGTATTCCATCTTTCCATAGAGGTGCAGAAATTATAATTGAAAGTTTTCCAGTAATTTTGCTTATAAGCGGATCACTTACATATGACTCGCCATTAATAGAAGATTTAAAATAATCCCTGTCGGAATAATCCTTGCCATCAAAAATACTTTTACCGTTTAAATCAAGAATATTTCCCCTTTGAAATCCATATTGTTTTGCGTTCGCATCAATGATTTTTTGTTTTTCACTTACTGAGACATTTGAATCTGACAAATCTTTTATGATTCCAGTTCCCATAGCTACATTTTTATATGATTCTAATTCTTTTGAAATTCTTTCAGCAGCAATTACAGCTGCTTCAGTCATAGTTTTCTCAAGTGCATCATAGGTTGTTTTGTAATTAAGATAACTGCTGATGGCACCTAATGTAATACTTAAAACTATAACAACTGATAAGATAATAAAAGTTATCTTTGTCTTAATACTGTTCATTTTTATTTTAGTTATTTGAATTTTTTTCACGACTTATCCCTTTCACTTTTGTTGATTAAAAGATTTAATTGAACATGATTTTGATTTTTGCATACATCAATTAACTTCAGTACTTATATATATCGACAGTTTTTTACATAAATTTACTGATTATTTAAAAATAAAAAAACCAGGACATGCATTTTTAACATACTTTGTTCTAAAACTTTGTTTTAATAAACACTGTAAATGAAACTAAAATTACCAAGAAAGAAGATAAGATTGCTGTAAATAAAGAATTACAATTTAAAGCTATGATTTTATTAGCTATTGCAACTTGTTATTACGGGAGGATTAAGAGTATCTTCTGATTTTGCAAAAACTCTGGCTATGGGAGCAGATGTAATTGCAGTCGCTTCTGCAGTGTTGATAGCAGCAGCTTGTCAGCAATATAGAATTTGTGGAACAGGATTGTGTCCGGTAGGAATTGCAACTCAAGATCCGGAACTTAGGAAACGGTTAGATGTTGAGGCTGCCGCTAAGAGAGTAACAAATTTTTTAAATGTTTCCTTAGAAGAGCTTAAAACTTTTGGTAGAATTACTGGACATTCTAATATACATGACATATGTGTGTACGACTTGTGCACGATTAATAAAGAAATATCTGAATATACAAATATAAGGCATGCATAAATAAAGTTAATAAGGTTAGAATGTTAAAGATATTGTAAAAAAACTATAAACGAATTTATCATGAGGACGTACATTAAATTAATTGAAATAGCAATGTACGTCCTTGTTTTATTCTTATTTAAGATTATTGTGTGAACCGTCGCAATATGGTGGGTTTTTAGTATGTTTACATGCACACAAATAAGCTGTTCCATCTTTATCAGCTTTAAATTCTTGGGGTTTAAATGATGTACCTTTATGTGAACCATCACAGAAAGGTTGATTAGAACTTCTTCCACAAGTGCAATAGTAATAAGCTTCTCCTTTTTTAAGTTCAACCGGTATAGGAGATTTATTCGCTATTACTGGTTTATTAGGTTGTTCATTTGTAAAAAAGCTTTTTAAAAAAGATAAAATTGACATTCGTATTTGCCTCCGATATTTTTTGAAATTATTATTTGTTTTTACTTTTCAATTTATACTTTTCTAAATTAATTTAATGTCAAAAGAATATATTAAATCAATGTTAAACATTATATTTTCAATTTATTTTTTCAATATATTTTTCTATCTTTTCTATCCTTTTTATCTATTAGAGGCTGCTACTTTTCTATTTTGTTTTCAATATTTTTTTCAAGATTTTCTGTTACTCTTTTCAGTAAAGAAGTCGTTTATTTTAAGTCCTCCCCCTTATTCCTTTTCTCATTTTTTTATTCAATATATCTTTTCCGGTTTTATTTCTGGTTCTTTTCTCAGGCATAAAAAAATCATGTATAAATCAAAAATTTATTTTGATTTCATACATGATTTTTAGGTCGACTATTTTGTCACTCGGACGACTTTGTTGTCATTCGGAAGAGTTTATTGTAAGTGTACAAATAAATTTATTACAATTACATTATTATTCAACAGTAACGCTTTTAGCTAAATTACGAGGCTTGTCGATGTCACATCCCTTTAGCAGCGCTGCATAGTAAGCAAGATATTGAGCTGGGATGATTGTTGCAAGTGGTGACAACAGCTCGTTGATATCATCTATTACTATATCGTCTGTTTCCTGGCTTAATTTTCTCATTGATATTACCATAGTTGCTGCACCTCTTGCCTTAACTTCCTTTATGTTGCTTCTTGTGTTAAGATTTATGTTTTCCTGTGATATAACTGCTATAACAGGTGTGTTTTGCTCAATTAAAGCAATGGTTCCGTGCTTAAGCTCGCCTGCCGCAAAGCCTTCTGTTTGAATGTAGGAAATTTCTTTTAATTTCAAGGAAGCTTCCAAACATACAAAGTAATCCATGCTTCTTCCTATATAGAAACAGCTTCTGCTGTTAACCAGGTATTTTTCGGCAAGAGATTTGTAATTGTCCTTGTCGTCGCAAAGAGTTTCCATAGTATATGCAATTTTACTTAATTCTTTGAATATATCTATATTTATTTTATTGTTAACCAAAGATGCAAGAATTGACAATACGGCAATTTGAGCAGTGTATGCTTTTGTTGATGCAACTGCTATTTCAGGTCCTGCATATAACAATAAAGTGTTGTCTGCTTCTCTTGAAAGTGTTGAGCCCTTTACATTTGTCAATGTCAATGTTTTATAGCCCATTTGCTTTACTTTTACCAATACTGCTCTGCAGTCAGCTGTTTCGCCGCTTTGTGATATAAACATAAACAGTGGCTTTTCAGTCAAAAGAGGCATATTGTAAATAAATTCGCTTGCTATTACTACCTCTGTTGGCTTACCAGCTATTTTTTCGAAAAACTGCTTGCCTATGAGTCCTGCATGGTAGCTTGTTCCGCAAGCTATGATATACAATTTGTCGCATGCTCTGACATCTTCTAATATTTCCGGGGCAATGCACATTTTTCCGTCTTCATCTGAATATTCAGACATTATTTTTCTAATTACAAAAGGCTGCTCTTCTATTTCCTTCATCATGTAATGAGGATATGTTCCCTTTTCAGTATCAGCAGCGTCTATATCTGCTTTGTAAGGGTTTCTTGTTACCTTATTTCCGTAAATTGTGTAAATTTCAATAGAGTCTCTTGTAATTTTCAAAAATTCCTTATCTTCTATCTCATAAAATAAATTTGTATGATTTATCATTGCCATTGCATCGCTGCCCAGCATGTTGAATCCTTCACCCTTGCCTGCTAAAAGAGGTGTTTTGTTTTTTGCAGCATACAATGTGTTCATATCTTCCTTATCAAGGATTGCCAGCGCATAGGAGCCTTTTAATTCACTCATTGTATGTCTGATGGCAAGCTCAACTGGTTCTCCATCATTAACAAATTTTTCAATAAGTTGGACTATTACTTCTGTATCTGTATCGCTTGTAAATTTAGTTCCGTTTAAATATTTATGTCTTAATTCATCCTCATTTTCAATTATGCCATTATGAACTAAAGTAAATCTTTTCGTGCTGCTTTGATGAGGATGTGAATTTATTTGATTTGGAACGCCATGTGTTGCCCATCTTGTATGGCCGATGCCTAAATTTCCGGTTGCTGTATTGTCAATGCAGCTTCTTAATTGTGCAATTCTTCCCTTTTCCTTGCATATATAGACGTTATTGCTCTCTGCAACAGCGATTCCGGCTGAATCATAACCTCTGTATTCGAGCTTTTCCAAGCCTCCTAATATTATTTCCTTTACATCTTCAAATCCTATATAACCAACTATTCCACACATAATAATTCTCCATTCTAATATAATATTTTAAATTTTCATAAAGCAACAGCATTAAATATAATATTCTAACTTAAGCATAAAAATGAGAATATTATTTTAATAATATTTTTAAATATTTTATATAATTAAATGTGGGATATAAGACGGAATGATATTATTTCAATAAAAAGATATGTAAGCTATTGGTTTTATTTTGTCACAACAGTTGCCTGATGGATTTGTAAAAACCATATCGATAAGCTACACCGCAGAGCATCCGCCGAATTTTCGATAACTCTGTCCTCGTCAACTATAAAGTTCTGGCGCTATAATATGTGCTTCAAGCCTTTATCCCCTATGCTAATCCTCCTTTTTTAATTTATTATTAAAATATGAAAATAAATTAAAATAGTTACTTTATTATTTACATTTTATCATATACTAGCAAAATAGTACATGATTTTTTCAAATTTAATAATTTTAAAATTTATAGTTTCCAAATCTCAAACATTTGTACAATATTTGCCATGTATTATTAAAAACATGCTGTCAATAATAATGTTAGAAAGTCACAGTTGACTTTCAAAAAATTTAATCTTGTATATTTAAATTAACCTGAAATTTACATAGTAATAATCAGGTTGATGGGCCCGAGTAGTATAATATACCAATGAAACAATTTATTACATGATTAAATTTATCTTAAAGGACAATAATAATATTATCGACTAAGAAAGGAGAAACACAAATGGCAACAAACAACAATAGCGGAAGCAACAACATCGTAGTTCCTGAGGCAAAGCAGGCACTTAACCAAATGAAGGCTGAAATAGCTAACGAATTGGGATTAACAAATTATGAGCAAGTTGACAAAGGTAACTTAACAGCTAGACAAAACGGTTATGTTGGTGGTTACATGACAAAGAGATTAGTTGAAATGGCTCAGAGACAAATGAGCGGAACAAGCGGAATTCAGACTAAATAAGGAACATTAATTAAATAAAATAAGTAATTGGTGAATAGCTTAGCTATTCACCAATTTATTTTATTTTGGTCTTCTCCATCTTTTTTTATAAAAATTTCGGATGACGTTTTTCTAAAAATGCGGTCATGCCTTCTTCTTGATCTTGAGACGCGAAGCATAGACTAAATATATTTGATTCAAATGCAATACCTGTTTCTATATCAGTTTCAATTCCTCTATTCATTGATTCCTTTGCATATTTTAATGCGACTCTTGAGTTTGATTTAATTTTGTCAGCCATTTTATAGACTTCTTCCATGAGATTCTCTTTTTCTGTCAACTTATTAACAAGACCTATTCTATAAGCTTCCTCTGCATCTACATAGCCTCCGGTAAAAATCAATTCCTTTGCTCTCCCTAATCCAATTAATCTTGCAAGTCTCTGTGTTCCTGAAAAACCCGGTATAATGCCAAGACCTACCTCAGGCTGTCCAAATTTAGCTTTAACAGAAGCAATTCTTATGTCGCATGCCATTGCAAGCTCGCACCCACCACCAAGGGCAAATCCGTTAACTGCAGCAATTACAACCTTGTTCAATGTTTCAATTTTCCTGAAAAGTCTGGAGCCGTCTTCTGAAAACCTTTTAGCTCCTGCCGGATCTAAGTCTCTCATGTAAGCAATGTCTGCTCCTGCAACGAATGATTTACCTTCCCCTGTAAGCACAACTACCTGTACTTCATTGTCTTCGCAGATTTCATCAAATGCAGCTTCAAGATCACTAAGAACTTCTGCATTCAATGCATTCAAGGTTTGCGGACTATTGATTGTAACTGTGCAAACTCCATCATTTTTTTTAACTAACAAATTTTTAAACTCCATAATAACCTTCCTTCTCTTAAACTTTTTGCAATTTAATTATATCATTAGAAAAAATAATTTCCACTATTTTTGTTAAAAATTTATTTAATTAACAAAAAACTCTGAATTATCAGAGTTCATATGCTAATTATATTATTTTAGTTATATCCCACATTTTTTCCAGTACGTGCTTTACATTGTACTTAGCCGCCAGTTCATCAGAACCAATTTGCCAGCCTGCAAGGGCAGGTGTTGCCTCTGCATTTATGGCACATTCCATGTCAAACTTAGAATCACCTACATACAATGTTTTATCAGGTGAAGATTTAAGCACATTGATTGCCTTAATCAGCGGTTCCTTGTCGGGCTTGTGTTTTTCCACATCATCTGCAGATATTACAACGCCAAAATATCTTGTTATATTGAATTTATCAAGAGCTAATAATGTTGAATTTTTAAGTCTTGATGTTGCAATGCCCATTTTTACATTTTTACTGTTCAAATATTCCAATGTTTCTTCAACAGTTTCATAAAGAGTGACCTCATCATTGAATCTTTCCTTTTGATATTCTCTATAGCAAGCTATAACATCTTCAAAATTAAACTTTCCGAAATCTCTTGTGAGAGTAAGTGCAAGGGGTTCTCCAAATGTGCTCATTACATATTCTTCATCGCATTCTTTTTCATGAAAAACAGAATATATGTGTTTAAAGGAATTGATTATCATATCATTGGTGTTTGCCAATGTACCATCAAAATCAAATATTACTGTATCAATCATAGTTTCACCTAATTTCTTTTTGTCTTCATGCTGAGACCAATTCTTTGTCTTTCCTTGTCAATGCTTATTATTGTCACATTAACATTATCTCCCACCTGGACTACTTCCATTGGGTTTTTAATATATTTATCACTCATTTCAGACAGATGAACAAGACCGTCCTGCTTAACTCCTATATCAACAAATGCGCCAAAGTCAACAACATTTCTTACAGTGCCTTGAAGCTTCATGCCCACTTCCATGTCTTCAAATTTCATAACATCGTTTCTGAAAATTACCTTAGGCATTTCATCTCTAGGGTCACGTCCTGGCTTTTTAAGTTCTTCGATTATATCTGTAAGTGTAGGAACTCCAACATTAAGCTCTTGTGCCAACACCTTTATTCTTTCCTGAATTTTTTCTCTTGCCGGCTTTTTTTCTTCCTTGAAATTTATTTGTGAAAGTGCTTCAAGTCCCTTTAATCTAGAATTCTTAGAAGTCATTTGGACTTTTTTGTCTTCCTTGATTTTCACATTCATTATTCTTTCATTTATATCTCGCAAATTGCCATTTTTCACATCATCCACAGTATATCCAAGCTTCTTAAGAAGGTTTATTGCAATCTCATATGCTTCTGGATGCACTGCAGTCTTATCAAGAGGATTATCACCATCAGATATTCTCAAAAAGCCTGCGCATTGCTCAAATGCCTTTTCTCCCAGCTGCTTAACCTTTAAAAGCTCATCTCTGCCCTTAAACTTTCCGTTTTCTTCTCTGTACTTCACAACATTTTTAGCAATTGTTTTTGAAATACCCGATACATATTGAAGTAGTGCAGTTGATGCTGTGTTTAAATCAACTCCAACTGAGTTTACGCAGTCTTCTACAACGCCGTCTAGCTCCTGACCAAGCTTGGTTTGATTTACATCGTGCTGGTACTGGCCAACCCCAATGCTCTTTGGATCTATTTTAACCAGCTCTGCCAACGGATCTTGAAGTCTTCTTCCTATAGAAATAGCCCCTCTTATGGTTACATCCAAATCCGGATATTCTTCCTGAGCAAGCTTTGAAGCAGAGTACACTGAAGCTCCTGCCTCACTGACAATTGTATATGTAACCTTCTTATCAAGCTTAGAAATCATGTCTGCAACAACCTGCTCTGTTTCTCTTGAAGCAGTTCCGTTGCCTATGGTTATTACGTCTATGTCATATTTTTTAATGAACTCAGTCATTACTTTTTGAGACTTTTCCACTTCGTTTTTTGGTTCACTTGGATATATAACACCTTGGTCCAAAAACTTTCCTGTACCGTCTATAACAGCAATTTTGCAGCCTGTTCTAAAACCCGGATCCAGTGCAAGTATACTAATATCCTTCATTGGAGGAACCATCAAAAGATTTTTTGTATTTTTTCCAAAAACCTTTATAGCCTCTTCTTCTGCTCTTTCTGTGAGCATGTTTCTTACTTCTCTTTCTATGGAAGAGGATATGAGCCTTTTGTAGCTGTCTTCAATGGCAGATAAATAATATTGAGCAGTTATTGCTGACTCATTTGTGATTTCTTTAGATTTTAAATAATTTATGATTTTATCGTCCGGAGTTTTTAATTTGACCTTGAGCTTTTTTTCCTTCTCGCCTCTGTTGATTGCAAGAATTCTGTGATTTGCCACTTTATTTACTGCTTCTTCAAACTTATAATACATTTCGTAAACAGTTTTTTCTTCTTCGTCTGTTGCTTCTGAAATTAATATACCATCTGATATGTATACTTCCCTGATGTGTTTTCTGTAATCTGCATTGTCTGAGATAATTTCAGCTATTATGTCGCATGCACCTTCAAATGCTTCCTTGGTATTTGATACACCCTTTTCTTCATTAACATATGGTGCTGCCAGTTCTTCAAGATTTCCTTCAGTTATGTTTTGAGATAATATGATGTTTGCAAGTCCTTCAAGACCTTTTTCCTTTGCCTTTGAAGCACGAGTAGATTTTTTCTGCTTGAAAGGTCTGTACAAATCCTCAACACGCTGCATCACATCTGCATTTTGTATTTCATTTTTAAGCTCTTCTGTAAGCTTGCCTTGTTCTTCAATGAGGCGTATAACTTCTTCCTTGCGTGATTCAAGATTTCTTAAGTACTGAAGTCTCTCATACAAATCTCTTAAAACCACATCATCTAATGAGCCGGTAACTTCCTTTCGATAACGAGCTATAAACGGAATGGTGTTTCCCTCATCGATTAAATTAACCGTATTCTCAACCTGAGTTGGTTTTATATTAAATTCTTCACATAAAATTTTATTAATATCTATCATTAATCTCTCCCTTTATAACATTGCGGAACAATAGCAATCGCGCAGTCTCGTTCACCAATTTATTTGCTCGCTATCGCTCTCATAAATTGGGAACTCGTTGCGAATGACCTACCGCCATTTTTCAGAAATCTTTATAAGGGGACATTCCTCTACCCTAGGGATTATCCCTAATTAGAGGTGTGTCCCCATTCCTCAGCCAAATGGGGTTAGGGCATCTTATAGTTCCAATGATTTCATCTTCAGGTATTCGTTCATAAACATATCCAAATTGCCGTCCATTACAGATTGTACATTTCCGGTTTCAGCATCTGTGCGGTGATCCTTAACCATGCTGTATGGATGGAACACATAGGATCTGATTTGGCTGCCCCATGCTATTTGATTATATTTTCCTTGAATATCTTCGATTTTTTCTTTGTTTTCCATTTGTTTGATTTCCAACAGTTTAGATTTAAGCATTTTCATTGCAAAGTCTTTATTGCTGTGCTGGGATCTTTGATTTTGGCATGTTACCACAATACCTGTTGGAATATGCGTGATTCGAATTGCTGAGTCAGTAGTATTGACGTGCTGTCCCCCAGCACCACTTGAACGAAATGTATCTATGCGAATATCTGTTTCATTAATTTCCACATCATCATCGTCATCCATCTCAGGTGTTACATCTACAGAAGCAAAGGATGTATGTCTTTTCTTGGCGGCATCAAATGGTGAAATACGAACCAAACGATGAACTCCTTTTTCTGATTTTAAATACCCGTAAGCATTTTCGCCTTCTATGAGCAATGTTACGCTTTTTATTCCAGCCTCTGTGTCCGGAAGTATGTCTAATACTGTAAGGTTATAGCCGTGAGATTCAATCCACCTTGTGTACATGCGGTAAAGCATGTCTGCCCAGTCCTGTGCTTCTGTTCCGCCTGCACCTGCATGTATGGACAATATGGCATTGTTTTGGTCATATTCTCCGCTTAAAAGTGCTACAATTCTGGCATCCTCAAGTAGCTTAGAAACCTCATTCATATTTTCCCTAAGCTCCGACATATGGCTGTCGTCATCTTCTTCCCGAATCATGTCAGCAAACACTTCAATGTCTTCAACTTGCTGCTTTAAAAACTTATATTCATTTATTCTGTCTGTGTTATGCTTTAACTTTTGGGATACCTTTTGAGCTCTTTCCTGGTTGTTCCAAAATTCAGGTTCCTGCATTTCCGATTCAAGCAGTATATTTTCTTCCGCTAACTTTTCTAAGTCAAAGTGAACCACCAACCTCAGATAAAATATCATTGAACCTCTTTAAATTTTCATTAATTTCATAAAAATCTATCAATCTATCAACTCCTTTTTTATTCCTCGCCTGCTCCGCAGCACTTCTTATACTTTTTGCCGCTACCGCATGGACATGGATCATTTCTTCCTACTTTTTTTTGTTTATTAACGACAGGCTGAGGCTTTCCTGTTCCACCTAAATCTCCGCCACTTGTACCTGTTATTTTGGCAACCTCTTTACGCTGCACTTTTTCCTGAGGCTTAACTCTCATGAGCATTTTAACTGTATCTTCCTGTATCTCTTGAGTCATTTCTTCAAACATATCAAAGCCTTCAACCTGATATGCTCTTACAGGATCCTCGTTTCCTATTGCACGAAGTCCTATACCTTGTCTTAACTGATCCATTGCATCTATGTGGTCAATCCATTTTGTATCAACATTTCTTAGAAGTATGATTCTTTCAATTTCTCTGAAGACATCCTCCGTGAATTCCTGCTCCTGCCTTGCATAGTGTCTGTCAACAGCACTTCTTGCTCTTTCCTTCATTAAATCCTTAGTGATATTTTCTTTGTTTTCACCGTCAAAGCTTATAAGAACATAAAATGTTTCAGCTACATATTTTGCAAAGCCTGCCAAATCCCAGTTGTCAGTGAATCTTTCTTCTGTTGTGAACATTTGAACGCCCTTATCAATTAAGTCGTCAATCATGTTTGAAACATAATCCTTCAAATTTTCACCTAGCAGCACTCTTCTTCTTTCGGAATAAATAACTTCTCTTTGTTTGTTCATTACATTGTCATATTGAAGAACATGCTTTCTTATATCAAAGTTTCTTCCTTCAACTCTTGACTGAGCTGTTTCAATGGTTCTTGTGAGCATTCCTGCTTCCAGCGGCTCATCCTCCGGCATCTTCAATGTTTCAATAATTGTTTTTACCTTGTCGCCTGCGAACAATCTCATTAAATCATCTTCTAGAGATATATAAAAGCGTGTTGAACCAGGGTCTCCCTGTCTTCCAGCACGACCTCTCAACTGATTGTCAATACGTCTTGATTCATGGCGCTCTGTGCCTATAATATGAAGTCCGCCAACTTCTCTAACCTTTTCTTGCTCATCTTTAAGTTCATTTTTTGACTGCTCTAATAAATCTTTATATACTTTTCTTGCTTCTATTATTTCAGCATCATCAGTTTCATTGAATCCGTCTGCATGTGCAATTAATTCGTCTGTAAAGCCCTTTTGTTTCATTTTATGCTTTGCAAGATATTCAGGATTACCTCCCAACACTATATCGGTACCTCTGCCGGCCATGTTTGTGGCAATGGTTACAGCACCAAGACGTCCTGCCTGAGCTACAATTTCAGCTTCCTTTTCATGCTGCTTTGCATTTAACACTTCATGCTTAACACCTTGCTTTTTAAGAAGCTTGCTTAACAATTCAGATTTCTCAATTGAAATGGTACCAACAAGTATGGGCTGACCTGTTTTGTGTTTTTCAACTATTTCATTGATAACAGCAGTGAACTTGCCAACTTCACCCTTGTAAACCACATCTTCCATGTCATTCCTTATAACTTCCTTGTTAGTTGGAATCTCTATAACGTCAACACCATAAATTTCCCTGAATTCATTTTCTTCTGTCTTAGCTGTACCTGTCATACCACTGAGCTTTTTGTACATTCTGAAATAATTCTGGAATGTGATTGTAGCAAGCGTCTTTGATTCTTTTCTTACTTCGATTCTTTCCTTTGCTTCAATTGCCTGGTGAAGACCGTTTGAATATCTTCTTCCATACATGATACGTCCGGTAAATTCATCCACAATTAAAACCTCGCCATCCTTTACAATGTAATCAATATCCTTCTTCATTGTATTGTTGGCCTTCAATGCCTGGTTGATGTGGTGAGATATTTCCATGTTTTCCTGGTCTGCTAAATTTTCAATATTGAAATATCTTTCAGCCTTACTGACTCCGCGAGCAGTGAGAGTTACATTCTTTCCCTTTTCATCAACTATAAAATCAACTGTATCGTCTTCCTCCACATCTCCCATTATATAATCCATTTTAGACTTCTTTTCTTCAGGAGATTGGATCTTTCCTTTCAAGGTTATAACAAAGCTGTTAGCCAATTCATACAGATTGGTTGATTTGTCACCTTCACCGGAAATAATCAATGGCGTTCTGGCTTCATCTATCAATATGGAGTCTACTTCGTCTATGATGCAAAAGTTCAAATCTCTTTGAACCATTTCTTCTTTTCTTATAACCATGTTGTCTCTTAGGTAATCAAAACCAAATTCATTGTTTGTTCCATAAGTAATATCGCTTTTATAGGCATTTACTCTTTCTTCTCTTGTGATGCCATGAATGATGCATCCCACTGAAAGACCAAGGAAATTATGTACCTTGCCCATCCAGTCAGCATCACGCTTTGCAAGGTAATCGTTGACTGTTATAACATGTACGCCATTTCCATCAAGAGCATTTAAATATACAGGCAATGTTGAAACCAATGTCTTGCCTTCACCTGTTCTCATTTCTGCAATACGTCCCTGATGAAGAACCATACCACCTATTAACTGTACTCTGTAATGCTTTTGCCCTAAAACTCTCCAAGCTGCTTCTCTTACCACTGCAAATGCTTCAGGAAGTATGTCATCCTTAGATTCACCGTTAGCAAGTCTTTCTTTAAATTCTGTCGTCTTGTTTTTTAACTGAACGTCACTTAATCCTGCCATTTCTTCTTCCATGGAAAGAATTTTGTCAACAGTGGGCTCCAATCTTTTAACTTCCTTTTCACTGTAGGAACCAAAAATTTTCTCTAAAAACTTTTTCATAATTTATCCTTTCTCAATTCTAAGATATTGAACTGAAGTATCCGGCAGTGTAACCTGAGCTCCATGCCCATTGAAGGTTGAACCCCCCACAGTCACCGTCCACATCAAGTATTTCACCTGATAAATACAAGCCTTTTACCTTGGTTGATTCAAGAGTTTTGGGATTAACCTCTGACATATCTACTCCTCCGGCAGTTGATTGTGCCTGCTGCCATGTATTGTGTCCTGTCACTTCAAATTTCCATTCTTTCAATATATCTATAATTTTATATATTTGCTTTTTATTCAGTTTGCCGCAGCTAATATTTAAGTCCTCAAGGCCTGCTTCCATAAGAATTACGAGAATGAGTTTTTTATTAATAAAACCTATTAATGCGTCCTCAATGCTTTTGTATCCTATTTTGTTAAATCTGGCATTTAATAAATCATACAAGTCAGCTTTTGATGAATTAGGGAACATATCTACAGAAACATAGACCTTCAAACCCTTGTTTAATTCTTCAATAACCTTTCTGCTTATTTGCAAAATAGGAGGACCTGAAATTCCATAATCAGTGAAAAGAATTTCTCCTTCATCTTCTCGGATTAGTTTTTTATCGGTAAATCCTTTCACAACACCATCAAATCTTATTCCTGTGATTCTTTTAAAATATTTGCCGTTAAGCTTTAACTGCACTAATGCAGGAAATGGCTCAATTATTTTATGCCCAAAGGATTTAGCCAGCTCATAGCCCTTGCCGTCTGTACCAAGCTGTGGGCTTGCCTTGCCACCTGTAGATAAAATTACCCTGTCGGCATAATAAACTGTATCATTTCCTATAATACTGAACTTATCTTTATTTTTTCTTAATTCAACTACCTCAAAGTCAGTTATTTCTTGAACCTTAAGCCTCTCGACTTCATATCTCAACACATCTAAGACGCTGGAAGCTTGCAGGGAATTAGGATAAACCTTTCCTAGCTCTCCAACGAGAGGAGTTATGCCTAAATCCTCAAAAAAATTCAAGGTCTTATTTAAGTCAAAAAAGTTCAGTATATTTTCAGCAGTCTTTATATTTTTACCATGATATCTGTCAATTGACATGTTCATATTTGTGTAATTGCATCTGCCGTTACCGGTTGCCAATATTTTTTTGCCCACCTTATTTAATTTTTCATATATTGTAACCTCAGCACCCTTTCTTGCTGCAGCTATTGCTGCCATAAGTCCCGAGGCGCCTCCGCCGATAACAGCTATTTTCATACTATCAATCCTTTAAATTCATTGGTTTATATGTTTTTATAATTTGTTCTGCAACCTTTAATCCGTCTATGGATGCAGACATGATACCACCTGCATAGCCAGAGCCTTCGCCGCATGGATAAATTCCTTTTACATTGCTTTGGAAATCATCCTCGTCTCTTGTAATTCTCAGCGGTGATGAAGTCCTTGATTCAACACCTGTAAGCACCGCATCATCTCTATCATAATTTTCAAGCCACTTTCCAAAGGCAGTTATTCCTTCAACCAAGTTTTCACAAACATATTCAGGGAGACATTCCCATAGGTTTGCAAATGTAGCTCCGGGTCTATATGTAGGATATATTTCTCCAAAAGAGGTTGAAACTCTTTTTTCTTTAAAATCCTTGAACAATTGAACAGGAGCACGATAATTGCCTCCACCAAGCTCAAAGGCTTTTTGTTCTAACTTTCTTTGGAATTCGATTCCTGCCAATGGGTTGTCTTCGCCTCCGAAATCCTCAGGCACAATTGAAACAACCACTGCAGCATTTGCATTTTCCAAATCTCTTTCATGGAAACTCATACCATTTGTCACCACACCGCCCTTTTCAGATGCAGATGCAGTTACAATGCCTCCAGGGCACATGCAGAATGTATAGCAGCTTCTTCCATTCTTACATTTATGAACAAATTTATAATCTGCAGGTCCAAGACCGGGATGACCTGCCATATCACCATACTGAGCCTCGCTTATCATTTTTTGTGGATGCTCTATTCTGACTCCTATTGCAAAGGGCTTTGCCTTTAATTCCAGCTTGCTGTTAAGCATTTCAAAGGTATCTCTTGCACTATGACCAATTGCCAAAACCAAGACATCTGTTTCAATTATATCGCTTTCTGTCACAATTCTGTAAACACTGTTGTCTTTTATTTTTATGTCCGTAAGGCACTCTTCAAATCTGAATGTTCCTCCAAGACTTATAATTTTCTTTCTTATGCTTACCAGGCAGCCCCTTAAAAGGTCTGTTCCTATATGTGGTTTATTAATGTATGTGATTTCAGCAGAAGCACCTGCTGCCACAAATTCTTCCAGAACCTTTTTGCCCCTTTTTGAGCGATCTTTAATAAGTGTGTTTAGCTTGCCGTCAGAAAATGTTCCGGCTCCCCCTTCTCCAAACTGAATGTTTGATCCTTCGTTTAATGTTCCGTCCTTCCAGAACTTATCAATATCCTTAACACGATCCTTGACTTTTTTTCCTCTTTCAAGAATTATTGGATTATATCCCTTTTCAGCCAACAACAGCGCACAAAATAAACCTGCAGGACCGCTGCCCACTATTACCGGTCTGTTTGTTAAAGGCTTTTCTCCGGTTGCTTCTACTTCATATACAAACGGTTCAACTGCTGTAATATTGTTATTCCTTTTAGATAATTTTATTTCGTGATC
This sequence comes from Sedimentibacter sp., assembly GCA_050173715.1. Taxonomy (GTDB): domain Bacteria; phylum Bacillota; class Clostridia; order Tissierellales; family Sedimentibacteraceae; genus Sedimentibacter. The sequence continues at coordinate 20,787 of JBFXKO010000032.1, forward strand.
AAGTTCAACGTCTAAAGCATATATGAAAAGTATTTCTTCTTTTTTCCTAGCATCTATTGATTTTCTAAAAACAGATAATGTCTTTATTTCTTCTTTTTTTACCTTGAGAGCTTCTGCTGCTTTTATGTACAAATCTTCTTCATTGTGATCTATAGGTAGCTTAACCTGCTGAATTCTAATCATTATTGTTACACCTCTTACTTATTTCATTACAGTTTAGTCTTTTTTCAATAAGGGCTTTGCCCGTCATTCAACGATTTAATTATAACTTTATCATTATACCATATATTTAAAAATATACTATGATATTTTTTGGCTCTTCAAAACTAATAATATACTTTTTTTTGAGTATATTAAGAACTATTGAACATATTTTTTGAAGGTGATGTAGATGAATACAAATACTAAATCCATATTATTGATGCTTTTTTCTGCACTGACATTTTCATCAATGCAAATAATTGTAAAGCTTCTGCCTGCAATACCGTTGATGGAAAAAGTGTTTTTCAGAAACCTTATAAGTTTAATTATATCATTTATTATTCTCAAAAAAAATAATTTAAGTTACTTTGGAAATAAAGAAAACAGAAAATATCTGTTCTTCCGATACTTGTTCGGTTTTGCAGGTATTATACTGTTTTTTTATGCCACAACACAAATGTTGGCAGCTGACGCTGCCATACTTAATAAGCTTTCACCCGTTTTCGTAATTATTTTAGCTCATTTTTTTCTTAATGAAAAAGTAAATAAAATAAAAATTATAGTGCTTGTTATTTCAGTTTTTGGAGCATTGTTGGTCATAAAGCCTCAATTTAATGTATCAATGCTTCCTGCTTTTGCAGGCTTAATTTCTGCTGTGCTTTCAGGAGCTGCTTACGTGTCTATCACTATGATAGGATATAAAGAAAGCATTTATACCACTGTTTTTTATTTTTCTTTTTATTCATCCCTGAGCTGTTTGCCATTCTTTTTTATAAACTTTACGCTGCCTAATTTATATGAATTTATTTTGCTTGTATTGCTTGGATTACTTGCAGCCTTAGGACAAATAGCTTTAACCTCCGCATACACCGGGTGCGAAGCCTCAGAGGTTTCTATTTATGATTATTCAAATATTATATTTTCAACATTGCTTGCTTATTTATTCTTATCAGAGGTTCCTGATATGCTAAGCATTATTGGAGGTTTGTTGATTATTTCAGCTTCACTAATTTTATTTATTAACACTAAAAGGAAAGAAAAAATTTAAATTTCTTTTCCTTCAATAGGGCTTGACATTATTATATATGTTTCAGTGTTGCCGAAAAATTGAATTTTACCCACGAGTTCTTCTAAGTGAGTCATTTCTCTTAAGTATGCTTTCATAATCATGCTGTGAGGTCCTGTTACGTGGTGGCACTCTATTATTTCTTCAGCCTTTCTTGCAAATTCAAGGAAGTTTTCTTGCTTTTCAGGCTTTATGGATGCATTTATAAGTACACATATGGGCTTGCCAACCTTTTCATTGTTAACAACCGCCTTATATTTTTCAATAACACCATCATCTTCAAGTCTTTTAACTCTTTCCGCAACAGCCGGTGGACTTAAAGATACCTCCTTACCTAATTCCTTCATTGAAATTCTTCCGTTTTGTTGTAACATGCTGATAATCCTTAAGTCTGTCTGATCCATCGCTCTACCGCCTTATTTTATTAATTATAATTTAAAAACATCTTTTTATTTGTATGTATTTCTTCAAATACTCTTTTTTATATTATGTACAAATACATTTAACCATGTTATTATACTATCAAAAGCTTCAACATGCAAGATAAATAAAATTTTTGATATTAATAATAGTTCTATAATCAAAATATTTTATTTTCAAATAATTATGTACAAGATAAACAATATGTGATAATATAATTAATATTATATCATATAATCATAAGCCAATACAAGAAAAAGCTTTACATAATATGCCAATTGAATGCCTTTTCGATAAAATCATAGAATATTAGAATTTTTAATGATAATAATATTAGTATTAATTAAGCGGAGGAAATATGTCTAAACTAAAAATTACCGAAACATCACTTAGAGACGGACATCAATCGTTGATTGCAACAAGGTTAACAACAGATGAAATATTGCCTATATTAAAAGAAATGGATAATGCCGGATTTTACTCAATGGAGGTTTGGGGCGGAGCAACATTTGATACATGCCTTAGATTTCTAAATGAAGACCCTTGGGAAAGACTTAGAAAAATAAGAGCAAGTGTTAAAAATACCAAACTTCAAATGCTTTCGAGAGGTCAAAATATCCTTGGTTATAAAAATTATCCCGACGACATTGTAGAGAAGTTTTTAAAAAATGCAATTTATGAAGGAATTGATATTGTAAGAGTTTTTGATGCTCTAAATGACATCCGTAATCTCCAGAAATCAATTGAAGTAATAAAAAAGGAAGGGGCACATTGCCAATGCGCAATATCCTACACAACAAGCCCTGTTCATACAACAGATTATTATATTAAATTAATAAAGGATTTTGAAAATGCCGGTGCTGATTCAATTTGCATAAAGGATATGTCAGGTATACTTTTGCCTTATGAAACTTATGGCCTTGTTAAAGCTATAAAAGAAGTTACAAGTCTTCCTTTAGAGTTTCACACTCATTGCACAAGTGGAGTTGCTCAAATGTCAATGTTAAAGGCAATAGAAGCAGGAATAGACATTGTAGATACAGCTATATCACCTTTGTCTTCAGGAACTTCACAGCCTGCAACAGAATCAATTGCTATAAGCTTAATGGGTTCAGAAAAAGATCCAGGACTTAATCTTGACAGTTTAAATAAGACTGCAGAATATTTTAAAGATGTTATGAAGAAATATCAGGATAACGGAACATACAACATAAAGGTTTTAATGACTGAGCCAAGGACACTGCAGTACCAGATTCCAGGTGGAATGCTTTCAAATTTAATATTCCAAATGAAGTCATTAAATGCCAGCGATAAATACGACTTAGTCTTAGCAGAGGTTCCTAAAGTAAGAGAAGATTTGGGATATCCTCCATTGGTAACACCAATGAGCCAAATGGTTGGTGCCCAGGCTGTATTCAATGTTATATCGGGCGGAAGATACAAAATTATCCCTACTGAAATTAAGAATTATGTAAAGGGAATGTACGGAAGACCTGCTTCCCCTATCTCAGAAGAAATCATGAAAAAAATAATTGGAGACGATGAAGTTATAACTGTAAGACCTGCTGATTTGTTAAATGATGAATACGAAAAGCTAAAAGCTGAAATAGGCGACTTGGCTTCGTCAGAACAGGATGTTTTATCCTATGCATTATTCCCGCAGGTTGCTAAGGATTATTTTGAAAAAAGAAGCAATGTTGTTACTTATGATAATTTATACGCATAATATATTTAAGCTCTCTGCATTGCAGAGAGCTTATTTAATGCCTTTTAATATTGATAGAAACCCTTACCTGTTTTTCTTCCCAATAAATTAGCTCTTACCATTTTAACTAATAATGAGTGAGGTCTGTATTTTGGATCACCAAATTCTTTAAATAATACCTCCATAATAGCAAGGCATACATCATTTCCAACCAAATCTGCCAATGCCAAAGGTCCTATTGGATGATTAGCTCCTAATTTCATTGCTGTATCTATGTCTTCAGCCTTTGCAATTCCATCTGCCAATATTCCAACTGCTTCATTTATCATTGGAATTAATATTCTGTTAACTACAAAACCAGGTGCTTCTTCTACTTCAACAGCAGTTTTTCCTATTTGTGCCACTAATTCATTTATAATGTTTTTTGTTTCTTCTGATGTAGCTATTCCTTTAATCACTTCAACTAATTTCATTACAGGTACCGGGTTGAAAAAGTGCATTCCTATTACTTTATCTGGTCTGTTTGTAACACTTGCAATTTCAGTAATTGAAAGAGAAGATGTATTTGTTGACAATATTGCTTCTGACTTGCATATTTTGTCCAGCTCAACAAACATTTCTTTTTTTAACTTCATATCTTCAGTTGCAGCTTCAATTACTAAGTCTGCATCCTTAGCATCCTCTAAATTCTGAGTTGATGTTATAAAAGAAAGGATTTTTTCTTTTTCTTCTTCAGTCATTTTACCCTTTGAAACAAGTTTTTCTAAATCCTTATAGATTAACTTCATGCCTTTTCCAGGTGTTCTTTCTCTCATGACAACTTCAATCCCTGCTCTGGCAAAAGTTTGTACAATTCCAGTGCCCATTGTTCCTGAGCCTGATACATATACCCTCATTAATTATCTCCTCGCATTATAAAATATTAGTTTTTGAACTTTTATTAATTATCTTTGAACAAGTAGTGCAGTTCCCATTCCACCGCCTATGCAAAGTGTTGCAAGACCTTTTTTAGCATCTCTTTTTTGCATTTCATAAACTAGTGATACAAGAATTCTTGCGCCTGAAGCTCCAATTGGGTGTCCTAGAGCTATAGCACCGCCATTAACATTTGTTATTTCAGGATTTAGTCCTAAATCTTTAGTTACTGCAAGAGCCTGTGATGCAAATGCTTCATTAGCTTCGATTAAATCTATGTCTTCAATAGTCCAGCCAGCCTTAGCCAATGCTTTTTTAGTAGCAGGTACAGGTCCTAATCCCATAACCTTAGGATCAACTCCTGCAGAACCATATCCGACAATTTCACATAAATATTTAATGTTCAGCTCATCAGCCTTTTCCTTGCTCATTATGATTAAAGCTGCTGCTCCGTCATTTATTCCTGATGCATTACCTGCAGTAACTGTTCCATCTTTTTTGAATGCAGGCTTTAATTTTGCCATTTTGTCAAATGTAGAGCCATGTCTTGGATATTCATCTGTGTCTATTACTATTGGTTCACCTTTTCTTTGAGGTATTTCCACCGGTGTAATTTCTTCTTTAAATTTTCCTGCCTTTTGAGCCTCTTCAGCTCTGTTTTGGCTTTGTACTGCAAATTTATCTTGATCTTCTTTAGTCAAACCGTACTGCTCTGCAACATTTTCAGCAGTTATTCCCATGTGATATTGATTGTAAACATCTGTTAAGCCGTCATATACCATGTAGTCAACTATTTTTCCATCACCCATTCTTTGTCCCCATCTTGTTTTAGGTAAAAGATATGGAGCGTTAGTCATGCTTTCAGTTCCTCCACATAGGATTATGTCGCATTGACCGCTTTCAACAAATTGAGCTGCCATGCTTACTGCTCTTAATCCGGAACCACATACCATATTAATTGTCAGTGCAGGAATTTCAATAGGTATTCCAGCTCCTAAAGTTATTTGTCTAGCTACGTTTTGTCCTAAACCAGCTCCTAATACATTACCGAAATAAACTTCTTCAACAACGGTCGGTTCAATTCCTGCTCTTTTTATTGCTTCTTTTGCTGCAATTATTCCTAATTCTACAGCTGATAAAGGAGCCAATGCTCCGCCAAAGGATCCAACAGGTGTTCTAGCCGCTGAAACTATTACTGCTTTTCCCATATTTACCTCCCAATTTTTATTAACTTCAAATCCATAATTTATTACTTTATGATTATATCATTTTACAAATTCTCTTTATATTTAAAAAAATCGTTACTTAAAATATGTTTACTATTATTAAATCAATCTAAAAGTGTTAAAATAGTAACTCTTAAAAAACACCCTGAGCAAAGTATCATGGGTGTTTTTAGGTTTTAGTCAATAACTTATATGCGATTATTTAACATTACGTTACATAAACCACCCCAATGGTACAATAACCAGTTGTGGGAAAACTACAAATAAAAACAGAATTATTATTTCTGCGATTAAGAATGGCATTATCCCTTTAATCATCTGCCCTAATTTAATATTTGCGACACTACAGCCTATGTAGAGAATTATCCCAACAGGTGGAGTTAATAAACCAATAGTTAAATTTAATACCATTAATACTGCGAAATATACAGGATGTATACCAGCGGCTTCAATTACAGGAAATAAAATTGGTCCAAAAATCAAAATGTTTGGTGTCAAATCCATAATCATACCCATTATAAACAGGAAAACCATTATTATTACTAACAGCATTTGTGGATGTGCAATCAAAGGTTGAAGCATTTGTACAACTGCAGCCGGGATTTGAGCTATAGTAATAAGCCATCCTACAGCTGTTGCAGCAGCAACTATGGCCATAACAACACCCGTACTTATAGCGCCCTCAACACATACATCAACTAAATCACTCCATGTCATTTCCTTATATATGTAAATTGATACTAATATCGAATATACAACTGCAAATGCACCCGCTTCAGTAGGCGTAAATACACCAAACCTAATACCTCCAACGATAATTACAGGCATAATTAAAGCAGGTATTGAATCTTTTGCAATAGCTATAGATTCTTTACGCGTATAAATTATTTTGTCTGTATATCCATCCTTTTTAACTACAACTGCCCAAACGACCATTAGAGCTAATCCTAAAATAAGTCCTGGGATTATGCCTGCCATAAATGCTTGTGTTACTGAAAGTCCTACAGATGTAGCTAAAACAATCATGGGGATACTAGGCGGTATAATCGGTGCTATTACCGCACCAGCACAAACAAGACCTGTAGCTCTTTCAGTATTATATTTATTTCTTACCATCAACGGAACAAGAAGTCCTCCTAATGCTGCAGCATCAGCTACAGCGCTACCAGATAAACCAGCAAAAATTATACTAGCAATAATTGCTACATAACCTAATCCACCAGGTAACCTCCCTACTAAAAGATTTGAAAAGTCAACAATACGTCGAGCTAATCCTCCCTTGCCCATTACTTCTCCAGATAACATGAAGAAAGGTATTGCCATTAATGCGAAGTTATTTGTGCCAGATATCATATTTTGACCTAATATAGCCAAATCCCCTATCCCTAGATAAGTCATTAATGTCAAAGAACAAATAATTAGTATAAAGAATATCGGAACATTAAGGGTAAGACATACACCCAACGTACCTAAGAATACCGCAACTGACATTATTGTTCACTCCCTTCTGATTTATATTGCGTATATGTTTTAATTTGCTTTTTAATATTATCAAACAATTTAAATATCATAAGTAATGCTGAAATTATAGCTGCTATATAAATATATGCATAAGAAATGTTTGTTGCTGGGCTCTTAAGTAGCATTGTATCTTGATAATATAAAATGCTACCATAGAGCATGGCAAACAATGCAACAAAAACTATTGCGTCAGTAATTAAATCAAATGCGAGTCTTTTTCCACCTTTAAATCTCTCAGCTAAAAAATCTACGCCAACATGTTTACCTTTATAATAAGCTACTGTCATTCCCATAAATGACAGCCATATAAATGCGAATCTTCCTAATTCTTCGCTAGCTGCAAATCCATAATTAAAAACATAACGCATAAAAGCATTGATAAATATTACAATTACCATAAATAATGAAATAACAGTAATTGCATATTTAAAGGCCGTATACATTTTATCCTTAAAATTGCTTTCCTTGCTAAAACTTTGATTATCCATTTTTTCCTCCGACTTTATTATTAACTTTTGAACGAAATTTTTACTAATTATTCGTTATTCGGATTCCAAGAAGTGTCCACTTTAGCAGACACTTCTATACAAATCTGCTTTATTATTTAAACAAATTAATAATATGAAACATGATTAATTTGCTGCTTGATAATCTCTGATCATACTTACAATTTCTTCACTTGCAGGTGTTTGTTGGTAGAAATATTCATATACTGAACCCATTGCATCCTGCATTTGTTTTTTAAATGCATCATCCGGAACTATAATTGTGCTACCTCCTTCTTGTATTCCTGCCTTTGCCTCATCATTTGCTGATTTTGATATCTCCCAGTTATATTCTGCAGCTTCTTTAATTGCAGCATCAAAAAGTGTTTTTTCCTCGTCAGATAGTCCTTGATAAAATTTTTCGCTTACTACCCAAAAATTAGGGCTGAACATATGATTTGATTCAAGAACATAATCCTGTACTTCGTAGAAAGAAGAAGTAAATATTGTTGGATATGGATTTTCCTGACCATCTGCAACACCAGTCTCCAATGCTGTAAATATTTCAGACATAGGCATCGGAATTGATACAGCTCCCAATTCATCCATCATTTTAATAAAGTGTGGAATATTAGGTGTTCTGAATCTCTGAGAAGCCAATTCATCCATGTTGTTCATAGGTAAATTTGATGACATCTGCCTAAAACCATTTACCGTAATTGCAATACATCTCATATTCGCCTTTTCAGGTAAATCCTTTACTATTAATTCACCAATTTCTCCAGTTAAAATTTGCTGTGCATCGTCCCAACCGTTAAACAAAAACGGAGCTTCTGTAATAGCAATTTGAGGAACCCACTTTTGAATCAAAGTTCCTGTAGCTGCCATTTCTACAGTTCCTTGTGAAACAGAATCATCATAAACATCTTCTGAGCCTAATTGACTGTTTGGATAAACCTCTACTTTAAAAGCACCATTTGAGTTTGCTTCTAAAATTTCCTTAAATTTTAATAATGATATATGTTGAGGATGATCTTCAGCAAACCAGTGAGCTACTTTAATTGTTTTAACCTTTGCCGCTTGATTGCCACCGCTACCGCTATTGCTACATGCAACCATAGAGAAACATAATGCTACTATTAATACAATAGAAATAATTTTTTTCATAATTTCCTCCAAATTAATTTAATATTTTTTAAAACTTTTTGGTAACACATTTTTTATCTACTAATTATTATTTTTTTAATCTATATCTAAATTTTTAAACCACCACCTTGGATAAAACCACCTTTTACCATTAAAAATGTTAGTCTTTAATACTTATATTAAAACTTAAACCTACTGTCTCCTTTGTACTGATTAACCATACTTTCTGAAATTTGAATATTTACAAGATGTAATGTATCTTTTATCCTCACGACCTTTGCCTTATTATGATCAATTTTAGGGCGAGTTTGTCATGCTGCTAGTAAAGCTTGCTCTTCAGTGTCAAGAATAACTGGTATGTTGCATGCTGAAGGAGAACCGGCAGCGATTCCATTTGTATATGTAGAAACTAAGTCTATATCATCAAACAAAGATTTAGTTATAAAATCAGCATAACCCACACCATTAGCATTGTGATGTGTCCCTTCTGAAAGCCCCAGAGCAACTATCCTTGTAATTGAAGGACCTTCAAAATACTTACTTCTTCCTAAAGAAGATCTTCCTGTAATGTTAGGGTCCATCCCTGCACCTGTAATGTCTTTGCCAATTTGTTCTACAATCAAAACATCTATATGGTTAAAATATAATTTTGGCATAAGACTTTTGCTCAATTCTAACAACTTTGGTTCTTCTTCTAATATATCCTTGCCATATACTGGCAAAACAGTATGGACATTTTCATGGGCATTTTCAATTATAGCCACACCAAACGGGATACTCTTTTTCTTTATTACATAGCTTCCTACCTCTGGAATAACCTTATGAAAGTTTACAAAACCTTCTTTATGAATTGTTGCACACCCATTATGTTTTCCTAAGCCAATTGATAGCATTTTACATAGACCACTTTCAATAGAACCATCGAAATCTGTATGCTGCTTTACTCTAGCTATAGGTACAATATGATCAGCATTTGAAGCTATCTTGTCTATGTGAACGGTAACTCCACTCCCAGTCTCGCCAATTACAACAGTCTCCATTGATGCTATAATTGGAACTCCTAAATATTCTTCAGTAACACCAAAACCTTCAATAATAGCACGTTGTTCTTCTGCTATTCCACCTCCATGGCTTCCCATTGCTGGAACAACAAAAGGTTCAGCTCCAATCATTTTTAAATGATCCACAGTTGCTTTAACAACTTCTTTCAAACTTGAAATTCCTCTACTTCCGACTAAAATAGCTACTCTTTCTCTATTTTTAATTAGATTTCCAATATTCTTTGCTGCTAATTGTTTTAATGTCTCTGAATATACATCAACGATTTTTTCATCTGGAAACATTTGTTCTACTTTTATCATTTTAGGTAATTTTATACTTTTAGTTGATTCTGGTAATATGGCCATTTTTGTATATTCACTCCTTTCATAAGCACAACCTACTTTTATTCCACGGTTAATATTTGGATATTATGCAATTATCAATGATGGACCTTAAAAGTTCTCAGCTTTCATTATAGTTTTATTTTTTTAATATATCATCAACTTGTTTTTTATTTACTGCTGATAATGGCTCTTCACCTTTTAAAACCCTAGCTACTTCTGCTGCTGCGCCATACTGTAAAGCATAAAGTGATTCTACAGTGTAGTAAGCTGAATGAGGTGTAACTATAACATTATCTAATTGCATTAAAGGATCATCAGGTGAGATTGGTTCAATTTCAAATACATCTATTCCTGCTCCTGCAATAGCATTTTCTTTTAATACCTTTGCTAAATCGTCTTCTTTTACTATGGCTCCACGTCCGCAATTTATTAAATATGCTGTAGTCTTCATCATACGAAGCATTTTTTCATTAATTAAATATTTTGTTTCTTTAGTTAAAGGTACGTGTACAGATACAAAATCAGATTCCTTCATTAATGTTTCTAAGTCAACTTTAGTAACTCCGCATTCTTTTGCAAATTCTTCAGTTATATAAGGGTCGTATGCTAATATTTTCATATTAAATGCATCCATTAACTTTCGGCTTAAATTTCTTGGAATTTTACCAAACCCAACAACACCTACAGTTTGTCCATCTAATCTGTACAGTTTTTTTCCTAGAGTAGGATAACCGAATTTTCCTTGTCTGATTAATCTGTCATACTGAACTAATTGACGTGAACATGCCAGTATCATTGAAAAAGCATGGTTTGCTACTTCACCTGTACCATATGCAGGAACATTACATACATATATACCTTTTTTAGAAGCTGCCTCTACATCTATTTTATCTGTACCTATGCCGTATGTAGCGATAACCTTACAATTTTTCATGTTATCTATAACGTTTGCGGTTATATGATTCCACTGATTTAATACACCGTCTGCGTCTTTTGTCAGTTCAATAACCTCTTCTTCTGTTTTACATTGTGCATCAGGGAAAAATTCCAAATTTGGAACCGTTTTTAAGGCTTCTTTCTCCGGTTCAACGTTTTCAAATTCATAATCGCATATTACTACCTTCATTTTTTTCTCCTTTGTATAATTTAATGTCAATTTATATTTAATTTTATTAGTAATCAATTATTCCATTAGTGTCTTACCCTTGAACAATGTCAAGGGCATAGACACTATTTACTTTACACCATATTTAAATGATTATATATGTTATATTTTCACAACTTTACATTAAAATGCTTCTACTACTGTATCATTTTTAGCAAGCTGCACATATTTGTTATATCTGAATTTAGCATCTTCTTCAGCTTTAGCAAATAATTCGTCTGCTCTTTCAGGGAACATCTTAAATAAAGATGCATATCTTACTTCACTCATCATAAATTCTTTGAAATCTTTTGTTGGTTCTTTAGAATCTAATGTAAATGGATTCTTTCCTTCTTGTTCAAGCAATGGATTGTATCTGTACAATGACCAATATCCAGCTTCTACTGCATTTTTTTCTTGTTCTTGTGTTTTTCCCATACCAGCCTTAATTCCATGATTTATACAAGGAGAGTATGCAATAATCAAAGAGGGACCTGAATAACTTTCTGCTTCAAGTATAGTTTTAAGAGTTTGATTTTTATCTGCTCCCATAGCTATTTGTGCCACATATACATATCCATAGCTCATTGCCATAAGACCTAAGTCTTTCTTTCTTGTTCTCTTGCCGCTTGAAGCAAATTCTGCTATTGCTGCAGTTGGGGTAGCCTTTGAAGATTGGCCTCCTGTATTAGAATATACTTCTGTATCAAATACTAAGACGTTAACATTTTCTCCAGAAGCAAGCACATGGTCTAATCCGCCGTAACCTATGTCATATGCCCAACCATCACCGCCAAAGATCCAATGTGATCTTTTTACAAAATAATCTTTATTATCATATATTTTATTTAATAATATATCTGTTCCTTTTTCGCTTTCTAATGCAGCTGCTAACTTATCTGCTCTACCTCTTGTACCCTCAGAATCATCAAATCCGTCAAGCCACTGCTGCAAAGCTTCTTTTACTTGTCCACCAACACCGTTTTCTATAGCATCAATAGCCTTATCCTTTGTAGCATTTCTGATTTTTTGAACACCAAGGTACATACCGAAACCATACTCTGCATTATCTTCAAATAGAGAGAATCCCCAAGATGGACCATATCCCTTATGATTAGTTGTATAAGATACTTGCGGAGAACCGCCCCATACAGTTGAACAGCCCGCTGCATTGGAAATCATCATTCTGTCTCCAAACATTTGAGTAACTAACTTAGCATAAGGAGTTTCGCCACAGCCTGCACAGGCTCCTGAAAATTCAAGCAATGGTTTCTTGAATTGGCTTCCTTTCACTGTTTTTACTACTTTGTCAGACAATTCTTTAGGAATTACGTCTTTTGCAAAGTTCCAATTCTTAATATATTGCTCTCTGTTAATTTCTAACGGCTTCATTTCTATTGCTTTTTCCTTAGCAGGACATATGTCAACGCAGTTGCCGCATCCTGTACAATCCTGAGCCGAAATTGCCAAATGATACTGCATATCCTTAAATCCTGTTGCTGCAACTGTCTTAAATCCTCCTGGTGCATTTGTCAATTCTGATTCTGTAAGCAAAGTCGGTCTAATTACTGAATGAGGACATACAAATGAACATTGATTACATTGGATACATTTAGAAGAATCCCACAATGGAACCTCTATCGCTATTTCACGTTTTTCGTATGCGGTAACCCCTAACGGGAATGAACCATCTTCACGATTCAAGAAAGTGCTTACAGGCAGCTTATCTCCTTCTTGTCTGTTCATGACATTTATGATTTTGCCAACAAACTCAGGCATTTCAGTTGACTTTTCATCAGTATTCTCAGCTGCTGTCTTCCATGATTCCGGAACATTTATTTTTTTAATACTGTCAAATCCCTTATCAACTGACAGATAGTTCATGTCGATTACTGCTTGACCTTTATTTCCATATGATTTTTCAACTTCATTTTTCAGATATTTTGAAACTTCCTCAACTGGAATTATCCCTGCCAATTTAAAGAATGCAGCTTGCATAATCATGTTAATACGACCGCCAAGTCCAATTTCCTTAGCTATGTCAACAGCATTTATTACATAGAATTCTACTTGATTTTCTACTATTGCTTTTTTCATGGTTGCAGGAAGGTGGCTTTCAAGCTCTTCTTCATTCCATATACAGTTAAGCAAGAACTTTCCGCCTTTTTTAATTCCCGCTAACAAATCATATTTGTTAACATATGCTTGGTTATGACATGCTATAAAATCAGCTCTGTTGATTGTGTATGGCTCTCTAATAGGAGATTGTCCAAATCTTAAGTGTGATATTGTTAAGCCTCCGGATTTTTTAGCATCATATTCAAAGTATGCCTGTGCATAAAAATCAGTATTGTCTCCTATAATTTTTATTGCTGATTTGTTGGCACTTACTGTTCCATCAGAACCATAGCCCCAAAACTTACATGCAATTGTTCCTTTTGGAGTAGTATCTATACTTTCTGTAGGCAATGGAAGTGATTTATTAGTAATATCATCAACAATGCTAACTGTAAAATCATTTTTAGGGTTTACTGATTTTAAGTTGTTGAAAACCGATAATACATCATCAGGTTTAAAGTCTTTAGAACCTAATCCATATCTTCCTCCAACAATTAACGGAGCATTTTCAACATTAAAAAATGCATTTCTAGCATCAATATATAAAGGTTCTCCGTTTGCACCTGGTTCTTTTGTTCTGTCTAGAACAGCAATCCTCTTAACTGACTTAGGTATTTCATTTAACATAAATTCTGCTGCAAATGGTCTATAAAGGTGAACTTCCAAAAGACCTACCTTTTCACCTTTATTATTTAAATAATCAACTACTTCACTTATTGTTTCACAGCCTGAACCCATCGCTATGATAATATTTTCCGCATCTTCTGCTCCATAATAATCAAATAATTTATAGTTTCTGCCTGTTAATTTATTGATTTCATCCATGTATAATTGTACAATTCCAGGCACTGCATCATGGAATTTATTGATGGATTCTCTCAGTTGGAAGAATACATCAGGGTTTTGAGTTGTTCCTCTAAGAACAGGATGATTTGGGCTTAAAGAATTATTTCTGAACGCTTTAACAGAATCAAAGTCTACAAGTTTTTCCAATTCATCGTATTCTAATACTTCAATCTTTTGTACTTCATGTGATGTTCTAAAGCCATCAAAGAAATGAAGTACAGGCAATCTTGATTTTATTGCACTTAAATGAGCAATCGCACCTAAATCCATTGCTTGCTGAACGTTACTTGATGCCAGCAATGTAAATCCTGTTTGTCTTGTTGACATAACATCTTGATGGTCTCCGAAAATACTTAACGAGTTAGATGCTAAGGACCTTGCACTAACATGGAATACTGCAGGTAAAAGTTCTCCGGCAATTTTGTACATATTAGGAATCTTTAGCAATAATCCTTGTGATGCTGTATATGTAGTAGTGAGGGCACCTGATTGCAAGGCACCATGAAGCGTACCTGCTGCACCGCCTTCAGACTGCATTTCTTTTACTAATACTGTTTCACCAAAAATATTTTTTTTGCCCTTTGATGACCAATCATCAACTAAACCAGCCATAGGTGATGAAGGTGTTATTGGATAGATTGCCGCTACATCTGTAAATGCATATGATGCATACGCTGCAGCTGTGTTTCCATCCATTGTTTGAGTTCTTCGCCTAGTCATTTTAATTTCTCCTTATTTTAGAAATACATTTAATATTTTTTGAATTATAAACATAATGTCCCTTAAATTTTTATACGCTTTAATTGGCGTAAAGCTCTAATATTATGCCTTTTGCCCTTGCAAAATCGGTTTCTTTAGTTATGTACAATATTTCTCTATATTTATAATCTATAGTATTTGCACATGCTCTCATACAGCCGCATATAACTATTAACAAATAATAATTTACATCTTTGTCTGCAGTTTCAAAAGCCATGTCAGCAAATTCTTTTTTTAATAATTTTACAAACCGTATTCTATCAAAACTCGGATTACAGCCACCGCAATATTTAATTCCTATTTTCATTGCTTATTGTCCCTATTTAAAATCCTTCTTGCAAAGTCTAACAATTCTTCACTGATTTCGTTAATTAATTCAACCTTTTCTATCTCTGGAAAATGCTCTCGTAGTTGTTTTTCAACAATATCTTCTACAGTATACTTTGAAGAAGGGCAGTTGCTACACTGCCCTAACAACTTTACTTTCAATATTCCGTTTGTAAAATCAATTATCTTAATATCTCCATAATGTATTGAAAGTTGAGGTCTTACATATTTGTCTAATATTTGTTCAATATTTTCCTGCATATTACACATTACTCATCAATTTTAGCAATAGCTTTTGCTAATTCTTTCTTTCCGCTAATATTGCCTTGTCTGGATATCATAATTCTCTGAGCCTGAGGCGAACCTGCACCATGCATTGATTCTGTTCTGTAGCCAACTGCTGCAGTACCCAATGTAATATTTTCAATAAGTCTTAATATCTTAAGTCTATTTTCTACTGTTACACCATTTACTCCTTGCAAATATTTTTCAATATATTTTCCTACGTAAGAGTCTCTTAAATCCTTTTCTGATGGAGCTGTAACCATTAATCCGCCCGCTATATCTTCAGCTAATCTGGCTATTTCATAAGGAAATCTTGTTATATTTTGTTTACACACGTTTGCAAGCAATAAGTCTATTATGTAATTACCTGATTCTGTCTTGTGCCCTTCTGCTGAACATGCTATCCCGCAGCTGTACAATGTTTCGTTTAAATGTGTCATTTCAATTAGCTTATCTTTTACATGGGATGCTTTTTGCGCTCCGTTGTAGTCAGCTATCAAAGCTGCTGCCCCAATTAATACATCACCTACTCCAACCTTGCATCCGCCGTAGCTTTGTCTATGGTAACCTGCAAATCTTTCAACCAACATTCCCGCAAATTCAGTTTCACCGTTTAAGAATAATCTTTCATTTGGAACAAAGACGTCTTCGAATATCAGAAGCGCTTCCATTCCGCCAAACTCACTATTTCCCACATCAATCTTTGAACCTTCCAGCTTTCTTGTATCACATGATTGACGTCCAACTATCATAAATATTCCTTCAGCATCAACAGGAACAGAAAATGCAATTGCATAGTCCTTATCATCAGATCCCATAGCTATTGTAGGCATTACTAAAACTTCATGTGAATTACATATACCTGTTTGATGTGCTTTTGCACCTCTTACTACTACCCCGTCTTCTCTTCTTTCTACTACTCTAAGATATAAATCAGGATCAGCTTGCATGCTTGGTGATAGCGAACGATCCCCTTTAGGGTCAGTCATAGCCCCGTCAATTGTCAAATCGTTTTCTTGCGCATACTTTAAATATTCCATAAAGTTATTAAAATAATTAGTCCCATGTTCTTTATCCACTTCATACGCTGTGCTGTATACAGCATTAAGACTATCCATTCCTACGCATCTTTGGAAACATGAAGCAGTTTTTTGTCCCAATAATCTTTGCATTTTTACTTTTTTAACGAGATCTTCGGTACTTTGATGAATATGTGTAAATCTGTTTATCTTTTGTCCTGTAACAGATGATGTTGCTGTCATTAAATCTTCATATTCAGGCAATTGCGCTAAATCATATGTTGCCTTTACAGAGTTTAATGAAGGTCTAAGTATAGGATTATCAACATGATTTTCAACCTTTTCGCCAAACATATATATATTCATATTCATTTTTCTAATACTTTCAATATATTGTTCCCCAGTCATTAAAGCCATTTTGTTACTTCCTTTCTTTTTTAATTCAACATAATAATAAGCAATTACTGTGCCAATTAAATATATAAAATAAATAGCTAAAAAACATTGAGTTTTAGCTATTTCTCTAAAAACGATTATATTGGTTTAACATTCTTGTTGAATTATTGCAACAGTTTAAAATATTAAACTATTAATTTTCTGACAATTTTTGAAAATGTTTTCAATTGAAAAAATGCAACAGTTGTTGCATTATTGCAACTTAAATGTTTTTTAAATACTTTTTTCTTTTTCTAACAAAAGTTGCAGGGTCTATTCCCAACTCCTTTGCGGCTCCTCTTACATTTCCATGTTTTTCAAATGATTTTACAATCCATTCTTTTTCAACCTCTGCTACTGCTTCTTCTAATTTTGGTATAAAATTACTAGGAACGTCTTCAATAATTATATTTTTTCCCTTTATATTGTTTGGCACATTATTCACATTTATTGTTTCTTCCATTGTTGTCACAACTAACATTTCAACAAGGTTTCTAAGTTCTCTTACATTACCCGGCCAATCGTATTCATAAAAATACTTTAAAGCTTCTTTAGAAATTGACTTGTTCATACCGTATTTTTTATTAAAAACATTTAAAAAATATTCAACCAAAGGTATTATGCTTGATTTTCTATCACTTAAAGGTATGACCTTAAGTTGTACTACATTTAATCGGTAAAATAAATCCTCTCTAAATAATCCTTTAGTAACCATGTCCTCTAAATTTCTGTTTGTTGCTGCAATTATTCGAACATCGACTTTTATTGTAGTATTGCTGCCAACTCTTTCAAGTTCTCCTTCTTGCAATACCCTCAGGAGCTTTACCTGCATATGTAATGGTAACTCACCAACTTCATCAAGCAATAATGTTCCATTATTGGCAGCTTCAAATATACCCATCTTTCCACCCTTTGTTGCACCAGTAAATGCACCCTCTGTATATCCAAAAAATTCAGACTCCATGAGGTTCTCTGGAATAGCGCCACAATTGATCTTAATAAATGGCTTATCTTTTCTAAGGCTGTTATTGTATATATATTTAGCAAGCACTTCTTTCCCGGAGCCGGTTTCACCATTTATCAATATAGTAGCATCTACGCGTGCTACTCTTTTGGCCAACAGCAATAAATTTAACATTTCTTCATCTTCCGCTATTATAAACTCATTGCTTGCTATTTGCAGTTTTAATTCTTCGATTATACCTTTATATTTGGTATTTTCATTTTTCCTTTGCTTATCTTTTTCTTGTAATTCTTTTAATTCTGTAATATCCCTAACATTTGTTACTATCATTTTAATTTCCTTGTTTTCATCAAAAAAAGGAGTACTTGTTACCAATGCGCTTTTTCCAGTATTGAAAGCTTGATGGACAGTTATGGGTACCTTATTTTTTATTACCCAAAACGATGTTGCTTCTGACATGATGCCCTCTTTAACAATATCAGCCATATTTTTACCCAAAAGTTCCTCCCTATTTAACCCGGTAATTCGTTCGTAGCTTTTATTTACATAAATAGTATTTGCATCACCGTCAGTGATATAAATACCATCATAAGAGGTTTCAATTATTGACTTTACCATTTTAAAATTATTTTGTTCTCTTAAAATATCTTCCAACATTTTTAACCATCTCCTATTTAATGTTCAGAAAATCTATTAAACGAAATAACAAAATAATAATGCTTGTTGTAGCATATTATGTTTATTATTTCTACTCCAAATAAAAATTACAAATTTTTCAACTGATTCTGCAATAAAATTCCCACTATATCAGCAAATTTGTCTAAAGAATGTATTCTTACAAAATTATGTCCGTAAATTCTTTTGGCTGATGGGACGTCTTCATCTTCTCCTGTAAAAACGCAAAGAATTGAATTGCCCTTCATTATTCCTCTTTTCACTTCATAGGCTGTGTCATTTACTCCCTTGACTCCCGAATACTCAGTTCGAAGAGGGATTATGCCTGTTCCGGGGTTCATTTCCATATCATAGGGCTTGCAGTCTGAAAGGGCAATTAATATTTTGTTTTCGCTTTGGGTATTCTCCATCATGTGGACAGCAGTCCTTATGGCCAGACCGTCACGGTTAGAGCCTGATGGCCTGTAGTTAAATACTTTATCGTTTTTATTAATTTCATCGTAATCTCTGAAAAGATTAAATATAGTATAGCCTCTTAAACTGCAAAAGGAATATACTTTAACGGGTATTTGGCATCTTGTGAGACTTTCCGCTATGATGTAGCCTTGGGTGGCTATAATTTCCTGTCTTTCATGCTGTGAAGCAGAGCTGTCCAAAAGAATATCCACAGTTATATTTCCAATGTCATTTTTCAAGTCCTTGTTAAACACCTTGTTGTCGTTAACATGTATGCTTCTCCAAATTCTCCTTGCATCTATTGTTCCGTGTTTTGACCTTACTATGGATGATTCAAAATTAACTAACATTGTATTCCTTATTTTGTTTGTAAGTCTTATGATGCTGTTATTGTTTTTAGAGTAGTCATTATAATAATATTCTAAATTAGATTCTCTTTGTTCGTTAGCTTGCTTTTTATTGTACATGGCATCTGCATCAAGGGTTTGGTCAAGCTCTCCCCTTGTAAAGTGCAAATTTGCTTTCTTATGATTGTCTGTGCATAAAAGTTGTTCAAGCTTTTGCACCTTGTGCTCTTGGTACATTGACAATCCGTAATATTTTTGAATGTAAGTTCTATCTGTTTTAACTCTGTCACCTTTAAATTTATGAAGATTAAAATTTTTCATTTTCAATTCATCATCTTGCTCAAAGTAAAAATCCCTTGTGGTTTCAGCGGACTCAATAACCAGGTTCTTCATTAATGAATAACCTGCATCCTCTTTTTCATCAGAATATTCTTTTGAAGCTTCAAACTGTGATGGCTTTTTCTTTTCCTTTGAATCTTCTAATAATATTTCATAGCTTCCCGCTCTGAACTTGAAATATTTATTAATAATTTCGTTCATGGAAGAAATTATTTCGCCCGTATTCATATTCTCTTTAAATTCAAGCTCGTTTAATATATCAATGACACGTTCCTCTGCTGTCGGATTAATACCTAACACTCTTTTGTAATGAGCTATTTTAATTTCATTTAATATAGCGCTTTCTATAGGAGGCATATCTCCCCTTAAAACTTTTTTAGAATAATGCCTTCTTAAATTTTTAAGTATGGGTCTATCTTTTTTTGCCTTGAGATATATGCTATTTTCAAGTCCAATCCAAAACAAATGCTCATAAAATTCATGGGCTGAATCCGTTTTTAAATAATTAAAAAATGCTTTTAAAAGCTTGCAATCATAATATTTATAAGCAGCACCGATTATGAAGTTGCGATATAAATCGGCTTTGCCGTTTTCATCAAATACCTTAAAATCAGGCTGAAAGGAATAATCATCACTTGCATTCCAGATAATATTAAGTGCTCTCTTTTTTTCATCTATTTGCTTAATCATATCAATTTGTAAATATTTCATTCCTTTCAAGTTTTTCAGGTATTCTTAGGCGTATCACGTCTTCAACCAGTTTTTTTTCAAATTCATCAAAAGATTTATTAGTAATTCCCATTTCCAGTGCCTTATTTGCATCAAGTCCCTTATCCATTAGATGAATAGAAGAAATAAGTCCTCTTAAGTCCACAGACTTAGTTGAAATTTCTGAATTCTCGCTTTTCAATTTCAAATCCTGAAACAATCCGATAAATTGGCCCAGAAAATCCTCTTTTATATTAGGAAATTCAATAACTAGAAGCTTCTTTAAATTCTCTGATGAAATAGCAGGCATATTTATGACCATAAAACGAGATGTCAACGCCTCATTAAGCTCTCTTGTTCCGGCATATCCGTAATTCATTGTTGCAATGAATCTTACTGCATCATCCAATGCAATTTTATCATAACCAGGAACATCAATGATTCTTCTGTAATCCAAAGTAGCATGAAGAACTGCCATGGAATCATTTTTTGCCATGTTTATTTCATCCAATACTCCAAATCCTCCCCACTTAGCACATTCGTAAATAGGTCCGTGTCTGAAAACTACCTGTCCGTTTTCAAATGTGTCAGTTCCTATAAGAGTTGATGAATCTGTATTAACATGAAATGAAATATCCCACTTAGGTCTTCCAAATAAAAGTGATAAATTTTCCGCTAACACATTTTTCCCTGTTGCCTTTGAGCCAACTAGCAAGATGTTTTCTCCGCATAATAGAGCTGTTATTGCCTGCTCCCATACTTCATTGCCATAATAACTATATTTAGGCTGAGGTATCCTGTATTCGATTTTAGGATCCACCTTATAAAATTCTCTGAATTTCACTACTTCAGTAATTAATTTTTCTTTTATTCCTTCTTTTCTCAAAAATTCCAGCATAATTATTACCTTTCTAGTATTTTATTAAAGTCATAGCTTGAAGGATTTTGAAATATCCTTAAGTCAAAATATTTTGCTACTGCAAATAAATGGTCAAAAATATCCGATTGTGCTTTTTCATATATATTCCAATCTATATCATTAACAAATACATATACTTCCAATGGAAGTCCATTTTCACTTGGTGCTAATTGTCTTACCATGCGAGTCATTCCACTATGTATTTTAGGATGACTGTTTATATAATTTTGAGCATAAATTCTGAAAACACCAATATTAGTTAAGTTTCTGCCATTAATAAGCCAATCAGTATTTTCTATTTTTTCATTGAATTCATTTAATTCTATTTCTTTTTCTTCAATATAGCTTTTTAAAAAATTAATCTTCTTATATTTTTCAAGCATTTCATCTGTACAAAATTTAATGCTTGTAATATCAATATTAAATGAACGCTTAATACGCCTTGCTCCTATTTCCTGCATACCTCTCCAATTTTTGAAGGAGTCTGAAACAAGGGCATATGTTGGTATTGTAACTATAGTTTTATCAAAATTCTGAATTTTCACTGTATTCAATGAAATATCAATTACATCCCCATCCGCTCCATATTTAGGCATTTCAATCCAATCACCAATTCTAAGCATATCATTCCATGTTAACTGCATACCAGCAACAAAACCAACTATAGAATCCTTAAAAATCAATGTAGTTAACGCAGTTAATGCACCTATTCCACTTATTAAAGCCACAGGACTTTTGTCAATCATGGTTGATATTATTAATATAACAATTATTATATATAGCAGGATTTCAATTACCTGCAAAAATCCCTTAATAGGTCTATCCTTGGAAATGGGAAAGTCTCTGTAAATATCTTCAGCAGATTTTAACGATGCTTTTCCTATAAGCATAACAATTATAAATATATAGATTATTGAAAGCTTTGAAATAATAACGGAAAACTCTTCAAATAAATATGCCCCGTTAAAAACCACAATACCCGGAACAACCATTGCCATTCTATGAAAAACGTTATTTTTCAGCAATATATCATCCCAATGATATTTGTTATTTTTAATTCGTTTAATCAAAAACCTCAATATTATTTTATATGTAATTAAGGTTACGGTAATTGAACAAGCCAAAATTATAAGCATCAAAATAAAATAATACAAATATTTAGCAGCTACTTCATTTAATCCATAGCTAATTAAAGCCACATAAATAGATTCCACCTACTCACTTCCCTTTAAAATAATAAATCCATCACCTGTCGTATGTTATTCACAGGTATAATATCAATATTTTTTATATCTTTCATATTATCATTTGATTCTGCGATGATTGCTTTTTCAAATCCCATTTTTTGTGCTTCTATTAATCTTTTTTCAATGGAATTAACTCCCCTGATTTCGCCTGTCAAGCCAACCTCGCCAATCAAAATGGTTTTAAAATCAACAGGAATTTCCTTGAAACTTGAAGCAATAGCACATAGTATGGCTAAATCAGCAGCAGGCTCTCTTAACTGCAGACCTCCTGTAACATTAATAAAGGTATCTGAGCTTTGAATGGCTAATCCTGCTTTCTTTTCTAAAACAGCAATAAGCATTGCTGCCCTGTTTTTGTCTATGCCTGTTGTAACCCTGTTAGCAAACCCTGCTGGAGAATATGTAACCAAAGCTTGTATTTCAATGAGCACAGGTCTTGTACCTTCCATAGCTGCTGTAACCACAGTACCGTAGGCATCAACTGGTCGTCCCTTCAAGAAGACCTCTGAGGGATTTTCAACTTCCACTAATCCTCTTTCTCTCATTTCGAAAATTCCAATTTCATTTGTAGAACCAAAACGATTTTTCACTGATCTTAATATACGATATGCAAAGTGTCTTTCACCTTCAAAATACAACACCGTATCAACCATGTGTTCCAAAACCCTCGGTCCTGCGATTGCACCTGATTTTGTCACATGACCAACAATAAAAGAAGCCATATTTCTCACCTTAGTCATTCGCATAACCATTGCTGTAACTTCTCTTACCTGACTAACGCTGCCTGGAGCTGAAACAACTTCCGGCGAGTATATGGTTTGAATTGAATCAAGCACCAAAAGATCTGGTTCTTCTTTTTCAACAAATTCCCTTATTATATCAATATTTGTTTCAGCAAGAACATATAATTCTCCGTCGCTGACTCCCAAACGGTCTGCCCTGATTTTAATTTGCTCTCCTGATTCTTCTCCCGAAACATATAAAACTTTTAAATTGTGTTTTGAAATATAATCGGCAACCTGTAAAAGCAATGTGGATTTACCAATTCCCGGGTCCCCGCCAACTAACACTAAGGAGCTTTTTATTATGCCGCCTCCAAGAACCCTATCCATTTCCTTGCTACCTGTTGAATATCTTTCCTTTTTTGTTGAAGTTATATTTTGAATTTTTTCTAATTTACCTTTACTGATGCCCCTCTGACTTTTAGAATCACTTGCTCTTTGCTCTATTTCTTCCACAAAAGTGTTCCATTGACCGCAGGATGGGCACTTACCAAGCCATTTTGCAGTTTCATAACCGCATTCCTGACAAACGAACTTTGTTTTTATCTTGGCCATATTTCACCTGCTTTCTTTTATATTAATAATATATCAACGCTTGTTTTATGTCAATGATGGCTAACCCTATTTTTTAACAAGCATTTTGACAAGGGCGTGACAAGGGGGCGTGACAAGGGGCGTGACAAGGGGCGTGACAAGGGGCGTGACAAGGGGCGTGACAAGGGGCGTGACAAGGGGCGTGACAAGGGGCGTGACAAGGGGCGTGACAATGGGACGGGGTTTTTTTCATACCATGTATGACAACAACCCCGGGCCCTTGTCACAGTCGTCCCCAAGTCACGACCTCCCCATGTAACCTCCCCATTTCAAAGTCACTATTCCATTT